>CAYPFA010000001.1:0-13740 GCA_964410025.1 Candidatus Woesearchaeota archaeon
ACTATTGGTTGTCTAACTGGCATAAAATATCTACACAGAAAGCAGTTTTAAAGGTTTTCGTTATAAAATAAGCAAAATAAATGACTGCCACAAGTATCTTTGCAAAAACTGATAACCAGCGAACAATAAATCTAGGCACTACCAAATTCTTCGTAAAGCGAATGTTATCGAACTTTGTGAGCGGAATGAGCGACGAGTTTAATCTTTTAAGTCTTTGGATCCGATAAAAAACAAAACTACATAAATATTTAATGAAAAAGTTGAACCAGTTTAAAAATAGTATATAACTTATTTCCTAATTTAAAAACAACAAAGATTCCATTAAACAATTAGGTGTAATTATTTAGTAGTTACAAATAAAAAGATTTATAAACAGCAAAAATACTCCATATATAATATGAAGACTAATCCTGAATTAAGGGAGTTAAACAGTTCCCTGGGAAGAAAAACAAAAATAACTCTTCTGGACAGCCTCAAAAATGTAGCTAAAAATGTATATACAAACAAATGGCTTTTTATTGCGCCAATTGTAGGATATCTTGCATTTTCTTGCGCAACAAAAGATGTCAAAGAATCACGAAATCTTGCACGAGGAATAGATGCCGGCTATATTAGAGCAAATCATCAAGTGGAGAATATGATAAATTTCCTAAATTCAAACCCCGAATTCTACTCAAATCCTCCTATTTTTCAAGAAGCAATACAACCGGTTATTAATTCAATAAATTCAAGTTTAGAAAAAGACCCTCAGAAAATAGGAACACGTGCACTTGAATTAACACAAAACTTTCAAAAAACAATTGTTAGCACAAACTCGACTTCCCAAGAAAGAATAAAATTATTGGAAGAAATGAATTTAAATTTATCAAAAATAGATCAAAGAAGCGACAGTCATTCTGAAAGAAACATGCTGTTGTATATCCTAAGTATAGCTAGCGTAGTGGTATTTGCTCTCTGTGACAAGAAATTTAAAGATTATAATTCAGAAAAAAAGAGTCTAAGGCGTAACTATGGGAGACTAATAGGAAAATTAGAAAAAGAAATTAATAGTTCTGAAAAAATTTCTGAAAAATCAACCTATATTGGAAAATTCGTCTCCGGACTAGATTGGCAAAATACTTCAGCAAGAGCCATTTCAGATGCAATATGCACATTCAGCGAAAGTATGAAAGATGAAAATTCTGATTTATTAAAAGTTTTAGCTGAAAATCCTCAAGCATATATTAAACAAAAAGGAAAAACAAAAAAAGACGGAGATCAACAAACTCAACCAATAGAGGAAATATTTAGAAAATATCAATATTTCAAAGAACAAGATAAAAAACCTGTTAATGAAAATACAATAAAATCCAGAACAGAATTATTCCTTTCAATTCTTTCAAAAGATCCAAATCAAAATCCAGACAATATACAAAGTGCAGTCTTATATATGGTTGATTTAAAGCCAAAAGAAATCCCTGATGCAATTTCCGTAGTCATAAATGGAACAAGAAACTCTCAAGAAATTTTAGAATGCTACAATTTTATTGAAAAAAACAAATTTTTAAATGAGGAACAAAAGAAGAATCTTGTAGGACACTATCTAAAAGACAAAACTTGCCCAAAAATTACAGAAATAACAGACATTGGATCATTTGGCAGCTATACTTCAAGAAAAATTATCAAATTGCCGCTAGAAGAACAAATAAAATTTTTGATTGAAATGGAAAGCTTCAAAAAAACAATGGGTTCTGCAGAAAGAGACTTTTACTATTCCGCCGGATATTTAGGTTATAAAATAGATCCTGATGCAATAATCGAGCTAGCAATGGATATATATAAAGCAAATCCTGAATTTGCAAAACATTCATTACTAATTGAAAAACTATCTACAGAAGATGCAGAAGTATGTAAAGAAATCTATTCTCATGGTTTCTTGCCAACAGATTACCTTATTGATAAAATAAAAAAAACCCAAAATAAGAATGAAGAAATAAAAAACTGGAAAAAAGCAAAAGAAGACATAAGGCGGGGAGAATTTAACCCAAATGATGATTTAATGAGAAATATAGAATACACGGCATATTACCCCATGGCAAAAAAAATTGACAAAAAGGGCTCATTTAAAGAATATGAATCTATTTTTTCGGGAGATAAAAAATGAACAAAGACGAAGCAGAACTTAGATATCTTTGCGTAGAAGCAAATCATCTCTATAATTTTATACAAAATGTTAAACAAAAAATGGGTCCAGTGACAATTGTCCCGAATTTAAGTTATGGGCTGGTTGCAATTGATCCAATTCAAACGCTACTTAGAAAAGAAAATTTTCCAATTGTTGAAACAAAAATAGGATCAAGTGATGCGCATTCAGATAATAAGATAATGAGTAACCAGTGCATACCTCTAGAATTAACACAGCCAAACATAATAATAATAGATGGAACAAGAAATACAGGCGGAAATGGAGACTCAAATAATAAATATCCAGACTCTCAACAAGGCTATCTAAACTATGCAATTATGATTAATGACCTCATAACCTCTAACGAAGAAAGGAAATTTGTAAATTTAATGGGCGTATCATCAGAACACATAAAAAAACTAAGAGAAACCGAAATGTACAGAAAACAAAAAGCAACTTTAGAGAATACTCTTTTTCCATCTGGGATAAAAGAACCCTATGCATTTACGTATTGGAATCCTGCAAAAATAACACTCGCAATATATAATCATGGAGAAAAATGCGAAACACATACGAAATCATTTACATTCGAATCTAAAACATTTAAGCCACAACCTACAATTTTTTTCGTTAATTCTATAATGCCAGATAAATATCACACTCAAGAACATAAAGATATGTGGGGAGAACATAGTCCGGCATATTTTGATGACTCTGGCGGATCAAAAAACAAATCATTTGATTTTAACGAAAGGGGAATTTATCTAACTTCTGGAATTGGAAGAGAATCAAGAAAATTATATGAACAAATGTTCGTAGATAGAAGATGAAAACCCCGCTTAAAATATTATACACTCCACCAAGGGGTATCGGGGACATGATTTTTTCACTACCATTATTGAACTCTCTAAAACAAGCATACCCGAATGCAAAAATTCTTATTCCAATACCAAAAGACAAACAAGAAATTTTAGACCTAGTAGGCTTTGCAGAAAAAACACTGCAATATTTACCAAAACCATCGGAAGATCCGTTAGCCATGCAAAGATGGCAAGCATCTGGAAGCGGAAACACTACAGAAAGGTATAGGCTTGAAAAATTAATATATGAAAAATATCTTAAGGGAGAAAAATTCGACTTAGCAATAATTCCAAAAAATTTCACATTAGAAAACATCTCTTGCCCGTTACAAATATCAGAAAACGATATAAACAAATCAGGAACAGATACTAAAGAAATACATATGGTTGATCGATTTTTATCATTTGCAGATTATTTAGGAATTAAAAGAAAAATGTGTTTTGATTTATTAATAGATAAAAATAAACGAGCAACATTAAATTCTGGAGATGAATTTTTAACCAAAAAACCTTACATAGTATTTAATCTTGGAGCAAGTTTAAACAAAAAAATATGGAGCGAAAAAGGATATATTGAAACAGCTTCCTGGTGTGCAGATAATGGATTTGATGCAGTACTTGTCGGAGATAAAGATTGTTTTGAAAAATCAAAAATAATACAAGCAAAAGAAAAAAGAATTATTAACACAATATTAAAAAATGGTTATTCATTTAATCTAAAAAATTTAGCAATTCTTGCCCACAAAGCAAATGCCGTAGTTGGTCCAGATACTGGCATTGTTCATCTTTCAGATGCTATCGGTGCAAAAACAATAGGATTATACGGACCAACATCACCATTAAGATATGGCCCATATAACAATCAAAATAATATTATTTCAACATATCATTCAGATCGTTGTATGTCCAGTATAAATTCAACACAAGTAATTAAAAAATTAGAAGAAATATTAAGATGAATACATTAAGTAAAATAATTGAAAAATATGAGCATCCAATAATTGGAGTAATAGGCGCGACACAACCCTCAATAGGATATAGCAAACAAGAAACAATAAAGCTTGGCTATGAACTTAGAAAATTTGTTGAAAAAAAAGGGAATATATTTACAGGAGGAGTGCCAGGTGTTGGTCTAGATGCTTATAGAGGAATTATAGATTATTGTTTAGAACATTCGGTAAATGATAAGACATTTCTTTTATACCCTAATATTAATATTTTACCATCAGAAGAATATTTTCAACTTGCAAATAAAATAAACAATAAACTCAATATAGAAACTGCTGGAGAAAATATGCTCGAAAGAAGAAAATATGTAGCTGGCGTAGCAGATATTTTAATTGCTGTAAACGGCGGACCGGGAACCATGGATGAGGCACTTACGGGACTTATATTTAAGAAACAAGTCATTTGCCTAAAAAATTCCGGAGGAGCAGCAGAAATTTTATCGATGCTAAAGGAAAATATTCAAAAAAAAATAGGCGAATCTCTAATTTTTACTTTTGATTCCGTTGAGCAAATTATCCAACACATTAATAAAAAATTAAGCTAATTCACTAAAATTAATTTTGTTTTCTAAAAAGAGTCGGAGAAGCGAATGTTCCATATGTGCCCGCAGGGACCGGCTCACTATTATCTAAAATATCAAGACTCTCTACATACTCTGGATATTTTTCGCTTGCCCATATTCTTCTAGACTCAGCCAAACCACTATCTAAAAAAACATGATCAAAACCTAATTCCTTGGATGCAAATCTCAAATCACACTTTTCAAATTTTGTTAATGGCTTTTCAAAAAAATAATTAAAACAAACCCTGCCCATTTCCTCATAGGAATCTCCGAATCTTTTATATCTCGGTGGCAAATCCCCCGTAAGCTTATCTAAATTTGTCATGACCGTAATATCATCACTCTTCGGCATACTTATTCTAAACACATCGTGATTTTCCATCATTTATACAGTTGCAACTACTTTATAAATATTACTCCTTTAAAGATACACTATTATTCAACTTTAAAAATCGGGCACAGGCTTCTATACAAACAATAATCACAAAGTCTAGAAATATTCGTCGGAAAATTGCCCTGTCTCTCTGCCGCCTCAATCTGTGCAATCTTAATTAAAACCTCTTCCTGGAGCTTCCTTTCCTGTTCTGGAGTCCTTTCTGAGACCACCTCTTCATTAAATGCCAACATATGCCAAATCAACTTCACAGATTTCGCATCCTTGAATTTATCCCTAACCCAAATAGAATACATCGCCAACTGTCTATCAGTATCGGCATAATATTGCTCTTTCATCTTAGAACTCGTCTTATAATCGCAAACAAAATAATTCCCAGCATTATCTTTTCCAAGCTTATCAATTCTAATATGCCACTCACTTCCATCCGGCAATTTCATTTTTTCTTCCGTTTCAATTCCAATAATTTCCATCTGCTCAAACGGCGCATACCTATTAAAATATTCCAACACAAAACTCCATCCCATTCTTTTATAATCCATTGCTTTCATATCCTTCTTAACAATTAAAATCTTATCAGAATACTCCTTATCCCACTCTTTTTTATAAAACTGCAATAAATCCTCTTTAGTAACCTCTACTCCTGTTTTTTTATCTGTATAAATTTTTTCCAAAGCCTTATGTGCGATTCCACCCATAAATGCTTCAATTGTATTAGGAATATCTACTTCAATTTTGTCAACGTATTTTAGTTTATACTGATATGGACAGTTCTCAAAACACGAAACTTTGGAGTGTGAATAGGTTGCCATAAAATAGAAGAGAATTTAGAGTTTAAAAACTTAATAAAAACTATAATGCTTTCTTTTTCTTCTACTTCTCTCAATTCCTCTTATCCATAAAAATTCTTCAATTTGTTTTTTATATTTTTTCCAAACAAAAAACAATACCACAATTCCTATCAAAACTATTATCCAAAATACTTTCCAACTAGAACCTTCAATTTTTTTCTCAAAAAAGTCTTGGATAATATTATTATCCTTAACAACTTGCTCATCAACAACTTTTATTTCCTGTATGAAAATCATTGCCTTAGACTTATTCATTCCGTCATATCTTACTCTAACCTCATTAGTAGAATCATTATTCAAATCAAATTCATACATAATTCCTTTTTGTAAATATGCAATTATTGGATTTGATTGAATAATGACTTTTGCCGTCGATGAATTAAAATTATTTAAAGTTAAAGTATGGTTTTGTAATCTTGCAACAAACTTAATTTTATCATTATATCCCATGTTAAAATTATTTCCAATTGATGGCAAATTCACATCAGAAAAATAAGTTTGCGGAGCATAAGAAGAATGGGCAGGTGCTGTTTGATTTACTATGGTAGAGCCACTGATAGTCAAATTTCTAGTTTCAGAAGTTCCAACAACGTTAGCATCATCCGTACAAGAAACATCCCATGTATAATTTCCTGAAGATAAATTCAAAGACAATGTCTGATTAATATCTTTAGTGATTAAAGAAGAAGAATTTCTATAATTAACATTATAAAGACTGTTTACCTCGTCAGCAGATAAAGAACGATTCCAAATAGCAACTTCATCCATTTGCCCATTAAAATATTGACCCTGCATGCCTCCGAAGAATAATGGCCTATCATTTGCCACAATAGGATTTATTGCTCCACTTCCCTTAAAAGATCCATCACAATAAACATACGCCAGAGAACCCTGGTAAACTACCGCAATATGATGCCAAGAATTATTACTCCAACTATCTACACAAGAAACTTGCACATTGGGAAGATCCCCACTGCCCGCAACATAGATTTGACTATCAGAACTATCAACCATCGTTATTTCAAATCCATCCTCGTCAAACCATGCAGTTTTCTTAGAAATAATCCTATTCCAAATTATCTCATCATCTGAACCAGAATATTTGATCCAGGCTGAAACAGTCAAATCTACTGAATCTAAACTATCTGAATCACTAATATTTACATAATCATCCACCCCATCTAGAACCTCAGAGGCGGCACCAAATTTACTATCAGAACTAAAACTAGCATCATTAACAGCTTCCCCGTTATTTCCATTCCCAGAAGAGTCTAGTAAATCATTATTAAAATGCCATAACCCAACCAATCCTACTTCACTTGCTGGAGAAATTTCACTAGCTCTAAGGATATTGCTAGTTGCAGTTAAATTACAATAACCAATCTCCTGACTTTCAAAACCAGTACTAGAATTAAAAATAAAATCAACCAGACCCAATGTTTCTGCATTGTCAGATGGAGAAATTAAAGAGACAGTAATACTTCTTATCGAGGGAGAACTAGTTATTGCGGGATGCCAATCCTCGCCATACTCTATCCATGGTATCATGGACAACTCCCAATACATTTGAGAACCATTAAAAGTAGAAATTCCAACCTGACTAAAAATCAATTGTTTTTGATCGGGGTTAGTCCAAATATCGTTTGTGGTATAGCAATATATATTTAACCCAATTTCTGAATTTGCACTTAAGTTAACATCTATACTTATTGTCCCAAATTCATTTGTTTGGTTGATGCACTCTCCTGGAATTGAAATATTATAGAACCCCAAATCTGTACTAATGGTTAGATTTTGATCCAACAATGCCCCTCCTATTGGTGTAAAACCATACCACATTTGTGCAGAAGAGGCAGTAGAATTTACTAAACCCCCAGTGGAAAGATCTTCATCATAAACCGGTGTTGTATCTGCCCATTCACCACTATTAGAATAACTGGTAGGATATGTAAGATTATTAAATTCTGGACCCCCAGAAATGGAACTATTAATTGGTAGATTCCCAGAATCTGCCCAGCCATCGTTATTTGTGTCGGTTGAAGTATAATAATCCCAAGAAGGGGATCCGTCTTCAAAATAATATGTATTTCCTGAATAAGAATCATTATAATAATTACCCTCATTGTAATCAGAAACCCAATATTTGCCCACAACAATATTGTGAAGAATATTATTGTCAGAACTTGCATCATTAACAAAAATCGCAGAAGTTTCTAAAGAAGAAGTGTTAAAAGTATTATTTTTTATTTCGTTACTACTTGAAGCTTGAATATATATTGCATTCAAGGCAACAGCAATATTATTACCCCTAACAATTGTTCTAGTAGAGCTATCTAAATAAATACCCAATCCCTCTCCAGAGATATTATTATTTAACAAACTAGTATTTATTTCATCATAAAGATATAGCGCTGTAGTCCCCATGCCAGCAGGAACAATAAATGTATTTTCAAAAACAGTATTATTTATTGAAAAGGGCAATGACCCTCCAAACCTTTCTGAAACAATCTGCCTAGTATTATATTCCGATAAATAATTTTTATTTTCTTGTGTTAAAGGATAAATTTCTGTTTCATTATACGGATACTTACTCATTGCTCTAAACGGAAGAGGTTCAACTTGCTTTCCAATATCTAAAGAAGCGGGTTTGTAATACGCATATTCAAACATCAAAAAATCTCTCTCCAAACCTTCAGCTACTGGTTCATATGCAAAAGAAACCGAAATTTCATCTCCATGACTAATGATTGCATATTTATCATCTGTTGAATCTACCAACGAAGAAACATCGCCATATTTAGTGAAATTTCCAGAAGGTGTTGAAAAATCCCGCTCAATTAATGTATTGTAAAAGAATATTTTTGTAATATTTTTTATAAAATCAGAATATCCTCTATAGTGCAAATCTGCAGTTAAAGGATTATATTCATTTATTATAACTTCTTGTTGAGAAGTGGTATCGAGAGCAATATAGTCAATTGCATGAATTGGCAAAACAAATCGAACAGAATAATCATCTGTTAAAAATCTATTAGTTAGATTAAGCACATAGGTTTTTTGTAGGGCTGCTCTTGCAGTTAAATCATAATCTGCCATAATTGTTACCCAATCTCCAGATTCATTTTTTATCTGGATGCTTTTTTTAGAATTATTTACAGAATAGCCATTTACCCAAGAATATGAAACAATTAATTTTATTTCAGGAGATCCAGATAAATTTCCTAAATTAAGAGTAACTAAATTGGTAACATTATCAACCGGACTCATTGTGAAAATTCCATCTTTCGCAGAAACAGCAGATAAACAATCATTACCCAACACATCAACACAAGAAACAATAGGGGAAGGATTTTTACTAACTGTATAGATGGAGTGAGAATCTTGTCTAGTCAAACCATTAAAAACATCAACATCTGGCGAATGATCTACAGTGATTAATTTCAACTGATCAATAAAGGAAATCTCATCGTATTCTTCTGTAACTTGCAAATTATATTTATCATCTTGCGGCTGTAATTGATTTCCATCTATTTTCAAATAATCATCTGGATAAAGTGTTTTTGCGTTAAGCTTGCCCTCTGTAGACATATCACTTATAAAAGAATAACCAGATCCATTCCAGGTATACAAAAATGGGCAAGAAGAACCGCTAGGCTCTCCAAAATTATATTGAGTGCTATCAACATAGTTTCTTCCAATTTGATTATTATCCGCATAATTTAAATAAAAGCCATAATTATTTGAGATAAATCTGCTATCTAAAATTGAGTTGTTATCAGAATATTCGTCAAGATATAACCCATAATTATTGTTTGTGTAATTATTCCATAAAAAATTATTTCCAGAAGAAGAATCTGCATGAATCCCACTATCCGTATTACTATCAAAGATAGAATTAGTCACATTTGAGTCTATAGTACCATCAAAATATATCCCCTGATAATTATTATATAATGTAGAATTATCAATAATCAAATTTTCAACCACTCCTTCACTCGCATATATCCTGATACCATATTCAAAATCTGAGATATTACAATTTTCTATTCGAATATTATCATAGCCAGAATTAAAAATACCGGATGAATATTTATTTACTCCGCTAATTTTATGCCCATTGCAATTGATAGTAATATTATCTGTATATACTTTAATTCCATTACCCAGGCAGCCAGTTATATCTTCTGTAAGAGTTAAATTCGAATTTAAAAATTGCCCACACTGACCTTGAACAAATTCTGGGAACACGCAAGAATTAGATTTAATCAATGGGTTTGTTTCAGATAATCCTTCAGCAGTATCAAAAGTATTACTTCCGAAATTATTACTACCCAAATAAAGATCGATATCTGAATCGCCATTAAAACAAAAAGTATTATTTTCAAATTCATTATTTTGAACATCGTACATTAAATTCAAACCCCATAGATTATTATAATTCGCAAAATTATTTTTTACCGTATTGTTATGGACAGGTGCGGAGTATCCGGAAAAAAGCATCGCCCTATCAGTTGCATAGTTTAGAGTATTATTTGTGATATTTGAGAAAGAAAGCCCATCAAAATAGAGATTGACATTGTTATTTGAAATATTATTATTAAATATATTTGCGCCTACGGTATCCCAAAAATATATACCCATGTTAAATCGCGATATTATGCAATTTTTTACTGTAATGTTGGTCTTAGTGGAAGTAGAATATAGACCATAACCACCACCTTCTCCAATAATTCGATATCCATTGCAATCGATCGTAACGTTATCTTCAGCAATTGTTAAACCAAAACCAGAACAAGACAAGTTTTCAGTTAAAGTTATAGAAGAAGTAATAGTATCTCCACAATTTACAGCCGCAACACTAACCAAACCCGTCGCAAAAAACAAAACCGCAACTAAAACTAATACAAACCACCCTCTTTTCATACGACAATTAAGAATAATCTATTTATAAATATTCCCAGAACAAAATATCTCGCTAAAAACTCATTTAACCTTCAATTTTTTTAAATCTTTTACATTTCACTAAAAACTTCTTGTTCTGGATAAACTATTACACCAGCATCAGTAATTGTAACCGCAACAATCTTCTTCTGGTGGTTTTCTCCACGCATTTTCAAAACTTCAATTCCCTTTTCTCTAACATCTCCTCTTTTGAAATTATAAAATACAATAACTCCATCAGCCAAGAATTCCTCAACTCCTGTCTGTGAAAATATTTCTGGAATCTGTTTCGTTTCAGTAATTAGGAAATTTGTAGAACCGAGTTTTTCAAAAAATCTAAATAACTGTTCAATATAAATTCTATAAGACTCTTCCTTGCCCGTAAAAGCCGAAGCAATCGCAGTTAAAGAATCAATCGCAACAAAATCTGGTTTGAATTCCTTTGGCATAATAACCGGATCAACATCAATAAGCAATTCACCTTTCTGTTTAGCCAATAATGCATCAACATTTCTAGTAATATCAAATGGATTCATTCTCTGTATTTTTAATTTTCCTTTCTTAATTAATTCCCTAGGATTCCAACCAAAATCTTCCATGTGTTGTATTAATCTTTCTTCACTCTCTTCAAAACTCATGTAAAAACATTTCTTTCCCTCATTTGCTTTATTAATTAGAGTTTGTAAACAAAAAATAGTTTTACCACTTCCAGCTCCGCCTGCAACAAGAACAGAACATCCTTGTGGAATTCCTTTATCAAATAAATCATCAAATCCCGGAACTCCTGTTTTAATATGCTCTTTACTTAATTTACCCTGTTTTTCATCAAGATTTTTTACGACATGTAAAATTGGAGCTCTTTGTTCCATAATTTCCACATCAGATTTCTTAATTTTTCCACCCTTAAGCTCGGAATCAATTTCTTCCCTAATCTTAGCCATATCAAAATGCTTCAATGGATTTTTATTATCAACTTTTTTTTCACCAAAAACTCTCTTCTTTAAATGTTTCTCTTCCAATTCAACAAGCTTAGCTCTTTCTCCCTGCTCTACAGCCTCTTCTTCTCCATTCTTCCAACTATGAAGCTTAGCCATATTAATCTTTCTAACGCCAACCATATTTCCACCAATTAAACCATGTAATCTTGCAAGAACCGTGTGCCTAGCCAAACCTGTCTGTTTCATAATATCAGCTATAGTAAGCTCCTCTCTATGACTCTTTAATAAATCAGAAATCTGAATCTTAATCTTATCCTTCTCCGTGCCTTCTATTGCATCCCTCATGATTATTACAAGATATACGTATTTATAAATGTTTCGATGACTATCATATACGGATGTTCTAATCAACTAAAACATACAATTAGAACATTCAAGTAACCTATTTGCACAGAACATATAACTATAACACATATCTATTACATTCAAGTTAGACAAACACCTAAAACACATGACTATTACACTCGCCTATCAATCATTATTCTACACGTAAAAACTCAAGAATTCACTAAAAAATCTAAAAAAATATTAGTTTCCGATTGCTTTTTTGCTTCTTTCCAAATCCTGAATTTGTTGATCAAGAATTTTCTGAACCTTTTGTCGTTGATCTTTTGTATTTTTTTCCAAAACATCAATCTTTTCTCTAATCTTTTTTTCAGCTTCTGCGTCTGCCTTTTTCCTAAGCTCCACTTCTTCTTTTTCAAATCTTGCTTTTAGCCTAAACTCCTCATTTTTCAATTGCTGTCTTAATTTTTCATTCGCTTCAGTAAAAAGATTTTTTCTTATATTTTCATTCTCAACTTCCAACCTTTTTCTTTCCCTATTTTCAAAGGATTCCTCTTCTTTCTTAGTTTTTTCAATAAAAGAATTTCTCTGTTTTTGAAAATCATTCCTTAATTCACTCTCTTCGGATTTAAATCTCTTCCCAAAATCACTGCTCTCCTTTTTTAATCGTTCCTCAAACTTACCCCTCTCTACTAAAATCTGTTGATTTAATTTTTTATTTGATTCGCTAGAAATACTCCTTATCGTTTCCTGTCGTTGCTTTTCAAATTTTATTTTTTCCTCTCGTTTAAACTTCTCAAATTTATCACCCAACGCTTGTTTTTCTAATTCAAACCTCTTATTATTATCCTTCTTTTCAATCACCAACCGTCTCTCTTTCTTATCTAATTCCTCAATTTGATTTCTAAACTCTCTAAGTTTCTTTTCTTGTTCAGCACTCTGTCCTCTAATATCTTTCAACTCAAAAATCTTAGTCTTTAAGTTATCTCTAATTTTCTTAAATGAAACTTCTCTTTGTTTGTTTTCTTCCTCTAATTTTTTTGCCCGAAAATTAAGTCTTTCTTTTTCATTCTCCATCTGATTACTAATACCTGCAATTTTCTCTTCAGACTCTTTTCTAAATTCTAATTCAAAAATACTTTTCTGCTCTTCTAAATTTTTCTCTAATCTATTTTTTAATTCTGATTCATAAGATTTGTAAACATCATTTAATTTCTGCCTTTCGCTTTCAATTTTTTCTCTTCCTAGTTCCTCTCTTAGATCTTGATTCAATTTATCTCTAGTATTCACCTCTTCAACCAAATTTCTATATTTTTCATTTAAAACCTTCTCTTCTTTTTTATTTTTCTCAATCAAATCTTTTTCTTCTTTTGCAAATCTGTCTCTTAATGTCAGCTCTTCGGATTTAAGTTTCTGCTCGAATTCCTTTTTATTTTTGTCTAAACCCAATCTTAATTTAAACTCTTCAACCTTAGTTCGTTGTTTCAACTCAATTCTTTCTTTTTCTAATTTTTCTTTCAATTGCTTATTTACATTATTACCATCTTTCTCTTTAGAAAAAAGATTGTCATATTTTTCCTTTAAACCCTTCTCTTCTCTTTTGTTTTTCTCAATCAAATATCTCTCTTCTCTTTTGTTTTTCTCAATAAAATCTTTTTCTTCTTTTTCAAGTTTAGC
>CAYPFA010000001.1:13840-296594 GCA_964410025.1 Candidatus Woesearchaeota archaeon
TTTCTTCTTTTTCAAGTTTAGCTCTTAATGTCAGCTCTTCGGATTTAAGTTTCTGCTCGAATTCCTTTCTTTTTTTATCAGAATTTAATTTAAACATTAAAGCTTCAGCCCGAGAATTTTTCTCCAACTCAATTCTTTCTTTTTCTAATTTTTCTTTCAATTGCTTATTTACATTATTACCATCTTTCTCTTTAGAAAAAAGATTGTCATATTTTTCCTTTAAACCCTTCTCTTCTCTTTTGTTTTTCTCAATAAAATCTTTTTCTTCTTTTTCAAGTTTAGCTCTTAATGTCAGCTCTTCGGATTTAAGTTTCTGTTTAACTCTTCGTATCTCTTCCTTGACAGCCTCCTCTCTTATTTTATCGTTCAATCTATCCCTAATCTTTTCTGCAGTAATAAGTTTTTCATATCTCGCCCTTAACTCTTCCTCTTCTTTTCTATTCCTCTCGATTAAATCTTTCTCTTCTTTTACAAGTCTGCCTCTCAATTCCTGCTCTTCGGATTTAAGTTTCAGATTTAATTTATCCTTATTTTTTTCCTGAGAAAAAAGCTTTAAATATTTTCTCTGCAATTCAGACTTTTCTTTTTCCAAGTTTGAATTTAACCTAGATTGCTCAACCTTCAATTGTTGATTTAATTTTTCGTTAGATTTAGAAGAAAGACTTTTTCTCTCTTTAGCTTCAAAATCTTTCTCTTCTTTTACAAGTCTGCCTCTCAATTCCTGCTCTTTCTTTTTTAAAGATAATTTGAATTTTTCCTCTTCAATTCTCAATTGATTGTTCAACTTTTTACTAGCTTCATTAAAAATTTCCTTCTTTGCCTGTTGTTTTTCTTTTTCTAATTTTATTTTTTCTTGTTTTTTTAGCTCAACAAATTTTCTATCCAACTCTTTTTTTTCTAGAATTAGATTATTGTCACATTCATTTTTTTCTGATACAAGTTCCTTCTCTTTCTGTCTCAACTCCTGAACTTTTACCTTAAAATTCTTCAATTGCTTAGATTGATTATCACTCAATAGCTTAACATCCTTAAGATCAGAAGTTTTTATTTCCAAATCTTCCTGTATTTGCTTCAAAACTGCCTGCTTTGATTTATTTTTCTCTCTCAATATCTGTGCCTTAAAACCAATCTGTTTTCTTTCATCCTCAATTTGACTGCTTAATTCGTTAATTTTTGAACCAAACTTTTTTTCTAATTGCAATTCAATAATTTTTTTCTGTTCACTCAATTCTTTTTTAAAATTATTTTTTAATTCAGAAGAATATTTATCATACTGTTTACTTAGTTTTCTTTTTTCATTCGCCAACTCTCTTGCCTTATCTTTATTTAACTCTTCCTCTATTTCTCTTTCAGCGTCTTCTTCATTAATTTCTCCAGCTTCTGCATTATCTTCCTTAATAAAAAATACCTCTTCATCATCTGATTTTGCTTTTTCAACAACCTTAGATTTTACACCATTTTTTTTAAGCGCATCCGCAAATACTGCATATTTATGATCAGATTTTTTAATATGATTAACAAGCCAATCCCCTAAAAATTTTCTAATCTTATTAATCAATAATTGTAAATTTTCTCTCTTCATAGTATCTGGCTTATAAATATTAGTAAATTCTCTCTTTATATCCTCATAAAATTTCATAAATCCCGCATGTTGGCCTTTGTGTTCTTCTAATCCAGGATAATTCAAACTAGTCATATATTTTTCTTCATAATTAAAATGCTCTAGTGCATAACTATCTAAAAAGTGCATCGTACGTCGGAGTTTATCCATTTCATCGCCCATAGAAGCCTCTTTAATCAGTTCATTCAGTTCTTTTATCAACGATTGATGTTGTTTATCGATAGTATTTTCATGCACACTCATCTCTGGGGTCCAAACAAACTCACTACCGATACTAATATTTTTAAGAATACCTTTACCACCCGAAACATCACCTTTTTTTATTTTCATCTTATTTAACCATCAATACTTTATATTTAAATATTACTTAATTCCGTGTTCCTTCAACCAAGAAACATATTAATGATCCACCTTAACTAAATGATTATCTAACCATCCCTTTAAAAAAACTAAAAACTCACTAACTAATGCATTCCCAAAAACATCTTCCTTTTTTTCAAACCGATTATCAAAATTCAAAATCTTCTCCAAAAGAACCATATGCTTCCCTTTGTGTTCTTCTGTTCTTGGATAATCCGTATCTGCAAAATATCGTTCTTCTGTAGAAAAATGTATTCGAGCATACCCTATTAACTCATTAATAATTTTACCCAGAGAATCCTTGTCTTTTCCATTTTCATTCAGAGTGTAAGCCTGATTAATTATTCCTACAAAATGCTTGTGCTGATCATCTATGGTTTTAATTCCAGTTTCCCACTTTTTTTGCCAAAGAATAAATTCATTTTTCATTTTTTCCTTACACTCGAATGAGCACCCTCTTTATTAATCTCTCTAACCGTAGCCTGAATATATGTTTTTCCGTTTTCTTCAAATCTACTCAATAAAACATTTGCAAGAAAATTTTCCCCATTATATCTCTTATGCGTCCATTCAAAGAATGCCCTTCCTTCCTTTAGCGCTTTTTCAATCATCTTCTTTACTTTCAGACCAGATAAATGTCCATCAGGTTGCATCTTTGGTGATAAATCCGCAGGAGTAAGCGTTGCGAGTTGCTCTTCATCCTTTACATTAAACATTTTAATAGCGGCTGGGTTTCCAGAAGAAAAATTCCATTTAGGGGATTCTAAAATCATTCTTGCATCTATGGAAGTTTCATATATTAATTTATATTTAGTCTCTGCTTCTTCCTTTGCCATAACAGCCTCTCCAATTCCAATATTGCCCTTACTCAAACCCGTTCTCAAAATCACTAATTTCATGGTAGCTAAAATTCTATTCAAAGAATCCGTTAAACTCTGAACCTCAAAAATATCGCTTTTATCCAATTGAATACTCAAATCTCCTTTTATAATTTTGTCCACTCCTTCTCTTAATTTATAAACAGATCTTGAAATTCTATAAGCAATTATCCAACTAATGATAAAAACAATAAATACTGCTATACTAGCCACTATAATTGAAAGCCTCCTCAACCGATCTCTTACAATTCCAATTGCCTCGGAATAATCTCTCTTAGTAACCATCCCAATACGCATACTATCAATATAATTCGAAGCAGCAATGACATTTACTCCTCGATAATCCTTGGTATCCCAACTTAATATTTCGTTATCCTCTAGCGCGTTCTTCATAGGCATGGGAAGCTGCGCATAAGGAATAGTCTCTATGATTTTATCGGAAAATAATCTTTTTGTAAAATAAACCACTTCTCCATCTTTATTTACAAACGCCATTAAGGTCTCGCCAGTTTTACCAAGCCCCGTTTTATCAGATAATAGTCTATCGAAATGGCTTATATCTATCCTAATAACTAAAACAGAATTATGAAACGGAGTAGAAATTGTAAAAGAATACCCCTCAGTAAAGTCAGAAAAATATACAGGTTTAATATACGTTTGGCTTATTGCATTAACAAAATAACTATCATTATGCCTATCAACTCCAACATGGGTAACATCGGAAGAAGCAACAATTATTCCACTCGAATTAATAACAAATATTTCATAAAAACTGTCATCTATCTTCGATATTCTAAATAGTTCCTCATTTGACAATTCGTCCTGAGTAGCGATTAACTCAATTTTGTTTTTCTGCTCGCTTAAGAAAACCTCAATACTATTTTCAATTAATTGAGAACTATGCAAAAGATTATTTGAAATCTGCTCCCGTAATATTTTTTCCGAATTAAAATATCCAAAATAACTGGCAGATAAAGTTCCCACTAAAGTTACAATCAAAAAACTCCAAACTAATATCATTGATAGTTTCATTTTTTACCCCTATAATTAATTGAATAGAGTAAACCTACTAAGAAAAACATATAAGCAATGGCTTTCAAAACATGTCCCGTCATATTAAAAGAATCAAAAACATTAATATACATAGTAAAAGCTAACTCTGAAAAAACACTGGACACTAGTCCAAAAATAAAAAAAAGTAAAGTTTTATTTTGATTTTTATAAAGAATAAAACAATAATTAATAGCAGCAATACCAAATAAAATCATTACAAAATATTCTGAAAATATCTTTAAGTCGGTTAACCCCTGACCCTCGATAAACATTCTTGGAAGAATGTTGTTAAACGTATTATAAATCACTAGAGGAATTAAAATTATTACAAAACTCATCACTAAATATTTCAAGAAATTAACCAATCCTGATCCGCCCTTTTTTAAACTATAAAAAGAACTAACCAGTAATAAAAAAGAACCAATAAACCTTGCGGGCAGCCAGAACCAAATCCCAACATTACTACCTGGCTGAAAAAGTATATTTGGAAATCCCTTATAAGCAATAGTATGAAAAATATCAATTATAGCCATTATCAAAAAAGCCCATCCAATTATCCTTATCCTATTTGAACCGGTCTGATTATATGCTTCATTTGCATAGTAAAAAATAATAAAACCGACAATAATCGTAATCAACTCTAATATCAGATGAAAATAGAGATAGGCTGTGGCCGAAACAATAAAATATAATTTATTTTTTATCAACAAAATAACGGCTATTTGTATAACTATCATTAAAACAACTAATAAAAATAATTTTCCGAAATTCGCTTGTTCTTTTTTAAAATTCACTTTTTCACCTCAAAAGATTCTCCGAAGTTTTTCGATTCTTGCAAAAATTCTTTCTTACCCACTTTTTCACCCTTACTAAATACCAGTAAAACACTATTTTTAAACTCTTCCACATCATCATTTTTTAATATTCCCTTACTAACTAAAAACCTTAAATAATCATAAATAGTTTTGATACTAATTCCCCTACTATTCTTTAAATTTTCAAATTCCTTTTCTCCCAATGGGCCAATATATTTTTTAAACAAAAATTTAATTTCCTCATCAGACTTCTCGGCTTCAGAAAACAATAATTTTATTGCCTTAACTTCTCTAACCGGCCTCAATGGAACCGTAAAATAAAATGTAGTTCCCCTACCTTGCTGAGAGCTCAACCAGATTTTTCCATCCTGACTTTCCACTATCCCTTTACAAATTGCCAATCCCAAGCCGGTTCCACCACTTTTATGTTGATACATATTATCCACTTGAAAAAACGGCTCAAATAATCGCCTCTGGTCCTTATCTGCAATCCCAATACCAGAATCTTTTACAGAAAACAAAATCATTCCGCTATGCATTTTCCCAGAAACTTCTATTATTCCATTTTCAGGTGTAAACTTAATTGCATTATTAATTAAATTTCTCAAAACCTGCGAAACTCTATCTGGATCAACTTCTATTGTCGGTAATTTCTCAACATGGGTTACAATCTTAATTTTCTTTTCAGGCATAAATCCTTTCATTTCCTCAACAACCGAATCAATAGTTTTAGACAAATCAGCACGTACAAAATTAAATTTCAATCTCGCAGCTTCAATTCTAGAAATTTCTAAAAAGTCAACAATAATCTTGTCTAACCTCTCTGTATTATTCAAAACAATTCTCAAAGATTCTTTTTGCTTTTCATTTAACTTTCCAAAATAATTTCCAAGAACCATTTGCAACTGCGCCTTCATCGGGGTCATCGGACTTCTTAATTCATGCGAAGTAATTGACATAAACTCTGTCTTTGCCTTATCCACCTGTGCTCTTTCAAAATCCAACTTCTCAAGCTGCTCTATAGCACTATTAAAAACTTCTCCAAGCTCTTCTATTTCATCCCCAGTCTCAATATTAGATCTAGCTTTGTAATTACCTTTTGCAAGCTCTCTAGACAAAGCAGTCAGCTCATTTATTGGTCTAGCAATAGACCTAACAATAAAATAAGCTAAAATTATAGAAACCAGAATAAATAAAATTCCTAAATATAAATTATAGATTCGAGCATTTTCAGAATTAGCTAAAATTCTTTCACGATATTGTTCTGCAATCCTCGCCTCCTCAGCTTCCCATTTAGCATACAAATCTACAAGTTCTTTCTTGTAACTATCATATTGATCAGTTAAAACAAATCCCCTGGCCTCATCAATGCTCCCATTTTCCATTGCACTAAACGCACTTATCTCTAAATTAACCAACTCAATATTAACTCTATCTAATTCATTCAAATAACCATAAACCTTATTCTTATCCTCAACACTTCTTCTGCTTTTATTTATCAAACTCGGCGCCTCAATCCTAATCAAGCTATCTAGTTTACTTCCGATATCATTGTATTTTACGTTATACCCCTTAACATTATCACTCTCTCCCTTTTCTACGTCTAAAAGAGAATCATAAACCACAGCTGTCAACATTGCATCATAACCAGTAATCTGCTCGACCATTAATATCAGTGGAACATTAACCTCTCTAATATATGTCTGGTCGGTAGAAATTTGCTGATTTAAATTATAAGTTATAATAATCATAATAATTAAAAGCAAAAACAAAAACCCAAAAGCCCAATTCAATTTTTTTCTTATGCTTCCAAATAGAAATTTCTTCCAAATAAAATCACCTTCTTCGAAATTTTCAACCATCCTCTTCTATAAATACAGTAAAAATTAGTTTTTATACTTAACTTATTTATCTAAATCAATAACCTTATCCACAAACATTCCCGATTCTTTAATCAGTGCCTCTTGCTCCTTAACCGACAATGCATAAAATATTGCTTTAGTTTTAGACTCTTTTATTTTATTAACCAATGATGAAACAAACTTTGCAACTGGCGCCTTGCTTTCATAAACCAACAAATTCGTTAAAGAATCAAAAATAAGATAATCGAAATTATGTCTAACAAACTTAGAAATAACCAAAGATATTTCAGTTAATGCTCCGGGAGAAGAAACATAATAAACGCCATCCGATTGATTCGGAACACTCTTAATTGTTTTGGAAATAGCATCGACAAAAACCATATTCTCAGTTTTAATTTTATTCTTTTTAAAAAGTTCAATAAGTGAATCCTTAGTTTTATTAAGAGTAACATAAACTATATTCTTTCCATTTAATTTTTTAACAACATCAACAATTTCATCATTATATTCCACGCTAGACATAATTAATAGAATTGTTTGATTATTAGCAAGCTCTTTTTTAACATCCATTTTATAATTTTTTAGGCTCGGGTAATTTAAGTTCTTTTCTCACCATCTTTAACAATAGTTCATTATCTATCGGCTTAATCAGTGTTCCAATAACATTCTTAAAAGTTTTTATCTTTTTAACATCCATATCATAACCAGAAATAAAAACTATTTTCTGTTTTGATAACTTAGTTGCTACATCATAACCACTCCCGTCATTTAGCTTCATATCTAGAAGAAGTAAATCTGGTTTTTCGGAAGGAACCCTCTCGATTGTATCATGCACATTATACGTCTGAAAAGTTTTAAATCCATTCGTTTCTAAAAGCTGAGAAATAGATATTGCAGTCTGTATGTGATCATCGACAATTCCTATTTTAAAATCACCTGCTTTCATTGAACGCTCTCCCATCTTATACAACCAACTTCTTTACTCTTTTTAGAAGTTCATCAATATCAAATGGCTTTTGTATAAAATCCACAATGTTTTTGTTTTTCATTAAATCTTCTCTTTCGGCCTCAGAAGTCCTAACTACTGACAAATAAGCAATCTTAACCTTACCAAGTTTTGGAATAATTTCCCTAACGGGTGTTCCTGGCATCATAATATCCATTAAAATTAAATCCGGCTTCTCTCCACCCAAAATTTTTTTTAAACAATCATCTCCACTAACGGCAGTAACAACTTTATATTTATTTTTTTCAAGAACAGCTTTTACAGTAGTCCGAATATCCGGTTCATCATCAACCACCATTATTGTTTTTACCATTTCATCCTCTCATTTTTCACAATATTTTTTATAAGTAGGGTAAAGTATTGTCTCTTCGACACCCACTCTCTTTTTAACTGCTATAATAATCATGTTAGCCTCGTTTTTAAATTTAACATTTTTAAGTAAATCAGAAAGCTGTAAAGCACTATATTTTTCAAAGAAAGCCATAGCTACTTTGGAAATGCCCAGCATTTCAACAGAAAACTTTTTTCCTATTTCTCTAGCTTCTTTGGATTTAGATTTTTCCAAAGCCGGATATAGCATTTTGTCTTCTAGCGCCAAATGTCCCATAAGAAAATCTCTTAAGTTAGATAATTCCTCTTTCAAATAATTATCCTGCGTATTACTCTTAATCATTTCTGATTTTATCGATTCAAAAAAATGTAAAATCTCAACATGCTGTTGTTGTAATTGAATAATTAAATCCATTATTTTAAAATCCTTTTCACTTCTTTAATTAATTTAACTGGCACAAACGGCTTCTGAATAAAACCATCTATATCTGTCATGTCAACCTCAACCCTAGGAACAATAGATACATAAGCAATCTTAGCATCATGATTTAATCTTTCTCTCAACAATCTAAGTAAATCATATCCCGATAGGGTAGGCATCCTAATATCCACAAGAATTAAATCTGGCCTATCTCTCCTGATAATATCCAATGCGTCGGCACCATTATCTGCCGTTTCAACCTTATATTTCTCTTTCTCTAAAACCAACTGCATAGTACACAAATCATTCAAATCATCATCTATAACTAACATTTTTTTAACCATGCCTAACCAATAATACCCTGCTTACCTTTAAATCTTTTTAATTTATTTTCCAACACAGGCAATTCTTCTTTAATCTCCTGCATTCTCTCCTCAAATTTTTTCATCCTAATACTATAAACCAATCCCGAAATTGTATTCTCATTAAACCTTTCAACTTGCGTTTTTTTCATAAGATCAACGACCGCATTTTTTTCCGCCTTCATATTTTTAATTTTATTTTCCAACTCCTTCTTCCTCATTCGTCTTGTGAAAAAATATCCTACCACCGCCATCAAAACTAAAAATATTAAAATATGAATCCAATACTTTTGGAAAAAATTAGCAAATCCATCTTTTATAGCTGAAAGGGTAGAGGCGTTAACTTTCTCCTGCTCAACAGCCAATTTAAAATCTTCTAATAATCTCATGCTATCATTATATCTCTCATCGTAAAACGCAACCCTTGCTTGATTGAAAATACTCTTTGTTTCATTAGAAACTAAAACTAATTTAATTTGCTCAATGGAAATTCTATCTGAAATTAAAAAAGCAGTTTCTCTTCTGTTTTGTATGTCCTCGGTATAAAATAAAACATCTGAATAATAAATATTTTTCCAATTAATTATTGATAAAGCCATTCGAGCTTCGGATTTTAAAGCGTCGGAAGAATTAATATCTCCTCTTAATATCTCGGCATACCTAGCCTGATCAAAAACCCTTTTCGCTTCAATTAAACGATCATCCGCATAAACAACAGAAAAATTATTGAGTTGCATTTCCTTAATAGTATCCTCTGCGCTATTTATTGCCCTAGAAGCAATATCTTGAGTAATATTAGTAGAATTATCTGCAGCTGAAACAAATGAAATTAAAACAAACAAAAATATAATCACGATTGATAAAAAATTAAATTTTCCTTTCATTTTATTTTCTCCAACATTTTATTTATTCTCTCTCTTCTTTTAATTTCTTCCGTCTCTTCATTTTTCCCAAACATATTTTTAATAAACCCTACAGATGATTTAAAAAATGATTTTACACTATTCTCACTGTTCTTATCGGTATAAATAACCTTCTGATTAACATACTTATGATGACTCAAAACATCTAGAGTCATTCTTTCTTTTTCAATCTCTGCAAGTCTTTCGTTTAATATACTAAAATCGCCCTCATACTCTTGCGCAGAAATTTCTTTATTTCTATAAAATCTAGTTTGCAATCTCTTTATCTCTTCCTCTACATGTGCCCTCTCGCTCCTTAAATCCTGTAAAACCTGTTGCGGCTTAAGTATTTTTATTCTTCTGCTTCTCAAATTTAATCTTTCACCTCTTATGCTAGATAATTTAGTCTGATGCTGAGCCATACCCTTATGATATTCACCAGGAGAGATTTTTCCGTTAAGATAACTTCTCTGTAAAGCAATTAATAATTTTCTTATATTATCTTCTTCATGATTTATGTCTAAAATTCTACTTGTTAATGAAAACTTCCTATAAACCCTATTTGCAAATACTCCCATAATAGCTAATAAAATAAATGCCAAAACAACAAATGGCCAATAGGTATAAAAGAAGAGCACTAAATTACCCTTAGATTCCAACAATAAACTCGACTGAGCCGTCTTTACTCTTTCTTCAGCAGATATATAATCTCCTCTTTCAAATGCTAAAATTGACAAATCCAAAAGCTCTTTAATTGCAGAATTTCTAGAGCCGCCTATTTCATTTACAAGACTCTTAAGGGCCGTAATATTCATAGTTTCGCCTGGAATATCTCCCACTAACAAATAACTTTTTCTTTGATCTTTCAAAGCCTCAGCTACTCTTCTAATTAAATCAGCAACGGAAAGCGCCTTTGCCTTTGTTTCTAAAATAGAATTTGATAAGTCATAAGCTTCCTTATTTCTACTTTCATTAAGTTTATTTTTTGCTTGCAGTAATAAATTATCTAACTGATTAGTATTCAACCCCAATTTTTGCATTTCCAAAATAGCATTTTCTGCATCCAGCAAACTAGAGTTGGCATCTTTCTTACTAATTTCTTCAATAATTAATTTTATATTTTGAATTTCACTATATGGAGATGGAACATTATTTGCCCCATAAAATAATTGCCCACTAATAAATGCCTTCAAATCATATTCTTCATAGCTTTCCTTGTATGCTGGCACCTTTAATTTAACAATAAACTTTACCGTTTTATTATATTCCACTGAGTTAAATTTAGCTGGAGAAACAGAAATATACTGTGCCAAAAATCCAGTCATATTTAATGTTACATCTCTCAATGTAGAATTTGCATATTTGTTTGTTACACTAATTTCAAATTCGTCCGTTTGACCTCTAACGATCTCAATAATCTTTGAATAAACAACTGCCTTGCCTCCTCCACCGCCTCCACCACCGCCTCCACCGCCACCTCCAGTAGTTATTGTCTGAATCACTGTTTGATTTACTGTTAATGGATCTATTACTCCGATTATTTTAGAGACATTAGATGTGTTTGAATTTGCAGAAGCAGCAATTGAATAAATAGTTAAGTTTGAATCAGTAATATTTGAAGATACATTTAATTTAACGCTGTTTTGGGCAGAAACACCCACAGCAAGACTTCCCAAATCCCTAATTTCATTTCCAACAGATAGGGACAATCCTAATGGCAAAGACCAACTCAAATTAGTAGCTATAGCATCCTGCGTTCCTAAATTTTCCACAGAAGCCACAAAATCAATATTAGCTTGCCCTCGTGTAACTGTGGAAGAATATTCATCAATAGAAACAACTAGATATGGACCATTGGCAGTTTGAATATTTAAATTTCTTTCAATTACTACTGTTCCAGCTTCGGAAACCACGGCTATATTAAATGGATACAATCCCACGACTAAATCTGTAGGACTAACAAGATTAACAAAAAGAGGAATAAACAACACATCTCCGCTACCTGTAGAATAATTTTCAGTTTGATTAAGAGTATTATTTAAATTAAACCTATCAAGAATATCCGCACCCGAAGAAATACTTATGCTATAATTCAAACCACTATCGGAAGTTGTATTTAATATAATATAACCTAACTCGTTAGCAGAACTTCTCTGCGCATATGTAAAAGATTTTATCAAAGTTATATTTGTATAAACATTTTGAGAAATATCTGAATCAATATCTAGAGTATAATTTTGAGAAATATTAATATTTCCTTGTGCATCAGTTGCATTAACATAAAATGTCCAATTCCCAGCGCTAAAATTAATTGTAGTGTTATAATCTGATATTGTTGTATTCGTCATTGGTGAATTTAACCACGAACCAGAAACGGTTTTATAATAGACTGTCGAAGATCCCATCAAATAATTATCAGTTACAAACGTACTTATTGTAACATTTACGAATGGATCCAAGGCATCCGCTGTATTTGGAGAATAGCTAACATTATTTATTGTTGGAGCGACATCATCCAAAATATCAACATAACTAATCTTCGTATCATTAATTCTTCCAGACAAATCAAATAAATAAAGTTGCACGGCATAATTTCCTGGAGTATAATTTCCCTCACTAAAAACATAACTAGTAGAGTTGCTAGTTCCAGTTAAAACAATATCAGAACTATTCACAAAGACTCCTGAAAAATTATAACTCAAAATAGCATAACTCAACCCTATAGCATCTGAAGCAGAAACCTGGCATGTTAAATTTGCAGAATCATTTACTGAAGAATTACAAACAAAAGAACTCACAGCCGGATTATTTAAATCTACATAAACTGTAACATTCTTATTGCCTTGATTTCTGTTTGTTGACGTATCATTAGCATAGAAAGACACATTATTCGTTCCTTCTGCAAAAGAATAAGTTGCATTCCATGAAGTCAAAGAAGTATTTGTTAGGCTTGCAATCGCGCTATTATTAACAGAATATCCTGCACTGGAAACATTCTTATCTGAACTAATGTTTAGCAAAATACTTGCAGAGGTATAATACGTTGCGTTTAAAGGACTCCATATAGTCAATATTGGCCTAGCATTATCATTTAGTGTTACATCTATTGAAAAAGAAACATTAGCTATCCCTAAATTTCCAGAGCTATCGTTTGCATAATAAATAATTGTGTACTGACCGTCTGGCTGACTTGTCAAATTACCATTCCAAATTGTAGTAGAACTGTTTATCATTGTAACATTTGCAGCACCATTTAAAGAGTATCTAGCAGAAACTGCAGCCTCAGAAGTCACAATTGACAAAGACATATTATTTGTATTGTAAGTTGTGTTCTGCGGATTAATTACGGTTATCGTCGGAGCGGTTACATCATTAACACTAAAAGTTGTTGAAGTAGAATTAATATTTCCTGCAGAATCACTTGCGTAAAATATACAAGAATAATTTCCTTTTGCAACACTTAAAATAGTATAATTTGCAAATCCAGTAGCGAACAAATCAATTGTATGATTTATGAAAACACCAGGAGTAGTTGCATTCTCAGCAATTTTAACAGAACTCAACGCGAATGTGTCAGTAACATAAGCTGAACAATTTGCATTTTGAGTTTCATTTACTGAGGTTGCAGAAACTGAACTGAATCTAGGAGCTAAAGTATCGGCATAGAAAGTAATTGTTGTTGCGCCAATATTCCCAGAAGTATCGTTTGCATAAACAATTAATGTATTCGTAGATTCTTGATTTAGAGTGCCAAGCGTAGCATTCCAGGCAGTCGTCGAAGTATTACCCATTGAAACATTTGCGCTTCCATTTAAAGAATAGTTAACAGAAGTTACATTTTCATTTACTGTAACATTTAGGAAAACATTAGTCAAGGTCTTGTAAGAAGCATTAGTAATACTGGTTATTGTAATAACTGGCGGTACTGTGTCACCTGTTGCAATAGTAAAATAAACCAATGAAGAGATTCCAAGATTTCCAAAACTGTCATTTGCATAAAATATTATATTATGACTTCCTACTGCCTGGCCACTCAATGTAGAACTCCAGCTAGTCCCTGAACCAACAAGACTCACATTAGCTGCACCGTCCAAAGAATATCCTGCCCAAGAAGCATTCTCGTTTGTAACCAAACTTGCAGCAATTGAAGAACCGCCATAAGTAGAATTACTTGGACTTGTAACAGTTACTATGGGTGCAGTTACATCATTAACACTAAAAGTTGTTGAAGTAGAATTAATATTTCCCGCAGAATCACTTGCATAAAATATACAACTATAATTTCCCTTCGCGACACTGAACATTGTATAATTTGCAAATCCAGTAGCGAACAAATCAATTGTATGATTAATGAAACTGCCAGTTGCATTTTCTGCAATCTTAACATTTGTCAAATTAAAAACATCAGTAACATAAGCTGAACAATTTGCATTTTGAGTTTCATTTATTGAAGTTGCAGAAACAGAAGTAAATCTTGGAGCTAATGTATCAGCATAGAAGGTAATTGTTGCAGCTCCAATATTTCCTGCGGCATCACTTGAATAAACAATCAATGTATTCGTAGATTCTTGATTCAAATCAACAAGCGTTGCATTCCAATCTAGCATTGAAGTATTCGTCATAGAAACATTTGCGCTTCCGTTTAAAGAATAGTTAACAGAGGTTACATTTTCATTTGTAGTGATATTCAAAGCAACTCCAGTCAATATTTTATAAGATGCATTAGCAATACTGGTTATTGTTATCACCGGAGGAACTGTATCGGCTGCCCCTGCGGTCAAAGTAAAAGTCTTTGCTCCAGAAGTTCCTACATTACCAGAACTATCATTTGCATAAAATACAATTGAATGAGCGCTTTCACTCAAGATACTATTATTTGTCGCATTCCAATTTGTGCTACTTATATTACCCATGCTGACATTTGCCGCACCATCTAAAGAATATCCCGCCCAAGAAGCGTTTTCGTTTGTAACTAAAGAGAACTCTATTGGCGCCATGCTATACGTTCCGCCATTTGTTGGGCTTGTTACGGTTATCGTCGGTGCCGTAACGTCATTAACACTAAAAGAAGTTGAAGTATAATTCATATTTCCTACAGAATCAGAAGCATAAAATTGACAAGTATAACTTCCAGCATTTGTTAGTTTACTTCCAACAATTACATAACTAACATTTCCACTAGTTGCTGAAATACTTATTGTATGATTTTCGAAACTTCCAGAAGAATTTTCTCCGATTAAAACATTTGTTAATGCAAATGTATCATTCCAGAACACTGAACAATTTACACTTTGAGATTGATTTGCAGGACTTGGATTCGCAAAAGCAGAGGAATATCTTGGAGCTAATGTATCAACATAAAATATAATCGTAGAATTGGCCTGATTACTGCTTGTATCATTAGCATAAATGATTAGTGTATTTGTAGATTCCTGAGTTAACCCAGACAGACTCGCATTCCACGAAGTCAATGAAGTATTTGTTAAATTAGTCAAAGTTCCGCCATTTAATTTATATCCTGCCCACAACAAGGCCTCATTGGAAGAAATATTCAAGGTGAAAGATGTTCCTTTATAACTTAAATTTATTGGATTAATCATCGTAATAACAGGTGGAATAGTATCTGCAATCACATTAACTCTAAAATAAATTAAAGAAGAACTTCCAATATTTCCAGAACTATCGTTAGCGTAAAACCTTATATTATACTGTGCATTAGTCAAACTGCTTAATGTTGCATTCCAATTTGTTTTTGTTGTATTTCCCATTGTAACATTCGCTGCACCATTCAAAGAATACCAAGCATAACTTGCATTCTCGTTTGTTACCAAAGAGATATCAATACTCTGTTGATTGTAAGTAAAATTTCCCGGGCTAGTCACAGTTATAGTCGGTGCAGTTACATCATTCACGCTAAAAGAAGTTGAGGTATAATTCATATTTCCCGCAGAATCAGAAGCATAAAATTGACAAGTATAACTTCCCGCATTTGTTAATTTGCTTCCCACAATCACATAACTAACATTTCCGCTAGTTGCTGAAATACTTATTGTATGATTTTCAAAACTTCCAGAAGAATTTTCTCCGATTAAAACATTTGTCAATGCAAATGTATCATTCCAGAACACAGAACAATTTACATTCTGGGAAACATTTGCAGGACTTGGATTTGCAAAAGCAGAAGAATATCTCGGGGCTTTTGAATCTGCATAAATAGTTATTGTTTTATTTGCCTGATTATTACTTGTATCGTTTGCATAAACAACTACCGTATTTGTTGTTTCCTGAGACAAACTTAAAGTTGCATTCCAAGAAGTTAAAGAAGTATTTGTTAAGTTAGTTAAAGTTCCGCCATTCAATTTGTATCCTGCCCACCTTAATGTTTCATCAGCAGTTATGTTCAATAAAGGAGAAATTGAAGTATAACTTAAATTTGTGGGGGTTACGATTGTAATTGTCGGAGCCAGAGTGTCAACAGCTGTCGCAATTGTAAAATACCTAACTGAAGAAACTCCAAATGTGCCGAATGTATCATTTGCATAATAAGTAATATTATGGAAACCAACAGCTAATCCGGAAACCGTTGCAGTAAATTGAGTTGAAGAAAGGTTTGTCATCGTAACATTTGCCGCACCATCTAAAGAATATCCTGCCCAATAAGTAAATTCGGATGTTGTAATTTGCGCAGACACCGAACTTTGAGCATAAGTTGTATTCTGAGGATCATTAATCGTTATTGAAGGCCCACTAGAATCAGTAGTATAGCTACCTGTCTTTGGATTAGCACTAGCCGATTCACCCAACTCATCAAAAAGGTATGCATACCATGTGTGAAAATCGGTGTCTGTTTCCGAATTAAAAACACAACTCATATTTGCCGTACCACTACTATTTGAACAATATTGCGTTCCAGTACATCCGGAAGAATTAGCGCCGGAAGAATTACAAACATAAAGAGTCAAATTTTGACCAACATCAACATCAGAAGAAACCGTAGAGATCAAAACTGCCCTTCCGCCCTTTATCGTTGTAGAATTATCTGAAGCCGACGTAAGAACTGGTAGTTGATTAATATTTATAGATATATTTTTTCTTGTTTGATTATTGCCCGCATCATCTGTAGAATTATATCTCAAATAATTTCTTCCTCGAATTGTGAAGGTCACCTGTCCCAAATTATCAATTCCGATATTAGGAATACAAGTTCCTACCAAATCCTTACAATAAAGCGTGAACGGATCAGTGTCTACTGCATCACCTTCGGTTATAGTAACTATGTATGGCGGAACCTGAACATTAGTGTTAGAATTATCAGAGGTAGTTGGAGCATTGTAATCTAAAAAGAAACCGACATTCAAATTTTGAGATACACTTTGTCCAATTCCAAGACTATTTGCACAAGCTACATAACGAGTATAAAATCCTTCACTAGAAATTCCAGTCACATTACAAGTTGCATAATCTCCTGTTGTCGTACAGGGATTGCTCATCGCAGAATAAGCTAAATCCGTTGCTGCCCATCTGCAAGTCATTAAAGCCTCACCTGAAACATTAATCATAGTTGCCCCATCATTCACAGTATCGAAATAACTAGCAACTGTATCTCCAGCCACACTTATTATTGAAGTTGTTGGAGCACTTGTAGAAACCGTGTAAGTTGTATTAACAACAGTAGAGTACCAATCTCCATCAAAAACTCGACAATAAGTTGTAAAGGTTCCTGCTGTTGATTGCGAAGTAAACGAACAATTCATTCCAGAATATGGAGTAGCAACCGAATCTTTATTCCCACCCGTGCAAATTGTGTTTGCTGCAGTTGGAGTAGCTGAAGAAATCGAACAATACAAATTAAGAGTATTATAATTTGTATCGTTAACATTATTCGCAGAAATTGTCATCAAAGTCGAAGTCGGAACAGTAGCAGAAGTACTAATATTTTGAACAGTCGGTCTTCTTCCAAAGTAGGTAAACATTTGTGATTCGTAGGCACTTGATGAGGACGCAGCTAGCAGAGTAGAAGTTTGAGCTGCAGCACAAGAATTTGCAGAATTTGCACAAGAAATTCTTGCAACATATTGATCCAAGACCGTATCTCCAGGACCAGTTTGATCTTCCATAAGTGCAGTTATTTTTCCTACATTTTCAGGATCGTATTGTAAAGAAGCCCAAGAAGTATCGGTTCCAATATCAACACCCGATAGAAATGTCTGAGAAGTTTCCCAAACTCCTGCTTGACAATTTGTTTGGCCAAAACAACGGATTATATTAAAATAATCAACATTATTTAAACCATACATCAAAACAAAACCACCAGAAGAAGTTTCGGGCACTATATCAAAATTTCTAAATGAAGTTCCATCCTGATATTCTCCTGCAGCAGTTATTTCCGTTACAGAACCCCAGCCCGAACCAGTCCACTCAACACAATTAAAATCTGCACCAGCATCTACAGAACAAACCATTATTCTATCGCTGTTTGGATAATTAACGGCCTTAACCCATTGAAAATCAGCAGTTTGACCGGCAGAAGCAGGGACGCTACTTTCAACACCGATAGTATTTGTAAATGTAATTGCCCTTAAGGAAGTTGCTGCTGCATCGGCCCAAACAATTAAAGCATCTCCCGAATCCTCGTAAGCAACCGCAAAATCTTCCTTAGTCGCAGTCTCCAAAGTCGTTTCCAATAAATAAGATATCGACCATGAAACCCCATTCCATTCCATTGCAATCAGATCAGAATTAGCATCAGCTGCAATCATCATAATATAATTGCTAACACCATTATCTCTATCTGCAACCAAATTTATCCAATTTATCTGTCCAGTAAGATTAGTAACCACAAATCCGGATTTATAAAAAGAAGTTCCATTCCAAACCTGATATCTAACTTGACCCGCTGTTCCATTATTATAAGCAACCATAACATCCCCTGAAGCTTTTTCAACAGCGAGATCATATGCCCTATATAAATTCACACCAGAAGTAGCAGTCATGGTTGAAACAGCACTCCAATTGCTAGTCGAATTATAAAATTGAACTTTAATATCGTTGTTTGAATCAAGAGTACCTAAAATCGCCTTCTCTCTCACGGGATTATTTTTTAAAACAACCCATTGTAATGTTCCCGTTACTGCAGTCGCATTAAAGTTTGGAGAAAAAGAAGTTTCATTCCAGACCTGATATTGGGGAGTCGCTACGTACGCAGCGGTAGAATTTTGAAAAGCAACCATCCCAGACTCGGCACTAATGAAATTAATCAAGAATACCCCTAAAAGTAAAACTAGTATCCAACCCTCTTTTTTATCAATCACCATAAAATTTAAAATTATTTCGAAAAAAAATGATATTTCTCAAAATAAAACCGACTAATCACCATCCTCCTCATAAAATATTAAAGCAAGGACATTATTTAAACCTTGTTTTTTGCATTACAAAGAGAAATCCATAAAAATTTACAACCAGTTACTTAAAAATCTTTATAAATCGAGAAAATATTAAAATATATGAAAAAATTATTACTTGTATTATTATTTATACTATTTGCATCAACAGTTATGGCTCAATCACAAGCAGAATATTTTTACGGAATAGGTTGCCCGCACTGCACGAATGTTGCAGACTCTGGAGTTTTAGACAATATAAATAAATCTGGAAAAGTAGATTTAATCAAGCACGAAGTCTATTACGACGTAAAGGGACAAGAAAGATTTAAGGAAATTCAAAAAATACTTGGAATTACATCCACAGGAGTACCATTCCTATTCATTAACTATTCTGAAAATTATACCTATCTTGCAGGTGACACCCCAATAATTCAAAACGCAGAATATTATCTTTACACTGGAGACTTTACGCCAACAAAACAAGAACCCAGTGCAATAGTCCAAAACCTAACCCTTGGCGCAATAATAATCTCAGCACTTATTGATTCAATAAACCCGTGCGCCTTCGGAGTTTTAATTTTCCTTATGATTTCACTGCTAAAAACAGGCTCTTCCAAAAGAGCACTAAGATATGGTATAATATACAGCGCAGTAGTCTTTGCAATTTACTTTTTAGCAGGTTTTGGAATTTTCAAAGCAATTCAAGCACTTACATTTTTACGAGGCTGGATTTATATAATTGCAGCCGCAATAGTTTTTATCTTTGCACTTTTAGAATTTATTGACTTCGCTAACGCCGGAAAATCAGACAAAAAATCAATTTTAAAAATTCCACTAAGCGCAAAACCAATCCTAGAGGACACTGCACAAAAAGGAACACTCTTCGCAATTATCTCACTTGGTGTCTTAGTTTCCCTATTCGAACTTCCTTGCACTGGCGGAATTTACCTGGGAATTTTATCACTAATGGCAGCACAACAAACTTTCGCCTGGGGTTATTTATTCATCTATAATTTAATTTTCATTCTGCCACTAATCGTAATAACTCTTCTTGTTTACAAAGGAACTTCTCCGGAAATACTTCAAAGATGGACAAACACTGAGAAAAGATGGATGAAATTCGCAGCAGCAATTATTTTAGTTCTTCTGGGAATTTATTTACTAAGAAGCGGATTGTAGTTAGGGTGAAATATGAAATTCTATATCAGGAATTTTTGCAAACTCTTCCGGAGCTAATCTTGTTTTATATGTTGAAAAAAGATAAGAATTCAAATAACCAAGAAATCTATTACTATCACTAACGAAATCACTCCATCCGCCAAAAACAAGAGGAGTGGATCCACATCCTCCCAAAGATAACATTCTTGCAGAACCATGTTCGGAATCCAACTCGGCAATACTTGCAATAGGATCACTTCTCAAAACAGGATGTTTTCTTACACGAATAATATGTCCCAATCCTGAATTACTCGTAGGATAAAAATATTCACTTGACTCAGAATTTTCAATAACTTGCTTATCAAACATCTTTGAAATACCATCAAAAGATTTTTTATCTCTACCAACAATACTAGCAGCCAAACCAAACGTTCTTCCACCACCATTAATTTCAAAATAAAGATAATTTAATGGTGCAGGCAAAGTAATTCTTAAAGAACTATAATATAAATCTCCACCCTCCATATCTCTTTCATCATCTTCCACAATCCTCCTCTCTCTTTCACAGCTAGATTCTGCAAACTTACTTTCATCAAATTTTTCAGAATCATCACCATCTTTACTATTCTTCTTATCGCTTATTTTTGTCCAAGTAGGCTCTAGTCCATCCTCTAGAAATCTGTAAAAGAACTTTCTTTCCGGCATAACTATCTTTATCATAATACCACCAAAAAAGACCATTATATACAGATTTATTCACTAGAAGACACTAATCTATTTTATCGTCCATCCCCTAACTTTCGCCTTCATATATAATTCCCTCGGGCATTTCGTCCCAGATTTTGAAAACGCACAAACGATACAACACGAATGCATCGGAGTTCTAACCTCTTGCTTGCATTTCGGACAGGTATAAATCTGCGGAGAAAACTCAATACAAACCTTCGCAGTCGTTCCCTTTTTGCAATGCGGACAAACCAAAATAACACTCTTCGGAATCTTCTGAACGGATTTCTTTGACATCAAACAATATCACAAACAACATTTAAATATTTTCGCAAACAAAATCCTTTCCTTTAGGATAAAATCCGAGAACTGACTTATGTTTTAAAACCCACTTTATCAATTCCCAAGAAAATATCGCATCCTCAACTTTCGGAAAAACTTCTCTATTTGATTTAAAAAATTCCTCAAACATTTTTATATATGGATTAACTCTCTCGTTAAAATCTATTATCTTACCGTCGATAAAAACGCAAGATTGTTTTTTGCCAAAAGCCTTACCGGTAACAAACTCAAACTCATTTTTTCCAGATTTTAAAACCAAATCAACAAATGTTTCCGTGTTTGACTTTTTACCCAGCTCGTTTTCATACTCATCATATTGCATCCTAGAAAATTTCTCAACGCTAAACAATCTCAAATCATGCCGGAGATCTTTTCTAATTCTAAATAACAAATTTAAAAAATGACTCTGAACCATGTCTCTAATTGCACCAATTTCATCGTAATATGAACGCCCCTCAAGCCCGACTTTCTCTAAAAAAACAAATTTTATTTTCCCGAAATTCCCCTTCATTTTACCAACCTCTTCCTTAAACAAATAATGATCAGCTAAAAAAACCTTCTCGCTAAAATCACCGATAATATCTTTTAGTTCTTTTGCGCTCTCTAAATCATATCCAAATGGTTTTTCAATCAAAATAGAAATATCAAAATTACGATCATAAATCTCCTTTAATTCTAGCAAAATACCCTTCAACATTTTTGGTGGCAACGAAACATAAAAATAATTTTTGCTATTTTTATCCAAATCTCCAGCCAATTCCCCAAATAAACTTTCATCAAAATCAATTTTCTTATATCTAATCATTTTCTTTAATCCCGCAGAACAAGAATCACACACGCCAGAAACATACTGCTCACTAGACATATCTTTTCTACCTAATGCAATAATTTCAAAATCTTGTTTAAAACTCAAATCTTGCAACGCTGGCAAAACTTTCCGCCTAACCAAATCGCCAGTAGCACCAAAAATAAATAATTTCATTACAATAATTTCAAAAAACTCTTTTTAACCATTTGTAAACCCTCTTAACTAAAACCAAAATCCCTAAAAACCCACATAAACTGGCTAAACTATGGGAATACTCAATATAATGAAAGGGTTAAGCGCCAACACACTCTACTATCCAGGATGCATGCTAAAAAACGTAATGACGCAAGAACAAGAAAACTATAAAAGAATAATGAACATCCTAGGAATCGACTTTGTAATGCTACCCAATAACGAAGTTTGTTGTGGAAGCCCAATAATAAATGCAGGATACAAGAAAGATGCAGTCATACTTGCCAAAAAAAATTTTGAAATTTTCAAAAAAAACAACATAACAAAAATAATAACTCCTTGCCCTGGATGCTACAATATGTTCCAAAATGAATATCCAAAACTCCTACGAGAATGGAATATTCAAGTTGAATTTGCACTACAAACAATTCTTGCAGAACTTAAAATAAGAAAATTAAAACAATATACTGAAAGAGAAATCGTTTCTTACCACGACCCTTGCCATCTAGGAAGATACTCTGATATATACGAAGAACCAAGAGAAATAATAAAACTTCTTGGCGGAGAATTAGTTGAAATGAAAAATAACAGGAAAAATGCAATTTGTTGTGGAGCGGGCGGAGGAATGAGAGCAAACTATCCAGAAATAGCAAAAGATATCGCAAAAAAAAGAATGCAAGAAAAACCAAACAATGCAAAATTTGTCTTAACGCCCTGTGGATTATGCACAGCAAATCTAAAAACAGCTGACGATTCTGTTGTAGAATTTTCAGAATGGATTTTAAGGAGGCTGTTGTGAAAATAAATTATCACGTTCATACAACTGGAAGCGACGGAAAACTCTCACCAGAACAAGTAATTGAAAATGCAATTAAAACTGGAATAACTCATCTATGTTTAACTGATCACTATCCAGCACCAGAAGGAGTTGATCTTGATTCCCTAAAACACTACAGAGAAGGATTGTTCGAAGATCTAACTAAATTAAAAGAAAAAAACAAAGACAAAATAGATATTTCCATTGGCGCAGAATTTGATTGGGCAGAAGGATTTGATTCTTGGTATAAAACCGAAATCACAAAGAAAAAATACGATTACCTAATCGGCTCGGTTCACAGAGTAATAAATGAAAAAGAAAACTTCGGACTCTGGGACGGAAAAGAAACCGTAGAAAATTTCGTCAAAAGAATTGGCCCTAAAAAATACACAGAAAGATATTATGAAATGGTTCGCTCTCTAATTAATTCAAAACTCTTCGACTGCGTAGGACACTTTGATATAATAAAAATACACAATTTAGAAAACCCAATTTTTTCTGAAAAAGATTCTTGGTATATAAAAGCAGTTGAAAACACGCTAGACGTTTTAGCAAAATCAAAAATGTGCGTGGAAATAAATATGCGTGGAATGGCAAAACAAGGAGAAGACCGACAATATCCTAGCTTTTGGATTTTACAAGAAGCACATAAAAGAAAAATTCCTATTACGATTGGAAATGATTTTCACGGTTTAAATTATGGAAATTTAGATCAACTTTTAGACAAAGCCTACGAACTTGCAAAAAAGGCAGGATATAAATCAGCTTTAATTTTTAAAAATAGAAAACCTATCGAGGTGGAATTATGACAAAACCCCTTTCACCATATGAAACTGACGCATCTCAGGTAGTTGGAAAAGCAACGAAAATTATTCAACCAGAAAATATGCAAGAATTAAAAAATGCCATAAGAATGAATCCAAAAATCTGCATCAGAGGCGGTGGAAGCGGTTTAGCTGGCGGAGCAGTTCCTCAAAATGAAGCTGTTTTAGATTTATCAAAACTTGACAGAATAGACAATTTAGACACATCCCGAAGAACAATTGAAGTTGAAGCCGGAGTTATACTGGACGATTTAAACAATTATTTAGATAAATACAACCTAGAATTCCCTCTAAATCCTTCATCTCACGCAATTTGCACAATCGGCGGAATGATTGCCACAAATGCTGTCGGATCCAGAGCAATAAAATATGGAAGAACTTCCGAATGGATAAATTGGCTAGAAATAATTAATCCAATGGGAGAACAAGAAAAAAAAGCTCAAACAGAACTTTCAGACTACACAGGCATGGAAGGAATAACAGGAGTAATCGCAAAAGCAAGCCTGAGGCTTTCCGTAAAAAAACCCAAAAGAACAGCGACACTAATTTCATCTGGATACATAAATGAAATATCTGACTACGTAAGAAATTTAAAACGAAATCCAAATGTTTCCATGATTGAATTTTTTGACAAGAAAATTTCTGAATGGCTTGGACTAGATTTCAAATATCATTTACTTATAGAATTTGAATCAGATGAAGGAAATCTAAAAGACGAGCAATATAATCAAATGATGGAAACAAGAGATAAAATTTATCCCATACTTGCCGAAAAAGGCTACAACAGAATCGAAGATCCAAAAATACTTTTAGATAGATTTGATAAACTTTTCACATATATTGAATCCTACGATATTCCCGTTTATGGACATCTTTCCGTAGGAATATTGCATCCCTGCTTCTCCAAATCTCAAGAAAGATTAATACCTGAAATAATGAGTTTAACAAAAAAACTTTGCGGACAAATAACTGGAGAACACGGAATTGGTTTATTAAAAAAAGAATTTATCGACGTAAATGACAAAAAATTAATCCAACTAATCAAAAGTAGAACAGATCCAACAAATAAATTTAATTCTGGGAAGGTTTTATGAACATCACCTTCGCTCAATCCAGAGAATTTTTAGAAAGCATCACAGAAAAAGATAAAGTTGCAATTTTCACACACAAAGATTTAGATGGATTTGCTGCAGGAATTTTATTTCAAGATTTTTGCGAAAAAAAAGGCTGCAAAAAAGTTCAAACATTCATTATAGATTATGGGATGAATAAAATCAGCGATTATAATTTAGATGAATTTAATATTGGTTTAGCGTCAGACCTAGCACCTAGTTCAGTTGTGGAAGATTTTGCAAAAATAAAAGATAAAAAAATATTTTATACAGACCATCATCCCAAAGATGAAAAATATAAAATTCCGGATGAAGTTTCCTGCTTTATTACAACTTCCCAAGGCTATTTACCATCCACAAGAACTGTTTATGAACTCACAGAAAAAGAAAACAAAGAAAAACTTTGGCTAGCAACACTCGGCACTCTTTCGGACATGGCAGAAAAATATCCAGAAAATAAAGATTTTTTAGAAAATGCCTATAAAAAATTAGGAACAAATCAAGAAGAAATGCTAAAATATTTATTCAAACTAAACTTTGCCCTAGTTGGTTCTCCTTCGTTAGAAAAAGCCTTCGAAGAAATTTCTAAACTAGAAAATCTAGAAGATATAGTAAAACTTTCCAAATATTACGAACCTGTAGAAAAAGAATTTGCAAGACTAGAAAAAGATTATGAAAATAAAAAAGAAAGATTTAATAAAATTGTCTATTATTATATTGAAACAGCCTATCCTGGATTAAAATCCGCATTTATTAATGCCATTTCCACCAAAGAGCCAGACAAAGCATTAGTATTCACAACCACAAAAAAGAATAGCACGCTATCATTATCGTCCAGAAATCAATCAAGAGAATATAATGTATCAAAACTATTGCAAGATTGTTTAGCCGGATTAAAAGAAGGCTGGGCAGGCGGACACAAATCTGCAGCAGGCGGCCAACTAGACAAATCAGACCTAGAAAAATTTAAACAAAAATTAAAAAACTACGATGTAGAATCAGCTAAAATATGAAAAAAATAAAGAAAAAAAATATAGAAGCATCAAACCTAATCGAAGAAGCAACAGAAATAATTCAAAATTGCATTAAATGTGGAATGTGCAAATCACTGTGTCCAGTTTTCAAATCACTAAAAGAAGAAGACGTTTCTCCAAGAGGCCACTCTATATTAATAAAAGAAAAAATAATAAACGAACTATTATTTCAATGCACTCTCTGTAAGGCCTGCGAACAAAAATGCCCACTAAATTTAAAAATCTGCGACGCCATAAGAAATGCAAGAGAAGCTATGGTTTTGCAAGAGCAAGGTCTAAAATCCAACAAGGAAATGATTGAAAACACACGAGAATCTGGAAGTCCGTTCGGAAAAGATAAAAAAATCTCTAAAGACAAATTATATTGCTGTTAATCTCCCTACAATAATCTTTAAATATTGACTTTTCCATTAATAACTATGCAAAAAAGAGAAAAGGTGATCTTCGCATTTTTAGGAATGCTAGTTTTAAACATTTTAGTAGCATCTGCCACGATTGAAATTACACAACCACTAGAAACATACAACTTTGGAGATTCAATTTTCACAACGGTAACGCTAAACCCCCAAACAGTTTCTGGAAGTTTTGAAATCAATCTTTTCTGTGAAAACAAAACAGCCAATTTCTATAAAATAGCGCCAGCAGATGGGGCTTTTTCAGCGAATAAAGAACAAAAAATAAATCACAAAATAACATTAACAAAAGAATTTATCGAAAATCTTTCAGGGAAATGTAAAATTATTGTAATCCTAGGCAAAGAATCAATCTCCTCCAACGAATTTTTATTAACAAAGGAAATTACACTAACGACAAAAACAGATAAAGCTATATATAATCCTGGAGAAAAAATAATCTGGTCTCTAGAAGCACAAAAAGCAAATGAAATGCCACTTAACGGATTTGTAGAAATTTCTAGTAATATAACAAATTCAGCTAATGAAGTTATAGGCGGAAAGGCAACAAACTCATTTACTCTAGAAAATAATGCTAGAGCAGGAAGATACGAGCTTTCATTTTTTGCATACGATAAAGACGAAAATGGAATTTTAAATGAAAAAAGACAAAGCCTATTCTATGATATTAGGCAAGTTCCAACAAAAATAGAAGCAAGCATGTCTTCGCTTGAAGCAACACCTGGACAAAGCTTTGAATTTGGAGTAGATTTATTCGACCAATCTAATGAGAAAATGCCCGGAACACTTTCCTCTATTTACACTTCGGAAAAAAATGACAATAAACAAATTAGTGCCGAATCAGGTTCAGTTGTAAAAATAGACTTTGCACAAAATGCAACACCTGGAAAATATTCTTTAGTGGTTTCACAAGGTAATTTAAAAACAACTAAAGAATTTTCACTTAAAGAAGTTCCAAAATTAGACATTCAATTTTTAGAAAATTCTTCTATACTTCTTATAAGAAACATTGGAAACGTAATCTACAACAATAGTCTGGATGTTGAACTAGGTGGAAAAATTACAAAAATAGAACTTAACTTAGCAGTTGGTGAAGAAAAGAAGTTTAACATAAGAGCTCCCGATGGATCCTACGATGTTACGGCAACAAGCGGAGATTCCACAACTAAAAAGAATTTATTATTAACTGGAGACGTTATTTCAATTAGAGAAGGAAGCGGAACAATTATTTTTGAAGCAAGTCCATATATCTGGTTTTTCATCGTATCAATATTTTTATTATTAGGAACTACAATTTTTATGAAAAACAAAAAGCGAACGTTTAAATCCGAAGAAAGGTATGGAAATGTTGTAGAGGAGAGGCCAACCTTAGAGCAAGTTAGCAAAAAAGCACATATGCAAAAACAATATCTCGATCTATCTCAACCAAGAATTAGTGAAGCAGAGTCAAATATATCTATGACAGGAAGCAAAGATTTCTGTTCTATAGTTTCGTTAAACATAAAAAATTCTAACGTTCTTGGCACCGAAGGAAACAGTAAAATAAATGAAATTTTAACAGAAGCTAAGTCTAGACTTGGTGTAGTAGATTGGAAAAGTCAACATGCTTTAATTATTTTCTCACCATTATTAACAAAGACTTACAATAATGAAATACTTGCAGCAAAAACTGCTTTTGAAATTAAAACAAAGATAGATGAATATAATAAAAGATTCAAGGATAAAATAGTCTATAACATAGGAATCCATGCAGGAGAGATGATTAACACTTTAATTAATGGAAAACTTAACTACACAAGCCTTGGAAATACTATAATCCTTGCAAGAAGAATTTCAGATTTAACAAATGAAAAACTTTTGGTCTCCGGAACATTTAGACAAAAATTATTAAGAGAATTAAAAGTTCAAAAAATAGAACATAAACTTGGCGACGTAGAAATTTATGAAGTTCAAAGAATCGCAGACATTGCTGCAAACGAAGAAAAACTTAAACAACTTTTAAAGAGAACAAATTTTAGTTAATGATACGTGCAATCTTCTTTGATTTTGATGGAACAATCTCTGATACTCATTCTTTTATTTCAAAAACATTTATAGAGATACTCGAAAAAGAAAAATACTTCGTTGACAAATCAAAAATAAATTCCATAATGGGCGAGAAATTCCAGCACATGCTAAAAGATCTAGGAATAGTTGCTGAAATTGACTCATTAAGAAAAAAATTCTATAATCTACTAATACAAAGAACAAAAAAAGAAAAACTCAAACCTTGCGTCTCTCTAGCGCCATTAAAAACACTTTCTAAAAAATATCCACTAGTAATAATCTCGAACGCAGAAACCATATTTACAAAAATGCAAGCAAAAAAATTTGGCATAATAAATTTATTCAAAGAAATACGTGGCGCAGAAACTTTCGAAACAAAAGACAAAATAATGAAACAACTTTTCAAAAAATATAAACTAAATCCCAAAGAAGTAATCTATATTGGCGATAGATTCTCCGACGTAGAATATGCAAAAAAAGCAGGCTGTTGGGCCGTTGCAATACACAACAAATGCTCTTGGAGTACAAGAAAAATAATTCTTGCAGAACACCCAGACTTTATTGTAAAAGATTTTTATGGACTAGAAAGAGTTATTGAAAAGATAAATTCTATTTAAGCGCTTCATATATTTCATTATAACTTTTCTCCCACTCTTCTGGCTGTCTCTTAAAAACAATTTTATCCACAGGTCCCTTTTTCACAAAAATTTCTTGCGCTTCAGTAGGATACATTATTCCAGTATATGCAATAACAAAAAAATCTCTGCCAAGTTTTTTTTTAGCAGCCTCCTTAATGGCAGAAATAATATTCAAACTTCTTCCATAAGATCTCGTCAAAGATTCTACTCTTGTGTCAGTCGGCACCCGAAAAGCATGAATATCTGGATCAACATGGGTAATCATTGCTGAAAAAGGATTCTCTGCTCTTTCTACCAAGCCAACTAAAGAATAGCCACATCTCGTTATATCCAACTTTTTTTGCAACTCGTAATCGATAGATAATTTATCTACGATTTGACTTTCTGCCATAAAAAGACTTCTGGTCCTGTCTTCATAATCTCTAGCAACCCATAAAACTCGCGGTTTGGTATCTGTCATAACAATAGTTAAAAAAATCAACTAATAAACATTATCAATATAGAATATATTTTTGATATTATTTGTTTCCATAAGCATCTTCATGAAGTTTGTGAATCTCTTTATCGTCTCTTATATGCTTGAGCAGAATATTCAATTCCTTTGCAACTGCACCCTTCAAATCCATTGGGTGAAGTTTCTTCTCAACATAATCCTTTTCTACTTCTATATACGAACTATATTCTTTATTTCCACCAAACTTTTCAGGCCTAGTTATTACAAATTTCTCGTTTCTATCACCTTTTATTACAAATATTAAATATTTCAAAAGAGCCATAATACCATTTTCAGGATCTCCCTCAACGCATTCTGCTTTGTTAATTTTCTTAACGACATCTTCTTCTGTTTCCAAGGTATCTATTTTTGTCGACGGAATACTGGAACTCATTTTCATACCAACCAACCCTCTAATCATAGGATTCATTAATTCTATTCTTGCCTGATAGCCTATTTTTGGAAGATATTCTCTTGCGTAAACCATTATTTTTCTTTGGTCCATTCCGCCAAATTGCGCATCTACTTGTAAATATTCTTCATCTAAAGCTTGCATTAATGGATAAATTATTCCGGACATTTTCGGATTGTCACCTAATTTTACAACTTCTGCTGCTGAATGTTTTGCATCATTAATTGTAGTCATTGTACTTAATCTCAATAAATCGTGAAAATATTTGGGTTTAAGCTGTAGTTCGCTTCCTTTTACAAATTCTAATTTAGAAAGATCTACTCCAATTGTTTCTAGAACTAGTGTAATCATTTTCTTATAATAATTATATCTTTTTTCCAAAACTTCCCAAGGGACACTATCGAGTGCAGCATGCAAATCAGCCAAAAGTATTTTAACTTTTAATCCTGCTTTTAAAAAATCCGCGACTTTCATCATCGGGAAAAAATATGCTATCGAGATACTTCCAGTCGGCATTGTTCCCCAATACAAAGAAACCTCTTTTTTAGATGCTAATAATTCTTTAAGTTTATCATCGCCAATAATTTCCTGGAGATTTCTGCTAACCAAACTATATCTTTCTTCCACGCTCATTTCTGTCTTCTTAACCATACAAATCAATCACTTTCAAGTTATTTAAATCTTTTCAGAATAAATTTCTCCCCAAACAAACCTTTAAATATTACTTCCTCTTTAAAATTCTATGAAAAGAAATATCATTCCAATCCTTATTTTTTCAATAATCGGCAGTTTATTTGCAGGCTACCTTAGCTACAAAAAATTAACGTCAAACACCTGCGTTCTTACCGAGGGCTGCGCCAATTTTCTTGGTTTACCAACCTGCGTTTACGGATTTTTAATGTTCTTTCTAATTTTTGCGTTAGCTCTAATAGTCATGACGGCAAATATCAACCTAAGAAAACCAATAAGAATAATTTCCATAATTGGAATTTTATTTTCCGGAAGTTTTTCAGTTTATGAATTATTTTTAGCTCCATTTAATATTTTGAACGGCGCAAAATTCTCCCTACTTCTTCCAAGCTGTGTTTATGGAGCATTAATGTTCCTAATAATTTTTATTTTAGAAAGAAAAAAATAAGAATTTCCGTCAATTTTCCAAAAACTATTTAAATACAGATATCTATTTTATATAATGAAGTCTTACGTAAACAAGAAAGTTTATTTAAAAAAAATTGGTGAATTCTCGGGTTATAAATTCTGGTATGTTAAAGGAAACTGGGTAAGAACAAATATCGACCCTGCATTTTCAAATTTTGGATATAATAGATACATGCCATTCATTCCCGAGAACGAAATGTGGATTGACCAAGAAAATGGCGTAAGAGAATCACACTTTTTTATAAATAGTTTTTTAACAATACAAAAGGAGCTAAAAAAAGGAAAAAGCTACATCGAAGCAGTTAGGATAGCAGATATGATTGAAAGAAGAGAAAGAAAGAAAGCAAATTTTTTAAAAAATATAAAAAAAATAAAAGTTAAAGAAAAACTTATCGAAAAAATCCATAAAAAAAGATTATTCAAAAAATATACAAAAAAACTCAAAATTTGGCAAGTTAAGGGACATTTAGTAAGAAGTATTTTTGATCTTGACTTCAATCAAGGCGGACACGGACTCGTTTATCCATTTGTACCACAAAATGAAGTCTGGATTGATGATGATACCTACAAAAAAGAAATACCCTTTGTGCTAATTCACGAACTCCATGAAAGATATCTAATGTCCATCGGCTGGAAATACGATGTTCTAGGAAATGAAGGCCAAAAAATATTTGTACGGAAAGAACAGGGCGGGAAAAAATCAGCTCACTTTGCATCAGAAGCCCTTGAAAACGAATGCCGAAACAATCCTAAGAAAATAATGAAAGTTTTGTTAAAAGAAATTGAAAAGAATGAAAAAATTATAAAAGAATAGGGTTATTTTTAAAAATATCCAAGAATTTTATATCAAAACAGCCATAAAACTACTAATTTAGCAGTTATTCGGTTATTTTTAACCAAAAAAAGCTTATAAACTCTACTACTATATAATAATCATGGAAGGCAAAATTGAAGAATTCAACAAATTTTTAAGACAAGTTAAGAAAGCAAGAAACGAGTTGAAATTCCACAGACCTGACTTTTGGAACAAGAACAGAGTAAACTTTAAAAATAACATCAAAACATTAATAAGTTTCTATAAATTCCCAGAAAACTGGACAGTTAATGTAATCGCTTCAACATTTCTACTAGATAAAGAGTCCATGCCTTTTGACAGTGATGTTTGGAGCTTCTCAGACGTGGTCTCGGCAACAAAAGAACAAGGCTATAATATAGTTATCTTCTTTAATAAAGCAGATCTAGAATTCCTTTCCTTACCCGCCCTACTACCGATAGTAGTTCACGAAGCAGAACACGTTTACCAAGTTCCAAAAAACTCAAAACAATATGTTTTAGCTGGAGTTGATGACGAAATAAGTAGAGAATTAGAAAAAGGCGCAGATGCAGAAGTAAAAAAATACTCTGATGAATATAGGAGAGAAAATGTTTTAGAAAAAATAATGTTCTGTTATGACAAACAAAGTTGGACTGGAGCAAAAAAAATGATTGATTATTTGTATAACGAGGCAAAAGATGCTTTCGGTGGCGGTTATGATCAAGAAGTAAACAAAGAAGAATATGACGCCTTCAAAAAAGCACTTGAGGAAAAAGATATTGATATTTTTATTGACCATTTTATTGACAGCATTGAAAAAATGGAAGCCGAAAAAGAGAAAGAAGAGAAAGATAAACAAGATAAGAAAGAATAATTATTAATTTATCGTAGTTTTAAAGAATCTTCAAACTTTTCTGTCAAATCCCGAGGAACTTCTATACCATAAACTTTTGCAATTCTTGAACATTCCTCATACGCCTGTCTCATTTCCAAACGAGAAATATTTCTCTACGATTCATCTCTTCCTACAACAAATAACAATTTTGTATGCAAACAATCAATATCATCAGCCAAGCTAGCAAATTTTATGCCATCTTCAAACGAACCATAATCTACCCTAATTTTCAATCAGTTTCACCATTTAAAAAACCGACGTTTTCACACTTAACAAATCTTTTTAAATAAGCTTTCTAAATAACTATATGGAAGAGGAATACGATCTATTAATTCTCGGCGGAGGAATCGCTGGCATGACTGCAGGAATTTATGGAGCTAGATATAATCTAAAAACTGCAATCATCGCAAACTCTTTTGGCGGAACAGGAAATCTTGCTGGACATGTTGAAAATTGGCCAGGCTTTGAAGGATCAGGTGCAGATTTAATGAAAAAAATCGAAGAACAGGCAAAAACCAAAGGCGTAAAATTTATTCAAGATGAAATAAAACAAGTATCCAAAGATAAAGAAAAATTTTCAGTCCTAATATCCAACAAAACAATAAAAGGTAAAACACTTATTTTAGCGTTGGGAATGCAAAATAAAAAACTAAACATACCGGGGGAAAAAGAATTCTTAGGAAAAGGCGTTTCCTATTGCACAACCTGCGACGGAATGTTTTTCAAAAATAAAAATGTAGCAATTATCGGAGGCGCAGATTCTGCAGCAAAAGCCGCTTTATTTTTATCCGAAATAGCAAAAAAAGTTTACGTAGTTTATAGAAAAGGCGAAATGCGATGCGAACCAGTTGTTTTAGAAAAATTAAAGAAAAAACCTAATGTAGAAATCCACTATTTCTCAAATCCTGGAGAAATCATTGGAGACAAAAAAGTTAAAGCTCTAAAATTAAATAAAGAAGAAGGACAAAAAGAAATGACCCTGGACGTCGACGGAGTTTTTATTGAAATCGGTGCAACACCCACAACTGAACTAATAAAACCTCTGGGAATTGCAACCAACGAAATTGATTATATTATCACAGATAAAGAAAGTAGAACAAATATCCCGGGAGTTTACGCAGCAGGCGACACGACAGACACAAAATTCAAACAACTTGTAGTTGCCTCAGCAGCAGGCGCAACTGCAGCAAAATCAGCTTTTGATTATTTAAAAGGAAAGAAATAAATTAAACACCTTTCTCTAATGGTCGTGCCGATCTTCTTGATTCAGAATCACCAACCTGATATAAATATTCAAATTCTTTATAAGATTCAGTCACAGTTGGTCCAAAAGAATCTACCGCTCTTCAATTTCTAACCCTTCCTTGTTTTGCAGCAGTTAAAGCTCTCTGATAATGAGTCTCTACAACATCTGCATAATGATATAAATTATCTCCACCAACAACACCGCTAGACATTCTTATTCTGAATATTTTTCCAACCATATTTTCTAAAGTTAAAACTCATTTATAAGTATTATTATGATAAACTAGGAAATAAAAATATTTAGAATTACTTTCTTCTCTCGGTCTCAACGTGTAATGTGCAAGGCATTCTCGCTCTTGAAGAACCAATTAATTCTCTTGCTAATTTTTCATTCTTTGCACCGTTTAATGCAATAACAAAAATAGGATCTCCTCTCTTTAACAAACATGCTCTTCCCATAGATTTACCAAAAGATAACGCCATACCAGTCTGCATACGGTCAGCTCCAGCACCTGTAAGCATCTTATTTTCTCTCATAATGTGATGCGGATATGGTTTTACTTCAAGATAAAAATCCTTACCAACGCCTTCAGTCAAAAATCTATTCAAAAACTGTCTAACAGCTTCAAGCGCATTATCTCTTAATTGAACTGCATGCTTTGTTCTAATTATTAAAATTGTTTTATATTTTCCAGCAGCATATCCTTTCATATCGCCCATTCTCATTTTTGTCAAATGAACATTTGGAACTGTTCTAATATAATTCTTACCTTTAACTTTAGACTTTCTTGTAAACGGAACTGTATATCTTCTAGAATAACATGATGCTTTTCGTAATGCCATCTTACTTAAATTTTACCTCTGTACCAATAGATTGTCCGGGTAATCCTCTCTCGAAAATTGCTCTAACAACGCCCTTGTTTCCATGAGCTGCTACTACTTTTCCTTTAATTTCCGTTTTTGTAGGTGAAGTCCAAACTACTTCTTTACCGACGAATTTCTTTCCCTTGTCTCTATTGTCAGAACCTTCAATTTCAATTAAGAAATGTCTAGGATGGTAAGTCTTTCTTCCTCGTCTAAACTGTACTACAATTGCGTTAACCATGATTATCCTTAATAAAATTGGTTTTTAAACCTTACGAGAGACAACTCGAGTCTTTACGTGCAAGCAAACCGCTTTGAGACAAGTTTAAATTAAAACATCCTCGACATTACCTTTTAAAACTTACAATTATTACTTATTTAAAAATTCTTCAAAAGCCCTTATAGCCTTATTTCTTTGCGAACAAAAATCCTTTTCCTCAGCGGTCATTTGAGCATAAGTTTTCGTATTTTCATTTGGCACAAATATTTGATCCCAACCTTTTTTAAAACCATTAGTTCCAATTGGCAAAACTATTTTACCGTCAGTTATTCCCTGTATACAAACCGGCTCTTTTCCTGGTTCACAATATCCAATAGAGGTTATTGCTTTTGCCTTATTATTTTTTGAAGCCAAAAGCGTTTTCACAAGTTTTTCATTTCCCATATTTTCTAAAAAATGTTTTATATATGGTCCCGGCAACCACCCCCATTCATCAAAACATAAAGAAGTATCGTCGACAAAACACGACTTATTAATTACTTGACACGCAAGTTTTGCCTTTTCCTTAACTATCTCTTCGGGAGTTCCTTGAAGTTCTGGTAAATCAATTTTTTTTCTATCAAGCTTAAAAGAAATCATTCGTTGAAATTCTAAAAATTTATCCTCGTTTCCTGTAATAAAAATAATTTCTTTCATTTCTAAAAAGTTATTTATTATTTAATTTCCTAATTCAAAATCGCCATATATTTTCTTAAAAATTCCCATTACCTCTGGAACAATCTTAACAGTATCTGCTTTAGAATCGGACAATGCTTTATTTAAATCATCAACATTCGAATCAACAAGTTTTTCTCCTCTTAATACGAATACTTTCCCAGCATCGACAACATAAACACTTTTCAAAAAGAAAACCTCAACAAGTTTTTCTGCTGTTTTTAAAACAAATCTCTTTCTATCTATAGCAACAAAATCTTTTCTCTGAACATATTCAATCATAACATTTGTGATCTCTGCAGCCATTTTTCTGACATCTTCCATAGCAGTAATTTCTTTTGCCGTAACTTTTTTCTTTTTATCCTTATCAAAAGCTTCAAAATCTTTTTTAGTTTTAATAATAAATTTCAAATTTTCAGAAAATCTCGGCGGCATCTTTCCCTGCTTCACAAATTCATCATCGAATGCTTTTATAATAGCTGATTCTCCGCTCTTGCCCAATAAAGAACCAATCATTCCGAAAACGTCGCCATAAACCTGCGCAATCGACTTGTCCTGCATTCTTTTTTCAATCTGTTCTCTTAATTGCTTTAATCTTTTTATATAATCAATAGCATCTTTAGCAACTCTTTCAACTTCACTTCCACTCACTTTCTTAATCTTACCATGCTCCATTCCCTTATAATATTTAATACTAATTTCTTCCAAAATATCAGCATACTTCTTTTCAATTAATTTTTCTTTCTCAACAAATAATTCTCTAAACTCTTTGACAGTATCATAAACATTTCCCGGTGCTCTTCCATACAACATCAAAAGTCCTTGCGTTGGATATGAAACTCCAGTAAAAATATCCATAGTGACTATATCTAATAATCTTCTATTAATATTATCTTCAAGTCTATCTCCCGTCGACATAAACATATCCAAAGATTCTCTAGATGCCTTAATCTTGCCCATCTTTAATAAAGATTTCCAAGGCAAAAATGCTCCTCTATCATAAAGTGGTATTCCGTCTCTAATAAAAGTAAACATAACTGGATGAGCATCCTTAACCGCTTCCCAGAATTCAGTCATCAAATAAACCTGCGGAGAAAGAAGATTTTTAACGCCAGCAATAGCCGTTGCTTCCTGAATATATTGAAAAATAACTGAACGTAATTTTTCTTTCAATTCAAACCTAGGCATTCTTTTTACATCCGTATCATCAATAATAATAAAAACATCCACATCTGAAGTAGGCTTTGTTGTTCCTCTAACTAAACTTCCACCAATAACATAAGCACTAACATACTTTTCGAATTTTCTTAAAACCAAGGATTTGTGTATAGATGAAACTCTAAGCGCACCAAGTAATCCCTTATCTAAAATAGGATATGACATCGCCAAAGCTTCAAAAACATCGAATTTAGAATCCAATCCCAAATTCCAAATATCCACTGGAGTCATAATGTGCATCCAAATTTTATCATTAATATCTTTTGCTTTCTTTATGCACTCAAGTCTAATTTTCTGGATTTCCTTAAATTTATCCTCAGGAACAACAACCAAAAGATGTATTAATTTTCTCTTGCAATCCGCTTCAGGAACCTCATACTCTTCTTCAATTTTTTGCGAAGCCTGAGCAGGAACAATTCCAATAGATTCTATAAATTTATATTGCTTAACCAAATCTTTTTTTAATTTTTCAATATCTGCCTTCGTTTTATCCATCTGCTTCACGACTTCTTTATCAAGTTCATTTGCCATCGGTAAATTACCTAGCTTTGATTTTGGAATATAACCAGCAGAAAGATTTTGCTCAACAGTTTTTTCTTCTTCCTTTTTTCGATCTTTTTCAGAATTACTATCAGCCATACCATATTGATGTTTTTGTGCTTTTTAAATGTTAAGAAACATATTCGTAAGCTTTAAAAGTCTTGAAAATTCTAAATTATTATAAGGGCCTATAAGCTAATGAACCATCGTGGTTGCTTATGGGTAAATAATAAATAAGGGCCTATAAGCTAATGAACCATCGTGGTTGCTTATGGGTAAATAATAAATAAGGGCCTATAAGCTAATGGTAGACTCTCTCGCTTACACCGAGATGGCGGAGGTTCGATCCCTCCTGGGCCCATTTAATATTTATAATTGAACCGGAGCTGGCGGAGGCGAAAATTTCGCTTTGAGTAAAAATAAATTAAGACAGAAAGCAATTTTTACGAAATGCAAAATTTGAGGAGATCCCTCCTGGGCCCATTTAATTAAATACAATATAAATTCTTTTAAACCTATAGAAATTCCTTAATTCATGCACATAAAAAATTTAGCAGATAGTTTGAATGTTACACCAGTTCCAAATGTTGTTTGCAACGGAGATTTAATCGAAGTCCACAGAGGAATCGGCTGGCTAAAAAATACAATTGGAACAACCGATTTTCAAGAAACCTTACACAGATTTCATCCAGGACATCGAATGGGCGGAAATCATTATCATAAAAATAAAATTGAAGTTATAACAGTTTTAGAAAATCCTCTAGAAATTCATCTCGTAGACCCAAAAACAAAAACTTATTGGAATCAAGAAATACAACCAAATCACCAATTTACACTCGTCCCAGAAATCGCACACGCATTATTTTATAGAGGAAATAACCTAGCAATTGTTCTCGAACATGCCTCATTGGTTTTCAACCCAGCAGATCCAAGAAAAGACGTAATTCCATTTCAAATATTAGACAAAGAAACATATAATCAAATTTACTAATTTAATTTCCAATCAAAACTTTTAAAATTCTATTCTGAATTTCTTCAACACTTCCAATCCCATCAACTTCAGAAACATCAGCGCCAGTATTGTCGTAATAATCTAAAATAGGAAAAGTTTCATGCTCATAAACTTCAAACCTTTTTTTTATCGTCTCTTCATTATCATCCGCTCTTCCCTGATGTTGGGCCCTCAACAAAAGTCTTTTCATTAATTCCTCTTCATCCGCAACTAAATTAATTATTCTCAAATTAGCATCATCAATTTCTTCAAGCATCTTATCTAATTCTCTCGCCTGAAAAACAGTTCGTGGATATCCGTCAAGTAAAATCCCCTCAGCTGAATCTTTATTTTCTTCCAAAAAATTTCCAACAAGCTTATTGGTGATTTCATCAGAAATTAATTTTCCGCCATCCATTATTGCTGCAATTTCTTTACCAAAATCAGAACCCGATGCTTTTTCTTTTCTAAATAAAGCTCCAGTAGACAAATGCAAATAACCTAAATTCTTCGCAACTAATTCAGATTGAGTTCCTTTGCCAACTCCAGGCGCACCAAATAAAATTAATACTTCCATTTTAAATATGAATTTTTACTTTTCTACTTTTCTACTTTTCCAATCTTACTTAAAATATCATTAACTTGAGAAGTCATTGCTTTTTGTTGCTCTGGTGAAATAACTTTTATAACCTTTTTCTCTTGAACCGGTTGAGCAGATTTCTGTTGTTGCATCTGTTGTGGTTTTACAATTATTTTCTGAATGGAAAGAATTTTCGGATTAGGTTTGTGATGTATATTTATCTGCATAACTTTATTCTGAATAGGCTTTTGCGTTTGTATAACAACCGTTTTTCTATTTTGATTCTGTTGAACATTCATTCCTTTCATCTGTCCAATTTCCTGTCTAACAATATTTCTTATTTCATCTCTGATTGAAACAGAATTACTTGGTAAACCTTTTTTTTGAGGATTTTGCTTCAATAAATTTTTATCTCCGCCAGCTTTCTGAGCCAAGTTCTTAGCATTATTAACAACATTTGTCATTTTTGCAGCAGCTTTTTTTGCTTCAATTTTTCCTTTAATCACAGCCTGAGCAGCAGCCAATATTGCAATAGGAACTCTGTAAGGCGAACATGAAACATTACTTAATCCAATTCTATGACAGAATTCTACAGATGCAGGATCTCCGCCATGTTCTCCACAGATTCCCATGTCCATATCTTTCTTTACACTTCTAGCTTTTGTTACAGCCATTCTCATAATTCTACCGACTCCTTCTTGATCAATTGTTTGGAATGGATCTTTTTCAAAAATATTTTTAGCTAAATAGGTAGGAATAAATTTACCAGCATCATCTCTTGAAAACCCTAAAGTTGTTTGAGTCAAGTCATTTGTTCCGAAAGACATAAATTCTGCAATCTTTGCAAGCTCGTCAGCAACAACAGCAGCTCTTGGAAATTCAATCATTGTACCAATTTTATATTTAACAACTCCTTCAGCTTTTGTATCTTTAGCAGCTTTCTTAACAATATCAACAATTAATTGAAACTCAACAGTTGAAATAATATTTGGAATTTCAATTTCTGGAATTGCGTTTATTCCTTGTTTTTTACATTCTATCGCAGCCTCAAAAACTGCTCTTGCTTGCATTTCAGAAATTTCAGGATAAACAACTCCAAGTCTACATCCTCTAAATCCCAACATTGGATTAAATTCGTGAAGCTCGTCGATCTTTGCCTTGATTTTTGCAACTGGCATATTTATTTTTTTAGAAAGTTCTTCAATTTCCTTATCTTCTTTTGGTAAAAATTCATGTAATGGCGGATCTAAGAATCTTATAATTACCGGTAAATTATTCATTTCTCTAAATATTCCTTCAAAATCAGATCTTTGTAATGGAAGTAATTTCTCCAAAGCTTTTCTTCTACCCGCTTCATCATCAGCTAAAATCATTTCTCTTACCGAGTCAATTCTATCGCCTTCGAAAAACATATGCTCTGTTCTTGTTAAACCAATTCCTTCAGCGCCAAATCCTCTTGCAATTTTAGCATCGCCTGGAGTATCAGCATTTGCTCTTACGCCAAGTCTTTTTGTCTTTTGAGCCCATTGCATTAATGTTCCAAATTCGCCAGCAAGAATTGGATCGATTACAGCCAAAGATCCTTTGTAAAAATCCCCTGTTGTTCCATCAAGTGTTAAATAATCTCCTTCCTTCAAAACCTCTCCGCCAATTGTCATTGTTTTCTTTTTTTCATCGATAATTAATTCAGAACATCCAGCAATACAACACTTACCCATTCCTCTTGCAACTACAGCCGCATGTGAAGTCATTCCGCCTCTAGCAGTTAAAATTCCTTGAGAAACATGCATTCCCTTAATATCGTCAGGGGAAGTTTCAAGTCTTACTAAAATAACTTTTTCATCCTTTTCCACTGTCCATTCTTCAGCAACTTCTGCGTTGAAAACAATTTTACCAACAGCTGCACCAGGTGAAGCAGGCAAACCTTTTCCTAAAACATTAACTTTTGTTTTCGCAACCGGGTCAATTCTCTTGTGCAATAATTGATTAATTTGTTGTGGATCAACTTTCATTAAAGCCTCTTCTTCCGTCAATAATTTTTCTTTAACCAATTCAACAGCAATTCTAACAGCAGCAAGTCCAGTTCTTTTTCCATTTCTCGTCTGTAACATATACAATTTTCCTTCTTGTACTGTGAATTCAATGTCTTGCATATCCTTGTAATGTTTTTCTAAAGTTTGTCTAATTTCCAATAACTGCTTGTAAACAACCGGCATATCTTTTTCTAATCTTGCGATTGGCTCAGGTGTTCTAATTCCAGCAACCACGTCTTCGCCTTGAGCATTAATCAAATATTCGCCATAAAATTTATTTTCTCCATTTGAAGGATTTCTTGTAAAACAAACTCCAGTTCCAGATGTTGGTCCTAAATTTCCGAAAACCATTGCCTGAACATTAACGGCTGTGCCCAAAAGTCCTTTAATATCGTTCAATTGTCTGTACGTGATTGCTCTTGTATTATTCCACGAACTAAAAACAGCATCGACAGCCATAATTAATTGTTCTCTTGGGTTTTCTGGAAAAGATTTTCCTTTTTCTGCTTTAATCAAATCTTTATATTTTTGTACAATAATTTTCAAATCTTCAACTGTTAATTCAGTATCAATTTTAATTCCTTTTGTTTTCTTTTGATTATCTAAAATATGTTCAAATTTATCATGATCAACTTGCAAAACTACGTCGCCAAACATTTGTAAAAATCTTCTGTAAGAATCGTAAGCAAATCTTGGATTTTGGGATTTCTGCGCCAAAGCCTCAACTGTTTTATCGTTTAAACCTAAATTCAAAATTGTGTCCATCATTCCTGGCATTGAAACCGCAGCACCAGAACGAACAGAAACTAAAAGTGGTGATTTATCATCATTAAATTTCATTCCAACTTTTTTTTCTAATTCAATAATAGCAGCGTCGATTTGTCCCTGTAATTCAGCCGGATATTTTTTTCCATTTTTATAATAAGCATCACAAGTTTCAGTAGAAATTGTAAATCCATCAGGAACTGGTAATCCCAAATTAATCATCTCAGATAAATTAGCACCCTTTCCGCCTAAAAGTTGTTTCATCGAAGCGTTCCCCTCTTTGAATAAATATACGTATTTAGCCATACAAAACTATTCTAAAAATTTGGTTTATAAATATTATGGTAATGAAAAAGATAAATTAATATTAAAATTAAAGAGCACTACAAATCTTTTTAAATCCTCGAAAAGTTACATTCTTAGGCAGTCGTGGTTAAGTGGTAGTTAAGTACCTTGTAGTATAATATATTTTGTGTTTACAATAGATACAATAACGACTCTTTAGTGACAAAATAGATAGATTTAAAATATTGTTTTTTATATAGATTATATGGTAGAGACAATATTGCTGGTTGGATTTGGTCATCACGCTAGAAGAATCTATTATCCTGTCTTAAATGAGGCAAGGGAGAAATATGATTTTATTATTGTAGATGTTGATAACCAAAAAGAAAGTATTGAAGGATTTTTTGCAGAAAGAGAACATAAGCCAAAGAAGATTATTTTATTAAAACAATTTTCAGAAGAGTTGCCAGAATTACCTCAAGAAACTAAGGCAATTCTTGATGCTGTAGTTGATAATTATAAAATAAAAGGAATGATCATATCTACTGATCCTCTTTATCATTTACACTATGCAAAATGGGCTCTAAAAAGAGAAATTTCTATTCTAATGGATAAGCCAATTAGTGCCCGTAAAAATATGTCTAGTGATGTGAACCAAGCCGAAAAGTTAAATAAGGATTATCAGGAGCTTTATGATCTCTATAGTACAAAAAGAAATAAGATTTTGTTCTCAGTTGTGTCACAAAGAAGATTTCATAGCGGCTTTCAAAAAGCAAAAGAGTTAATTAAAGAAGTTTTTGAAAAAACAAACTGTCCGATAACGTCTATACAAATTAACCATGCAGATGGACAGTGGAGATTGCCAAATGAAATTATAGACATAGATTATCATTCATTTAATCAGGGATTTGGAAAATGTTCTCACTCTGGATATCATTTTATTGATCTTCTTACGTTTTTATTTGAGGGTGCTACGAATGAAAGTAAGAAAGTAGACAATGTGGAAGTTTTTTCTAGTTTTCTAACTCCTCTAGATCATCTAAATCAGATTAGTTTAGAGGATTATGACAAATTATTTAGTAATTTTAGAGATTATAACAAATATAGTCATGAAGAATTAAAGAGAAAAATGAGATTATTTGGAGAGATTGACGCATTTATTAATATGAATTTCAAGATTGGAGAAAATATAATCACTCTTTGTAGTTTAAATCTAGTACATAATGGATTCTCTCAGAGAGGTAATTTAATTCCAAATAAAGATCTATATAAAGGAAATGGGAGAGTAAGGCACGAAAGCTATATCATACAACAAGGTCCATTTCAATGTTTGCACATAGATTCTCTTCAATCTTCTGAAATTAAGGCAAACTCTGAGCCAAATTATGATATAGGCGGTGAGTATCATTTCGATATACATATTTTTAGGAATGATAAGTTTAATAGCAAGTGGAAGAATTATGAAAAAATATCTATAAGACAATTACAGAAAAATAAAATGCTTAATTTATCTAGGGGACATCAAGAAGATGCTAGAAGAGAAGCTACTTTTGAATTTTTGAATTATTTGGAGGGAGAGAGGAAAAAAGAATATGTGTCGGATTTCGCGCTTCATAAGAATACTGTGAAGCTTATAGCAGGAATTTACAAGTCTTCAGTCTTGAAACTAAATAATTCTAATCCATTGGTTAAAATTTCTTATGACTCCTAAAATATACGTAGTTGGTTTTGATGGCTTGCATAGATCTGGGAAAGGTACTCAAATTAATTATTTAAAAGAATATCTTACTGCAAGTGAGAGTCCTCATGTTGTTATTCGGGGAGATGGCACTAGGCGGGGAAAAGGAGAGTTATCTTATGATCCAAAGTCAACTTGGTGGCAATTTAATTATGATTATTTTTTTAAACCAGATTCTTCCCCAAGCGAGACTTTATATAAAAGGAATTTGCTCTATCAAAGAATTTCAAGAGAGGCTCAATTTTGGCTAAGAAGGGGATTGCCAACTATTGCTAGAGATTCTTCTGCAAATAGAGCATTTTTAGTAATGGATCGAACTTTCTTATCTAGGTTATTTGTTATGAGGCAGATATGTCCGTCAATTAGCATAGATGAGGCTCTAAATTCTTATAATCCAAATAATTCTAATATTGTTGAGTCTATTATACCAGATATAACCTTTGCTCTAGATGTTTCTAAAACAGAGTTACTCAGAAGGTGCGAAAGTGCAACGGATCAGCCAGATAAGGCGGATTTTAGAAGGAACAATTTATTGAATCACTATGGGCTTTATGAGAAAGTTCTGGACGAAGTTTGTAGAGATTCGAGATTTAATGTTTGTCGTGTACCTGGGGAGTCTTCTCCGGAGGAGATCCATTCTTTTGTAAAAAAAGTAGTAATGGAGATGAAATGAGTGAAATTAAATGGTTCAATTTTAAGAAAAACGACAGTAAAACAGATATATATTGTTCGAATGAAAAAAAATTGAAACTTTCTAGTTTGGCTATTATGAAAGAACTTGATTTGGCTTGGTTTAACTTTTTTGTAAAAAATACATCTAATGGGGGAGTATTGAAAAAAAATACATATGCTGAAGATTTTAATAAAGTGAGATTGGTACATATAACTTCTTCTTTCGATGAGATAGTTCGCACTGGAAAGATTTTCCCTAGCGGAGGAGGCTTAGGGTCTGTAATATATTGCTCACCCTTACATAAAGAAAATAGCGTTCATAATCTATTTGAGCAATATCTTCATTTTCAGTTGCCAAAACATACTCCTAAAGAATTAACTCCGTTATGTATAGAGATCTCTTTAGAAAGAAGAGACAAGGATAATCTCAGTAGTTATGGAGTTGACTATACTAATTTTGGAGAGTTACATTGTATGGTGTGGAAAGTTCTGAAACGTGAACTTATGAAACCTTATATTGCAGAATTTGAAAATAAAATAAGTAGTCAAGTTATGAAATTACGAGATGTGTTTAATGTTTTTATAGATTATAACTTAAATTCGGTTTCTAGCAAAAAGTTAAGAGAATATTATAACAGCATTTTTATAGGGACCCCTTCCTTGAGATTCATTTTATATGAGATTCTTGCAGAATATATTTTATTATATCAAGACAATAAGAAGGCAGTTAAATATCGTGATATCGGTGAACTTTATAATTTGTCTCATAAGAAGTTTATATTTGATTTGTGCCCGTCTATGTTGAAAAGATTTAATATGAGGGAGTTTTTTATAAAAATAGAAGACATAGAGGAATATTTTTCTAAGTCTGATATCTTTGTTGAATTTAATAAGGATCAATTTGAGTGGTTTTTGAAGTGGAGAATGGGATTTTATATCAAGAAACTTTGTTTAAGGAAAATAGATTCTATAAACAGTTTTGATCAGTTAGTTTCAAATTATCCTAGGCTAGTTGGACAAATAATTTATAGGGATTTCTTTGATAAAAATTTATTTGAACGAGTTAGAAGTAAAATTATATATCCTATGTGGAAAAAAGATAGAATTATTTGCCCTATTTATCCAATTCTTCCAAAGGGCGAAGTTGGAGTAAATCCCTGTTTAGATGAATTGGGAGTGAAATATAAAATATATAAGGCAAAATATGACTCGAGAAGAGGAAAATTAATTTTATTGAAGGAGTTAAATATAAAATTAAATTCAGAATTAATATCTAAAGCCAAAACAACAGTAAGATGAGTATGCCTCTTTATTTAAAAATTCAGAACAAAGTATTTGAAGATTTGCAGATTTTAGATTTAGAAACTTTAGAATGGATTAGAAGCAGACAAAATCCAAAGATATTTAGTATTTCTGAAAATAAAGCCGATTTTAAACCTCTTAACGAAGAGGAAATAAAAGAAGTAATTCCCAAATTAGAATGGTTTAGTAATTCAAATAGGGCATTAAGTATTCATGGTAGATCACACGCAGTTAGAACTACTTTATTTTCATATGCTATTTGCAAATTAAATAATATTAGCAGTTATAAAAAGCATCTTGTTGCTGCTAGTATACATGATATCTCTAGGGGTGTTGATAATGATGATTTTGATCATGGTGAAAGGTCAGCTAATTGGTTTAAAGAAAATCATAGTTTGTTTAGAGGGTTAACACAAAAAGAAAAAGAAGAGATATATTTTGCAGTGTACTATCATGATATTGAGCAAGAAAATATTCCAATAGAAATATTAGACAAAAATAGGGAGATTATCAATGTTCTCAAGTGTGCAGATGCATTAGATCGTTTTAGGTTGCCAAAAGAGAAATGGTGGCCAAATAGAAATTTTTTCAAGATAGATATTCCCGACTGGGTTTTTGAAATGGCTAAATGGTTAGTTTATCAATCAGAACTAGATATTATTAAATATTCTAAAGACCCAGTAGATGCTGTTTTAAGTTTAGGATTTAAGGCAGGATTAAATAAGTTTATAAATAAATCTTCTATTCCTATCTAATGGACGAAAAATACTTGTTTAAGGTTATTGTGGCAGCAGTTATATTTAATGAAGATAAGAAATTTCTATTAGCAAAAAGAAGCTTAACTGAAGACGTCTTGCCGGGATATTGGGGTATACCTGGTGGGAAAGTAGAAACACGAGGCAATATACCTAATATTTTAGAGTACGAAGTAAAAAGAGAAGTCTTGGAGGAGGTAGGTATAGAGGTTGATGATTTAAAATATATAGAAAGTCATATGAATGATAGTGGGAAATTGAATGTTTGTTTTTCGTGTAAAATTTCTGGCGGAGTTCCAAAAGCACTAGAAGATACTTCAGAAGTTGGATGGTTTTCCCTAAAAGAAGCGGAATGCATGCAACTAACCCCTCATACCTTAGAAAGATTAAAGACTGCAATAGGTAATTAGTTCTTTTTTATTAAAAAATTTCCTAGCGCCAGATAATCTAGGCCACTAGAATAGAAAGCCTTTATCGCATCACGAGGAGTACAAACAATCGGTTCACCCTTTCCGTTAAAGGAGGTATTCATAACAACTGGTATCTTAGTTATTTTTTCGAATTCTTCAATGAGTTTATGAAATTTTTCATTTACTTCTTTTTTTACCGCGTGCGGTCTAGCCGTGCCATCTACATGAACTACTGCCGGTATATCTTTTATTTTTGAGCTTACTACATTAGATCCAACAATCATAAAACTAAAGCAGTCATTCAATTCAAAGAATTTATTCTTTCTCTCATAAAGTATACTTGGAGCGAATGGCCTCCATAACTCTCTTTCTTTTATAATATTTACATTTTTCCACATGTTAATGTTTTTAGGATCAGATAAAACAGATCTGTTACCTAGTGATCTTGGTCCGAATTCCATTCTTCCCTGAAACCACCCTACTATTTTTCCATCACTTATTAGTTTTGCGCACTTAGAACATATATTGCTTTCTTTTGTGTAACTTATTTTGAATTTTTTAAGTTCTTTTTCTATTTCATTATCACTAAATTCTGGCCCAAAATATGTTGTTTCATATCTATTATTTGTTTTTTTGTCAACTTTTGCAGAGTATTCCAAAGCGGCGCCGATTGATGATCCAGCGTCATTTGAAGCTGGCTGAACATAAATTTCTTTTACTTTTTTAGATTCTAATATTCTTTGGTTAGCTATACAATTAAGTGCCACCCCGCCACTTAAACATAATTTATCTTGCCCGGTTAATTTGACGGCCAAGTCTACCAGTTTTAGTATTTTCTTTTCTAGAACTTTTTGTGCAGATGCAGCAATATTTTTTTGAATGTTTGAAAAATCAACTGTTTTTGAGAATTCTCCTGTCATTTTGTTAAAGGAAGTATTTGTTTTGTCTTTTTCTCCAAAAAGATTCTCAAAGTTTTCAATCCATTTAGAAACAATAATTGTTTGTTGTCCTCTTTTATTTTTTAATTCTTTTGAGTCTAAGGTAATATTTATTGATTCTAGCTTTTTTATAATTTCTTCGTCTGGTTTTCCATAGGGTGCTAACCCCATTAATTTTCCTTCATCCCCGTTTCTCATTCCAATATATCTTTCTATTGAGCTATAAAAATACCCTATAGAATCTTCGATTTTGTTGTTCCAAACTTTTTTTATTTTATTTCCCTTGCCCGCCCATATGGACGCAGAGCAATATTCGCCTTGCCCATCTATCACAAGTATAGCGGCATTCTCAAACCCAGAGCACCTAAAAGAGCTAGATGCGTGCGCCAAATGATGTTCTACGTAGCCAATCTTAGGTATTTTTTTGTATTGAAAATATTTTTTTGGAAAAAATTTATTTAATATATCTTCTGGAGGTACAGAGTAAATTGTTTCTCTATCTGGTCCGACATTTTCCCAATCCCAACTAAATACCACATAATCAATATCATCTAATTCTAGTTTTTGGCTATCTAGACAAGCTTTTACGCTTAATAATGGTAGAGAGTCATATGCACGTTTTTTCCTAAGTAGTCTTTCTTCTTCTATTGCAAATTTTATTTCTCCATCTACTACGAGAGTAGCAGAGACATCGTGGTTAACACTAAGCCAGGGGGAGGCATTAATCCCTAAAATCTTCATAAAAATAAATGATTAACTACCTTTAAATATTTAGCGCAACATTCAAATATAATAAAGAGTAATTACTTTTATGAAAAATAGGGTTCATAATATAATATAGATAATTCATCCAGTTCATAAAAAATATATAAAAACGCGTTAAAAACTATAGTTTCCTCAATTTATTATTGTGTTTGATCAATAAATAGGTTATTAGTAAAGAGTATTGCTAGAAGTAGCATATATAAAAAAATACCTAAAGAAGATTAAAATATTTTTAGGAATACAACTCTTTAAATTTAGATAAAAATAAAAAATCTCTTTTTAAAACAAATTGATGAGTATAAGCAGATGGAGAACATTTTTTTAATAAAAGAAGAGCTTCATCAAGAGGGACCCAACAGATTTTAAATTTTTCATCTTTCTTTAAATAAGAATCTTTATCATTTTTAATATCAAAAGCATTGCAAATAAAACAATTAGAAATCTGAATTTGCCCATATTTGTTCTTATGCTCTGTGACTACTCCAAACTCTTTAAAACCATCAGCACTGCAATTAATCTCTTCTCTTATAATTCTTGAAAGAGCAGCTACATAGTCTTCGTTACCCAATATCTCTCCTCCTGGTAATTTGTAGTAATCATCACTATCAGATCTAATAATTGCGACATTCCTATTAGTGTCTAAAACAATTGCTCGTACAGTTTTTCTTAACCGAAACTCCTCTTTGTCCCAGATTATCTCTTTTCCAAAAACATCCATATCTGTTATCTCGTGTATAAATTGCATATCTTATATTAGAAAATTAAGTTTATAATTTTAACGTAGGTATATCACAAATAGCAATATTAAAATTAAAGAGCACTACAAATCTTTTTAAATCCTCGAAAAGTTACATTCTTAGGCAGTCGTGGTTAAGTGGTAGAATATGACCTTGCCAAGGTTGTGACCCGAGTTCGATTCTCGGCGACTGCATAGAACAAAAGTGTTCAACATGAGAATCTTTATAAAATAAAATCATTGCCGAGAAGCGAAGGAGGAGAGTGAGATTCTCGGCGACTGCATATCGACGCTTTTGATGATTTTATCGACGGTGGAAATGTATAATATTTATTTTAGTATTGTTGCGGCAGGAATCATATTTACGATTTATTTGTTTAATTAGCTATTTTAAAACATGTTTCAAGTCCATGTAGGATACAACGCGTCATGTTTCAAAAAATGCAACCATTTTGGCAACACGTTTCAGTAAATTATATCTCTCGTTTCATTCTAAGGAATATATGAAAAAGATGAAAGGAGGTAAAAACAAAATGAAAAAAACAATGTTAGTAGCTATGATGGCAATAATGACAATGTTAACTATTGGCTCAGTGTTTGCATATCAGTATGGGAACAGAACAAATGCAAACCCAGCGGTAGACAGAATAGCAGCAGAAGCGGCTATTGAGTCTGGAGACTATAATGCTTGGAAATTATTGCATGCAGAATCTAGTGGAAAGATGGCGTCATTGATAAACGAAGGAAACTTCTATTTATTAAAAGAAATGCATGAAGCTAGAGAGGCTGGAGACTTTGCAACAGTTCAAAAGATTAAAACTGAATTAGGTTTTAAATCTGGAAACGGGCAAGGTAATGGAATGCATGATGGACAGGGAAAAGCTAAAAACAGCGGAAATTGCCCATATGCAAACTAAAGCAAGAAGCTTAAAATAAATTTTTTATTTTTTTTATTTTTTAATAGTTAGATTATTAAATATCGAATTATGTACTATAAGGAGGAAAAAATGCCAATAGGAAAATATTTAGCACAAACAACGGGATTGTATGGATACGGATGGGTATTCGAAATTTTAATACTTGTAGTTTTCTTTTTTATAGTATACTGGATCGTGAAAAGTTCACAAAAGAAAGAGTCTGCATTAGAAATTCTAAACAGAAGATATGCTAATAATGAAATTACAAAGAAAGAATATGGACAATTAAAAAAAGACATCTCTTGCGAGGATAATTGATGGAGATTTCAACAAAGAAGATTATTCTTGCTTTGGGTTCGGTATTTATCTTAGGTGTATTATTCGCTATTTCTAATGGGATCTATACGGAAACAACAGACTCTTCTTTCCCCATATTTGTTTATGTAATTGCTTTAGTCTCGCTATTAACTGGCGTGTTTATTTCTTTCCTATTTCAATGGAAAATAAACAAACTCCAGTTGGAAAGAGTATTAAAAATACTTCCAGAGGAAGAAAGAAAAGTAGTATCACTCCTAATTCAAAATAATAATTCGTTAGAGCAAAATAAACTTGTAGCATTAACGGGAATAAATAAAGTAAAAATGTCGAGACTTCTTGGAGACCTAGAATTTAGACAAATTATAAAAAAATCAGATCTAGGAAATACTAATTTAATAGTATTAATAATCTAAAAAATAAAAAAATAAAATTTTTTGTGTTTATTCTGTAGCTAAGAAAGCCCACCAAGGCTTTTTAGTTTGAATAATTTCTCCATTTTCAGCATCTACTTGAACCTGAACTTCCATCTGTGCCCTGAATAATCCCAAAACTTTTGATTGTTTTTGAGTTTTTATTTCATAAGCAACTCTTGTTTGATTTCCAGTTCCAACTTCCCTAAGTTCCATAGTGCAATTGTTTATTTCGCATTTTGCACCAAGTTTTGCTAATGCTGTTTCTGAAGCAGTGTTAGGCATTATCTTAACCTCTGCATTCAATCCATTGGACAATTTAACTTGAAGTTTTGTTCTATTCTGAACTTGCTCCTGGGTTATATTCATAGAAGAATGTGCCTCTATGTCCCTAACTCTCAAGGTTGTACCCTTTTCTTCGCCAGATTGGATTTGCATTTGCTCTCCATCCTGATTAGAGTAATTTCCAGTTTGAATTTGGATTTGTGCTTGTTTCTGTACTCCGTTTCCAGAGCCAGCATTTACTTGCACTTGATTTTGTAAACTATCGTCAACTCCTTCATTTTGAGTTTCAGAATTAGTAGCTAACGGAACATTTACTCCCGCTTGTGCGCCATTTCCTACTGCAAAAACCAATGAAGTTGTTAGCATTAGAGCTAAAAAAATTAAAAATACTTTGTTCATATTTTACCCCCCTTCATCTTTTTCATTACTTATACAAGGAGCACCCAACTATATAAGGGTTACTAACAGATAAAAATTTAGAAACATATTTAAACAAGATTAGATAAAAGATTTTATGAAAAAAGGAATTGATAAAAAAAATTTAGTTTTTTTAATTATAGGTGTAATAGTGGTTGTGTTTCTAGTTATGCTTCTTTTGCCGCAAAAAACTCAAATTACGAGGGGGAATTGCGTATCAGACCAATGTTTATCTGTTTCAAATTTAAGCTATCCAGTAGGCGAACTTCCTGCAGATATAAAAAATACACTAGATTTGGCAATGAATGATGAATATATGGCTCACGCTTTCTACCAAAGTGTTATCGATAAATTTGGATTAAGTAATCCCTTTTCAATGATTATTAGAGCCGAAGAAGGTCATATATCAATGCTTAAGGCATTATATGATAAATATGGGCTTGAAATTCCTGCAGATAATTGGATTATTAATTCTACTTCACCGGACACATTTAAAGAAGCTTGTCAAATAGGAGTAGCTGCTGAAATTGCAAATGCTGCATTATACCAAGAACAACTTTTGCCCGTAGTAAGCAATTATGAAGATTTAACACAAGTTTACAATAGCTTAATGACAGCTTCCCAACAGAAGCATTTGATAGCTTTTCAAAAGTGTGCATGATTTGATAAACTATCCGATTCTCTTCGTAAATATTCACTTCTAATCTATTGACAAACACCTCCAGCCTAAAATTCCTCACCAACTCCTCTTAATTAATTCCCTTAATCGCAGGTTTTATGGGTTAATAGAATCTATCAACATTTTCTCAGAAAGTTTTTCTTCTTTTCCAGTCTTCATATTTTTCAAAGTATATTTTTTATTCCTAACTTCATCTTCTCCAATAATAATTACTTTCCCAATTTTTTTCGCATTTGCAAAATCCAAAGCCTTACTTGGCGCTTTATCTGTTAACAAAACAACTGCAACATTTTTCTCCCTTAATTTCTGCGCAATCTCTATTGCTTTCTCGTCTTGATTCATTGATAAAATTAAAAAATCTTTATTCTCATTGTCAATTTTTGAAAGCAAAAATAATGGTTCGAGTCCAAAGGAAATTCCAGCTGACTGACTTCCGTTTATCATATAGGCACCACCACCAGAAAGTGCAACACCCAAATCCTTGCTCCAAATTTCAAATACACTTCCGTTATAATAACTCAAACCCCTTGCTAGAAACGGTCTGAATTCAATTTCAACACCATAACTTTTACAAAGTTCTTTCAGTTTAACAATATCTTTATAATAAGAATATTTCGCAAAACTTTTTTCTGGAGATGTAAATATATCAACCAACTTTTCAGCTTTCAATTCCTTAAGATTTTTCTTAACTTCTTCCTTAGATAATTTATCTAACTTATCAAGCTCTCTTATAACCTGCTCTCTTTCTCTTTCTGGAATTCGCTCAGCTTCCAAAACTTCATTAATCAATTTTCTATTATTAAAATAAATTGTTGCTGGGATTTTCAAACCTTCAAAAACATTTTTCGCCAAAGCCATTAACTCAGCCTCTTCTTTTATGGAACTTCCAATAACATCTGCATCACACTGAATAAACTGCCTAAGTCTGCCTTTCTTTATCGGCTCATCTCTAAAAACATAACCAATCTGATATCTTTTGTATGGCAATTTTTGATTTTTTGCAATTCTTTTTAGCTGAAATGTAAATTCAAATCTTAAAGCAAGTTTTCTTTCTCCCCTATCTTGCAATCTAAAAACATCCCTAACGGCCTCGTCTTTTTCATTGTCGCCTTTAACAAATTCTTCAGATTCTACAATCGGAGTCTCAGCCGGTTCAAAACCAAATAATTTAAATTGATTTCTAATTATCTCCATCATATTTTCTCTCTTCTTAGCATCCTCGCCAAAAAAATCCTGAAATCCCTTAATAGTTTCTGTGTTCATTTTAGCTCCTTCTCATAAATAAACTGATTTTTACTCAATTTATATCTTTTGTTTTTATAAAATTTAAATGCTTTCGAACTTTTAAGACTAATCAACATCAAAAGTTTACAACCTCGTCGTGCATATTCTTTCTCCATCCAGTCTAAACAAAAACTTCCGAGACCCTTATTTCTGAATTCTCCTTTAATTGCAAATTGTTCTAGCGATGCAACCTGCCCAGAAATAAACTGATAAGGATTTATCACAAAAAATCCAACAATTTTATTTTTATAAAAAACAGAATAAACATCACAATATCTGGAAAAAACTTTCAATTTTTTCAGAGCAAGTTTCGGCGTCCAACTTTCATTATACTCTTTTGAAAAAACGTCCGAATAAATTTCAGCAATTTTTCCATATTCCCAAAACCTAGTTTTTCTGATTGTTATCATAATAATTCCTTCTCTAATTTAATTAGATTTTTCTTATTTATTAAGGTTTCTTTCTCAAGTCTAGCCAGTGCGGCTTTTTTGTGTCCGTCAAGTCCCTCAAGTTTCGCCAGTTTAGCAGCAATATTTTGAAGCGCCTTGCTATTCTTATTTATTTTTTGGAAAGTAGTAATTTTAATAAAATCTTTTACAGATAATCCAGATGCATATCTTGCAGCACCTCCAGTAGGTAATGTGTGATTTGTTCCAGAGCAATAATCTCCAAAGACTTCTGCGGAATAATTTCCAATAAATAAAGATCCGTAATTACTTAATTTACTAATTATTTTTTCTGGATTCTTTATTTGTAATTCTAGGTGTTCCGGAGCCATGGAGTTAGAAATATCTATGGCTATTCCGAGATTCTTTACGACTTGAATCTTGCTTTTTCTTAATGAGATGCGAGCGACATCTTTTGTTTTTAATTCCGCCAACTGAATTTTTAATTCGCAAGCTACATCTTCAGCGAGTTTTTTTGATGTTGTTAGTAAATTGGCTTTCGCTTCCATATCGTGTTCTGCTTGAGCCAATAAATCGGCGGCAATAAACTTTGGAACAGCAGTCTCATCGGCTATTATTAATACCTCACTTGGTCCAGCAATAAAGTCAATCCCAACATCACCATAAACCATTCTCTTTGCTTCTGCTACATATTTATTTCCCGGTCCCACAATTTTATCCACCATTGGCACTTGCCTTGTCCCATAGGCCATTCCAACTATTGCCTGAACACCACCAATGTTAAAAATTTCATCTGCACCAGCGATATCTGCTGCCACAATACTTATTGGAGAAATTTTAGGAGAACAAACTATTATTTTTTTCACGCCAGCTACTTTGGCAGGAATAACCGTCATAAGTGCAGTAGATGGGAGAGGATATCTTCCGCCAGGAACATAACATCCAACACAATCTAAGGGAATAATTTTCTGTCCGATTACTCCATAATTTTTTTTAACACTAAAATTCCTAAATTGTTTCATTTGCGATTTTGCAAAACTTCGGATATTTTTAGCAGCCATAATTAATGTTTCTATTGCGTTTCTATCGGTTTTGGCATATGCTTCTTTGATTTGTTTTTTTGTTAATCGAAAGCTAAAATTATCATTGTCATCGTAAAATTTATTATATTTTAAAATAGCCAAATCTCCATTTTGTTTTACATCTTTAATTATTTTTTTTACAATTTTCATTTTTTATCTCTCCTTAAATTTTCAAAAATGGAATAGTCGGTTGTAGATTTTGCGAGTATTTTTATTGTGTTAAATATGGGGAAATCTGCACAATTGTCATCTACAATTAAAGGAAGTTCCGTGCATCCCAAAACTATTCCTTCTGCACCACACTGTAGTAATTTTTGCGATATTTTTAATAAATAATTCTTATCCACCTCAGTTTTATTCCCACCCAATACTCTTAGGATTATGTTGTTTATTTCTTCTATTTCATTATTGGACGGGGTTAGAATGTCAATACCATATTCTTTAAAATATTTTTGATAGAGTTTAAAATTATAAGTTGTTTTGGTGGCAAGCAATCCCACTTTTTTAATATTTTTTTTAGTTAAAAATATTGCAACTTCTTCTATGAGATTTAATGTCTTGATTTGAGCTGCATTGCTATAGGCGTCATAAATAATATTTATAGTATTGCATGGTATGGAAATAATTTCAGCCCCAAGGATTTCGAGTTTTTTACAGCAATCTCTCATCATTTCCTCTGCGAGTTGAAGATTGGAAACATTTTCAACAATATCTGGAATTGGTAAATTTATAATATACATCTCCGGATATTCTGAGTCATATACGGCACCGTATTCATTTTGAAAAATATTTATTATCTCTTGGTAAAAGCGTATTGTAGCTTCAGGACCCATGCCTCCGATAATGCCTATTTTTTTCATTTTTTATCTCTCCTTGCATTTTCTTTATAAATATCTTCAAGCGTAATTTCAGCTTCGGTCATATAAACTAAAAGAAAATACATCAAATCTGCGCATTCCCAAATAAGATTCTCCTTGTCTTTTGATGTTATAACTTCTGCCGCTTCTTCTATTAACTTTCTTTTCAAAAGTTCTTTATCTGCAACCAACTTTTTAGTGTAAGAATTTTCTTCTCCACTGGCAATTTTCGTTTTAATTTTTTCATAGAGCTCTTCTAAATTAAGTTCGTTATTCGTTTTCATTTTTACCTCCAATTATTACAATATCCGATTCGAAAATTTTATCATAGACTTTTAATCCGGCTTCTTCAGCCGACTTTCCGGAATAAACAATATCGACGACTAAATCAACAATCTTGTTGACAAAAGCAGATTCGGTAGCACCAGAAAGATATATTTTTTCAAAAACAAAGCCGCGTTCAAATTCAAGTCTCGCCAAATATTTCTTGGCGATTTTGGAGTATTTCCGATTGATGCAAACTCTTAGTTTTTTTTCAAGCTCTTCAATTTTTTTATTTTTGTCTCCAAGTAAACAGAGAGTTGGTTTGCCATAAACGCAATCAGAATCGTTCCATGAGACAGTTTTAATTTTCTCAAATTTACTATTTCTATTTCTAATACAAAATTCTTTCAGTAAATCCTCTCCAGTGATGCCAATGACTTTCTTGTTTTGCCTAAAAAGCTCATCAACAAATAACGGAACATCCTCTCCACGAACCTCCAATATCTCTCCAGAATACTCCTTAGAAATTTCTTTACAAATAGCAAGTCCAGAATTTTTCGGTACGATGAATATAATCACAGCTTTGTTGAGCTACCATGTTATACTCCGAGAAATAAAAAATTGCGAGTAGGGAATCGGATTTGTAGATTTATAGGCAGATGGGCTGGAAGGTGCGAGCAAAACGCTTTTGCTTTTATCTTGCACAGCAACTATTATTTCGTTTTTCGCAAATGCATTTTGTGAGTAAAGAATCGGACTGACCGATTCACATTTAAGGGCGGAAGGTGTGAGACCTTTAGAGAAGGTCATCCCCACGGGAAATCGGACTTGTCCGATGAACACATTAAAGGCGGAAGGTGTGAGGCCTTTAGAGAAGGTCATCCCCACGGGAAATCGGACTTGTCCGATGAACACATTAAAGGCGGAAGGTGTGAATCGGACACACGTCTCACGAGTTCTGTCTTGTTGTCTGTCGCCAGACAGGAAGGATAGTTTTTCTACCTTCCTAGAGGCTCTTTTTTCTAAAAAGAACCTGTAGACCACAGTCGCGTATTCTACCATTGAACTACATCCGCCATATTTATTTCTGAACGTCTCTGAGCCACAGTCACGCATTCTACCATTGAACTACCGAGCTTTAGCTTTTGACAACTTTCCTGTTCTTTAAATCTTCCGTATGGACAAAAGACAAGGCAGGGAAAGGAGCCATTAATTATATTTAAATCTAAATTCGAGGGTATAAAAATGTTGTTAGAATTGGAAATAAAGCAAAGGCTAGTTGAATTACAAACTGTGCCGATAACTCCATTGATTTACCATAATAATTTTAGAGCTACCACCTTTAAAAAGTTTTCTATTCCAAATCAAACCATACCTTTTTAATCTCCTTTCACGACTATATTTTATGGACAACAAATTTTTAGCGATAAGAAACAAGAGCATGATTGCCAGGACTAAGTCTAGACAAGGCAATCAAAATATGAAAACACTCGGTATAACTAACCCAAAGTATAATGAACGTGGAGAAAGAAAAAGAGAAAGATACCAAAAAGCAAGCGAAAAAGGAAGAGATCTCTACCATAAGGCAAGAAGACGTGGAGCAAACAATCAAAGAACAAGAAGACGTAGAAGAAGATAAATTAGAAGGATTTTTATAGATTGAAAATATTTAGTTTTATGCCAATAAAATTTAGAAAATTAAAAAATCCGACAAGAGGGACAGAAATTGGATATGCGACAATTCCATTAAAAGATATTGATTCTCCGGAAATTTATAGAGATATTTCTACTGCAATTGAGAAAGTTTATGATTCTGTAGAAAATGGAGAATACGATAGAGGAAGAAGCAATCCGATTAAGCGTGTCGCAGAAGGTTGGCATAAGCCCAATGCTTCCACATATAAAATGTCAGATGAGCAATTATTGAATCCAATGGTGAAAGAACTTAAAGAATTTGCGAAATCAGATAAAAAAGAAATGAGCCTGGAAGTACTGAGCCCTAAAGAATCGGACCCATTTTATTTTTCATTAAGAAAGACAAGGGGGCAAATATTAATAGTCCCAAGACCATTTATCCATACTATTTATAGAACAAGAAAAAACAAACTTGATACAACAGGGCAAGCAGATGTTGGTTCTTCTACAGCCCAATATAACGACGTACTTTCTATTTTAAAAGAAGGTTTTAGTCTCCCAACTGGAAAACATTGGGACACTAATGCATTACCTAAAAAATCCAAAGAACATAGATTTAATGAAAGTTATTCTGCTGGAGATAGAAAAGAGGAAGGAAATGTAACTAGCAAGGACAGGTATTCAATAGAATTATTTCATGATGAAGGAAGGACCAATGGGAGTGAATATGCAATTATTTCAGCTTCACCCCAGAGAATATTATCTGTTAATATACAATTAGATAAGGATGCCTCTGAGGAAGAAAAAGAAAAAAAGATGCAATTTTATGATAAAGAAATAACAGGAAGATATAAAGTTCCAGTAAGATTTTTTGATGACTCTGGGAAAAGAGCATTCCCAACACAACAATCTCTTGAACAAAAATTCTCAGTCATCGCCATCGTCGGTTTTTTATCTTCTTTATTTTTCATCGGTTCGAGTGTGACAGGAAATGCAATTGCAGATTTAACTTCAACAACTTCTAATTTTATCGGAGCAGGATTATTTTTAATCGGAATAGTTGGAGCTTTATTTTATTTTAAATCAAAAAACAAATTTTAATCCTCTTCCAGTTTCGCCAATTCTTCAAACAATTTTATCTGAGCCTTACTTAATTTCTTCGGAGTTCTAACTGTAATATTAACAAACTGATCTCCATGATGATGCGTATCACCAAGATGTTGAATCCCCTTACCTTTCAATCTCAAAACTTTTCCAGACTCAGTTCCCTTATCTATTTTAATTTTTATCTTTTCGGAAGACAACGTTGGAATTTCAAGCTCAGCTCCAAGTGCAGCCTGTGGAAAACTTACATCAAGTTCAATATAAACATCATGCTCTTCTCTTCTAAAAACATTATCTGGTTTAACATTAATTAATAAAAATAAATCTCCTTCTGCACCATTTTTAACAGCACCCCCTCCGCCTCTAATCTTCAAAGTCTGTCCATCATCAATTCCAGCTGGAATTTTTACTTTCACCTTTTCTTTATTCAAAAAAACTCCTTTCCCGTAGCAAGCAGAGCAAACGTTTTCGGGGATTTGCCCCTCGCCATTACAACTCTCGCACCTAATTGTTCTACTAATTACTCCGAATGGAGTTTTTTGATTGACTTTCAGCCTTCCACGACCATTACAATTAGAGCAACTTCTAAACTCTTTATCTTCCGCTCCAGTCCCATCGCACTCTTCACAGGGCACATTTCTTTCGACCAAAATTTCTTTTTCACATCCAAACACAGCTTCCTTAAATTCAATTATTAATCTGAAACGCAAATCTTTTCCAACTTCATCTTCCTCATCTTCATCATCGTATCCGCCGCCAAAACCTCCGTTTCTAAATAAATTAATTATGTCTTCAAAACCTCCGCCACCACCACGAGAACTAAATCCTTGACCCGAATGGCTTGTCTCACCCATATCATATTTTCTTCGTTTTTCATCGTCTTCCAATGTACTAAAAGCCTCATTTATTTCCTTAAATTTTTCCTCATATTCTTTCTTTTTATCAGCTTCAGCTTTATCCGGATGAAATTTCAAAACTAATTTTTTATAAGCCTTTCTAATAGTCTCGCTAGAATCGCTCTTCTTCACTCCAAGTATTTCATAATAATCCTTTTTTGCCATTATACAATCACCATTGTTCCTAGTATCATTTGTATTGGATGCGTTTTAACCATAATTGATAAGAACCTTTTTGTTTTTTAAATTCATCTGTAGAACTATTTCTTCTCGCCAACTACTTCAGCATCAACTATTTTTGAATCAGCATTATCTCCGCTCGCGCCAGCTTGTTTTTCAGCTTGCTCTTTTGCAGATTGTTCGTAGATTTTTACTCCAAGTTCTTGTGAAATCTTCTTAACTTCTTCCAATGTTGATTTTATCTTATTAGCATCATTTCCTTTACAGACTTCTACTAAAACATCTAATTCTTTTTGTATTCTATCAATTGTTTGTTTAAGTTCTGGCTTATCCTTATATTCTTCCATCATTTTTTCAGTTGAATATATCAAAGATTCAGATTCATTTCTAGCCATAATTAATTCTTTTTTCTTCAAATCTTCTTCTTTAAATTTCTCAGAATCCTTAACCATTCTTTCAATTTCTGCTTCAGTCAAAGCTCCGCCAGTAACGGTGATTTTTTGTTCTTTACCCGTTCCCAAGTCTTTTGCAGAAACATGAACAATTCCATTTGTATCAATATCAAAACTAACTTCAATTTGAGGTATTCCTCTTGGAGCTGGCGGTATTCCAACCAAATCAAATTTACCTAGAGATTTATTGTCTTCAGCCATTTCTCTTTCACCCTGTAAAACATTGATTGTTACAGCCTGTTGACCATCTGCAGCAGTTGTGAAAGTCTCGCTCTTTCTTGTTGGAATAGTTGTATTTCTTTCAATCAGAGGAACTCTAAGTCCGCCCATTGTCTCAATTCCCAAAGTTAATGGTGTAACGTCTAAAAGTAAAATATCTTTAACATCTCCACTTATAATTGCGCCTTGAATTGCAGCACCAAGTGAAACAGCTTCGTCGGGATTTACAGATTTATCAGGAACTAATCCAGTAAGATCTTGAACTATTTTCTGAACCAACGGTATTCTTGTTGAACCACCAACTAAAATAACCTTGTCAATCTTTGGCATCTTAGCGTCCTTAAGTGCTTGTTTTACCGGATTCTTTAATCTCTCGAAAATAGGATCACAAATCTTTTCAAAATTTGCTCTTGTTAATGTAACATCCAAATGCTTTGGACCATCGGCGCCAGCAGAAATATACGGAATAGTAACCTTTGTCTGTTGTGCCGAGCTCAGTTCTATTTTTGCCTTTTCAGAAGCATCTCTCAATCTTTGCAAAGCAACTAAATCAGATCTTAAATCAATTCCGTTTTCTTTCTTAAATTCTGTAGCCAAAAAATCCATCAATAAATTATCAATATCATCACCACCAAGGAAGTTATCTCCGCTTGTCGACTTAACTTCAAAAATTCCACCACCAAGTTCTAAGATAGAAACATCAAAAGTTCCACCACCGAAATCAAAAACTAAAATTGTGTGATCATGAGATTTTTCTAAACCATAAGCCAAAGCAGCAGCAGTTGGTTCGTTAATAATTCTTTTAACATTCAATCCAGCAATAACACCTGCATCCTTAGTTGCATTTCTTTGAGCGTCTCCAAAATAAGCTGGAACAGTAATTACAGCGTCAGTAACTTCATGACCTAAATATGCTTCAGCGTCTTTCTTTAATTTTTGTAAAATCATTGCAGAAATTTGCTCAGGTGAATATTCCTTATCGCCAACAACAGACATTTTCTTTGTTCCCATCAATCTTTTAATGCTTCTAATTGTACTTCTTGGATTTGCCACAGCTCCTCTTTTTGCGACGTCACCAACTAAAATTTCATTTCCATTAATAGAAACTACGCTCGGTGTTGTATTGTTTCCTTCTGTATTCGGAATGATTTTTGCCCTTCCGCCTTCCATGATGCTTACAGCTGAGAATGTTGTTCCTAAATCAATTCCTATAATTTTAGTGTTCATTTTTTGTCCTTTACCCTACTGACTTTAACTTTTGATGCCCTTAAAAGCTTATCGTTTAGGAAATATCCCTTCTGAATTTCTTCTAAAATAATTCCGTCTTTTTCTCCATCAACTTTTATAACTGCTTCATGTATTTTTGGATTAAAAATTCCAGTAGAATCAACGTTTTTTACACCATTATTTTTCAAAATTTCATTAAGCTCGTCGTAAATCATCACAACACCTTTATCTTTATTATGTTTCAAAGCTAATTCAAAATGATCCAACACTGGCAATATTTCAGAAATTAAATTTGCATTTGCATTAATTAAATTTTCCTGCTTTTCTTTTTCCATTCTTTTTCTATAATTATCAAAATCTGCCTGTTGTCTTGCAATTTTATCTAAATATTCGACTTCCTTATTTTCTATTGTAGCCTCAGTAGCTACTTCTTTAAATGCGTTTAATATTTTATCCATTACTTCGTTACTTTCAGCATCTGACATTTCTTCTTCTTTTGGAGCATCCGCTGATTCTGCTACCTTAACGCTTTCTTTATCTTTTTCTACCATATAATATCTTTTGAATAATCCCTTTTAAAGGATGCGGTTTTGAAAATTTCGTCAAATTACTCAGCTTTAAAAACCTATTTTTAAGTATATTTTCATGTTAAAAATTAAAGGCAATGAAATAGAAGAACCGAAGATAGCAACGTCTTTTGATCGTAAAGCTGTACAAATACAAAATAATATTGTACAGACACTAAGACTACTCGAAGTAGATCGAGATCATATAGATATGAAAATGGAAAAAATCGCACAAAGAAAAGCTCCCGCTTCTGTATCTTGGTATTTCGAAGGAAGAAATTTAAAATACAGCTATTCACAAATGAAAAATTTTGTAGAAAATCTTTACATCCTAGATAAAGTTCTGAAATGTGAAGTCGCGAAACTTATTGCTGAAGAAATAACTCCGAGCCAATTCATGCAAGAATTTTCCGAAGATGATAACTTATCAGAGCAATTGGTAGAGGCAAGAAAAACTCTGGGCGTTGATTCAACTGAAAAAGATTTTGAACTAATAAGTAAAAAATATAAAGATTTAGCAAGAACACACCACCCTGACATGCCAGCAGGAAATCACAATACTTTCCAAAAAATTAATGCAGCACACAAGCTACTTAAAAAAGAACTAACATAAATCTTCTCACAAACCTTTTTAATCCCAAAAGACTTATTTAAATTATGCCAACATCTTGTTTCAAAATTCTTCACAAAGATAAAAAAACCGACGCACGAGTTGGCGAAATTTCAACAAAAAAAGGAAAAATTAAAACTCCTTTTTTTATGCCCGTTGCAACAAAAACTTCTGTTAAACATATTAATTCTCGAGACCTAGAAGAAATGAATTGCCCGGCAGTAATTAGCAACACTTTTGTTTTACATTTACGACCTGGAGAAAAACTAATCAAAAAATTCGGAGGAATTGGAAAATTTATGAACTTCAAAGGAATTAACGTAACAGATTCTGGTGGTTTCCAAATGTATTCTCCGTCGCTATATCATTCCTCCGATGAAAAGGGAGTTACTTTCAAAAATCCCTATGATGGCAAAAAAGTTTTCATCACACCAGAAAAAGATATGCAAATTCAACTAGACTTGAACGCAGAAATTGCAATGTGTTTAGATACAATGCCTCTGATTGAACATCACAAAGAACAAATTCAGCTCGCAGTTGAAAGAACAACAGCCTGGGCAAAAAGATGTAGAGAAACTCACAATAAACTTCAATCAAAAATTCCACAAAATAAAAGACAACTTCTTTGGGGAATAACTCAAGGTGGAATTCACGCAGACCTGAGAGAAAAATCAGCTAGAGAATTAAAAGAAATTGATTTTGACGGTTATTCTGTTGGCGGATTAGCCCTAGGCGAAACTATCGAACAAGAAATGGAAATGATTGACATTCATAAAAAAGTTATTGGAGAAAGCAAGCCTTGTTATTTAATGGGCGCAGGAAATCCAGTTGAAGTTTTAGAAGCAATTTCCAAAGGAGTTGATATGTTCGATTCAAGATTCCCGACGCAAAACGCGAGAAGAGGAACAATTTTTACATCAAAAGGAAAACTAAGAATTTTTAGAAAAAAACACATAATGGAAAACAAACCATTAGATGAAAATTGCGATTGTTTCGTCTGTAAAACCTACACTAGAGGCTACATAAGATACCAACTTTTTCAAGAAGAAGCAGTTGGAATGCGTTTAGCAACTTTCCACAATTTATATTATCTAACAAAACTAATGGAACAAGCAAGAGCTGCAATAAAACAAGGAAAATTTTTAAAATTCAAAAACAAAATCAAAAAGATCTACGAAAAAGAAGACGCTGGTGTTGAACAGAGATAAAATTAATTTTAACGTCTACCTAAAACATTTCCACCAAGGGGATTTCTTAAAAAGTCACTTCTTCGTTTTTCTTCTTTTTTTCTTATCGATTCTCGTTCTATAAAATCTCTTTTTTCTAGTTGCCTACCCCTTTCTCTATTTGCCGCCAACACTCTTTCTTGATAAACTTTATTTTTCCAATCCGCAACTTTTCTATCATGACTTTGTACTTTATCATCTAATCGCTTTATATCTCCACCAATATTAGAAAAGAGCCGTTTTAATGCCCCGCTTTTTATTAGAAAAAATAATATAAGGGCCATTATCCCAACCATAAAAGAATTTTTAATATCTTTAGTAAAAATTAATCCTATTATAAAACCAACTACAAACCAAATTAAAACACTCTTTATTGTTTTATTCATAAAATATTTAGGATTCTACTATTTTTAAATCCTACGAATAGGAATTAGTCAACACTCCGTCTCCACAAACCGTCGTCCATCTTGGGCGGGTGGGCGGGAGTGCGTCGTTCTCCAAATACTTATAAACTATATTCTCGTCATCAAATCATGAAACGAGAGGGCAGCAGAAAAAATATTTATCTTTTAGGCACTTCTAGTATGTTCAACGACATTGGAAGCGAAATGGTTACCCCGATTCTTCCATATTTTATTAGTTCTTTGGGCGGAGGCGGGGCTGCAATTGGTTTAGTTAGCGGTTTAAGGGAAGGAATTTCAAGCCTACTAAAACTCGTAGGTGGTTGGCTTTCAGACAGACTCGGAAAAAGACTAGGAATTGTTTTCTTCGGCTATATTGCATCAGCCCTGCTTAAATTACTAATGGCTTTTGCACAAACTCCTGCACAAATAGCTGGTTTTATCTCCCTTGAAAGAATTGGGAAAATGAGAGACCCGCCAAGAGATGCAATAATTGCTAAAACGAATATTCCTCAAGGAAAGGGTTTCGGAATTCACCAAAGATTTGATAGCATAGGTGGTGCAGTTGGAACCATACTGGTTCTTTTAATTTTCTGGCTTTTACATTGGGACTTTAGAACAATTGTTTTTGCAGCAGCTGGAATCACCATGCTTTCGGTTATACCCCTATTTTTTGTTAAAGATAAAAACTCAGCACCAATAAAAAGAAATCTTCTTGGAAGTATTGGAAATCTGGACTCGGGATTAAAAAAAATAATTTACATTATGGCCATATTTTCATTTGCGAATTTCGGACTTTACATGTTTCTCATATTAAGAGCAAAGGAAATTTCCGGGAACGAAATATATCCCTTAATTATATTTACAATATTTAATCTCATATATGCCTTTACATCAAAACCATCAGGGAAGCTATCAGACCACATAGGAAGAAAGAAGGTTTTAGCACTTGGATATTTGCTCTTTATGATTCTTTGCATAGGATTCGCTGTAACGTACGATCTTATAACTATGGGAATTTTATTTGGACTTTATGGGCTTGTATTCGGCCTGACAGAACCAATTCAAAAGGCATATGTATCCGATTTGTCTAATGGACAAAAGGGAACGGCCATGGGCTACTTTTATTTTATAAAAGGATTGGCAGTAATTATCGGAGGCCTTGTAGCCGGACTTATTTGGGACATCGGCGCAGTGTATATGTTCTTTTATCTGGCAGTGGTCGCCTTTGTGGCACTAGTCGCGCTTTTCAGAACAAGACAAACACCATTGCATAAAATTTTCTCAAAGGAATATGTAACTAATATGATACCAAAGAAAAAATGAAAAACAACATCTCTCAAATCGAAACAGCATTAAAGAAAGATAAATGTATCGCACTTCTAGCTCCGAGCTTCATTGCGGAATTTAGCTATCCAGCAATAGTCTATGTTCTGAAAGAGTTAGGCTTCTCAAAAGTAATCGAACTAACATTCGGTGCAAAAATGATCAATAGGGACTACCATGAAATTTTAAAAAAGAAAGACAAGCTTTGGATTTCAACTACCTGTCCCGGAATTTGTGAATTTATAAAAAATGAATATCCTCAATATACAAAAAACCTAATTCCTATTGATAGCCCGATGATTGCAACAGCAAAAATCTGCAAAAAAAACTATCCAAACTTCAAAACAATTTTCATCTCACCATGTGCTTTCAAAAAACAAGAAGCTGAATCTTCAAAATATGTAGACTACACAATTGACTACCAACAACTTAAACAACTTTTCACAAAAAATAAAATAAAACTAAAAAACAGAAAAGCCGGAAAATCAGAAATATTTGATTCTTTCTACAACGACTACACAAAAATCTATCCTGCTTCTGGAGGATTATCTAAAACAGCTCATCTAAAAGGAATCTTAAGCAAAAACGAAGTAAAAATAATTGACGGAATAAAAAAAATAAAAGAATTTTTAGAAAATTACAAAAAACATCCAAATAAGAAATTGGTTTTTCTAGACGTAAATTTCTGTGTTGGCGGTTGCCTAGGCGGACCCTTTTTTACAAATAAAAATCTTTCGCAAAAAAAGAAAAAACTTCAAAAATACATGAACTACGCACTAAAGGCAAGAATCCCAAATAAAAATAAGGGATTCATAAAACAAGCAGAAGTAATAAAATTTAGAAATTAAAAACTCAAAACTCTATCTGCAAACAAAGATAAATCTGCCAAAGTTTCTTTCTTCGTTTCTCCAACCACAAGGCATACTGACTTTAAAGAATTCTGACGAAATTTAGATGTTATGCTATTCATAAATCTCAACACTAAAAGAATATTATTATGAAGCACCAATCCGGAAAAACTATCCAATATAACTAAATCTGTTTCACTAGATAAATTATTCAAAGCTATAGCCAATTCTGTTAAAGCTCTCGGAGAACTAATATACTCACACTGTTTAGCCGGAATTTGCTTCATAGAGGAAGCAGAAATACAATCAATAAAATGGAATTTTGAAAAATCTATTTTTCTACCTTTCAATTTTTCAGCCAAAGAAAAATAGGGCATATTAGCGCTAACGATACAAATTTTTTTAAATTTACCCTTAGCAGACTCACACAAATCCAGAAGAGCTTCACCTGGACTCTCTTTATTGCAAACTAAAACAATACTCTGTCCACCCTCTAATGACTTTTTTAAGCTAATAATTTTTTCCATTTTTAACCAAGAAGTTTTTTAACCCTCATTTTAAAATCGTTAATATCTACAATTGGTTTCTGGAAATAATCCACTGCCTTTAATTTCTTTACCAAACTCTGCCCCTCTAAACCCAATTGAATAGCGGTCAAAAAAGCAACCTTTTGATTTTTCAATTTAGAATCAGCTCTAATCTTTTCCAACACTTCTCTTCCAGACATTTCCGGCATCATAATATCTAATAAAACCAAATCAAAATTTTCCTTATTCATAATCTTTAAAGCAGACATTCCACTATCCACTGTTTTACAACCATAACCCATTCCATCGATAAGCATTTTTAAAGAAGAGACTATATCTTTCTCATCATCAACAACTAAAATTTTTTTAACCATACTAAATTATCTCCACCTTATCTGCAAACAAAGACAAGTCTTCCATAACCTCTTTATTTGTATCATGAAATAATAAATAAACTGCTTTGTTTTTTGCCTGTCTAACTTTCGCCATCAAACTATTCAAAAATTGCAAAGTTGCCACATTCCCATTATAGGTTAATAATCCAGAAACATTATCAAAAATAATTATATCAAACTCAGTCAATTTACCATCAATTTCCATTGCCAAATCAACGAGAGACTCTGGGGAAGTAAGGTAGACACATTGCTTCGAAGATTTTTCAGCCATCATCAAACTAGAAGAAATACAATCAATAAAAAACCATTTAGAAAAATCAATCTTTTCACTTTGAAATTTACTTGATAAAATCGGAAAAGATTTATTCGTAGTAACATAAAGCACCTTACTGTTTTTAGGAATAGTTTTCAAAAAATTAAGAGTAAAAGTTATAGGATCCGACTCTCGACACAAAAAAACAACGTTCTGATTTTTTTTAAAATATTCGTCAATTGGTTTCATAGAAAGTTGTATAAATTAAGAAAGTATCCTCTTTAATTTTGTTTTAAAATCATCAATATCTACAATTGGCTTTTGAAAATACTCAACTGGCTTCAATGTTTTTACAAAATTTTTCCCTTCTGAACTTAATTGAATTACGGATAAAAATGCTACCTTTTGTTTTTTCAATTTAGAATCAGCTCTAATCTTTTCCAACACTTCTCTTCCAGACATTTCCGGCATAAGTATATCTAATAAAACCAAATCAAACTTTTCTTTAGACAATATTTGAAGTGCGGATTTTCCGTCATTTACAATTTTAGAACTAAATCCCATTGCGTCAACAAGCATCTTGACCGATGAAGCTATATCATTCTCGTCGTCAACAATAAGTATCTTCTTTACCATCTCTCTTTAATATATCTACTAGATATCATTATATAAATCTTTCTGACTGATAAAAAAGACCGCGCACAAGGTTTAAATTTATTTAAACATTTTCTAAGCTTTAACATTTAAAATTCTCATAAATAAAAATCGTGACCCCTAAAGCGCGCGAGTAGCGCGCAAATAATCAAAACAAATTTTTTCGTAAAAAAAATTTGACAAATACATAAAAAAATAACTTTATTTTATTTCTTTTCTTCCTCAAGCTGCTTAATTTTTTTCTTCAGCTCCACCATCTTCAATTCTCTATCGATGGCGATATTATTGAATCTCTCTAATTCTGATGCTCTTTCCTCCAACTCTCGAGATTTTACACTTCTCTCAGTTATATCTTGCATAATAGCGAATATTTTATTTGGATGATTTTTTATTAAAGTTGCGCTAATTTCAATATCAATTACAGAACCATTTTTATTTTTAATCTGTGTTTCAAATTTAATAGATCCCCTCTCTCCTATTTTTTTAATATTAGCCTTTAACTCTTCTTTACTCAATTTTATATCACAATCTCCCAAACGCATCTTAAGTAATTGCTCTCGGGAATATCCTGTAATATTACAATAAGCATCATTCACCTCTTGAATATTGCCCTCACCATCTGAGACAATAAATCCATTAGTCATTGTTCTAATAAGCGTGTTATATTCTGTCTGCGTTTTTTTCTTTTCAGTAATATCTTCAGAAATTCCCATCAAATATTTTAACTTACCATCTTCCATAATTGGAATTTTTTTAGTGTGCAGCAACCTTTTACCGCCCTTAGTATCTATTGGCTCCTCTGGAATATCCAATAATTTTCCACTTTTTAAAACCGCACGATCTTTCTGTGTAAAAAAATCTGCCTGCTTTTTTGGAAAGAAATCATAATCTGATTTCCCAAACAACTGTTCCTGTTTTTGTCCCAATAACATTTCTCCTGCTTTATTAAATAATTCAAATTTCAAATCTTTAGCATCCTTAACAAAAATCATATCCGGAACATTTTCAAGAACAGAACTTAAGAAAGTAGTTTGTTTTTGCAATTCTGCAGTTCTTTCAATAACAATTTTATCCACATTTTCTTTTGCTTTTCTCAATTCTTCTTCTGTTTTCTTTTTTTCAGTAATATCGTGCATAATACCGATGGCATAAAGTAATTTACCTCTAGAATCAAGTATAGAATCTGCCCTTTCCCATAAAGAAAACAATTCCCCCTTAGAATTAAATGCATTCAATATGCCTTCCCAGCTCTTACCTTTATTAAGCAATGGAACAACTTGGCTATTTAATATCTTGACTGATTCTGGCGGGTAAAAATCTCTATAATTTATCTTTCTAAATTCTTCAAGTGTTTTTCCAAAAAGCTTTTCATGAGCCTTATTAATATCAATAATTTTACCGTCTGAATCGCTAATTGCAAAAGCTTCACTTGAAAAATCAAATACCTTCTTGTAAATATTTAATTTATCTTCGAGTTCTCTCAAATGGATAACTACTTTTTCTTTTTCCCTATTCGCAATTTCTAATTCATCTGCTCGCTTTTGTTTTTCGCTATTTTCAAAAACAAGTTTTCTATTGGCAATAACCAGTTCAGCAACTCGTTTAGCTTTTTCTGCTACAGCAATTTCTAATTCATGTGCTCGCTTTTGTTTTTCACTATTTTCAAAAACAAGTTTTCTATTGGCAATAACCAGTTCAGCAACTCGTTTAGCTTTTTCTTTATTTTCAAAAACAAGTTTCTTATTAGCAATAATAAATTTGTCAGCTAGTATCGCTTTTTCCTTCAACTCTCTTTCATCCATCTTTTTTACCTCTCATTATATAATCTAGCACATATTTAAATTTATTTAAACTAACTTTTATAGAAAAAATATTACCTAGTTTTTTTACCATATTAGATTATAAAGAAAAACAAACCAGTTATTTTTCACCTTAACTTACTTCAAAGCATTCTTAATCTTCTTCAGTATTTTCGGAGCAGAAAGTGTCTTGTCTATAAATGCAGTAAGTTTAAGTTTACCAATTACTTTTTCTCCAACTTTAGCCAATGAAACTACAGACAAGAAGGCAACATTTTGTTTTTTCAATTTAGAATCAGCTCTAATCTTTTCCAACACTTCTCTTCCAGACATTTCCGGCATCATAACATCCAGAAGAACCAAATCAAATTTTTCTTTTTTAAGAAGATTCAAAGCATCCTTACCACTAACAACAGTATTAACAACATAGCCACTATTTTCAAGAAGCATCTTCATAGAAATTAATGTGTCTTGCTCATCATCCACAACTAAAATTTTTTTTGCACCAACCATCTTTTATACTTTTCCTAATTCCTCCGTCTTTTTAAACTTTGCCTTTAATGGAAGAGTAAAATAAAATTTGCTACCCTTTCCAAATTCAGATTCAACCCATATTTTTCCACCATGTGCTTCAACTATGTGCTGACAAATATTTAATCCTAGCCCCATGCCACCCTGCGCTCGACTAATGACCGACTCTACCTGGAAAAACGGTTTAAACAAATGATCTATTGATAGAGCAGAAATACCTTTTCCCGTATCCTGAACCTCAACTAAAATTTCATCGTCACGTTTTTTAGCACGAATAACTATCTCTCCCTTCTTTGTAAATTTAATTGCATTATCCACCAAATTAGTAATAACCTCTAATATTCTTCTTTCATCACCTGCAACTTCCAAATTCTCTCCATCTTTATAAAACAACTTAACTCCCGAAGAAATAGACAATTTTTCAAAATTATCCACCACTTGTTTTATACAATTTGACACATTAACTTTAGATATTTCTAATTTAAAATTACCCGACTCCATTACTGAAATTTCTAATAAATCCATTATCATAGCCTTTAATCTTTCCGTATTACGTAAGACAATCTCAAAACTCTCCCGCTGTTTATCATTCAAATTTCCACGACTACCGTCTATAAGCATCTGTAATTGAAGCATAGTGGGGGCAAACGGAGTTTTTAATTCGTGAGAAGTTAATACTAAAAAATTATTTCTAAAAGCCTCAGCCTCTTTTACGTGTTTAAGTGCGTCAGCTAATTCTCTTGTCCTCTCCTCAACTTGTTTTTCAACATTTTCCTTTGCTTTTCGCAATTCATCTTCTGTTTTCTTTCTTTCAGTAATATCTTGAATTGAACCAAACATCTTAATTGGACTTTTGCCACCATTAAACTCTAATTTGCCAATACCATGAACCCAATGAGTAGTTTTATCTGACTTACGGACAATTCTATATTCCTTATTAAAATTTTTATGTTTTTGTAAAACTTCTATATTAAAATAAGAATTCATCATTTCCCTATCTTCCGGATGAATTAAATTAATCCAACCCTCTATAGAACGAACGTATCTGGAATCAATTCCAAAAACACTGTCCATTTCAGAAGTGCTACTCCAAAGACCAGTTTTTATATCTAGGACATAACTTCCAAGATGCGCTAGTTTTTCAGCTCCCTCTAAAATATTATTTTTATTTTTTATAATCTCCTCTGCCTTCCTTCTATTAGTAATATCTCTAGACAGTGTAAGAATTACGGCAGATTTCCCGGAGTTAAAAAGTGCAGCGTTAATTTCCATGGGAATAATTTTGCCCTGTCTAGTTACATAATCAATCTCTAAATTCCTAATAGGCCTATGCTCAAAACACTTTTTCATTTCCGCTCTACTTCTTTTCAAATCATACTCTGCAATCAATTCGCTCATATTTCTACCGACTATTTGCCGTAAATTATCATGCCCTGTTAATTTAAGATACACATGATTTGCATCTAAAACATTTCCCTTTGCATCAATGGTCACATAGCCCATTTCAGTTGTATCAATCAAAGTCTCATATTTTGCAACACTCGTCTGCAATTCCTCCCACATTTTTTTAAGCTCACTAAAATCCTCTTCCGATTTTGCAACCTCTACAATTTCTCCCGCTTCAAAAATAGGAGAATAGGTGATATTTACGAATACTTTCTCACCACCCTTATTTACTCTAACTTGTTTAGAGAAAAAAGTAGGTTTGCCTTCCATAATTGACTTGATATTTCTTTCTGCTTCAGCCCTGTTTTCCTTAGCAATTATTTTTGTAATATTCTTACCCAGCATTTCCTTTTCCGTAAATCCATAAATCAGCTCAGCCCCGGGATTCCATGCCCTAATAATTCCATTAAAATCTTGAATGGTAATCGCCTCTTTAGAATCTATTACAACTGTTTTATAATATTTTAACTTATCTTCGAGTTCTCTCAAATGGATAACTACTTTTTCTTTTTCCCTATTCGCAATTTCTAATTCATCTGCTCGCTTTTGTTTTTCGCTATTTTCAAAAACAAGTTTTCTATTGGCAATAACCAGTTCAGCAGCTCGTTTAGCTTTTTCTGCTACAGCAATTTCTAATTCATCTGCTCGCTTTTGTTTTTCGCTATTTTCAAAAACAAGTTTTCTATTAGCAATAATAAATTTGTCAGCTAGTATCGCTTTTTCCTTCAACTCTCTTTCATCCATCTTTTTTACCTCTCATTATATAACAAATATTCTATTTAAATTTATTTATTACCTGAAAAATGCCATTTTCTAGGTATAGTAAAATAAAAAGTTGATCCCATTCCGACAGCACTCTCAACACCAATTCTTCCTTTATGCGATTCCACAATTCCCTTACAAATAGCCAAACCTAAACCAGTTCCTTTTTGATTTAATTTATATGAAGCAACCACCTGAGAAAAAGGCTGGAAAAGTGTTTTTATATGTTCTTGAGAAATTCCAATACCTGTATCAATAACCTTAATAATAACATCGTCGGCATTTTCCTTTGCCTCCACCGTAATAAAACCACCCTCAGGAGTAAACTTTATAGCATTACTTAACAAATTAGACACCACTTGCCCAATTCTTCTAACATCAATCAGCACCGAATGCAAATGTTGCAATTTAAGATCAATCTTAATATTTTTTTGCTTTGCCAATGGCTCAATACTTGAAACCATTTGCCTAATAATTTGAGCAACATCTGTCCTAAGTGGAAATATTTTTAAATTTGCCGTCTGAATAACCGAAACATCCAAAACATCACCAATCAACTGATTAAGCGTTTTCATATTTCTAACAATCATATCCATACTCTTTTTTTGCCCTTCAGATAATTTCCCAAAATCTCCCTCTTGCATCATTTGAGCCTGAATTAAAATTGGCGTCAGTGGAGTTTTCAATTCATGAGAAGTAAAAGATAAGAATTCATTTTTCAATTTATCTAATCCCTTTAGTTGTTTATATGCTTCATTTAATTTTTCCTTCGACTCTTCCACGTCCTCAAGTATATTTAATGTTGCAGTCTTTGCCTGAGTAGCCTGAATATTTCTTCTTTCCAAGCTACGTTGAGATTCAGATAATTGACGCGTTCTATCTCTAACCTGCCCCTCAAGAGAATTTCTCAACGAACTCAACTCCAAACTCATCTGATTAAAAATAATCGCCAAATCACCCAATTCGTCTTTAGTATAAACCTTTGCGTGAACACTTAATTCTCCACTTCCAATTCTTTTTGCGATTTTCCCCAATTCAGTTATTTGATATATGTAAGACTTAGTCACAAAAAATACAATCGTTAAAAAAACGATAGAAACAAGAACCACAAAAAAACTAGCCAACAAATCTAAATTCTTCACATAGATAGACAACTCTTTATTAGAAACATAGGTCGCTACAATTTTCCCGTCTGTTAAAACTAAATATCCCAAAACTCCATCACCCAACTGAAGCACTCCATTCTCTCCAAGTTTTCCCTCTTGCCTTAAATTTTCCAATAAAGACAAATTAATATTTGTTTGAGGTTCAACAATAAAATCTCCATACTTATCCATTAAAAAAGAATATCCTGTATTCAAAATTTTAGAAGAAAAAATAAATTTTCTAATATTATCCAAACTCATATCTATACCTGTAACACCTATAAATTTTCCGTCAGAAGTATAGGTAGGAACCACGTATGAAAACATAGTCACATTCGTTATTACGTCAGAATAGACCTCTGTCCACATTCCACTCTTCAATTCCCGAGGACCATAATACCAAAACATCTGGGGATTTGAAGGATAAAAAACCCCCAATGGCTCATTCGCGACAGAAATTATCGAACCATTTTCAAAAACAAACCAATTCCCATAATTCCCCTGAAACACATCCACATCATAATTATCATAAACAGCAATAGCCTGACCCGCATTCTGAGACAATTTTAATAATATTTCCTTTTCCACACCAGCCATAGAGTCCACCCTTTTCTGCAAATATGCTTTATCCACTACAGCTTTATTATAATCAAATTCGCTCGCCATTAAACTACCTATAGCTACTACGGCAGACTCAATCATTTTATCCTGAGTAAACATTTTATTAGCAATATTTTCCGTTTGCACAACGACTAACTCCTGAACATGTGTCCTAGAAATATTTGATAAATAAAAATAAGAAGCAATATAATAAATAGTACTAATCAAAACAATAAGAACTACCAAAAACCAAAGAATTTTACGCCTTATGCTAGCCATACTCTTTACCCTCTTTAATTTTATTTCCCCTCAATTCAATCATCTTCCTCTTCCTTTATGATTGTTCCTAGAATGTTAAACTAATTCTCAACACCCCATCGAAACACCTTATAATCGATAGAAAACCTAATATATAAAGATTTCACTTACACAAATAACAAAACTACTCAGAATATCTAACTCTTAGAATTAAATAGATAATAAAATATTAGAAACTTACTCCTCAATACTTATCGCGCCCACAGGACACGAATCAGCAGCTTCTTTTTCACAAGTTATTTTGTCAACTTTTGCCTTCTTAGCAACAGACTTTCCGTCTTTCATTTCAAAAGAACCAGGACAAATAGAAACACAGGCTCCGCATCCAATACAAAGTTTCTTATCAACACTTATTTTTGCCATTTTTATTTTTACCTCTAAAAAAGAAATAAGAAGTAGAGTTTATAAATATTATTAAAAATAAATATAAAATCGCACGGGTGGTCGGCGGGCGGGAATACGTCGTTTAACCTTTCATCCCTTTCTGTATCTGCTCAACTATTTGTTCCCTCGTCTTCCCTTCTACGTCCACCACAAAACTCGAATCAAACTGTCTGACCAAAGCATAAACTTCCTGCACGTCCTTATCTTTCAAAATTCCGCCTCGTTTTCTATTCCTATTTATACAAGTCTCCACTTTCGCCTTCAATGTCACAACAAACATCTTCTCGTGCTTCAAATTCTTCGCAAAAAAATCAATTTGTTCCTTATAATAAAAATTCCCATCAACAATTACACTCTGCCTTTCCAAAAACTTTCTTATATCTTCTAAAACATCTTCTTCAACTGCTAGAAAATTAGCAACAGGAATACATCCACTCTTCGGATCAACCCTATCTAACTTCGCATCTTCCAGAAGTTTATCTATAGAAACAACTTTCGCACCAATTCTCTCTGCAAAAATCTTACTAATCGTAGTTTTCCCAATTCCCAGTGGTCCACGAATAATAATTAAAGTATTTACCATAAACAACAAGAGAATTAGATGTTTTTAAGAGTATGGGATTATTTCTTCAATCTCTTACTTAAATGAAACCCTTCTTCTAACTCGAAACCATTTTTCTTCCAAAAAGCTTGTGCATTTTTATTAGCAGCATGTGAAAAAGAAGCAATTCTTGTGCACTTATTTTTCTTAAACAATTTCAAAACATGTTGAACAAGAATTTTTCCGATACCTTTTCCCCTAGCATCTTCTTTAACAAATAAGGTATGAATTACGCCCGTATGCTCTTTACCCTGCAAACGAAAATTAATATCTATAAATCCCAAAGGAATACCCTTTTCTTCTGCAATAAAATATAAAGTCCCAAGCCTCATGAATTTTTTATTCACTTTTTTTAATTCTGCAATTTTCGAAACTCCCAGCCTTTTATCTAAAGAATTTTCATATAAACCATACCCTTGATCAAATTTAGCAATAATATTCAAATCTTTTTCCGTTGCCTTTCTAATTTTCATATCCCTTCCTCAAAAACATCCTTCGTCTTCTGATAAAATATCCCCAAAGGAATCTTCGTATCAGCTTTTATCCCATTATAATCAAACTCTTCAGCTTTTCTCATCGCTTCTTCAAAATTAGTTTTATCATGTCCTTTTTCCTGCAAATTATATGTTTTTTCTTTATATCCTGCATCGTTATGGAAAATAATACATGGCTGTATAACTTCAATAAAACAAAATCCTTTATGCTTCTGCGCTTCTTCCAAAACATTCGCAACTTGATTCACATCTGCAAAAACTCTCGCAACAAAACTCGCCCCAGCACCCAGCATCAACTTAATTGAATTAATTGGCTGCAATTTCACACCAACCGGATTTGTCTTATCCTTATACCCCTTCTCAGTCGCAGGAGACGGCTCAGCAATTGTCAAAGCAAAAACCTGATTATTATGAACTAAATATTTTATATTCGAATTATATCTAGCCATATGTATCAAATGCTCCATTCCCTCAGCATACGCATCACCATCACCAGAAAAACCAAGCACATTCAATTTAGGATTTCCAATTTTCATTCCTAACGCAACAGGCAAAACTCTTCCATGAAGAGAATTAACTCCCTGTAAATTCAAATAATCAAATATTTTTCCAGCACATCCAATCCCAGAAACAACTGCAAAATCCTCTTTCTTTTTACCAGAAGCAATTTGCTTTTCTAAAAATCTCTGCACACCTGCAAGTATCATAAAATTAAAACAACCTGGGCACCATGTCGGGACAGCTGAAGTTCTAATATTTTTATTTACCATCACAACCACCTCCCAACAATATAAGTATCAACATATCTTCCATCGTCAGTTAGTAAAGCTTTCTTTTTTGTTCCTTCAATTTTAAAACCACATTTCTTAGCAAGCTTCCAAGAACCAACATTTTCAATTGCGCACTCCGCCTCAGCTCGTTTAAATCCTTTTTTCTTTGCATAATCCAAAAGCGTCTTCAATAATTTCGTAGCAATTCCCTGCCCAGCATAATCCGGATGCACTCCCCATCCACAATCAACTCTGTGTCTCAATCTTCCACTTTTTTTAAATGAACCAAAAACAGAACCTACAACCTTTTTCGCCTTTTTATCAATAGCAAGAAAAATAAAATGATCCTTTCCCAATTCTTCATATTGCTTTCTCATCTTCGCAATTTTTTCCTCATCAGGTATTTTATTACTACCATTATACAACCAAAATTTCCTCTTCAATCCTTCAGATACCATCTCTGCCACAGAAACTTCATCTCCAGGTTTTGCTTTTCTAATAATTATATTTGAGCTCATTGTATCCTCCTCCTAATCTCCCCACTCAGCTCATCACTAAAAAATGGCCTTCCGTCGTATCTCAATATTTTATTTTTATCCTCAACAATAAACCCAGTTTTCTCTGCAATCAATCTACTTAATGGCGATTCAGAATTATTTTCAACAACAATTACCTTCTTAGATTTCTTAATTTCATCTTTTATTTTATCAGAAAACGGATTCATATAAAGAACTTGCAGAAACTTAGCATCTAATTTTCCGTCGGAAATAGCATCTAAAATCGCACCTTTAGTTGAACCCCAGCCCAAAACCAAATTTTTGCTATTCTGATTCCCATAAATCTTAAACATTCTGCTCATCAGAGCTGACCCCCGCAGGGCTCCTTCGCATTCTCGCTCAATTTCCTTTTGTTTTTTTATTCTCGCTTCAAAATTCGCCTTAATGACATCAGTATCTTCAGTCGCAATATTTTCTTTTTTACCATCCATTTCATAAGAATTAAATCTCTCTCCAGCCTTCACGCCACTTTTAATTTCTTTAATTCCCTTCAAAACTTTCTTTTCATCAAACAAACTCTTCGCTTCAGCCAAATGTTTATCATTCAAAACTATCGACGGAATTTTATATTTTTGTGAAAAATAAAACGCATCATTTGTCAACTTCATTGATTCTTCATTATCTCCTGGAGCCAAAACCATTCTAAAAAATTCTCCATGCCCTGAATGTAAAGCCATATTCAAATCCCCTTGCGAAGTGTAAGTCGCAACTCCCGTTCCCGGTCCTGGCCTCTGTGACAAATAAAACACCAACGGAACTTCAGCCATCGCAGCAAAGCTCATTGTTTCCGTCATTAAATCAAATCCACCACCGGAAGTTCCAACCATAACTCGCTTACCAACAACCGAACTCCCAACTCCAGCCAAAGCAACTGCAATTTCATTTTCAACTTCAATAACCTTAAACTGACTCTTACTTGCATTCTGCCGAGCTGAATCCAGCGTGAGAGTTCCAAGCTCCATCATCAATGGAGTCGCAGGGGTCATGGGATAAGCATAATAAATATCCAAACCAGATTTTATAGCAGACAAGGCCATCGCCTTACTACCATTCATCAAAACCAAATCCTTTATTTTTCTGCCAGCGTTTACAGTAGTTATTTTTCTTTTCTCCGCATCGAAACCCCCTTTAGCATCTTTCATATTCTCATCAAACTTATGCAACTTCTTCAACTCTTTTTCCAAAACATCAAACCCGATTCCCAATAATTTAAACAAGGCTCCAGCATAATACATATTACCTTTTCCTTCTACAAATTTCAAAACAACTGCTTTACTAGACAAATCAGATTTATGCAACTTCTCCGTATTGTCATCCAAACAAACCAAAACATCTGTCTTAGAAGAATTGCTATAAATTTCCTTATCTGAAAAACTTATTAAATTAAAATTATGCCCGCCTCTAATTAACGATTGATAATCTCTCGAATAAAAAACATAATAACCTTGCTCAATCAAACCCTGTGAAACAACTTCCGAAAGAATGTTCGGTCCTTGCCCGGCCTTACCACCAACTAATATCTCGCACCTCATTGCGATATTTTTTGGAAATTTATTTGAGAAAAAATCGCAATGTAACGAACTTGCTGAGTTACACTATCGGACTTTTTTGACCAAACTGCAAGTTTGGAATTATCCAAAAAACGTCCTTTACATATCACCATTCGTTTACCAATAAAAGCCATTATTTAAAGATTTCTTAATGATGTTAACGATCCGAGCCTACGGAGGATTGACAAAAATGTTTCTTTTTATTTAGAAAAATTTTTCTTTTGTAAAGAAAAAGAACTCACAGTATATTAACTCAAATCTCTCCAAATCCATTAACAAACTCAACACCATTTTTTTCAAAAATCTTATTGGCTTCTTTCATGCTTTTCTCCCCTAAAAATACAGCCACAACATTTCTTTTAGACTTCGCAAGTTCTTTCTTCATTCTGCCTTCCATGGCTGACACCCGCGTGTGCTCTACACTAAATTCTTCCTTAATCTTTACTACTACCCTTGCAGTCTTCTCCATTTCACTCATACTCTGCGGAGTTAAAATAACAAATAATGTTTCAAATGATTTATTTTTTATCTCATTAAAATTCCTCATATAATCTTCAGCCAAAGCAGTTCCTATAATATCCAATGACTTATCAACAATTTTTACATTTCTCCTAACTAAATAATCAGAAAGCAGAACTCCTGCGCCGCCTGCATTAGTTATTATAAAAGCAGACTTACCTACTTTTATCTTATTACCTCTAATATTTCTCTTTATACCGCTCGCCTTCGTTAATTGCATATCGCCAGATATGGAACTATGTTCTTTGGTTTCCAGGGAAGCTTTCTTTTTAAGAAAGGAAGCCTCAAACATTTCCAAAAAATTCTCACACATTTCAACACCAGCTTGCCTAAACGCGCCAGTATAGATCGCATAATCAGAAGCCAAACTCGCAGTATGACTTATCGCAGCCCTTTCTCCCGCATCTGAACTTCCGCCCTTAATTGCATAAATCCGCTTACCGTTTTTAATCGCTTTCTTACAAGCTTCCAAAAATCTTTTTCCGTCCTTCAATTTCTCAACGTACAAAACAATTGACTTAGTTTTTTTATCCTTCCCAAAATATTCTATAAAATCATTAAAATCCATATTATCCATATTCCCCAGACCAACAAACGCAGAAATTCCAAAACCACCCTTCAAATCAGCAACATAACTCCACATCGCCCCAGACTGACTCACAAAAGCAATATCTCCTTTCTCTGCCATAGAATTTGCAAAAGTCAAATCAAGACCAGCCCAAGGATTACAAGTTCCAAAACAATTCGCACCACTAAATCTTATCCCATACTTCTTAGCAACCCTCAAAACTTCCTCCTCATCTTTCATATTTCCGACCTCAGAAAATCCCGCACTAATCAAAATAACTTCTTTTATCCCCTTCTTCCCGCACTCTTCCATCGACTTAGCTACAAAAGAAGCCGGAATAGCAATAACAGCCAAATTAATTTTCTCTTTAACTTTCAAAACCGATTTATAACACTTAATTCCTAAAAGCTCATCGTGATTCAAACTTATCGGAAAAATCTTCGCCGAACTCTTGACAGCCTTAGATAATAAAATTCCTCCAACTTTCTCAATATGATCACTTGCCCCAATGATTGCAATTGACTTCGGCTCAAAGAAATTTTTAATATTGACCATCTGCGATATTTTTTGAAAATTTACTTCCAGTAGAATGATCCCTTTGAGAATTTGAGAAAAAATCGCAGGCTAACGAGTTTATCGAGTTAGCGCTAACATTCCTGACAACCATGAGCGAAAAGAATATTTTGTTTGTCATATCAACCTCTTAAAATCAAGAATAAACCAAACTATATAAATCTTTTAGAAACTACTTTTCAAAACCTACTTTCTTCTCAACACCAGACAGAAAGGGTCTTTGATTCGGTCCAAATCTTCCTTGATTAGCATATGGTTTATGATATTCGCCCTCTCTTCTGGGCACATCATGACATCTTTGCAAATTTACGCTCGACCAATCAATTTCAGTCAAAACAGTTTTCTCATAAGGCGTACTTAATCCTATCATAATCACTTTAGTTCTCATGAATTTATAAATATTTATATACACAAAAAGATTAGCACAATTATGCAACAGCTAACAGAAAAAGAGGCAGAAGATTTTCTAGAAAAAAACAAATTTAACGTAGCTAAAAGAGCAAATGCAAAATCACCTAAAGAATTAGAAAAAATAAAAATCCCTTTTCCCTGGGTCATAAAATTATCATCGACAAAAATAATGCATAAAGCAAAAATCGGCGGAGTTATTCTAAATATTAATTCTCTAGAAAAAGCAAAAGAATCTTTAAATCAACTTTCTAAAATTGAAGGATTTGAACAAGCAATTATTCAAGAAATGCTTTCTGGAGAAGAAATCGTCATCGGAATAAAAAAAACACCAGAATTTTCTCACGTTCTGATGTTTGGTAAAGGCGGTTCAAAAGTCGAACAAGAAAAAGATGTTGCATTTAGAATTTTTCCATTAAAAGAAAAAGATATAGATGAAATAATGAACGAAACAAAATTCTTCTCAAATATAAAAAATAAAATTAATATTAAAGAATTAAAAAAAATAATAAAAAAAATTCAAAAATTAGTAGAAAATTATCCAAAGATTACGGAACTTGATATAAATCCTCTAATCATCAACGATAAAATTACAAAAATAGCAGACGCAAGACTAGTTTTCGAATAGAAAAGTAAAAACCTCGTCTATTTATTTGAAGAGCAAAGCGACAAAAAGCTAAAATTCTTCTTTTTGAGGCCTCGCAAGGTCATCCCTTTGGGATTTAAGATAAGCATTTCACGAATTATTTTTCTTCAATGAAGAAAAAGAACTGCCACAAAAGATATAAATACTAATTATACTCTTTGTGTTACAATGGAAGAAAAAGAGAGGATGGTTCTAGAGTATCTCAAGAAAGTTTCTCCTGGAACCGGATTAAGAACTGTAATAAATGACCTAATTCGTTCAGACCTAGGGGCACTAATCGTATTCTACACACCAGAATTAGAAAAGACCATTGAAGGCGGATTTAGAATAAACTGTAGATTTACACCCCAAAGACTTTTTGAACTTTGTAAAATGGACGGCGCGATAATTGTTTCACAAGACCTAAGAAGAATTTTATTCGCTAACGTACTTTTAACACCAGACCCATCCATACTATCCAACGAAACCGGAACAAGACATAAGGCAGCAGAAAGAACGGCAAAACAAGTTAACACTTTTTGTATCACAATTTCTGAAAGAAAGAAAAAAACAACGCTTTTTTTTGGCAACTCAAAATTAGCACTAAGGAGCTCTGAAGAAGTTTTAAGAGAAATTAGCACAACACTTCAAGTACTTGAAAAACAAAGAGAAATATTTGACGAACTATTGGGAAAAATAAATATTCTCGAAGTTTCGAATTTAGTATCAGTAGCGGATATATGCAAACTAATTCAAAGAGCAGAGATTATCTTAAGACATTCGGAAGTTTTGAAAAAAGATTTTGTTGAAGCTGGGAAAGAGGGTAATTTAATGAACCTACGTTACAAAGAATTAGTTAAAGGAATTGAAAAGAAAGAAGAAGAACTTATAAGAGATTATGCTAAACTCTCACTAAAGAAAACAAAAACATTATTGGAGAATTTAACCTTTGAAGGAATGTTAGAATTAGACTCCATTGCAAGACTTGTGTTTGAACAAGAATTAGAAGACTCCGCCTCACCAAGAGGATTTAGATTTTTAGCACAACTAAAGCTTTCAGACAAAGAAAGTTCTATGATTGTAAAAGAATATCGAAATCTCTCCGAAATAATTGAAGACAAAACAAACAAACTAGAAGGAGTTCTTAAAAATAATACTATAAATATAAAAGAAGGAATTGAAAAACTCCGAGAAAATATAATTGAAGGTAGGACTGTTGTTTAATTCTTAATATAAAATATTAATGCCTTTAGAAAATTTACATTAATAGATTATTAAAACCGGGGGAGAATATCAACAATTTACTTAAACAAATCTTCCACATATATACGAACAGAATATCGTTCAACTATTAAATTTATATACTATTTTTAATTCAATAAATTATGCTGTCAAAACAAGAACTAATTGAAATTCGTGAACATTTAGAAAAGGCACAAAATCCTGTTTTCTTTTTTGACAACGACGTAGATGGACTTTGTAGTTTTATTCTATTAAAAAGAGCCATTGATCGAGGTAAAGGAGTAGCAATAAAATCCTTCCCAGACCTGAACGAAACCTACGCAAAAAAAGTCGAAGAACTTAATGCCGACTACGTTTTTATTTTAGACAAACCACAGGTAAGTGAAGAGTTTATTGACAAAGTTATGGAAAGAAATATTCCAATCGTTTGGATTGACCACCACAACACAGAAATCCCAAAAGAAATAAAAGAAAAAGTTTATTTTTACACCAGCTTCCCATCTGGCGAACCAACAACATTCATCGCTCAAAACATTTTCAACAGAAAAGAAGATACTTGGCTAGCAATTGTAGGTTGCATCGGAGATCATTTCTCACCAGAATTCGGAAAAGAATACGCAAAAGAAAATCCAGAATTCTTTCAATATCACAAAGATGCATTCGAATCTGTCTACACAACCGAGCTTGGAAAAATTTCAATGATGCTTAATTTCGGGCTAAAAGATACCACAACCCATGTTCTAGAAATGATTAAACTTCTTTCCGAAGCAACATCCCCTACGGATATTCTAGTTGAAAATCATTCGACAAAACAAATACACTACCTCTATTCAAAACTCATGAAACAACTTCATGAACTTACAAAAAAAGCAAAACGAATTGGGAAAAAACTAGTTTTACTAGAATATGCAGGCGAAACAAGTATGTCTTCAGAAATTTCTAACTTTCTTAGCTTCAACAACCAAGATAAATTTGTACTTGTAATATTCAAAAAACAAGATGTCGGCAATGTTTCAATAAGAGCAAAAAATGCAAAAGAAGTTTTAGAAAAAGCAATGAAAGGTATTTTAGGTGCAACGGGCGGCGGACACGATGAAGCCTGCGGAGCACGAATCCCAAGTTCTCATCTAGAAGAATTTAAAGAAAGAATTGAAAAGTTAGTGGGATAACAAAGATTTTTATCACCTCAGTACTTAATATAATTATACAAAAATATCTTACCGGAAATAAAATTTCATTATTCTCAATAATATATTTAATTACTAACTTTGAACTCTTATTTATTTTATGGTTTATTTATTTAAAATCAAAAAATAAATAAACTTAAAAATAAACTCCAAAAAATTTCTCATCAAAAAAGAAATTATTTTTCTAATAATTAAGGCAATATTTATGCTCGCTGTTATTGTATTTATAAAAGTAAAAATAAATTAAGAAAGGTTTAAAAAGGGAATTTTACAAAACAAAAGATGAATAAAAAGTTTTACAATACTCTAACTATCATTTATGTAACTTTGATAGGGGTTTCGATTTTTGCTTTTAGCAGATTGGGTTCAAGCCTGAGAGATATTAGTGGTGTAGTTCAATATGGATTAATTAGCAATGCAATTTTAATACTTTCAATTTTTTATCTATTGGATTTTTACTTTAGTATTATTTATGAAGACTAAAAAACACATAATATTTATAATAATTGTTCTCTTTCAATATTTTACCTAACTCATTATGAATCCCGATGTAGATGAAAATTTCTATCAACAAACCAATTAACAATAATTTTAAAAACCTCTTCCAATTCTTATTTTTATGAATAAATTATCTACACTGGCGATTTCGAGCATCTTCACTCGACACAAGTTTTCTCACCTAGGAGAGCAAAGTGAGAGTAAGAATACTAAGCTAGTTAGAACTATCAATTAATTCTAATGAAAAATAAAAACTCTAAACAATTTGAAATAGAAAAGAAATCTGCCCATGCTACAATCATTCAAGAAGGAGAAGAGCCAGAAGGAAAAATCGTAAAAGGTTTTGAATTCAACGATAAGTTCGACATTGGAAAATTCCTAGCTTCCTACGAAACAACTGGCGCTCAAGCAACAAATCTAGCAAAAGCAATTGAAATTATTAAAAAAATGCGAAAAGAAAAAGCCTTCATCTATCTCGGCTACACCTCAAACATGGTCACAACAGGAATCAGAGAAATAATTAGATATCTAACTGAACACAAACTAATAGATTACCTAGTCACAACAGCTGGCGGAATCGAAGAAGACTTCATCAAGTCGCTAAATCCCTTCAAAATCGGCTCTTTCGAGGCTTCTGGCACGACTTTAAGAGACAAGTCAATAAACAGAGCTGGAAATATTTTTATCCCGGGTTCTCGATATGTTGAGTTCGAAAAATTCGTTCTTCCAATACTAAAAGAATTTCACAAAATGCCTCAAGAGGGTACTCCCTTGGGAGCAAAAACTCCTGCAGATTTAATAAAATTGCTCGGAGAAAAAATAAACAACAAAGAATCTATTTACTATTGGGCTACAAAAAATAACATTCCAGTTCATTGCCCGGCAATTATGGATGGTTCTTTAGGCGACATGATTTATTTTTTCAAAAACTCAAATCCAGATTTTACTTTAGACACAATAGCAAATACAGAAGCACTAAATAATTCAACACTAGGCAAAGAAAAAACAGGAATGATAATTTTAGGCGGCGGAGTTGTAAAACATTGCATCTGTAACGCAAATTTATACAGAAATGGTGCAGACTTTGCAGTTTATATTAACACAGCGCAGGAATTTGACGGAAGTGACTCGGGCGCACGCCCAGACGAAGCAGTTTCCTGGGGGAAAATTTCTCAAACAGCCGAAAGTATTAAAGTTCATGGAGACGCGAGCATAATCTTCCCCTTAATTGTATTGGGCGCATTCGTAAATTAAAGGCAAATTTTTTCATAATAGATAATTCTAGCGAAACGAGAATTAACCAGAATGTTTCTTTGATTTTCTACGAAGCTGACTTTCGTAGTGCGGAGAAAACTTTCTTTTGTAAAGAAAGTAAGTTCATTGCTTTTCCATTAATAGCTCTCGGAGCGTTTAGTTAGCTTAATAAACGAATTTTATTGAAGATTTATATGAATTGGACTGCATTAATTCTTCTGGCCTGTGGCGGACTCGTCCTAACTGTTGGAGATTTATTTATGAAAAAATGGGTTGTCACAAGCTCTCCTTATGTCTATATAGTAGGGATGATTTTTTATATAATTGGGCTAAATTGTTTAGCATTTAGTTTTAAATATAAAAATATAGCCGTAGCTTCAGTAATTTTTGTTTTGATAAATATTATTACTCTATTACTTTTCAGCTATTTTTATTTTAAAGAGAGACTGGGCGGATTTGAAATTGCAGGTATTCTTTTGGGTATTGTTGCAATAGTAATGCTTGAATTAGCTGAAAAATAAGCCTTTTCCTTAAAATCTCCATAGCCCTACTTACTATTTAAATATTAATTATCTATTCATCATCTCTAATATTCTAAATTTTCTCTTAGCGTCTTCAAGCGTAGTTTCTTGCCTAACTCTTCCTTCAAGTTTTGCAAAAAGCTCTCTCGCCATCTCTATTTTGTCCATTGAAACCTCCATTAAAATTTAACTCCTTTTTTTTCCAGAAGGGAAATAATTGCCTTGTCAACAAAATTTCTTTTCGAGGGAAACTCCGTTTTGTTCTGAACATTCTTCTCAACATAACTATCTACTGCCCTAATTAGCCATTTGCTAACCTTCACCGTTGTCTCTTCATTAGTTACCATTAGTATACGATTAGTAACTAGCTATTTAAATATTACTACAAAATTATATCTACTTTATAGTAACAAAAGATTTTTAAACAGGGATTTACCATAAAAATTATGGAACCAGTAATAAGAACCAGATTTCCTGTCGCAAGATCAGTTGGAACGCAAGAAGTAAGTAAAATTTTCGCAGATTGGATCTCGTTGAATAGAAATTTCAATCTAAACTTTCCAAACAAAGAAACAATAATTAAGCAATTAATAAATGACGAATACTTGTTAAAAGAAACAAATAGCGGTTTAATTGAGAAAACAACAGCTGTTAGTGGTGGACAAGAAAATTTAGCAATTTGCTTTGCACATCCTATTTCAGAAGGACGAGATATTTTTTATACGAAATTGGGATTTTATAATAATAAAAATGGAAATGCCGAAATTGGAGTTTCATTGGAAAAAACATCCACACATCGTTTTTCAAATCAAATAGAAATCAGAAAACCTGTTCTAATCACAAAACTTATAGAAAACCTTCCTATGCATCATGACTCTGGAATTCCAATTCAAATATCTCCACATCTGCCACAGCAAGAAGATGCTCCATTTGTGGCTGACTATTTTATTGGTGCAATTGGAAATATATTGCCTATTTTATATGTTAGCAGAACACATGAAAATAATGCCACACTTATTGATCCATTATTTCTAGCATCAAAAGCAAGCGGACTTGCACATGTGTTTGTAGAACCAAACCAACAATTTGGAAGAGAAATAGCCAAAAATTTTGGAATACCAGTTTCCTACGACGGTGCTATTAAATTATATTGGCCAACATTAAAAACACAGGGAGGATATCTTTGGACTAAAAAATTATTTAACGAACAGGATTTTAATCAAGAAGAAATTACATCTGAGATTGTTTCATACATTGCATCTAGAACAAGGGGAATGCCTATGGGTAATTGCAGCGACAGCATAATAAAGAATATTTATGCCAGAAACAAACTTGGAAAAAGAATTTCAGAAATGCAAAAACAGGGTACAGAGGGTCAAGCAATGATTCAACTTTACGAGCAAGAAATTCAAAGACTGGAAGAAACAACTCAAAGACAAGAATTCCAAGTTGAAGAACTGTCGGAAAAATTAACATCAACCGAAACAGACAACCAAGTATTGCGGGAAAGCCTTAGAACAATTGGACAACATCGATTAGAACACAGGGTAGATGCTAACATAGCATCCAATGAAGGAATTCTATCCGCAATAAATTCATATTTAACAAATACAAATATAATGGTAAGTCCATATCAAAAAGAACGTTTACAAAGTTTCCTAAATGCAAATACGCAGACCCTTAATAGGGCGCAAAATGAACAAGAAGAAGAACAAGAAGAAATTGCTCGAGCATTTAAATCATACAATGGACTTAATGCACACTGTAGACAAATGTTACAAAAATTTGGCTATGATTTTTCAGAAGAGGGTCCACATTATAAAGTTTTCAAAAAAGACCTACCAGGAATTACTATGACGGTTGCAAAAACACCAAGCGATCATAGATCTGGAGAAAATATTGTAAGAGATTTTAGAGCAACATTCTGGCGTATTTAATTCGTATACATAAGCCATATAAAGAGAAACCATAATATCAAACCATGTATAAAGGTCAGGAATTCCAATCGCAAAAATTTAACGGAACAGATTTCACAAACGAAGATCTAGCCAACTCCAGATTTATAGACTGCACATTTGAAAACTGCAATTTTTCCATGACTAAATTACGAGGATGCCGACTTCAAAATGCACTATTCTCTGATTGTAAAATAACGGGCGTAGATTTCTCAAAATGTAATCAACTCCTTATAACTATTGAATTTAAAGACTGCCTTCTGTCCTATTCCAGCTTTTCAAATATGAAATTAAAAAATACAAAATTCCAGAACTGCAAAATAGTTGAATGTGATTTCTTACATTCCAACCTTGAAAATGCCATATTTGATAATTCTATGTTGCCGGGAACAAAATTTGAAAACACAAACTTAACATCAGCCTCATTCTTAAACTCAAAAGACTATCAAATTGATCCGAATAAAAATATCATAAAAAAAGCAAAATTTTCATTCCCCGAAGCTATTTCTTTACTGAATGTTTTTGATATAGAAATTATATAATAATCTATTTATTTTCCTTAACTTCTTTTTTTTTCATAGAAACAATTGTTTCTTTCAGGTTTTCTTTTTTCTTTTTTAATAATTCATATAATGTAAAAAAAGTAATTATCGCTCCAGCAATTGTAGAAAACAAAACTGAATTATCTTTTAACTTTGCAGACAAAGAAATCTTTTTTACATTTTCAAGTTTCAATTTTAGGGAATCATGCTCATCGATTGCAAGATTTATTTTAACCTGTGCTTTTATAAAATTTTCCTCAAGAATAAAAGCCTGCGCATCTCTAATTAAACCCTTTAAATCTACCAAACTAATTCCTGAAACATCATATCCCTCTATTTTTTTAGTAGAAACAGCAGATTCTAAAATAGCATAATTATTCTTCAATACACCAAATTCATTAGAAATATTTTCTCCAAATTCTTTATTTTTTAAACTAATATTTATCGAAGAATCCAAAACACTCACAGTTTTATAAAAAATTTCCTGATTTATTTTTATTGTTAAATTTATATTTCCGGATTTTTTAAAATTACCATTAACGATTATATAGGATTTTTCTCCTGGCAACAATGAATCAACCATTACAACATCATAACTTGAAAACCCGTCTCCAGAAATAAAAGCTCCTAAATTAGTCAATTCGCTACTTCCAATATTTTTTACATTTATATTTAATTGAATATCACCAATACTGATACTTGTCGGGAAAAAATTTCTAATTTCAATTGTTGCGTTAGAAACATTAGTTAAATCAATAGTAGTTTCATTTCCAGAAAAATTTCCAGTTTGATTTCCCGCATTATTAATGCTCTCATTTTCAGCCAATACAAATCCTGTTAAGAATAATACAAACAAAAAAATAAATAAACTCTTTTTTACCATACAACAAAACAAATAAATTCCTTTTTAAATTTATCTAGGAAAAGCGAGTTTAATTCTCATTAAAGGTAAAGATTAATCATTAATAAACAATCCGAGCCCGCGGAGGATGGACAAAAATGTTTTAGAAGTTTAATTGAACGAAGTTCAAAAGAAATTTAAATTCTCAATCGCAGTGTCGTGCGAAGCATGACGGAGATATCAGGAATTTAAATTTAAATAAAAACAATTTTTATAAAATAAAAATTAACTAATCAGGAAGGGTTGTGAGCAAGGGAAACCTTTGGTTTCTCTTACCACTCTATTTCATTCACTTCTTTTCTTGTATACTGAAAATCATTTTCCAGCGCATAAAATTCCAAACTTGTCTCAATCTGATCATCAAAATATCTTATCTGATAATCCTTCTCAGTTTTTTCACTATAAACTTCTATAATCATTTCCGTTGTTGTCTTATGTTTTATAAATAAATAATGCGCATCAACAATAACTGCTTTGCCGTCTATAAAAATCTTATCGCCCTTCTTTAATTCTGAAATCGGTTTTGATTGCTTTTTTATTTTTATCATAATCTATAGAAGAAATTTTCGTTTATAAACATTTTGAGCGAGCAATTCGCTTTTCAAGATATGCATACAAAACAGCGAAATGCAAATTGTGAGAAGAAGCGAAAAATGACTAAAATGTTTTTCTTTGTTTACAGAAATTTCTTTTTTGTAAAAAGAAAGAACTGGTTTATAAACTTTCTTTAGAATTAATACTGCCTCGCAACGTAAACTATTTCATTGGCTTTTTCGCCACAAATAATACATTTTCCAGAAGCCTTTTCTTTTATCAACTTAGTTCCTCGAACAGTCGCACCGGATTCTTTTTCCACAACTTCCGCACAAGCAGTTCCATCTTTGCCAACAGAACAAAAATTACATCTAACCACATGGCCAGATTCAATAGATTTTTTCAACTCACTCAAAGATGAGGCCTCAGAAATTCTATTATCGAAAATCTTATCGGCCTGAGCAAATAAATTCTTATCGTACTCGACGCCGAAATTAGAAAGACTAGCCAAAAATTCCCTTTCTTTTATCTGTTCTTTTTTATTCAAATCTCTTCTAAAAACAGTTAATGACTCATTCTCTATATCTTTAAAGCCCAAATCAATTCTCAGAGGAACTCCCTTCATTTCCCAATGATTAAACTTTTCTCCAGCACTTTTTTCAGTCAAATCAATTTCCACAGATGCAAATTTAGATAATTTTTCTTTCAACTCATTTGCCTTATTAACTAATTTTTCGTCATTCTTTATTGGAACAATTACTATTTGAGTCGGAGCAATTCTCCAAGGAAATCTTAATCCTTTATCGTCGCCATGAACTATTATCACGGATGCAAAAATTCTAGAAACGGCTGGGCCATAACAAGTTATCCAAGCCAATTTTTCTTTCTCATCTTTATCAACAAATTTAACACCAAATGCCTCAGAAAAATCCTGTTTCAACAAATGAGTTGATGGCTGTTGAACAACTCTTCCATCTGGATTCAAAACATCCGCTGCAAAGGTTCTGTGAGCACCAGGGAACTTATCCCACGCAGGTCTCTCAAAAAATATGAAGGGCAATCCGAATATCCCATGTAGAACTTCTTCTGTAGTTTCCATGTCTTCATGAACCTGTTTCATTCCAGACTCCTCGGTTGCATGAGCACAATGAGCTTCAATCCAATGAAATTCTCTACTTCTTAAAAACGGTCTAGTTGCTTTTGTTTCATACCTAAAAACATTAGCTCTCTGATAAACTTTAAACGGCAAATCTCTATAGCTCCTAATCCACAATCCAAACATTTGATATATAATAGTTTCAGAAGTTGGCCTTAACGCAAATCTCTCTTCAAATTTATCCTTACCGCCTTGAGTAACCCAAAATACTTCAGCCGAAAATCCTTCAACATGCTGCGCTTCTTTTATTAAATTAGCTTCGGGTATTAATGTTGGGAAAAAATACGGCTTATGCCCTTTTCTTTGTAAAACTTCTTCTAGATATTTATACATTTTCTCCATAGACAAAACACTCCACGGCTGAAAAACTAAACAACCTTTAACCGGAGAACGAATATCTGCCAATTCACATTTCTGAACAACCTCACTATACCATTCCGAAAAATTTTCATTTTTTTTAACACTAATTCCCTTAAGATCAACAACTCCAGAGCCCTTCTTTTCTATATTTTCCTTATCTTTACCCATAACCCTTCTAACATTTCACTATTTAAAAACCTATTTTTTAATGAGCCCAGGAGGAATCGAACCCCCATTCCCAGGTATCTTCAGCTGAAAACCTCGTCAATGAGAAAGCGTAGCTTTCCTATTGTCCTTTTTTGATTTCCAGGGAAACTTTTTTCGGTGAAAAAAGTAAGCCTACCGAAGCCTAGTGTTCTATCCGTTAAACTATGAGCCCATTGAAAGTATGAAAAAAAGTTAGTTTAAATATCTTTATTTTGGAATCTTATTATAAAATCCTACAATCTCAGAATACAAATCCCTATTTGATACTATTAATTTTTTATACGTCTGAGAAATCTTTGAATAAATTTCTTTTGCAGAAGAAAAATTTCCAACAGAAATAAATTGATTTCCACTAACCAGTTGTTTCCTTATGTCTGCAACAACTTGAGCATCACTATTTACTGCTATATTTACAACAGGTTTTTGAACACCGACGGGAGAAACAATTCTTTCTGTCGCCTGCTGTCTAGAAACCGGAATAGAAGATTGGTTAACTGGCCTAAACTGAGTGGTGGATTGAGAAACATCGGCCGGAACAAAAAATGGCTTAACTCTCGGAGGCTCAGATTTTCTAAGCTTTAAATAAATAGCCGCAACCACCATAATAATTAAAATAAAAAGTCCAATTATTACCCACACCAAAGCTCCCGGACTTTCTGTCTGAGTCCCAGCTCCAGATGTACCGGTATTATTTAACAAAGATGAAGTTTCATCTTGGTTCATATTTGCCGTAGCACTATTATCAACAGGCGTCCCAGACTGCCCTGCACTCGTAACTATTTTTTTAATAGAAATATCTGCCTCGCCATCATAAACATCGTCTAGTAAAATAGAAATATCTAAAATACCATCTCCATTCAAATCCACTTTCGCTTCACTATTAATAACCAATGTTTTATTTACTATTGAACCAATCTGAATATCTGCAGTATAAATTGTCGAATTAACCGAAATCAACCCAAGCCAATAACTAACAGATCCAACTGTAAAATAAACTCTTTCGTAAACTTGCATATTTTTAATAGTTCCTGCCAAAAACTCAGCATCTGTTAATGTTGTATTAACCCAAGCTCCAGCGCCCAAAACACAAGACGCATTATTCCAATTATATCCAGAGTTACATGCAAAACAAATTTTTCCAACCGAACAATTTCTAGTTAAATTATTTGCATTAGATAAAGAAGTTAAATTCAAACAACCCACAGAAGATTCACATTGCATTAATTCACACTTACTATTATTATAAATAAAATTATTATCACATTTTAAACAGCTTCCAGTAGAACAATAACCACTCACGATAGAAGCGTTAGCAAAACTTGCGCCACAACCCGGCTGAACACCACAATTTGCTTGACAAACTTTCAAAGTTTCATTCCAACTAAAACCAGCAGAACAATTATAACATTTTTCATTAAGACCTGGACAAGTTAACTCAGTAACATTAGATGAATGAGCTGGAGTTGTATTAAGACAGAACATTCCTGCCCCAGAACAAGTTGCCGAAGTCCCACAGGGCACGTTAGTTTGATTTGCAGGAGAAGGCGTTCCACCCGTACAATTTCCTATTTTGGTCCAAGTTATATTCTTTAATCCGCCATTGCAGGAGGTCGGCACGTCGGTCCAATTAGAAACACCACAAAGACAATTCTCTACAACAATCCTATTCACATTTGTAGCAGGACAAGCCATAAAATTTTGAGAAATATTACTTTTAATTTTTTGTCCAGTAGAGTTACAAGAAGACCAAGCAGAATATGTATAATTAAGACAACACTTCTGAGTTAAATCAGGAGCTGAAAATCCCGTATCACACGAACTAAGAACCTTACTTAAATTCGTTCTCGTCCTATTGCCTGCAGAATTACAAGAAGACCAGGCAGAATACGTATAATTAAAACACGACCACGTTGTTGTCTTGAATACTGTTTCTAATTTTGTAATATTCATTTTTTTAGATTGACAACCCTCTACTTTCACTCTAAATTCTTTATCTGCAATATTAATATTATTAAAAGTAAAAACAGAGAGAGCATTTGAAACCTCTGGCTTTTCAGTTATAATCTGCCAGCCGCTACTAGTATTTCTCTCAATAAAACCATTACAGGTACCAGAATTATCGGACCAAGATACGCTTACCGAAGTTAAACTAACACCACTAGGAAAAATAAATTCATAAACATCATTATCTCCCAAAATTTTATCACCATACCAAGAAGCAGTTGAATCAGTAAACGTAACATTTCCCGTCATTAAACCATATGAAAAAAATAAAACCACTGCCAAAGAAATAACAAGAAAAGTAATTATAAATACCGATCCAAAATTTTTTTTATTTACCATAGTTAAGAAAGTTTATTAAAAAACTTTACAATATTTTCATACAAATCATCATTAGGAACATGTAGTTTTGTATATAATTGCGAGATTCTTGAATAAATTGCTTTTGCTGGCAATATTTTACCTTCACTTAAATATCTCTCTCCCAAACCCAACTGTCTTAATATCTCGTTTGTAATACTCTGATCAGAACTGGGCTGCTGATAATTAGGAGACTGACTTCTAACATTAGAAACTATTTGACTTTTTTTATTTCCGTCGACAACAAAGAAAATTATTAAAATAATAAGCATAATAAGAACTACAGAAAATATAATAATCAAATATCCCAGAGAAATACCTGCCACCTGCGTTGCATCATCTCCAAATAATATTATACCTGCATTTGGAGTTGGCGAAGGAGACGGACTTGGTGTTGGCGTTGGACTTGGTTCGTATCCAGAATTTCCATATTTTTCACTTATACTTTCAATGTTAATATATGCCTTACCACCACTAACACTCTCTAGAATTAATTTAACATCATAAATATTATCATTATTCAAATCAATCTTATTTTCTGTATTCAAATTTAAAAAACGACTTGAAATAACCGGATCAACTCGAACATTAACACCATTAGATAAAATAGATATTAAACCAACCCAATAACTTCTAGATTCAAAACTAAAATAAACTCTATCATAAACTCCCAATGCCTTCGTAGTTCCAATTTTAAATTCCGAATCACTAAAAGTAATAGTAGACCAACTACCTGAAACAGTTCCGGAAGAAAGAACACATTGAGATTCATTTACTCCCCACACATATCCTGACTTACAAGCAAAACAAGTTTTTCCCACTGAACAATTTCTTGCTTGCAAAACAAAAAGACTATTATTCGTCGCAGAATCCAAACATCCAGGCAAAGAAGCACACTGCTTTAATTGACATCGACTATTATTCCACTCAAAATCAGAATCACAATCAAAACAACTTCCCGTAGCACAATAATTAGAATTTTTTGTTCCATTTAAAATACTACTATTTGTTAAACAACCTGGTGCCGAATTACAAATCCCCGTTATACATAACTTCAATGTTTCATTCCAACTAAAACCCGTATTACATTTATAACAACTTGCGCTTAAACCAGCATAAGAACAATTTTTTGTAGAACTTGTAGAGTTTACTGGAATAGTCCCATTATAACAAAAATAACCATCATTAAAACAAGAAGAACTAAGTGTTTCAAATTCACTAATTAATCCCGTAACGTTTGCAAAAACCGCACTACTGGTACATTTATCCGACAAACAAAGAAAACCCTCAGTACATTCAAAATCATTTAAACAAACGCCTTCTGTCAACTTCTGATTGACCCAATTTCCACTCAAATCACAATATTGCGTTAGCTGCCCAATAGGTTGTGTTTGGCCAAAACTACAAGAACTAACAAAAGAAAGACCAAACAATGCTAAAAAAACTAGTGTGAAAATTAATCCCTTTTTCATTTGTACACCTATGGACTCACCTGATAACGAGTTAAACAAATATCTTCAGTCTCTAGTCTAAACAATGCCCTTAATTTACAAACCGCTCCACCAATAAAATTAACATTGCTCTGCAACTCGCTAACGATATCTGTACATTTTCCGCTCTTACCACACAAGTTTTTTTGACATTCAAAATTAGAAGAACAAGCTACACCATTAGTTTTAGCCTCAACAAAAGCTGAACCAGATAAAGGACAATAATATCTTTTTGCAGAAGCATCTATTCTTATTCCATTTCCAATACAATTACCATTATATTTACATCCACTAGCACAAACGCCATCAATTGTATCAATTGTACATTCAAAACCATTCCAAATTTTTCCAGATTCACAATAACTTTTTACGCAAGCAGTTCCATTAAATCCATACTCTGTATTACATTGAGAACAAGTTCCTCCACTAGTACAATTACCAAATGCTATAGTGATTGAATTACCTAAAGCTGTTAAACAAACTCCGCCCACCTCAGAACAAGTTGGATCTCCAGCGACACAAGAATTATTATTAGCCAAATCAATCCTAAATCCAACATCACATCCCCACTGACAAGTTAAAGCAGCCCCTCCACGAAGTGTTGCGTTATAATTCCAAGTATTATTACCTGTTAGGCTCGTATTTGCACCCTTAGTAAAATTAGTTCCAGTAGGTTGAATACCTGTACAATTATTTGAAACACAAGTTCCATTAAATGGATGATAACCAGTTGAACAAACATGACAATTACTCTCGAGATCACAACATTCAAAAGTATTATTTATTGCAGCATTAGCCAAATTACTAGCCGAAGAATTACAAATTCCATTACTAGTAAGACAAGTCTTTGAGCAATCTAGCTTATCACAATTATCTTTTTCATCATTTATAGAATACCCCTTGGACGCATTACACTCATAACAACTAAAATTCGAAGACCCACAAGATTGAGTGGAACGATTTACAAGTTTTCCTGTTGCAATCCCAGCGATAAATGATTGAGAACTGCAAAACATATTATTATTTCCGACACAAGTAATAGTAGTGCCTTCGGATGGAACACATGCTCTTTGTGTTTGGTCACATATATCACCTTGCGCACAATTACCAATATTAGAATCCAATTTAAAACAAGCGCTAGTACCAGATTGTATACAATTTTTATATTGAGTTTGTGTTACGCCAGTACAATTTTTACTGCTCAACACAAGACATTCATTGGAACAGCCAGCATAATTAACAACCAAACTCCTTTTTACGCTTGATCCTCTATCATCAAAAACCGTATAATTTATTGAACTAATTATTCTCTTTTTAGCCTTATCTGAAATAGTATTGTTAAATTTCATTGAAAAACCAGACTCGCCATTATTCCCAAATTTACCTAACTGACTAACTACTTCCGTATATCCATCTGCAAACATATATGTCCAATTTATAGTATAATTGGAATTTGGAGAACCCCTAAAACCAAAACCGCTACATTCAACATTATAACCGCATTCGTCAGGAGAAGATGTAATACTTATTGTGCTTCCCTCGTAAACCCACTTTCTTTGAGACACATCACATTTCCATCCGCCAACAAAACTTTGATTTGGAATAGCCCGGGCAAATTCAGACCGATTAAAGGATGGAGCATTATTATATGCTAATTTATCTGAAAAAGACCAAACACCACAAGAATAAAAACTAGAATCCGAGCAAAGAATACTTCCACTAGGAGTAAAACTCCCATCTTCTACTGCACGTGTAAAAACACCGCTAAATCTTCTTAATACGGTTGAATTATCTCTTGCGAGTCTATTATATCCATCTCCCCAACTGCTATCGATACAAGAAGACAATTCTAAACTTGGAACGCCGACCATTTCATTATCTTTAGCTGAAACCCATTTCTTACGAGTTAAATCACAAACGTAGCCACCCACAAAAGTCTTATTCTGTGCCTCAAATGCAACTGAATAATCTTTACCTCCCCATCCACATTCATAATAATAATTATTATAACACAAAAATTTACCACCCTTAGCCAAAATCAAGGGGTCATCTAAATCTCTAGCTATATTACCGTTAGCAGTCCAAGCAATACCGACAGAAGTCTTTGCAACACATCTACCATTTTTTTCAACTATACTTGAAATAGAACTAGTAGAAGCAACCCAATTTGCATTCGACATATTACAAACCCAATTACCAATAATTTTTCCATTTGTAGTTCTGGGTGCAAAAGTCTCATTGCCCTCTCCACAATAATAAAAATTTCCAGCGAAACAAATAAAACTATTATTTTTCAAAACTGAGTTAGTTTTATAAATTGCCTTGGTAGCAACAAAACCTCTCGCATCAGCAAAGCCGCTAAAATTACTCCCGTTCCAAATAGCCAAACAACCACTATCATAATTTAAACCATCAACAACCTTTCCCGTCATTCCACTAAAAATAAAATATGCCGCAGCAAGAATAATCAAAACACCAATTAAATACCAAATCCAAGAAACACTTTTAGACTTCACAGACTCTTTTACATTCACACTTCTTCTATTTCGCATATATAAACAATAAAACGAACCTATTTAAATATTATGCTAATTAATTAAATATCAATACGCTACTTATTTCCTTAACCTTTTATTCCCGCATCCTCGACAAACCATTCTTCCATCACTTCCACGAACCATTGTATTTTTTTCCACAATATTTGAACAAATAGGACAGTATGCCACGCAATTAGAACATTTTTCTCCACCCATTCCTGTTTTTCTCATGCAATTTTTACAAACTAACTTTTCACAACCCGAACATTTTCTTGCACAATTTTTACAAACCAACTTTCCACACGAATTACAAACTCCTGCGAAACATAATCTACAAAATCTTTTTCCACATTCCGAACACGAATGCAAACACGAGCCACAACAAATATGTCCACCATGGCAAACATTTAATTCATTCAATGCCGTCTTACACGAATCACAAACAAAACTAGTTAATTCTTCAGTCAATGGATTATAAATCACTTCCACATTTTTTACAAAACCCGCTTCCTCTAAAACCAAAATAATTTTAAAAATCGGATAATAAATTATCGTCGTATTAATCAACTTATTATCTACGTCTAAAGAATATTTTGATTTTTCATTATCAATAACCGCTTTAATCTCATCCGTTATCTTGGCAGAATTAATATCTGAAAAAGCATGCTCAAAGGCCTCTTTCATTCTAGTAATCTTTTCCACTAGTTCGTTATTTGGAGTTAATTGCTGCTGCCCCACCGGCTGATTCTTTAGAACTTTTTCTGCCTCCTTAATTCTTTCAGCTGCACGAGATTTATTTAAATTAAATTCTCCAAGAATTTTATCATAATGCTCATTAACTCTTTCAATCTCCCTAGTTAATTTTTCATTCAATTCCGTAGAAATCTTCTCAATATTACTATGTAGCAACTCTTTTAATTTTTCTTTAGCAGAATTATAATCCACACTCAAATGTTCGGTAGACGCTTCCTCAACTTTACCTTCTTTAATATTATAATCTTCTAAATTCCCCGAAACAACTTTTCCCTCATGTACAAATATTTCATTTAAAATTTGCTCCGTATGATTTAAAGATCTAAATGAAGTCAAAAAACTAAACCTAGAAAAATAATTATTCTCGTGTTTTTTCTCAACCTTAGAAATAGAACAATTTCTCAGATGAATTTTATCTTTTATATTTGAAGGAAATTCAAAATCTATTTTCAATAAAGTTTTACTTGGATTGTTTTTTAAATAATCTTTTATCTTCCTAAGTAAATCCGAGCTTAAATTATTTTTATCCATATCAATCCTATCAGAAATCATAAACATTTTTTGCACTCTGTCTGGAATACCTTTTATCAAAATCAAATCACCTCTCTCGCTAACATCACACTTTAAACTCCTGAAAAAATCCTCAATCAACCTCTTGTCTTGTTCCATCAAAATATGAACTAAATTTAGGTTTAAATGGTTTTATATTTTGGAGACATAGTCTCACATGTCAACATAAACAAAATGACCATTTATTAATTTAGGTTGGGCGAACATATATGTGAGCATACAAAATATGAACAATTAATGTAGAATTTATCTTTTCGCATCTAGTTAATTTTCGAAAATAAGAAAATTAATTCTGCTATTTCAATTTAGGATACTGCCCAGCTTGAAACACCCAAACATTTGGATCCCACAAGTTAAAGGTAGACGGCGTTTTCATTTCTGTTGTCGTTTTCCCCATCGCACCAGCACCACCAGCACTTGTAGACCGCCCTGAAGTTTGATTATCCCAAAAAGAACCAATAGCAGAGGCCCCCGCATCATTATAACCTACCAGCCCCCCGACATTCGCACCAACCAAAGACGAAGTTACATTTCCAATTGAATATGAAGTATAAACTTTTGCTGCATTACTTTGTTTTCCGACTAATCCTCCTGTGAAATTTCCAGAAGCATTTACTCTTCCAGCTGCATAAGCATCATTAATCGCCCCACTAAATTGTTCGCCGACCAATCCTCCAACACGCCAAAATCCTTTTACATATGAAGTTGAATAAGACCTATTAATTACTCCATCAACATAACCCACTAAGCCGCCAACATAATTATTCCCAGTCGCATTTCCAGACGAATAAGAATTGCTAATTGTCCCCTTTGATTGTCCCACGAGACCCCCGATATAATTGCCTGAGCCAGTTACGTTTCCAACTGAATAAGAATTAGATATTACTCCTCCAGATTGATTTCCAACTAAACCGCCCACACTACTGCCAAATCCATTACTAACATTTCCAATAAAATAAGAACTACTTATTATTCCTCCAGATTGATTTCCAACTAAACCGCCTGCATTGTTAAAGGGGATATCTACAGAAGAAAATACCCTGCCCTTTACATAACAATTAGAAATCGTTCCACTAGACATCATTGCTAAACCCCCAGTCGCAGAAATAAGAGGACCATCTACACTAATATTATCCAAACCAAGATTAGCAACCGTTCCAGATAAAGAATAAAAGAAGGGCTGACCTCTCAAATCAGAAATTGTTTTCCCATTTCCATTAAAATTCCCACTAAATGTCCCGCCGATAGAAATCCAAGAATCCCCCCTTGTCGAATAATCTGTGCTCGAAGAATTCAAATTGGTTATTAAAATAAAAGACTTATCCAAATTATTTCTAACCTTATTTAAATCAGTCCAATTATTAATTAAAAATGGATATGCCTGCGTACCATCCTGAATTGCTGGTACCATTGTTCCAACACAAACTCCCTCACAGCCATCATCACAAGTTTGTCCAACTAAAGTATTTGCCGCGCAACTACAATTAACAACACAAGTTTCATTCGTCTCATTCAAAATTTCTCCAAAAACAGCCTCTCCGATTGAGCAAACTGGTATTTGTTCTAAATAAACCGCCACACACTCCTTACTAGAACTTCCACTCTTAACAATCGGAACAACTCCTATTTTATCTAACTGAGAGATATTTGAAGAATTTAAATTAAAAACACTAAGACCATTATTAGAAAGAACTATTTGTTTAGTATATTTCACAGAATTTCCGCCAGAAGATAAATAAAATTTCAACCCCGAAACAGTCACATTTTCATTTCCTTTCTTAATCTGAACAGTTGTTATCCCATTTGGTTCATAACAAGTATAACCTCCGGAAGAAACAATTGTAACATCAACATCGGAACAAACATTCGAACCAATATTATTTCTAATCATTGGGACAATCCACGCCGCAATAATTCCTATCGCTGCAATAGTTATAGCAATTATCAAAACTGTAGAAACAATTTCACTAACACCCCTCTTCTGCCGAGCTGACCCTTGTGGTTGCATAAAATAAACTCGAGAAAGAACTATTTAAAGTTTATTACCTATTGCTCATAAACTCCAATATCCCAGGATCCACTTCTAACAACCCCATCAAATGCCTTTGAAAATGCGGCTCCCAAATTTGCTCCATTATTTATTGCAGACGAACCCGAATTAACTTTAAATCCCGTTGGAGCATTCGCCACATTCACAAAATTTGGATTTGTATTTTGAGCAGAAGATTCAAAACAAGTTTTAACATTATTTATTGAACATCCACTCACAACATTATAAGAATTTCCGTTTGTATTCCAATAAAGATTATTACTTCTAATCATCGATCTAGAGCTGACAATATTCATCAAAGGATTAGTATTTGTTCCAACAATAATATTATTTTCTATCTCAAAATTTGTATCCCATTTATCAACAACTATCTCATTAATTTCCGAACCCCAGGGCTTATTCCTATCCAAAGCATTATTATAAAAAACATTATTAAAAATCTTTATTCGAGAACTTGCACCGAAAGAGGCTCCGGGATCGTTAGCAACTCTAATTCCTTCTTGTCTATTTCCATAAATAATATTTCCGTAAATATCTGCCAACACAATCTCTTGTCCAGTTGATGCACGAGTTGAATCATCAAGATTTGCTCCCTCTACAAATATTCCCGCTCCTGCATTATTTCTAATTATATTATACCTTATTTTAGCAGGATTAGTATCATTTTTTCCGTATCTGTTAAACAAAACAATCCCTGCATAATGAGTAGTCGTGTCTTCTAAAATATTATACTCAAAAACATTATCATGACCGCCCGTACTATACGCAACAGCCATTCCAACACTTCCCTGCCATCTTTGATCAGCTGGATAATTATTATGAACATAATTCCTTCTCCATGTTGTATTGTAAACATTTGCAGAAGTATATTCTCGCAATCCGTGCGCAGCATAATCAGAGATTTCATTACCCTCAATTAAAATATCCGATATAGTATCCGCTCCATCAGTTCCCCCAATACTTATTCCACAAGTATATTTATCTCCTGGTCCATCTGCACCACCGCCTAAATTCATCAATCTCATATTTAAAACCTGAACATGGTGAACGTGTTTATTTACACCGGATTGAGAATCACCAATTCCAAACCCCGAAGTGTGTAAATTTGCCCTATCTGCATGTCCACCATCAACAATAAAATCTCTAAAAATTACATAATTTGTCTCTATATTAAAAGCACCAGTACCGTGAGCATCACTTCCCACTCTTTTCAAAATTGGTTTCGAACTTGATGAATTTCCATAATCATCTCCCCTTATAGTAACATAACCTCCATCCGCACTTCCGCCCCCATTTCTCATATACCAATAAGCATCATATCCGCTCCACTCCCAATAACTTCCTCTCTCTAAATGAATAGTTGCGCCAGCAGGAATTGAAGCCCAAGAACTTTTTATTTTATCAAAATTAGCCCAAGGACGTTTGCAATCAGTTCCCGCATTATTATCACTTCTATTAGCATGAGTCGACGAAACATAATAATCAACGCCAGGTAAATCCGGACAACTAGAAGTAGTAGTAGTGTGTGTACATGTATCCAATCCCTCATCACAACTATCTGTTGTTGCAGAATTCCCATCATCACAATTTATCACACTCCCAGAAGCACATTTACCAGAAGAGCAAACTTCTGCACCATTACAAAACAATCCATCAGAACATTGTACATTTGTTGTGCAATCATCAGAAACAAATTCTTCATTATAAATTTTCAAAATTTCCGAATCATTCAACGCACCATTATAAATTCTAACATCATCAACAGCACCATTAAAAGCTTCTAATCTATAGGTTGACTCTCCATTATTACCTAAATCTGCAAATGAATTCAGAGATCCAGACAACGAATTTAAACCAGTAGAATATAATGTCTTATTGATATAAACACTATAATTAGTTTTATTCCATGTCAAAAGTACGTGTGACCATTTATTCAAAGGAACAGAATTTCCTAGCGAATTAGTAGTATGCTGTGCGGAAAAACCAACATTCAGCGTTCCCTTATAAAAATAAAGCTGTATATAATTTGACCAACCAGACATTGTCTCGCCAAAAATATAATTATGCTCACCGAAAGTAATTGGATTTATCCACATGGATATTGCTCCCTTTTCAGGCAAGAATCCATTTAAAGGAATTTGTATATAATCATCCTTACCATCAAAAGATAAAGAATAGGCTCGATGTCCACTAGACCAAACAGCACCACTAACTAAACCATTATTACCCTTTCCAGAAGAATCTGTTAAAACACTTCCAGAATTTTCATCAAAAGAATATTTTGCAATTAAAGCTGCCGAACTAGTAGTAGGAATAGTTACACAAACATTATTTGTACAAGTCTGTCCTACAGAACAAGTTCCGCAATTCAATATTCCAGCGCATGTTCCATTACTTATTGTTCCGCAATTTTTTCCCTGAGCAACACAAGTTGTAGGAGTACAAATTACCGGACAATATTTAGATGTGATCTCACGAATACCCGACGGACAATATGAAAATGTTTTTGTTTCAATTCTAGTTTGCTTTGCTCCACTCGTACAAACAGCAGGAGTCCAAGCGCTATAAGTATAGGCAAAACAAGAATTAGTTGTGTAATTAAACCATGCGCTAATTTTACTAATTATTGTTTTTTTACAAGCTGGATTAACCTTTATTCTAAATTGCGAAGATTCTTTTTTTATATTCCAAATTCCAGTCATACTAGTTGTAACTGTAGGAAAACTATTTGGAACATCTAACCATCCTGTAAAACTAACCCAATTTTTACCAGCTACGTCATAATACTGAACAAGCCCAGTACAACCATTTCCAGAATCAGACCAATTAATTCTCATTCCAGTTAAATATACTGCACTAGGAAAATTAAAATTATAATAAGGATTAGCTCCAACCACATCCGCTCCCCTAAGCACAACAGACGTATCCCAAACCCTTCCCCCACCATCCTGAAGTATTGCATTCCCTGTAATTCCTCTGAAGGAAAAAAACACAATACCCAAAATAACTAGCAACACAACAATCCACCAAATTAAAGACTCCCTAGAAAAGAAGTTATAACCACTAAATTTATTTTCACCCACACTTCTTTTTTTAAGCATAATAATCAATCGTCTACCACTATTTAAATACTATTATAGTAAAATTACTTCTTCTCCAAATCCAAAACTTCCTTATTTGCTTTCTCCATTTCCTTATATTCCTTAATACCCTTATCAACAATCTGCGCAATCTTAGCAATATTATTTGCAAACATATCTAGATTATTTCTCGAATCAATAAATGACATCATCAAATTTTCCTCAATTTTATTTCGTCCGTATTCTCCTTCTCCATCCAAACCTAAATTAAATAAAATAATCGGCAACTCTCCAATAACCAAACCAACACAACACATTTTATTAATAATTAAATCTACAACGTATTCTTCCATGGTATCTTTCGTCGCCAAAGAATAAATAAAAATTTCTCTCTTTTGTCCAATTCTATCCAGTCTGCCAATTCTCTGTTCCACTGACATTGGATTCCATGGCAAATCATAATTAATTAAATTCCTACAAAACTGAAAATTCAAACCTTCAGCACCCGTATCCGTAGAAATTAAAATATCTGCACCGGCTTTAAACTCAGTTATTCTTTTTGTCTTTTCAATTCTATCCAGCCCACCCATAAACTCCACAATTTTTAATTTAAATGGAGCCAGTGTTTCAACAATATATCTTAATGTCGTGGGATGCCTTGTGTAAATCAATATTTTCTCGTCACTAGATCTCGCCCTAATTTCCCTAACAATTTCCACAAGCTTCTCAATTTTTGAATCGACTTTCAATTTCTTATAATCCTCCAAAATTCCTCTCGCAAATTCTTTGGTAGTTTCATGATAATTTTCATCATTTGCAATTCTCTCCAAACTTTCCATGGCAGATTTTGAAGAAGAAGTAATCTTCGGCAAAATAGCAAAAACAGCCAACAATCCATTTATCTGATTTCCAGAAGCCATAAAATATTTAGACTTAATCAAATCACAAATATTATCATAAATAATTTTTTCTTCTTTAGTCAACTCAACCGAAATAATTTTCGGAACTCGCGGCTTATAATCAATGCCAATTTCATTTCTCTTTCTTCTAACCATCAATTCTCCAAGTTTTTTTCTCAACTCCAAAGGATTTAGCGGATATCTCTTATTTCCCTTAAACAAAAATCTATTCCTAAACTCCTTAACCGTTCCCAGGTGCCCTTTTTTTAACAGATTCAGTAAATTATACAGCTCTAGCAAATCGTTCTGAAATGGCGTCGCAGTAAGTAATAAAAATCTTTTTTTATGAAGCATATCTACAAACTTCCATCTGACAGTATTTCTTTCTTTCAACTTATGTGCCTCATCCACAATAACCAAATCCCAGGAAATTTGATGTGCCTGCTCGTGTCTAAATTTTCTTGTTTCAGCATTAAAAATTTTTACCCTATCCAAAGAAGCAATAACTAAATCAGATCTATTCCAGTCCTCTGCAGATTCAATAATTTTAAAATTCAACTCAAATTTTTCCTTAAGCTCTGCAACCCACTGATCCACAAGAGATGGAGGAGTTAAAATCAAAACTTTCTTTGTAAATCCCCTGATTATATTTTCTTTCAAAATAATTCCCGTAGTAATTGTCTTACCTAAACCAACTTCATCAGCCAACAACGCATGTGTATTCATATCTCGAATAATCTTCAGAGCACCCTCTCTTTGATGTGGCAAATCATAAGACAAATTCTTTTTAATCAAATCATAAGATAACAATGCAGAAATTTTTTCATCATTCTCCTCCTCCTGAATATCTTTTTTCATTTCAAGAATTTCTGGAGACTCAAAACTCGTTAAGCTATTATCAAACAAACTCTCCTCGCATAAAAAGTTTTCATTCACCTTAATCTTGTTTTCATCTGACATCCAACATAAACAAATTATCCATTTAAATTGATTTAGGTTGGGAGATTTGAGAATCAAATCTGCAGCAAAACATAAACAATTTAGCCATATTTTTATTTTATGTTTTGTGTATAAGTGAACTTTATAAAAATTATGATACAAAAATAAAACAAACTATTTAATTCTTCTTACGCACCTAAAGCTTTCAATGCTTCGAATACTAAAAATGCTGGCCAGACTAATGCTTTCAAAATTCCAAGCACGCCCATCCAGAATCCAGTCGATTGAGAAACATAATAAACTGCAGCTCCGATGAAACCTAATCCATAAGCGCCACCCATGCAGCCATGCTTGTGCCACTTATTACATCTGCAATCACATCCGCAATCACATCCGCAATCACATCCGCAATCACAACTTTCCTCTTTTTTATTTTTTGCCATATTTACCTCCAGAAAATTAAAATTAATCTTTTATTTAAATCTTATCTATTCAAAACCTTTAAATAATTGATAGTACTGGTGCCTATATGAAAAAGAGCGTGATTATAGGAATTGTAATCGCAATTATAATTATTTTTGCAGCAATTTATGTTTTAACAAAAACCGAAAGAATTGCAACACAAATTCCTTATGGCAATGATGGACTATCTACAAACGCCAGCCAAGATTTTAAAATAATTGTCTACATTGAAAATTTTGCATTTAATCCTCCATCTGCAAATATAAAATCGGGAGAAACACTAACTTGGGAAAATAAAGATTCCGCACCTCACGCAATTATTTCAGATTCTAACAACGAAATAAACTCTCCTACACTATCCAACAATGAACAATATTCTCATACATTCAACACAGCAGGAACTTACGAATATCACTGCTCGGTCCATCCATCAATGAAAGGAAAGGTTATTGTCCAATGATAATTTTTTCACTTCCATTATTCGCCTGGCTAGGAATTTTTCTTCTATTATGTTTACTGACTCAAGGATTTTAAGGAGCATCAATCGCAAGAGGCAAGCCATATTTTAAAGCACATAAAATTCTAGGAGGAACGATTATTCTTCTAGCAATAGTTCACGCAACACTCGCATTATTATTTATGCTAAAAGGAATTGCAATATAAAATGAAAAAAAATATTTCAGATAAAGAACTAATGAAAGAATTGGAAATTGACTCCAAGACTCTAGAACTTTTTAAAAAAGTAAAAGAAAAAGCTGCGAAAGAATTCTCAGAACTTAATAAAATAAAAAAAGGAAAAATAAAAATTATTGGAATTTCTGGTTCGGCAAGAAGTGAATTTGATATGGCTCAGGAAAAATCCAACTCCGAAGAACTTCTAGAAACAGCTTTAGAAAAATGTAAAAAACTTGGAGCAGATATAGAATTGATTAAATTAAGAGATTATAAAATTGGATATTGCAAAGCATGCTATTCCACATGCAACACCCAATGTCATTTCTATTGCTCCTGCTATACAAAAGGCACACCGCTAGAAGATGATATGACTACAAAACTTTACGATAAAATACTAGAAGCAGACGGAATAATTTTTGCAACACCCGTAAATAATTTTACAGTTTCAAGTTTAATGAAAATATTTTTAGACAGATGCATAAGCCTAGATGGAAGCTTGAGCCCAGCAAATCCCCAATCTCCAAAAGACAAAAAATTAAATATAAAACACATGAAATTTATAGATGCAACAGCGGAAGAAAATAATCCTGCAACCGGCATGTTAAGGAGATTCTCTGGAAAAGTCGCAGGAATAATAACCACTGGTCACGAAGAAGGCGCTAGTATGGCCATCTCTAGTTTATTTATGACACTAAATCATTTCGGAATGCTTTTCCCGCCATTTAGCAATATGTATGCCATGTCCAACTATAAAAAATCAACCTCTGAAGACAAGAAAATAACTCAAGACGAAGTTTATAAAAATGAAGTTGAAATGATTGCAAAAAATGTTTTTCTGGGAATAAAGGCAACAAAAAACATCAAGCCTTTTGGCTGGAACTACGATTGCAAGATGAACTAATGATAAAAACAAAAATAGATTTAGATAAAATGGAAAAGAAATGTATTTGCCGAGGATGTCCAAGTTTTGTTGAATGCGCAGAAAAAACACTCTTCTGCCTAATTGGAAAAAGCAAATGCATCAGAGAAGGAAAAGGCTGTGTCTGTGGAGGATGTCCTGTAAAATCTGAACTCGGATTAAAAAAAGGTTACTATTGTTTAAGCGGAAAAGATCCTATTGCTTAGATAAATAAAAAATTTATTTAAATCTTTATAATTTAACTTTCTCCATAGCTTCTTTTATTTCATCCGGAGAACAATCTCTCTCTGTAATGGAATAAATTTCTTGCTTGGAAACACTTTCAATAGAATCTACAAATTTTATTCCCAAAACATCCAACACTTTCTCAATTTCCCTATAAGATAATTTCTCAAATTCTTCTTGTAAATTTTCATTCAATCGATCATCTATTTGTTCATCTTCTATTCTTTCCATTATTTACAAATCAATTATAACTTTAAAAACATTTATACATATCCAAAAACACCACATCGCTAAGCAAAAATGCTATAAAAATAAAAAAATAATATTTTAAACCAATCAAAAAGATTTATTTCTTTTTAGATTTTTTAACAGGCTTAATCTCTTTCTTTTTTTCAGCAGTGCTAATTCCTAATAAACTATAAAGCAAGCAACTTCCCCGAAGAGCAGTTCCAAAAGCAATAACAGCTAACACCAACCACCACATGCTAAATTTAAAAGCTAAATAAAGAGAAACCAAACCAATTATTACACGAACAATTTTATCAGCCTTTCCTACGTTTTTTTCCATATCAACCTCCTAGGATAATTAGCCATTTAGACTATATAATGGTTTGCAAAAACCCGTTCAAAACAAATTCAACTTTCTCAATTTCAACAAACTCACACCTTCTTTATCTAACTTCAAATTAATTTGCCAATTTTCCATTCCTTTCTCCCTTGCCTTTCTAGCAGCATTCACAATTTCCTTATTTGAATCTTCAACTGGCGGAACTTTAAATTCCTCACCCTCATAAATATAACACATCAAAAGAACTGCCATACTTCCTTTCTTAATACTAGAAGAAATCTCCCCGAAATGTTTTATCAATCTATCAAAACTATTGAAATCACGCTTACTCTTTTCATACTTCGGATGTTTTTCAATTCCCTCAATTAACAATTCTTTCAAAGGGCTTTTAACTTCAATATAATCTCTGTCATTAATTAAAAAATCAACTCTCGATTTTCCCAGAACAACCTCTCTCCTAATCTTTTCAACTTTCCCAACCAACTCATTCAACATTCCATTTTTCAAAAAGAATTCCACAAACGCATTATCTCTAGTTTGATTTATTCCTATCCAATTTTTACTATCCAACGAAATTGCTTCAACTGTATATTTAGTCTTACGTTTAGAATTATCTGATTCAGAAACCAAACACGAAATATCTTCAAATCTCAAATCGCCAATTCTTCCAGTTGACGGACAATGACATTTCTCTATCTTGCCATTTATCTCAACATTCATAATAAATCTATTCGGACGACTTTTAATCAATCCTTCAATCAGTGATTTACTAAAAAGATATTTCATAAAACAATAGATAAAGTGAATGATTTAAATGTTTAGACTTTTGCAAAAACCCTAGCCAGATTACCCTCTGCCTCTCTAACATTAATATCCGAAACTCTAAAAAATATTCCTTTGTCTTTTTCCTGAAAAACATTATATCCTCTCTTTTGCCTAATACTTCTTGCAAGAACAGTAACTGGCTCCTTAGTTCCGACAATTCCAACACTCATCATATAAGCATCATCACAATAATTATTTTCGGAAACAAAATCAAGACAAACTCCATCAAAATTAATTGCCTTATCCTGAACCTTACTCCTGAGATACATTTTCAAATCAAATCCCTCAAGCCTCTCTGGAACATATTCTCTCCAAGTTTGTTCCAAAGTACTCAATAAAGATTGTCCAGAATTATCTGCAGCTGGCTGTTCAACTACCTTCAAACTCCCAATCGGAGCCAACATTCCGAAATATCTTCTTTTATACCATGCCATATTATTTGAACCAGAACTCTTTTAATTTCAACCAAACCTTTATTTTTAAATCTAATCTTTTTTCAAAAAAACTTTTTTTATCCTCTTCACAATTTCATTTTCAACTTCTTCAGAAACTTTTTTATTAGATTGTCTATCATAATGGTGAGCAAATTCTGTATCTTCAAAAACTTCCCCAAAAATCTCAACTTTTTCTCCATATCTAGGTCTTAAGTGAAAATGGACTTGAGGTTTTGGATTTTCCGATTTATACGCATCATTCATTAAACAAGCCCAATTAAACATTGTAGCACCAAATGCATTCTTTAAAGCAGACTCCATTTTCTTTATTAATTTGTGCAAATCTTTCCACTCTTTTCCATCAACATCGGACAAGCTTCCACAATCTCTCTTTAAAACAATAATACTTCGCCCGAGATAATGTTGATCATAACTCAAAAAAACATCCCAATATTTTGTAGAAAGATACGGCTCTTCCATCCATCACTTCCCCTCAAACACTTTTCTCACCAAATTAAAATCCGCTCTTCTATTTGATAATTTCATAACACATCCCATCAAGAAGTTTAAACTTTCTTTCTTTCCACCTTTATATTCTTCCCAAACTTTCGGATTTTCCTTTATAGCTTGCTCAACTAATTTCTTCGTATCTTCCTCACTTAATTTTCCAATATCACCTTTTAATTTCTCTTTAACCGAGAAAGATTTAGGCACAAAATCATTCATAATTTGTTTAGCTTTCAAAACAGTTATTTCTCCCTTGTCAACCATCGCCAAAAGTTCAGCCAAATGTGCAGGTTTTATTTCAACATCTTCATCTTCCAATGTTTTCTTTTTATAATTCAAAACCCGAGGCAATTCAACAGTTACCCAAGAAACATATCTAGCTAAATCTAAAGATTTAGCTGGTTCCTTCGTCGAAGACGATTGCACTGGCTCTGCCAGTGCCTCGGCAAAATCCACAAACACAAGATTCTTCACAAGTACATCAGCATCAGCCTTTTCAACTTTATATTTTTTAATCAACTTATCAAGTTTTTCCGCAGGCATCTCAGGAATTTCCTTTTCAATTTTTTTAATCTCTTTCTCATCCAGCCTAATCGCAGGCAAATCAGGATCAGAAATAAATCTATAATCCGCACCAGATTCTTTTTCTCTCATCTTAATTGTCTTTCCAGTTTTCTCATCAAACGCCAAAGTCTCTCTTCTCTGCTCAATTCCTGATGCATGATTATCAAGCTGTCTCTGAATTTCATAATTAATTGCCTTCTCAATTTTCTCAAGCGAATTCAAATTCTTCATCTCTACTCTTTCTCCATAGGTAGAAACATTTACATCACATTTTATTCCGCCATTTTTTCTCAACGCCTTAATATAGGAAAGCGAATGGACCAAAGTCCTAAGCCAATCAACAACCTGTTCAGCCGAAAAAAATTCAGGCTCTGTAACAATCTCTACAAGCGGAAGCCCAGAACGATTATAATTTACCCCGCCAGACTCTGGATTCCATTGCGCAGGATCTTCTTCTAAATGACATTCTGTAATATTTATTCCATGAAATTTTCCCTTCTCAGCACACGGCACAGAATAAGCTCCAGAAATTGTATTCTGATAACCCTTCGGCAAATCAGCCCAATTATAATGCTTTCTCTGCCAAGCCAAATCCCTATCATGATTAATCTTACATTTCATAACCAAAGCAATCGCAATAAGTTTTTCCATCGCAGATTTATTCGGCAACATCGGCTTAGAACCCGGCTGACCAGTACAAATCGGACAAACAATCATATTCGGCTCAGACTTCAAAAAATCAGTTTTACACATACAGAATAATTTTTCCTTCGTGTCTAAATACCCATGAATTTCTAAACCAATCTTAAGGGGAAATGCTTTCTTAACTTCTGTCATAAAATAGTTGAGTAACTCTCATTTAATAAGCTTTTTATAACAAAGAAACATAATAAAACCATGACACTAAAAGAGCTAATACAGACTTCTGTAGAAAAATTCTCAAATAAAACTTTTATCATTGACAAAGGCGAATATTCCAAAAACATTTACACCTATAAACAAATTTACGAAAAAGCACTAAAGATAATCTCCTACTTTAAAAAACAAAATATCTCCAAGGGAGATAAAGTAATCACTTTCGCACCAAACTCTTCTGACTACGTAGCAATAATGTGGGCCTGCGCACTTTCAGGAGTAATTCTAGTCCCACTAGACGTAAATTCCCAAACAGCCTTCCTAGAAAAAATCTACTCAACAGTCAAAGCTAAACTCGTTTTCTGCTCAGTATACAAATCTTCTTCAAAAACAAAAAATTATTTTATAGAAGAAATCGAAAACATCTACGAACAGTACACTGCTAAAGAATCTACAGAAAAAATAACCCCCCAAGACATTTTTGAAATTGTTTACACTTCCGGAACAACTTCTGATCCAAAAGGAGTAATTCTAACACAAGAAAATCTTTACGAAAATGTAATTTCAGCAGCAAATGCAATAACTCACAACACAAAAAATGCCTCAATGCTGTCAATTCTGCCACTAAGCCATCTATTCGAACAAAACTGCGGACTTTTTATTCCAACACTTCTTGGCGCAAAAATTACTTATATCTCTTCCAAAAAAACATCAAAAATACTAGAAGCTATTAAAGAAGAAAAAATAGACACAATAGTCTCAGTTCCACTATTTATGGACATGCTAAAACAAAAAATCATAGCAGAAGCACAAAAACAAAACCGTAATTTAGAACAACTACTAAAAAAATACCAAAATAGCATATTCAAAAAATTAATTTTCAATAAAATAAGAAAAAAACTCTCACCGCTACAAACATTTATTGTTGGAGGAAGCGCAATAAGCCCAGAAACAGAAAAATTCTGGACAAATCTAGGATTTTGGGTACTACCTGGCTATGGATTAACAGAAACCTCTCCAGTTTTAACATGGAACAGCACGAAAGAATATAAATCTGGCAGCGCCGGAAAGCCACTAAAGAATATCGAAATTAAATTGGTAGAAAACGAAATTATCGCAAAGGGAAAGAATGTCTTTGGCGGATACTACAATAATCCAGAAGAAACCAAAAAGGTTCTAGAAAACGACTGGATAAAAACAGGAGATTTAGGGAAAATAGATGAAGATGGATTTTTATTTATCACTGGAAGAAAAAAGAACGTAATAATCTCTCCATCTGGAATGAATATTTATCCAGAAGACATCGAAAAAACAATAAACACATTCAATTCTATAAAAGATTCCGTAGTTCTAGGACTTAACGAAGGCAAAGACCTAACTGCCATAATTCTAACAAAAACCAAGATAAATCCAGAAGAATTCAAAAAACAAATCAACGAAAAACTATCAGAAAACCAAAAACTAACAAAAATTATCCTCTGGTCAGAAGAAGACTTCCCCAGAACAACAACAAAAAAAATAATCAGAAGAGAAGTTGAGTCTTTCATTAAAAACAAAGGATCTAAACAAATAGTCTCCCACTCAGATGATAAACTAAAAAATTTAATAGCTATAATCTGCAAAACAAATGAAAGCAGCCTAAAAGAAGACACAAAACTTGTAAACATTGGACTTGATTCTATAAAAAGAATTGAGTTAGTAACAAAAATAGAGGAGCAATTCAATATTGATTTTGAAGAAACCAACATAAATGAAAAAACTACACTGTCAAATTTACGGAATTCAATAAAAACATCTTCAATAGAGAAATCTCACTCTCAAATCACATTCCTAAACTCACGACTATTCAATCCAATCAGATTTTTACTCCAAGAAATATCATTTTTAGGCCTCTCAGCTTTCTATAGAATAAAGCTATCCGGAAAAGAAAATCTCCCTAAAGAAAAATGCATCTTAATTGCAAACCATGTAAGTATGCTAGATACTTTCGCAATATACAAATCACTCCCATTTAAATATCAATTAAATACTTGCCCAGCAGCTGCAAAAGATTTCTTCTTTAAAAACAAAACAGTAGGATTACTAGGAAAATTAACATTTAATATATTCGGATTCTCAAGAAAAGAAGATACAAAACAATCCCTCAAAGACTTCGGAAAACTAACAGACACAAATCACAACATTCTCATTTACCCAGAAGGAACCAGAAGTAGAAATGGGAAATTAGCAGAATTCAAAGAAGGAATAGGCGTTATAGCAAGAGAAATAAATATACCAATTGTCCCGATTAAAATTAAAGGACTTCATGAAGTTCTTCCAACCGGAAACTACTGGCCAAAACCCGGCAAAATAGAAATAAAAATTGGTAAACCATTAAAATTCAATAAAATGCAGTCTCCACAAGAAATATCCAAAATCCTACACAAAATAATAGAGGAAATGTAATATGATAAAAACAGGAATAGACCTAGTGCAAAATAAAAGAATTCTAAATAATCTAGAAAACCCAGAATTTCTAAAAAAAGTTTTTCACCCAAGTGAACTCAAAAACAAAACTAAACTTATTGGGATATTTACACTTAAAGAAGCTTTTATGAAAGCCATTGGTAAAAAAATAGACTGGCTAGACATTGAAATAAAAACAAAAGAAGGCAAAAAACCAGAAATCATAACAAAAAACAAATTTAAATCAATAGACTGTTCAATTTCTCACGACGGAAACTACACAACTGGAATAGTTGTTATAGAACTATAATACAGCCAAACAGAAATAATAAACAACAACAATTACCCTTAATATAGAATCTATTCTATCTAAAACTCCACCATGCCCTGGTATCATATTACTCGAATCCTTCACTTTAAAAAATCTTTTTATAAGAGACTCATTCATATCACCAATTACAGAAAATATTCCAATCAGAATAGCCAAAATAACTAACTGCCAAATACTAAAATAACTTCCAACAACAAAATACATTATCCAAATTCCAATTCCTGCGCCAACAATATCCCCCGACACTCCTGCCCATATTTTTTTCTCACTTATTTTATCAGCTATTTTAAATCTATTCAAGAAAGAAATCCTAGAAAACATTCTTCCAAAAACATAAGCTCCAATATCTGCCAATGGAACTGCAAACCCAACCATCAACAATAGAGCTTTGGTATTATCTATATTGTTATTCAAATGTCCAAGTAAAATAAAGTGACATAAAAAGAAAATTATCCAAATTGCAGAATAAAGTGAAATAGCCAAATTAGAAAAATTCTTCGGATTATTCGTCCTTATTGTTATCGTAGTTAAAACAGCAAAGTAAAGAATTGGCAACATATAAAACTTATTCTCAAAAAAGGAACTAGTAATTATACTAATAATCGCCAAAACTAACAAAGAATAAAAATAAATCTTTGGAAATTTCGCAATTTTATATAGCTCATACAAACCCAAACTCATAACAAACAATAAAAATATTAGACTAGGAATCCCGCCCAAAAAGACAAATAACATAAAAACAAATCCAATCACCAACCAGCTCAAATACCTTTTACCCAACTCTCCTTCCCAAAGACCCCTCAAGCTAAATTTCTTCAATAATAAAATCAAAATAAAACCAGCAACAAAAACCCATAGAAATCTTTTAACTACATCAATCAATATTGGGTTCGTTAATGGATTTAAAAAATTCGGGTCTATCATTTCTTATATAAATCGTTTTTAATTAAATTATATCTCAAAACAATTGTAGCAATAATTAAAACTAAAATAAAAATTAAAAAATAATTCATCAAAAAGAATCCCCATATAAAACAAGCAACTGCTCCAACTGACAAATAAAACATTCTATCTGCCTTGCCCATATATGCAGAATATGTTCTCTTTCCACCGGCAGCCTTTGAGACAATTCCCAAATAACTACTAAATAAAACCAATATTAACGTAACACTTACCAATTGAAAATTAGAATAACTTGCAAAAGCCAGCCCCAAAAAGATAACAATATCAGACAATCTATCCAAACTCTCATTCAACACCTCTCCCCAGCTTTGATTTTTTGCTTTAGTTTCTCTAGCAACCATCCCATCCAAAGCATTCAATGCAGTTCTAACAAATGCCAAAACTGGAAATAAAATCAAAAGCCACAAATATTTGTCTGCAAAATATAGAGACAAACCTGTAAAAATAGAAACAACCACAGCCCAAACATTTATCGCAGTTGGACTAATTTTCAATTTAATAAACAAATTTTTTACAGGATTCAAAAACCTCTGAAACATCCCCTTTACCTTATAAATCTGCATATCGTTATAAGTTTTTTGAGTTTTATAAACATTTTTATACCTAAAACATCTTCTATTCTCATGAAAGAAAAAACAGTTTCCGTTGGCGACAAAGTTGAAATCACAACTGGAGAAAAAATCTGGGAAGGAACAGTTCTAGAAAGCTACGAGCCAGAAGTTATTTTATTAAAATTAGAATCTGGCTACAATATTGGAATAAGACAAAACGAAATTAAAGATGTAAAAATAAAAAAATCAAATCAAGAAAATAAAATAAAAATAACCCAATCTCAAAACAATCAATCTTTACCGAACGTCGCAATGATTATCACAGGCGGGACAATTTCCTCAAGACTTGACCCAAAAACAGGAGGAGTTATTTCAACAGACGCAGAAGAAATTTTAAATATCGCTCCAGAGATTCAAGAAATCTGTAACATCACGAGAATAGAAAAGCCCTTTATGAAATGGAGCGAAAATATGTGCTACAAAGATTGGAAAAAATTAGCAGAAACCGCAGAAAATTTATTGAACGATGATTCAATTTCAGGGATTATAATTTCCCACGGAACGGACTTCCTACACTACACATCTTCAGCACTTTCATTTTTCCTAGGAAAACTAAACAAGCCAGTCGCCCTGACCTACTCCCAAAGAAGCATTGACAGAGGATCAACAGATGCTGCATTAAATTTAATTTGCGCAGCAAAATTCGCAGTCTCAGACATAGCAGAAGTTGCAATAGTTGGTCACAAAGACCTAAACGATGAATATTGCCTAGCAATGCCCGGAACAAAGGTTAGAAAAATGCATTCTTCAAGAAGAGATACTTTCAAAGTCATAAATTCAAAACCATTTGCAGAAATTTCAAAAAAAGATCTCCATAGCAATGGTGACCCCTCTGCGGGCTTTAAGATTCTCTCAAACTTCAACCCAAGAAACTCAGAAAAAGTAAAAATAGATAATAAATTCGAAGACCGAATCGCACTTATCCAAATAACACCTGGACAAGAACCAAATATTTTAGATTGGTATGCACAAATGGGCTACAAGGGAATTATTCTCGAACTAACTGGCCTAGGACACGTTCCATCTCAACAAGCAGAATCAAACTGGCTTCCCACAATAAAAAGATTAACCGATAAAGGACTAGTAATTTGCGGCGCACCTCAAACAATTTACGGACGTTTAAATCCAAATGTTTATTCGGCAGGAAGAGATCTGCAAAAAACAGGTTTAATTTTCCTAGACGACATGCTTCCAGAAACAGCTTTCGTAAAGTTAGGCTGGGTCCTAGGCCATTCTTCCTGGATCAGAGATGGCAAAGTTCAACAAAAAATGTTAGAAAACTTCAGCCACGAATTGAATGATAAATTAGAATTCTGAAGATAACTGTATCTACCAAGTGGTAACAAAAGCAAAAGATTTAAATACTGACTATACCTCTCTAAAATATGACAAATTACAAAGCTATCGCGAAAACAGTAGGTGCTTTAGCAGCAGGACTTGTAGCTCTCGCTCTAAATACTGGATGTGTATCTTATCCTACAGAAGGTGAACCTGACAACTACACTCCCAGAGCACACCTAAAAAGAGATCCAAACCCAAATGGATTCCAAGTTTTTAATCCAAGAACAATGAGGATACAAAATGAAAGTCCAGAAATGAGAGACTACCGAAATACTCAATATAGAATGGGAATTAATGGCTACAATTTTAACGACAAAAGATCTCAAAAAAGATAAATTTCAAAAAACAATTCTTACACAAAAAAATTAATTAATATGGCCCACCCAAAACTCTCGTAAACCCAGCCTTAACACCCGTTGCCGCACCCTTATCCCAATCATACTCCATCTCAAACACCAAATTACCTCCCCAAATAGATCTCTTATATCCTATCTCCGTTACCATATCTTCAGACAATGGCTTAATAGATATAGAATCCGTTAGTGCAAAACGTATTCCCGGAATTTTACGCAAAATAGACGCATCATTATAATTTATATCCGCATAAACAGCCCCACCAACAACCAATGTGGCAGCAGTTACAATAGCTGTACGCTTCAAAAGAGATGAACGATCCCAATAACCAGTAGCCGATTCTCTCTTCTCTTCCAAATAAAGTCTTGCGTCTCCCAAAATATACCGAATCTCCTCCTCTTCCATAAAAGCATTAAAAGCATCTCCTTTGATATTACTGAGAGCACCACTAATAACCGGATGAGAACGCAATGCAGTCAATCCATCTTGCAATGAATCTCCAGCATAAATCTGCTCATAAGAATCTTCAGAACCATAAAGATCGCCAGCAGAATCACCCAATGCCGTTTCGAGATAAAGAGACCATCTACCTGGAGAAGAACAAGAGAAACCTGGGAATCCAACTTCACTACCCGATAATTCCGAATTATAATATACCCTCTCATCATATGATCCAACTCCTGCTAAAATTTGCGCCATTTTAATCGAACTAGCTGAAAGCTCATCAGATCCCAATGACCGCGTAGCAACAACAGAATAATCTTTTTCAGAATTACCATAAATTTGCAAACAACTAGAACAAGGCTGCGCCCAACTGCCATCTTTTTGTGAACTATCAACACTAAAAACTTGCCCATTAAAATCAACCTCACACTTAGCATAACCAGAAGCTATAATTCCACCTATTTGTCCCTCATCTGCCCATCCAACAAGCTTACCGGTTTTACCATTTGAACCATCATAATCCCATCCATTTATTTTCCATTGATAAACTATATTGCCACTTTTTGCAATACCCTGCTTTATCAAACTACCACTCACCACCAAAGAATCTCCAGCTGTCAAAATCCTTCCAGGCAAACTATCCGGAAAAGAATCGCTAAACAAATCGTCAATCTCCAATTCACAGATTATGTCATCATAAGGAGTAATTTTATTTGGAACAAACTTTCTATTTTTACTAGTTTCATCAACATACTGCGGATCCAAATAAACTCTTACAGTTGGTTGTGGAACACTTACACATTCTTCTTCTTCCTCATTATAAATTTTACTATTATCACAACATTCAGTTCCATCAATTCCTTCAAATGTTCCACCCTCAACACAACATTCCTGCAGTCCAGAGTTGCAGCTGCAATAGCAAGGATCTCCAGGAACATTAGCTTCTTCCAATTCGCAATTACATTGGCATATCTCGTTTTCATTTTTATCTTCAGACAAAGCACATCCATCGCATTCAGGAATATCGGGATTACATTTGCAATAGCAAGGATACTCCGGAGACAATAAATCGAAATTACCTGAATCACAATCGCACATACATTCACTTCCAACCTCGGGTTTTATACATGCTTCATACTCAAACCTAGGCCAACCAACACCACCTTCTTCTACTGGGATGCCGGAATCGCATTCTTCAGTTCTTTCTTGATCAACTCTTCCATTTCCACAATAACCTTCAAAATTGATAGAATATTGACTAAACCCATCAACTTCAAAACTTACCGTGTTTCCCTCAATAGAAACAATTGGTTTTGCATAAACTATTTCATCGTCCCTATAAATAACAACATCTTCAGCAGTTTTACCCTCGGGAACATTTACATTAAAACTCAATCTCGCTCCCTTATTTAATCCAGGATTCTTTACAGAATCAATATAAATAGAATTTTGAGAAATTCTAAAGTCGTACGCAAAACTAGAACCACTTCCAGAAACAAAATCTAAAAACTCAATCTTTCCAAACTCATTTTCAAAAATAAATTTAGAATTTATAGACTCATATGAATTAAATACCGAATCCCTAAATTCATTTTCAACAGATTCGAAAGAAAATAAATCGCTACCAGGGCTTCCATTAGAAACAATTCTATTAAAAACATTATAACTAGAGCTATACACATACAAACCAGAATAACAATCTTTCAAATTAACATCAGAAATTTTATTATTCGCGCCATCCATTAAAGAAATTCCAAATCCTCCTAAGCCACTAACCAAATCACAACTAATGCTTCCGTTTTTAACTTCTAGATTATTATATTGATGGCTATTTATTCCAGAAGAACCACCGTTTGCAACACTAACGTTTTTTCCATTCAAATCTAAAATTACATTATTTGATTTTATATCAAAACAATTTCCATAATCTGCAACAACATCATTTTGCAATAAATAATAAACGCTCGGGTCACTTAACTCCTGACAATCATAAATTTTTTGAATATTTCTACACTCTCCATTCTTACAAACCTGCTCACCAGAAAAATCTTTTGCCAAACTACAAGAACCAAAAAACAAACCAGAATCAAACCCGCACCATTCATTCAAGCTATTTTTACATTCATACCTATCACATAAATTATTCCACCCTACTCCGCACTGGGAACATTCAGAAATCTGGCCATGAATTACGCATTTAGAATTATAAACCTCCACAGGTGTACAAGTCCATCTTCCGCCAAACTCTGGTGCCCAACGACAATAGCTACTCACAACCATTTCAGAAGCGCAGCAACCATCACTATCCGACGCATCCAAAATGCTTCCATTACAATACTGATTTTCACCACAAATATTTCCATTTTGCTCAGAACAGGTTAATGCCCTTACTCCTGCAATTAAAAATAAAATTCCAACTAAAAATAAAAATAATCTTCTCATCATACCCTCTCCGGATTTTCCGGCTCAGGCGGCAAATCTAAAATTTCCCTTACGCAAGCACCATCCAAACACCCATTCGGACAATCGTAAAATGACTCAGTAATTATACCGTCATTACAGGAGAGTTCATAAAGATTTACACTATTTGTACACTCGTCGTAAGCAAAAGGAGTGCCATACTCAAACGCCGTACCCTTCACATCATAATTCAATCCGCCATCACTATCAAAACAAGAAGCAACAGTTAAATTAGTTTCATTAATGGCTTCTCTCAAACATTCCCCCATAATACATCCAAACTCACATTCTATAATTGAACTCTTCACAATCTTTTTCATATTCCAAAAATCCCACTGGATATTATAACCACAATAATATTCCTTAAGACTTTTTTCGTCTACACACTCATCTTCTCGATATTCTCCAGAGCCAAATATTCTCGATGAATTAAAAATAGAATTATCAAACTCTAAAAACCCATCAAAATCAAAGCAATATTCTATATTACCATTTGAAGAACAACCATCTCCGTTAAAATTCGCGCCATCATCACATTCCTCTCCATTATCAACAATTCCATTTCCACAAACACCTGCCTCAACACAACCGTATTTACCCTTAATTCTACCATCTGCACAAATTGTTTCTCTCTCGTCACTACAATCATTAAAACATAAATAAGAATTTTCAAACTCCGAACAAATTCCGTCCCCACATTTTATACAAGTAAAATCGTTAGAAGAAACCCAAGATTGTGTCAAGCCCTCACAACATCTTCTATCTTCTGCAGAAAATTCTCCTTGCATTAAACAGCTTCTATTTTGCCAAACACCACTAAAATAAAATTCTGTTTTTAATTCTTCATTGTAAAAAATTCTACCGATATAATAATTCGAACCATAAGGAATAATTACAGAATTAACACCGCTATCTGAAAAATAAATTCCTCCCATATCTTCAGTATTGCCAAAATTATCATAAAAGCCAATTAAAGCACTCTCAAAAGCATAACTGCCGAGCATATTTTCAAATTCATTATACACTCTTAATTCATACATTCCCTCATAACCAAGAGAATTATATTCTCTAACCTTTGTGTCATAATTCCCATAAATATTTTCTAATCCAGCAAAAGAAAAATCACTACTGAACCCACTTCCTAAATTATTAAAATTCTCATTAAAATCCAACTTTACATAATAATCTTCTTCTGCGAAAACTCCGAGTAAAGAGAATATCATAAAAAAGAAAACCCCTGCAAATATTATTTTTTTATTTATCATGAGCAACCCCCAGAAGGCAATTCCGACTTCTTTTGAAAATTAATAACAGGAGGATTTACGGAATTATCACAACATGCATAGCCGGGATTAAATGCTCCTGCGCTACCACAACACTTTTTCCCAGATTGAATAATTTCAAAACCATCAACAACTTTCACGCAACATTCATTCCCGATAGGCCCAACATCTCCCTGTTCATTCTTACCATCTAAACAGCAAATATTATCCTGAGGATTCCACGGAGCAACATCTCCCACAGTTCCGCAACAAGAATCTCCCTTCTTTCCTCCAACAAAACCAGCACCAAGACTATTTACACAACATGCTTCAGTCTCCTTATTCCATGCGACCTGCATTCCTTCATCCCCACAACACTCATCCGCAACAACACTAGAACCACTATTGCTATACATACAACATTTTTTTTGAGCAGGATCATATGGCAACTCTTCTCCTTCTGAACCACAACATTCTTTAGCAACCGCTTGATTCCCTTTATTGTTGCAACATTTTTCGCCATTTTCTGGATAAAAAACCTGACCATTGCATAAATTTCTGGGCTTTTCTTTTTCTGGCTTTAGAGTATTCCATTTAGAATTCATACACATTGCCCAACAATTTTCTCGAATATTACATAACTTCATATTTAATAAAACAAACCCACAAGATACAACATTAAACGGCTCATTATTACTATTCATCATACTCTCCTCACTTGGCCTAAAATAATTCTCTCCATAAAAACAAACCTTAACGTCATCACCATAGTTTCCCCAATAATTTAAATCGTTATTGCAATTCCGGGAAATTCTTGGCGTATACTCCCTCCCTTTATTATAATATTCATCATCCAATCCCCCAAAAGAATGCCCAAATTCATGGACAAAGATGAGACCGTCCGTAGGAGTAACCCAAAAAAACCATGGGTCTCTTTTTTGGTACATTACAAATTGCCAACCTCCCCCGCCAGTAGCATAACCAGGCCAAACCGCCTTAACATCATGTTCAAAATTATGATAAAAAACATTTCCATATTCTTTAACACAATCAGACTCTGCCAAAATCTTTTTTTCCACTTCTTCATTAATAAAATAAATAGAACCCCTTTCTTTATTTAGAGAAGTCCCTATACCACTATCCTTACTTATTAACCTCAAATCAGAATAACTAGAAAACTGTTCTGAATACTCTCTAAATGGAGAATATTTATATAAATTATTCAATAAAAATATAGACCTACCTGCGACGTCTAAAGAAAGATGCCCCGTACTCTCCCCATAATGAAAACCAATTTTATTTCTCGCATCATTCCTACCATAAACATGCAAACAATTTGAATAACCCTGAACCCACTTATCTTTTCCCTTCTGAAGATTATCAATTCTTATTTCCTCACCACTAGGCAAGTAAGCCACAAAGGTAACTTTTCCAAATTCAGTAATTCTATCTACTTGCTCCTTATCTGCCCAACCAGCTGGTTTACCCATGCCTCCATTTGAATTATCATAATCCCAGCCATTTATCTTTAATTGATAAAAATCCCTACCATTCTTTGAGTAGCTCTTTTTTAAAACCCCCTCGAGAGCCAATTCAAAATTAATATATCCCGAAAACATCTTAACAGGAATTTCTGCCACTCCCAAAGGAGCAGTTTCAAACTCAACAATTATATCGTCAAATGGCGTAATTTTGTCTGGCCTAAACTTTCTATATTTTAATGTATCTTCTTTATACTGCTGGTCTAAATAAACTCTCATAACAGGTCCAGGAATAGGAACACAATTACCCTCCTTGTCTTCAATATACCCATCAATACACTCACACTCCATCCCATTCCACCATTCATTCACATCGCATTCTTCTCTACAAATTTGTCTATTAATTCCATATTCATAATCATAATACCAATCAGAAACCCCCGTAGTACAATAACAAACACCATCAACTAAATCAGCACCCTCTTGACAAATTATATTTTTATTACAATTTTCAGAACAAATCTCCTTCGGATCTACCCACGGATTTTCCATCCCATTAAAAATACTTCCATCTCCACATCCAACCACATTCGGAAAATAATTCTTATTTCCACAATCACAAACTTCCCTACTCCCCGTAACTCCATCTCCGCAAACACCTACCTTAATATCGCCACTTAGAAAATTATTCAATGTAAAATTTAACGGAGAGACAGAATTAACAACATATGACTCTGCATTCGCATCAATTGAAACTAAATTTTTATCAGAAAAACTGAAACCTGTCATTTTAACATCTACCCTATCTCCTCCCACCGGAACACTCGCATTTTTATCATTAAGAATTAAGCTCACAGCCCCAAGCGGATGGAATCTATAAATAGAAATTTCTCCCGTAGAAAACTTTAAAGTAATTTTTGCATCTTCATCAATATATCTTTCAACAGAATTAATATTAAAACTGGACAAAGAAAGAGAATTAGAACCTGATTCTAAAGTTAATTTCCCATTATTTACAACATTAAAATAAATCTTTCTAGCAGATCCAGAAAAAGAAACATTAGTCCCATCAACAACAAAACAAACATGATTAGAAGAAGAATCCCCAGAATTCAAAACTCTCCACGCCTGCCCATCTTTTAAAACACTATCGTCACTAACAGAATATTCTCCAGGCTGATTTAAAACATAGGTATTATATTCACCATCGCCTCCCCAACAATTATTCTCAAACTGAGATCCCCACGCACTAACAAAACTAAATAAAACCAATACACCTAACAAAATAAATAGTTTTTTCATTATACCTTCTCCGGATTTTCCGGCTCAGGCGGCAAATCCAAAACTTCCATTATACATACACCATCAGAACAACCCGCAGGACAATCGTAATATTTATTATTAACACTTGCTCCACAAACATATTCATTAACAGTAGTCTCATTAAAACAAACATCTGCAAAATACATACCATCATATTGCACGTAACCATTAACAAAATAATCCTCTCCATCACTATCTATGCAATCTGGCGTAGTTATCGGAACCGCCGATTCTTCTAAGCAAGCTCCCATAGAGCACCCAAACTCACATTCAACAATTGAACTCTTCGCAACTTTATGCATATTCCAGAAATCCCACTGCAAACCATATCCACAATAATATTCCCTAAGACTCCTTGAGTCCAAACAAGAATCATAAAAATAATCTCCTGAACCAAATGTTTTAGAAGAAATAAAGATAGAACTATCAAGCCCAGAAGATTCATCTAAATCTATACAATATTCTTTCTTGCCAGAATCACCACAACCATCGACATTAAATAAATTCCCGTCATCACACTGCTCACCGCTCTCTACAATCCCATTTCCAACCACATTGGCATCAACACATCCATATTTACCCTTAACTTTTCCATTTGCACAAACAATATTTCTATCATCCACGCAATCTACGGAACATAAAAAATAATTTTCAGAAGAAGAACAGACACCATCTCCACAACTAACACACGTAAGATTAGTTGGACTCTTCCATGACTTAACTAACCCACCACAACACCTCTTGTCAATAGAAGAAAATTCCCCCGCTAGCAAACAATCTCTTTCGCAAGCAACTCCACTCAAAACAATATCAAGCTTCTTTTCACCATTTATAGAGATTTCCGCAGAAGACATAGAAGAAAAATAAGGAACCACAACCGCAGTTGGATAACTACTCCCTTCGCCATTAAACATAACTCCTGATCCAAAAGAATACATGCCATACAATAAACCCTCAGAAGAAAAAATCTTTATTGTATATAACGAACCGACACTCGAAGAATACTCACTAACTAGCCCGCCATAATTTCCATACAAATTATTTAATCCACTAAAAGACAAAACAGAATCCATAGAATAACCCACCAACTGTTCATTAAAATTAATTTTAACATAACACCCTTCGCCAGCAGAAACAAGCCCAGCTAAAAATAAAATTCCAACTAAAAATAAAAATATTTTTGAAACATTTAAACTATTCATTTAAACTGCCCCCGGGTAAAGGTGCGGGCTCAGGCGGAACTGCATCAAAACTACCAAAACCAGATTCCAAATCCAAAATTCCAGATATATCATCCGACTCAACAATAGTACTCATCTCGTCTGTAACTTTCCCTATTTTTTGCTTTCCATTTACAGTCACAACCGGAGCAATCTTCACCGAAGTCGGCTTATTAGGCAAACCATTAAATGCATAAACAATCGAACCGCCTACTCCCGGAACATTTGTTCTCGTACCAACTCGATCTTCTCCATTCCAACCAATATAAATTTTAATAGAAGACAAATTAAAATCAGACAAAGAACCAACTCCACGTTTTACCTGAACATACATAGTTTCAGCAGCAGGACTATAAAATGTATAGTCTTCTCCTATATGCAAATCCAAATTAGAAAAATCAGACTTTAAAGCTTCACGAATCATCGGCGAAATAGTCGTCCATAATATTCCAACAGCAACAACTGAAATCATTATTATCAAAACAGTTGTAACGATTTCACTCACCCCTCTTTTAAAACTCATCTTAAAGTTGGATACCCCCCATTAGTATTCGAATCTGTCTTCCATATATTTTCAAAATCCCAACCAACGCTAGTAAATGTAGAATCTGTTTTCATATCCGAAGTCGATTTTGGTTCACCAAGACCGCTATCAGATTTACCCGAAGTAATTGAATCGTAATATGAATTTTCTACTATTTGTCCTTCTGAATAACCTGTAAATCCACCACCATTACCATTTACTCGACCAGTAGAATAAGAGTTAGAAACTTTTGCAAGAACTGTATAGCCATTAGATTGTAATCCGACAAAACCACCAGTGTAAGAACCCCCATTAACAGTGCCCGTAGCATAAGAATTGGAAATTGTTTCAGTACCCTGAGCCCCAACAAAACCACCAACGGAGAACCTACCTGAAACCGCACCAGTTGCATAACAGTTTGAGATTGTTCCTCCAGAATATCCTACAAATCCTCCAATATGACCATCTCCAGAAATTGTACCTGTTGCATGGCAATTAGTTATAATACCATAAGCCAATCCTACAAATCCGCCAGATTCATCAACAACATTGACATTAGCAGTAGAATAAGAATCACGAATTATGCCTCCAGAATATCCTACAAAACCACCAGCATTATACCACCCCGAAACAGTTCCCGTTACAAAAGAACTTGAGATTGTTCCGGTATTATATCCTACCAAAATTCCAGTGAATCTCTCCCCACCAGTAACATTTGCATTTACTACCTTAACATTAGATATATTTCCACTCAAATCGCTAAACAACCCGACATTATTTTGTGAAGGTCTATTTATATAAATTCCACTGATAACATATCCTGCTCCTTCAAAGTTTCCGCTAAAACCAACAATAGGTTCAAATCCTGCACCACTATTCCAATTAGAAGTCATAGAACAATCAATATTATTTTGTAAAATAAAATTAGAACTCGGAACATTTTTTATATTCTGTAAATCCGTGCAATTGTAAATTCTGACAGTACTCAATGGAGAAGTATCAAGAACAACGCTTTCATCAACTATGCTCGCCGGAACCATGCCTTGAATATAAGGATATCCTCTGTTTACATTGATGTCAACTTGCCAAGTATTAGCAAAATCCCAAGTATTCATCGGAGATTCATTACGCCTATTGAAGTAACCAGTATCATTTTCGATTTTGCATCCAGAAACACCGAGCTCATTAATGGAATTAGAAATACAAATCATTGAATTCCCAGGGTATTGATAGAAATAATTATTCTGCAAAGTACTGCCTCCCCAAGAAGTCGCAATACCGGCTCTCTTTCTTCCAGAAACATTTCCTGCAGCAAATGAATTATATATGGAAGTTCTATAAGTCCAACCCACCAAACCACTAATCATTTCAGAATCACTACTTGTACTTCCGATAACATTTGAAGTCGAATAACTATTTCTAATCTCCGCAGTAACATCATTACCCATTCCGACTAAACCACCGATTGCCCATCCTTCGGCCTGAACAGTTCCAGTGGAATAAGAATTTATTATCTGACCGTTTTTATGAAAACCTACTAGACCTCCGTAAATACAAGTTGAAGAAACAGAAACGACGCTTCCACTAAAGGAAGTAGTCTGGATAGTACCGTCATTAAAACCAACAGCGCCACCAGCAATGCAATCTGAAGAGCCGACTGCAGAAACAAGATTACCTACAGAAGTAACTGAAGACCCGGATATTTGTCCACTATTAAAACCTGCAATTGTTCCAACCGCGCTTCTGCCAGTGATAGCAGAATTTACCAATTCAATATCTCTCACAACTCCTGTCGAGCCAACATGAGAGAACAAACCAACTAAATCAGTGCTAGGCATGTTAATGTTTAAACCAATTATTTTATGTCCGTTTCCATCAAGAGTACCAACGAATTTAGGACTATTCTTTTCAATATAATGATAACCTTGACCGCCCACCCAACCTGTTAACTCAAATACCTCATCGGTAATTCCTATAGGAGAAAATCCAGCACCGTCATTCCAATTCAATGTATCTGAACAATCAATATTACTAGCCAAAGCATAACTTGCAGTAAGATTTCTAGAGATATTTTGTAATTCACTGCAATTATAAATCATGAAAGGATCTTCCGGCGTACCAATTCCAACTACTCTTTCTGCACATCTGCCAGCCACACAAGCAAATCCAGAAGAACACTCGCTATCAGTATTGCAAGGTGGTTCAATATAACCAGTGATATTCACAATTTGCAACATCCATTTATTGCAAACACTATCATTAACAGAATTACATCCGCATTTCCAAACACCGCTAACTTTCTTACAAGAATACGCGATAAACAAATTATAGCCAGAACTAAAATACTTGGAAATATTAGCAACTGTGATATTTGTCTTCGCATAACTATCAATCCAATTTGAATTCCCAATAGTGGCCTGTGGAAAAGTGAAATTTACCCAAGTGTTATTTACAGAACTCCAATAATATCCTCGCCGATATATATAAGCTCCAGACTGATTCACTTGCGCTTGAAAAGTCATAGAAAGAGAACTAATATTTGAATCGGGAGAAATTGTAAAAATTGTAGCGTTTTGATTAAAAACATCTATTGGCTTAGCATATCCTGAGGAATTATAATCCGTCTCAGTTAATATAAATTTTCCAGTAATAGCATTTATCCCGAAAAAAGCAACAGCCACTAAAGCAAGGATTGCAATAATAATCCAAACAAAATTAAACTTTTTCTTACTTACCGTCTTCTTTTTTATGGACTTCATTGTTTTACATTAGTAGACGGGCTATTTAAGTTTTGTTGGACTAAAGAAGATAAATTATTCCTTTGTTTCCACCATATAAAAAAAACAACGATAACAACCAAAAAAACCAAAACGATAAAAACAATTAAGAAAATTTGCATCCCACTAAATCCATCAGAAGAAACATCAAGTGAACCACCTTCGACAATACCGTTAGGGTTCCCAGAAATGTCGCCAGATAATGCTAAATTATCAACCTGTCCGGTTTGATTTCCGTTTCCCACAACCGGAGAAGTTGGCGGTCTAGGTAAATCAAGAGCACCTATAAAACCAATCTGGCTCACAAGACTAACTCCAACTAATAAAAAAATCAAGACAAGTACAAACCCTTTTCTCATACTACAAACACCAAAAAAGAATATTTAAACCTTACCAAACAATTAAAAAATAAAAAAGCCTCCAAAAAAGAGGCTAAAAGTAATATTACTCTAAATCGATTTTTATTCCACCAACCATTCTCGCAAACCAATTATATACTAATCCGCCAATTAAGCCAGACAAATAATATAAAATAGCAAACACAATAGGGGCTAGAATTATCATCCACCAACCTAAAGCAATCGAATAAGCCGTAACTGCAATAGTCGGATCTTGAGCTGCATAAGTTGCCGCATCTGCAAAAGTTAAAGGATTAGCATTAGAAGCCAAACCAATCTGAACCCCATACAAAATTCCTAATAAAATTCCGAACAAAGTCAAAATTTTCGCAACAGAAAATATTCCTATTTTTTTAATCTCTTTTATTTCGTTTTTCATATCAACCTCCTAAAAAACAAAAGATTAATGATTATTTAAAGATTGTGAATTAATTATTCTTCACAAAATTATTTGGATTAGATGAAAAAAGATGTTCTGATTCCGAAACAAGTGATTCAAAAAATCTACCAAGTGAAACACTACCTAAAACATTCTTAGTAATTCTTTTTGTACTCTCTGCAAATCTTTTCAAATGAGAATAAAAATGCTTATCTATATCAAATTTTTCAACTTCTCTAACTTCATTAATCTTTTTTGACATCACAAAATGAACAGCAAATCTAAAAATTCCGCTCAGTAAAAACAAAAATAAAATTGGAGTCAATCCAAAAATACTTACATTATGGGAAGACAAATAACCACCTATCATCGCACCAACCAAAGCCCAAAATCCATTCAGTATATTAAAATACGAAGAACAAATAGCCAATCTCTCTTTTGAAACAGCATCGTAAATAAAGTTTCCAGCAGCCAAATTAAATCCTGCCCAAACTACTCCTGAATAAATTTCAATAAGTATAATAAAAAAGAGAACAAAACTCGAAGAATGCATTAAAGCTATCGGCAAATAAAATAAAGGCAAAAAAGGAATTAAAAAACCACTTATCTGCATAACTTTTAAATTTCCATATTTATCTGCAAATTTTCCCCAAAGCGGCATTAATAAAATCGTAGCCAAAGAATTTGCAATTGCAGCAATCATATATTGCGTATAAGAAAAGCCAAGATTTTTCAAATAATAAACTACGAAAAATGGAGAAGCAATTGCACAAGCAAAAGAAAGCAATGAAAAATATAAAACAAATCTTCCAAAATTATTATGCCTCATTTGTTTAATGAAATCTAATAAACTAAAATATTTTTTATCATCAACTTTAAATTTAGGATCGTAATGCTTTCTCATTAATACTGAAGAAACAAATCTTCCCAAAAAAGATACAAAAAATAAAATTGCAAAACCAATAAAAATATGAGTCTGTTTAAAATAATCCAAAATAAAACCTGCCACAAACATACAAACTAAAGCAATTGCTCCAGAAATTCTACTACGTCTACCAAAATAATCTCCCCTATTTGTAGAAACTAAATCCCGCATCATTGATGCCCAAGCCGGACCGCTTACCGCTCCGACCAAAATTAACAAAGTATAAATTACAATAATTGCGTCTGGAGAAAAAGAAGTTTTTATTCCCATTAAAAAAAACGGAATTCCCGCAGCAATTAAAAAAAGCCACATTATTGCCTGCAACAAAACTCCCCAAAAAATAATTTGCTTTCTCTTAAAATGTTTCATTAATCTTATCGTAAGAAGTTGAGACAAATTTCCAATAAGACCGGGAACAGAGCTCAGTAAACCGATTTGCGTATTATTTGCACCAGCAGCAAGAGCATAAGGCGTAACATATCTCAAACCAAAACCATCCATAAAACTATAAGCAGAAGCCTCTTTCACCGAAATTTCCTTCGTCTTCTCAATCAAAATCTTTTCCTGCTTTTCGCTCACCATAAAATTATCTAAAAATCCATAGTTTTAAACATTTTGAATAGTGATGAAAAAGCATAAAACAGCCAGAAATTTAGTTACTCACAACCGCGTGCTCTGCACGCAAATTCAAATAAACAAATTTGCGAAGCAAATTTGACAATTCCCTAAAAAAAACTCTCGATTTTTACATATAAATAAACATTTATTAACCATTCTCATTTATTGATTTTATGGAACTTCATGGCTTAAAAGCAGGTTTAGAAATTCATCAGCAACTTGACACACATAAACTTTTCTGCAATTGTCCATCTCAATTAAGAAGTGATTCTCCAAAATTTACAATTATGAGAAAACTAAATCCTGTAGTTGGCGAAACAGGACAAATCGACACAGCAGCTGCACATGAAAAATCCAAAGACAAAACCTTTCTCTATGAAGTCTATGACACAAATTGTCTAGTTGAACTAGATGAAGAACCTCCACACGATATAAACAAAGAAGCTCTAAAAATTGGTTTACAAATTGCAACTCTAATGAATTGCGAAATTTTTCCAGTTACTCAAGTAATGAGAAAAACAGTTATTGATGGCTCAAACACTTCTGGCTTCCAAAGAACAGCTTTAATTGCTCACGACGGATTTATAGAAACATCTCAGGGGAAAGTTGGAATTGAAACAATCGCAATAGAAGAAGACGCTGCCAGGCCCTCTGGTAAAAAAGAAGAAGACCTAGAGGAAGTTGGAATTGAGGCCTCCGCAGAGGTCATCCCCGATGGGAAGAACTCTAAAATTTACAAACTAGACAGGCTAGGAATTCCACTTTTAGAAATCACAACAAAACCAGAACTATATTCACCAGAACAAATTAAAGAAGCTGCTCTAAAAATCGGAGAAATTCTTCGTTCTTGCAAAGTCAAGAGAGGAATTGGAACAATCAGACAAGATGTTAATGTTTCAACAACAGGCACAGAAAGAGTTGAAATCAAAGGATTCCAAGACGCAAAAACAATGACAAAAACAGTTGAACTAGAAATCAACAGACAACAAAAACTGATTGAAATCCATAATGAGTTAAAAAAGAAGAAGGCTAAGACATCAGAAACCATTTTAGACATCACAAACATTCTAAAAAACACAGAATGCAAATTCGTAAAATCATCAATTGATAAAGGCGCAAAGGCAATTGCAACAAAACTCGAAGGTTTCGATAAAATTCTAGGAATTGAAATCTCAGAATCAAAACGTTTCGGAACAGAACTTTCAGAACACGCAAAAATGCACGGAGTTGGTGGAATGATCCACTCTGATGAAAATTTAAAAAAATATAATTTTTCAGACCAAGAAATCGAAGAAATAAAATCTGTTTTAGAAATAAAACCCAATGACGCTTTCATAATTATAGTGGATGAAGAAAACAAAGCACGAAAGGCAATTGCCTCAGCAATAAACAGAGCCCAGGCACAAATTGAAAAAGCATCACAAAAAGAAGTTAGAAAATCAAATGAAGACGGCACAACCTCCTTCCTAAGACCAATGCCTGGTTCCGCAAGAATGTATCCGGAAACAGATATAAAATTATTAAAAATCTCTCACGATTTAATCAATGAAGTTAAAGCAACTCTTCCAAAACTAATTTCAGAAAATAAAAGCTATCTGCACGAATTTGGATTAAATGACGAACTAGTTGCACTAATCCTGCAACAAGACAAACTAGATGATTTCAAATTCCTGAGCAATTCTAGCAAAAATTACGCTTTAATTGCAAAAACTTTGACAATCTTCCCGACTGAAATTGCTAAGAAAACAAATGAGCAACTAGAAAAAGTAAATAAGAAACTTCCATTACAACTAATAGAATCTATTTTACAGGCAGTTGAAAAATCCCAAATTTCCGAAAGTGATGTGAGATTAGTAATGCAAAAAATCTTTGAAGGACAAAAACTAGAAGATGCAATTAAAAAAGAACAAATTGATTTAAAATCAGAAATTCAGTCTCTAATAAAAGAAAAACCAGAACTTTCTGCTAATGCCTACATGGGTTTAATTATGCAAAAATTCAAAGGCAAAGTCAACGGCAAAGAAGTCATGGAAGTTTTAAAAAATCTAGAGATAAAATAACTATCTCAACTCAATTCCCAGCTCTTTCAATCTCTTAATATGTGCTTGCATAATTGCTTCAACATTCCCAATCATCTTCACAAGCTCGGTTCTTTCAGAAACTAAAGTATTCAAAGTTCCTTTATGAAATCCAATTTCTTCCTGAGCCGACATCTCAACGGACTTCGGTTTTTCTTCCCTAGTCATTGAATTCAAAGAATCTTCAAGTTTTTTTGTATCGATAGCCATAAAAATAAAATAATAATTCAGTTAATAAGCTTTTCTAGCTAATCAATCCTCATGGTCAAATCAAGTTCTAAATTATGACTATAATCTTTTGCTCTATTAACTAAACCAATCAATCTGTCCTGAACCTCATTAGTTAAATGCTCAATACTCTGAGAATTTTTAGGAAGATAATTTTCCACTTGAATTGATTTACCAATAGCAATAACATACGACGCTCTAAATCTTCTATCTCCAATTCCCCTAACCAATAAATCTTTTCTTTTCGCTTTATTATAATCATTCATATATTTTCTACTCTTAGTAAAACCAATATCTCTCCACAAATCTTGTCCAATTTTAGGATCTGTATAAAGACCAATCGGTATAATCGGAATATGTTTTGACAAAGCCATGCCTGCAGCCAACGGATAATGTTTTCTATCCTCAACCGGAATTACATTTCCAGAAGAATCTAACAATCTCGAAGACGGGCCCTCACTAAAAATTCCTATCAATCTTTTTTCCTGCGAATATTCTTTACATCTCCTCGCCACAGTCGCACCAATATTTCCACCATTACTAATATCAACGTTAATTGGAATTTGCCCAGATGCCCAAAAAAATGGCCTGAGTAAAAGATGGTTGTAAATTCCTTCCCTTTGCACCAAATAATGCATATCTCTATTTAAGAAAGCCCCATTAATTAAACCATCAAAATTAACATTATGATTAAAAACGCAAATTCCCGCACCCTTCGGTAACTCACCGATAATATTCACATCAAAATACATACTAGCAAAATTCCTGAAGATGGGCGCAGCTATTTTATGAGTGACATATTCTACCGCTCTTTTTAATTTACTTTTTACTGTCATTTTTTCTAGAATCCTAAGGCAATTCCAAACCATCACCTATATTGAATATAATAAATGAGACTTTTTAAGACTTGCGAAAAACTACCCTAGCATAATCCTTAAAAACCCAAAAAAACTAAGAAATTAAACACCACAAAACTTGGTCTTCATAAATTCGTCCGTTTGGGCGGGTGGGCGGGTTTACGTCGTGCAATACACAACATGGAAAGAACATACATTCAAGATTTATTCAACATGAAAGCAGGAGACAAAATCCTACTAAAAGGTTGGGTCTATGATGCAAGAGACTTGAAGAAAGTCAGATTCATCGTTCTTAGAGATATCACTGGAAGAGTTCAAATTACTGGAGTCCAGGGCGAAACTTCCGAAGAAGCATTTAACATTTTAAAAGATGTTTCAAGAGAATCCGCAGTTGAAATTGTCGGAACAATAAAAGATTGCAAACAAGCTCCGGGCGGAAAAGAAATCGCTCCAGAAAAAATTACAATCCTTGCAAAAGCAGAAGCACCTTTACCGATCGATGTTTCAGACTATTCAAAAACAGAATTACCAATAAGATTAGACTGGAGATTTTTAGACATGCACAGAGAAAAAACTCAGGCAATTTTCAAAATACAATCAACAATTATGCAAGCTTTTAGAGAATATATGACAAACCAAGAAAAAGCAATTGAGATGGCATTCCCTGGATTAATCAGCGCATCAAGCGAAGGCGGAACAGATGTTTTCAAAGTCAAATATTTTGAAAAAGAAGCCTACTTGTCTCAATCTTGTCAACTTTACAAACAAATGGTTGCTTGCGCAATGGAAAAAGTTTTTACAATCTTCACAGTTTGGAGAGCAGAAAAACACAACACGGTTAGACATCTAAACGAAGCAAGACAAATGGATTTCGAAATGGCTTTCGCAGATGACAAAACAGTTATGGACGTTATGGGCAAAACAGTTCAATATATTGTAAAACAAGTTCTTGAAAAAAACGAAAAAGAACTAAAACTTTTAGATGTAAAACCTAAAGTGCCTGAAATAAAATATTTGACTTTCACAGAAGTTACAGAAATTATGAAAAAAGAAAATACTCATGTTGGCAAAGATGATTTAAACGGCGAATCAGAAGAAAAACTTGGAGAACTATTCCCAGACACAATTATTTTTGTTCACGACTGGCCACTTTCTGGAAAACCATTTTACATTATGCCAAAAGACGGAGATCCAAATGCAGAACTTGCAAATGGATTTGATGCAATCTACAAAGGAATGGAAATAACTTCTGGCGGACAAAGAATCCATCTACCAGAATTACTTATTGAAAGACTTAAAATAAAAGGATTAAATCCAGAAATGTTCAAGGATTACATTGATTCATTCAGATACGGAGCTCCACCTCATGCAGGCTGGGGAATCGGACTTGAAAGACTTACAATGCTAATTTTAGGAATAAAAAACATCAGAGAAGCGGTTCCTTTCCCAAGAGACAGAGATAGGCTAACTCCATAAATGGAATCAAAAACATTTTCCCTTGTTTCATCTGAAGAATTTTTTAGAATTGGTGTGCTTGTTGATGGTATTAAATATTCTTCTCCGCCAGTAATTTGTGATAATTCATTAATCCCACGTGTCGAATTATTAATTGGGGATTCAAATCGCCATACAACCACCAGAGTTAATAATAATTCTCCATTTATGTTTGATGAAAATTCTGGTTTACAAGCCAACATTAATGGCTCCTTAGTTGAAGTTTCTGCAAAACTTTTTAAGAGAGACATTGGTGGCCAAGATTATTCTTTTGGCCCAATTAGGAGAAATGGTAGTTCGATGGTACTAGATTGGGTTCATTCTTTTTGTGACTATAAATGTAAATTTTGTTTTAAAGAATATGATTGGGCAGTCCTAGTTACTAACGGCGCCATGCCATCAAAAAGAGACCGGGCTATTTCTGTTGAAAAAAATCTCGAAACCATTGATAAATTTATTACAAGTGGTGGAACTAAAGACACTTCTCTTATTTGGCTATGTACTGGAAGCTTAAATGATTATGAGCTAGAAAGAGAACAACACTTCAGAGTTCTTAAATCGCTTAAGAACGGGGGATATGCGGGTAGAACTTTTTTAAGCATGGCTCCCCCGAAGGATCTTGTTTTTGATAAGATAAAAGCACTGGAAGTTTTTTCCGCATTTAAAGAAGCTGGTCTGAGTAGAAATAATTCTGGAATGGAATTGGTAGATCCTGATTTTCGTAAGAATTATATTAAAGGATTTAAGGGAACTTTAACTTGTCAAAATTATTATAATTATCTCTCTTGGGCAAAAGAGGTTTTTGGAAAAGAAGTTGGTTCTTGCGTATTGGTTGGTTTAGAGCCACAAGAGAATTCCTTATATGCGCTAGAAGAGTTTGCAAACAGAGGCATCCAGCCAGTTCCCACAATTTATACCTCTTTTATAAGGGAACAATTGAATAATCCCGTTCATGGTTCTATTGATGACTTTGTTTTTTCTTCTTTAAAATTTAAAGAAATAGTTTCTAGATACGGTTCTGAGCCATTTAATAGTGTTTTTGGACTAATTTAAAAATATCGGCTATTTCTTCTGCATATTCTTACTTTTAGTCACAAAACCATCAAATAACTTCAGAGCATAAACATCCTTACATATTTTTATCATGAGAAAACAAGACTTTAACCATTTAATAATTTTTCCCAAGAGATAGAGATAGGCTAACTCCATAAACATATTCCCATATATTCTTTTAAACCACAATAGTGTGTATATTGAAATTTTTTAAAAATATAAAATTCTACTTATTATTATATGGGTACTAATAAACTTGAAAACATGCTCGGTAAAAGCGAACTTAAAAAATTCGACAAAGAACATCCTGACAAAAAAAGAGTTGAACTAATAAACCAACTAGTTTCTGATTGCGAAGATGGCTATTGCACTGCAAGAATGATTATAGGCAAAAATAAAAATTCTCCAGTAACACGAGAATATGATCCTGAAAAATGCGCAAAAAGATATGAATATAATTGCCATGGACAAAGCTGGTGCCCCTATCGAGAAGCATTATATAAAAGCCCAATGACGGAAAGAACCCTAATTCAACTAAAAATGATTGAAGTAAGAAAATACCTAGATGACTTACACAACAAAACTAATGAACCTTGGGATGAAGCCGATGCGCATTGGGCTGATTTCGTGAACGGAGATCTAGCTACTTTTAGGTATGTCATAGACGATTTGGGCATAAAAGACCTACCAACAATAAAAAGACTTTGCGTCGATTCTGTAGTAGATAACCTTGCAATAGTTGAACCAATCTCCGAATATAAAATATAAACCCAAATCCTTATAAAATGAGTTCTTTCTTTTTACAAAAAAGAAATTAATTCGTAATTTGCATTTACAAAATACTAAACAAAAAGAAAAATTTTGATTTCATAAATCGTCTCGTTTTGGGCGGGTGGGCGGGATACGAAATCAAAATTTTTAGAAGTCCAGTAAACGCAAATCACTCATTCTAAACAAAGAAAAACAATAAGCAAAAGTAGCCTAATCCAAATACTTATAAAATGAGTTCTCTAATTTAATTTATGGCTTACACATGGCACGAAGTTTCTAAAGAAGAGAAAGAAGAAATTAGAAAAAACGCTAAAAATCTCCTAGATGAATTCTCCTTAAAGATTAACGAAATAAAATTTAAAGAAGAAAAAGAAGACTCTAGGGAAAATCTTCGAATAGAAAATTCCGGCTGGAAAACCGATGAAAATTTTAGAGAAATCATGGCAGAAAACGCTCCAGAGTTTGAAGACAATTTAATAATTGTAGAAAGGGGTGGGTGGAAGAAATGACAATCCAGCAAAAACTCAAAGATATAAAATCAGGAAAGCTAACAGCTATGCAAAATGTAAATAATTTTCTTAAGGCAATTGATAAAAAAAATAAAGATTTGAACATCTACCTACATTTAAATTCAGAAGCAATGAAGCAGGCAGAAGAAATTGATTTGAAAATTAAAAACAAAAAATCTGTCGGAAAACTTGCAGGAATTTGCGTCGCTGTTAAATCAAATATTTCAGTTCAGGGACTAATCACAAACTGCGCTTCAAAAGTTCTAGAAAATTATATTTCTGGCTACGATGCAACAATTATTAAAAAACTAAAAGCAGAAGATGCAATAATTTTAGGAATGGTTAATATGGACGAATTTGCTTGTGGCGGTTCAGGAGAAACTTCAGCTTTCGGTCCAACCAAAAATCCAGTCAACCCAGAACTAATTCCAGGCGGCTCTTCATCTGGCTCAGCAGCAGCCGTTGCAGCAGAAATGTGCGACTTCGCAATTGGTTCCGACACAGGTGGAAGCATCAGAAACCCAGCATCTCACTGCAACGTATTCGGATTAAAACCAACCTATGGAGCAGTTTCTCGTTATGGATTACTAGATCTAGCAATGTCTCTAGATTGCATTGGCCCAATCACAAAAAATATTGAAGATTCAAAATATATTTTTGATATAATAAAGGGCCAAGACAACTTTGATGCCACCAGTAAAGATTCGCTAGATATTAAGACAAAAAAAACATACAAAATCGGTCTAGTTAATGTTGAAAAATTTGCAAAACCAGAAATCACAAAACTAATTGAGAAAAAAACTAAAGAACTTGCCAAAGAACATAAATATGAAATCAAAGAAATAGATTTACCACTAGATATTGTAATCCAAACATACTATCTTTTAACCTACGTAGAATTTTTTTCTGCAACACGAAAATACGACGGCAGAAGATTTGGAAAGAAAATCGAAGAAGCAGCTGGGCCTGAAGTTCTGAGAAGAATTTTAGGCGGTTCAGAAATATCAAAAGCAGAATATCATGGAAGATACTACCACGAAGCACTTAAAGCTAAAAAATTCATTGCACAACAATTCAAAAAACTTTTCGAAGATATTGATTTAATTATTATGCCAACAGTTCCAAGAACAGCTCACAAAATCGGAGAAAACATCACAGTTGAAGAAATGTACGCTTATGATGTTTTCACAATCCCTCTAAATCTCGCAGGAATTCCAGGAATCTCAATCCCCGTTGGAATGATAGACAAAAAACCAATAGGAATACAAATCATCGCACCTCATTTCCACGAAAACTGGATATTTGATGTTGCAGGAAAAATATAATTAATATTCCTCACTATTCTTTACAAAAAAATATTGATAATACTTTAAAATAAAAAAAGTTTATAAAAACTATGAAATACTATCAAATTGTAAGAAATTATTTTTCCAAACCAGGAGTAGTTAAAGATTCTGGGAAAATTAAATTGATTTCTCCAAGAACTTTTGAAAATGCGCGAGATCTGGCAGAAATTTTAAAAGAAAACGAACCATCTCAACCCTCCAGAACAACAAAGTACCCAATGGAAAATTATACTGCATTTGATTTGTGTTATAAACTTCCGAGCATGAAAAGAGCTGTTTTTGTACAAATTCAAGAAAGCAATGAGTGTATTATAAGCCTAAAAGCTCAAGGGAAAAAAGATCTAAAAGATTTAGCTTATCAACTAAGTCTCCCAAATCCATTAACATTCTGGGAAAATTTAACAATTCCACTAGAACAAATACAAAATACTTTGTCAAACATAGGAAAAGAATTTATGAGCAAAGAATTTACACAACCCTAATCAATATATTCTTACACAAAAAAATATTGCAAACCTTTTAAAAAGAATTTATTTATAAAACATTATGCTAAAAAGAAACTATACCTCAAGACAAAATACAAATAATAAATCTACAATCAGCATTCCTCAAAGAATATACAATTGTGCTCAAGCAAGTATGAATTTAATTTATCTAACTGGCAGACCCCTAAACTACCCTCCAATAAGCGAAGATGCACCAGAAAAACAAAAACTTGAAGAATTAAGAAAATATCTGTCTATAAATTTTGACAAAATAAATCTCAAGGGAGAATCTTGCGATATTTTATCCATGAAAAAATACGAACTAATCAAAGGGGAAAGCATTTTCAGTGAACTAACTTTTATTGACGACAATGGCCAAAGCGGTTCCATTAGTATAAGTGCCAGAAAAATTGAACAAATACAAGGATTAGCAAAACTTCTTGACTTACCAGAGCCAATTGGACAATTAGAACCCATAACGAACCAAACACCTAGACACAAAAAAGATCAATTTGAATAAATTATTTCTTATTCAATTCTTTAACTAATTTATCGGCATCAATTCCGTGAGCCCTTGCGCCCTGCTCTAACGTTTCCATCATTGCCATAGGACAACCGCCGCAAAACATTCCTCGCTCAGCTAATTTATATCCTGCTTTTTTGTCAATACTCATTATTTCAGCAAAAGTCATATCTTTAGAAACCTTAGTCTTAGACTTCTTTTTCAAAATACTCGTCTTCTGCTTCTTCAAGTGTTTTCCCTTCATCTTCTAATTCGTCCCGCAACGCCCCTTCATTTTTGAAAAGACCTGCGTGTTTTTTGAAAGCGCTCATCTCTTTTGCCTCCTAGTATTTGTAAATGTAACTTATTTATATATCTTCGGTTAGGGTGTTTACAACAAAAAATTCAATAAATATAACTAAAATACAATTCTCGACATACTTCCAGACAAAGCCTCAATACCTCTTGCAGCCGAAGGATTAATTTTTCCCAAAACCCCAAGTGTATCCAAAGAAAACTTATCATAAATCTCCGAGGCAACTTTATAGTCATAATAATAATTATATACTTGCCCCCTAAGACTATTCAATGCAACCTGTTTACATGTTTCTTTCTTACTCTTCTTTCAAGAATCTTTCAAAAGATTATAAGAACCGAGCTTCGCCCAAAAGGCCCCGAAAAAAATATTCCCACCAACAAGCGCCCAAAGAGTAGACTCCATGGCCTTTATCTTTAAATCATTATACTGGCCGTCGTCAAATAAACTAACCACAGCCGAACCAACATAAGCGGGCATCCACACAAAGTTTAACGCCTTAGAATAAATTAAAAATCGATGATTCTGCGCGTTATGAATAATTTTTATAGCATCGTTCTTATGAGTAGAAGAAGTATAAAAACTAAAAACATCATCCATTTTATTACTTAACCTTTTACCCAAGTCCATACAAAACCAAAGAATATCTCTTTTAAAAAGATACAACCCATGCAAAAATTCATAATCTAAATATTTAAAAATCCTCCAAACATCAAAAACACATGATAGCTAGTATAAAAACAATTTCTGAAATTACTAGCATCGCAATTATTATTTAGTAAGCAAGTTATCTACAACTTGCTGGAATTTCTTATGAGCTTAGACAAAAAACTTCCTGCCACCACAACCGAGAACCCGAGAGAATTAGTTTATCAAATGGTCTCTGAGGGGCAATTTAATCTAGCCTTTAGCTATCTTGAGGAATTACGTGTAAACGGAACAACCATACCCATCCTAAGACACTATCTCTACGACGGATTTATGTATACGCGAAGACAAAACCCAGAACAAGCAATTGAACTAACTAAACTATTCAGTAATTACCAAATATCGCCCTGGCTAATTTCTGAACAAATTTAAAAAGCTATTAAACCTAACAAAAACAATGGAAACACCCAAAACAATCAATGAGAAAGAAAAAGAAATAATTGCATTCTGGAAAAAAGATAAAACTTTTGAAAAATCTTTAAAAAAAACAAAAGACTGTAAGCCCTACGTTTTCTACGATGGACCACCATTCGCAACTGGAATGCCTCATTATGGACATTTACTAGGAAGTATAACTAAAGATATCTTCGGAAGATTTTGGACCATGCAAGGAAGATACGTAAAGAGAGTTTGGGGATGGGACTGCCACGGACTTCCAATTGAAAATATTGCAGAAAAGGGGCTGGGAATAAACTCAAAAGATGAAATAGAAAAAATGGGCGTAAAAAAATTCAACGACTACTGTAGAAGTAAAGTTCTTGGCTATGCCGACGCATGGAAATCCATAATTGAAAGAATTGGCCGATGGGTTGATATGGACCACGATTACAAAACCATGGACAACAAATACACTGAATCGGTCTGGTGGGCATTTAAACAATTACACGAAAAAGGATATATCTACGAAGGAGAAAAAATACTAATGTATTGTCCGCGATGCTCAACTCCTCTTGCAAAAGCAGAAATTGCAATGGATAATTCTTATAAAAAAGTTAAAGATGAAACAGTTGTTGTAAAATTTAAATTAAAAGAAAAAGTCTACGACAAAGACGCTTTTGCACTAGCCTGGACCACAACGCCATGGACACTCCCGTCAAATCTCGCGCTTGCGGTAAATCCAAAATTGACATATTCCTACATAGAAGACAAAACTGATCATAATATTTATTTACTATCTAAAGATTTAATCGGAAGATATTATAAAAATCATGAAGATTATAACACTATACAAGAAATTTGTGGCAAAGAACTTGAAGGCAAAGGGTATGAACCATTATTTCCATACTTTTCAAAAACTCCGAATGCCTTCCAAATAATTTTAGGAGATTTTGTAACAGAAGAAGATGGAACGGGAATAGTTCACACAGCTCCAGCATTTGGAGAAGAAGATTATATTGCTTGTAAAAAATATGGAATTCCAGTTGTTCAACCAATAGATGAAAAGGGAAAATTTACAAAAGAAGTTCCAGACCTAGAAGGAAAATTTGTTCACGATACAAATACTGAAATTATAATCAATCTAAAAAAACAAGGAAAAATTGTTTCAATTAGAAAAATAGAACACGAATATCCATTCTGTTACAGATGTGAAACAAAATTAATCTATAGAGCAATTCCAGCCTGGTTCGTAAATATTCAAAAAATAAAACCAAAAATCCTAGAACTAAATAAAAAACTAAATTGGTACCCCGAATTCTTAAAAGAAGGAAGAGTAAAATACACTATTGAAACAGCCCCAGACTGGAACATATCAAGAAGCAGATATTGGGCAACAGCAATTCCTGTTTGGAAATCAAAATCTGGAAAAATTAAAGTTCTTGGAAGTATAGAAGATTTGAAAAAATTTGCAATTAAATTACCAAAAGGGGAAATTGATTTACATAAAGATTTTGTAGATCAAATAAAAATCAAAGATGAAAATGGAGAAGAAATGACAAGAATCCCCGATGTTTTTGATTGCTGGTTTGAATCTGGAAGCATGCCTTTTGCACAATTCCACTACCCCTTTGAAAACAAAGAATTTTTCGAAAAGAATTTTCCAGCACAATTTGTAGCTGAATATATAGCTCAAATTAGAGCCTGGTTTTATTACATGAATGTTTTATCAGCAATTTTATTCGACGATATTCCCTTTGAAAATGTAGTAACAACCGGAACAATTTTAGCCGAAGATGGACAAAAAATGAGCAAGAGTAAAAACAACTTCACAGATCCAATGATATTGATAGAAAAATTTGGAAGCGATGCCCTTAGATTTTATCTAATGTCAAATCCAGTAATGAATGCAGAAAATATGAACTTCTTAGACAAGGCAGTAGAAGAAGTTTATAAAAAAGTTTTAATGCTTTTAAATAATGTTTCAAACTTTAACCTACTTTACAGCAATATTAAATCTTCAAAAGCAGAATCAAAAAATACTCTAGACCAATGGCTTATATCGAGAACGGAACGTTTTGCAAAAAACGTGAAAGAGGCACTTGAAAGATATAACACTATAGAGTCATCCGAAGAAATAAAAAAATACATAGATGATCTATCTACATGGTATGTTCGAAGAACAAGAGAAAGATTTAATGAGAATGACCAAGATGCAAAGGCCACACTTCAATATGCTTTAGATAAAACTGCAAAGGTAATTGCTCCACTAATGCCCTTTGCTGCAGAAATGATTTACAAAGAATTAGGAAATAAGGAATCCGTTCATCTTCAAGACTGGCCAGAAATAAACCATTCAAAAATAAATGAAAAACTTGAAGAAAATATGAAAGCAACTAGAGAAATTGTTTCTATAGCACTAAGAGAAAGAGATATTGCCAAACTTCCACTAAAGCAACCACTAACAAAAGCCATAATTATTGGCTACGAAGTTCCAGAAGAGTATGAAGAAATAATTTTAGAAGAATTAAATGTAAAAAAATTAGAATTTAAGAAAGGAGAAAAGAAAATCGAGCTAGATAAAACAATAACTCTAGAATTAGAAGCTGAAGGTTTTGCAAGAGAACTAACAAGAGCCATACAAGCAGCGAGAAAAAAAGCAAATTTAATAAAAGAAAACCAAATTGAACTCGAAATATTATTTGAAAAAAACCAAAAAGAACTAGTTGAAAACTTTATTACCAACGAGAAAAAAAGAATAGGTGCATCAAAAATACATTTCGAACCAACAAGTAAGAAATTTAGCTACTCTGAAGAAGGTAAAATAAAGGAAATTGACTACAAACTTTCTTTTGATGCTTTATCGTCGAAGAAATAATTTTTTCACTCCTGAGCAGCGAGACAATTCAGAGAAAGATTTAAATACTATACGCTATTAAAGCTATTATGATTGTTAAAGAGGAATTCCTTGGCAGACTAAGAAAGATATTTGATCTTAATCTTTACGAGGTAAAAGTTTGGACCGCACTGCTTTCAAGACGACAGTCTACAGCTGGAGAGTTATCTTCAATCAGCGACGTACCTCGTTCTAGAACCTATGATATTTTAGAATCTTTAGAAAAAAAAGGATTCATCGTAATGAAATTAGGAAAACCTATTAAATTCGTTGCATTAAAACCAGAAGAAGTAGTTGAAAGAGTAAAAAAGAATCTTGTAGTTGATGCAAAAGAAAAATCAATTAGATTAGAGAAATTAAAGGGTGATGAAGTTCTTAGCGAATTAAATAGTTTATTCAGCGAAGGGGTTAAATTTGTTGAACCTACTGACATGTCTGGCGCCCTGAGAGGAAGACAAAACCTTTACAATCATTTAGATATGCTCGTTAGAGAAGCTGAAGACACTATAACACTTGTTACAACAGCAGATGGATTAAATAGAAAACTTGAAGTCTTATTACCAAGCTTTGAAAAAGCAAAAAAAAGAGGCGTTAAAATAAGAGTTGCTGCTCCTATAACACAAGCAAACATCAAGGTCGCTAAAGAATTAGCTAAAGTGGCAGAAGTAAGAGATGCTGGCAACCTTAAAGCAAGATTCTGTGTGATTGACAGCGAAGAAATATTATTCATGCTTCTAAATGATGAAACAGTTCATCCAAATTACGATGTTGGTGTCTGGATCAATACAGAATTCTTCGCACAAGCATTAGAGCAATTATTTGAAATCGCTTGGAACAATTTTAAGAAAATTTAAAAATGAAAACAATAAATATTTGGGCATTAGTTATTTTTTTACTAGGACTTGCTTTTATTATTTTTGCAATGATTCCATGTCCATTTACAGACTATGCTAGTTGCGGTTTGGGTAGAGGAATGTTAGTTATTTGGTTTGGATATCCGTTAATAATTATTTCAATAATCTTATTCATAATTGGATTATTTATTGGAGAAAAAAAGTAAAATGGCATTTATAGGTTTTAATCTAGATACAACTTCACAACTCGTATTTTTTATCATAATTCTTGTCTGGGAACTTGCATGAAAAGGATTCGCACTTTATAGAGCCGGTAAAAAACAACAACCAGTTTGGTTTGTACTTTTATTGATTTTAAATACGGTAGGTATCTTGCCGATAATCTATTTAATAATTTCTAGAGACAAAAAGCAAAAAGTTGTAGCTAAGAAAAGAAAGTAAAGATTCTTGTTTAAAAATCTTAGCAAACTAAAAATTCGTCCGTTTGGGGTGGGTGGGAGGGCTTACGTCGTCAACATCCCAGCATTCCACAGCTCGCATAAATATCTTTTCCTCTTGAATTTCTAATAAAACACTTCCAACCTTTTTTCATCAACACATCCTTAAAAATCAACATTCTCTCAAACGAACTTGCTTTATATTTTCCGATATCATTAAACTGAATTAAATTAAACAAAGTTCTCTTCGGCCACTTCAAGGAACTTAATTTCTTCAAATCCTTATCAGAATCATTCTCATCAGCAATCAAAGCATACTCAACCATAATATACTTTTTATTATTCGCACTTGCAACATATTTATTCGCAAACTTCACAATCTTCGCAACAGAAATTCCCAGCGGCATAAGCTCTTTTCTTTTTTTATCAAACGCAGAATGTAAAGACAGCGCCAGATTGAATTTACAATCGACCAATTTATCTAAATTTTTCAAACAACTCGTAGAAATTGTGATTCTATTATACGACAAATTAAATTCTTTATGCATTCTCTCTCCGGCCACCAAAACATTTTCCAAATTCAAGGTCGGTTCACCCATTCCCATAAAAATAATCGAAGTAGGAATTTTTCCAAAAATATCTTTCGCAATAATCGCCTGATTAAATATTTCATCAGCACTCAAATTTCTTTTAAAACCAACCTTTCCGCTATAACAAAACTTGCATCCGACAGTACAGCCAATCTGACAAGAAACACAAACTGCAATTTTATCATCTTTCGTAGGAATCACAACAGCAATATAACCATCATCAAAATTAATTCTAACTGTTCCATCTTCTGATTTTTGAGTTGTGTAAGAATTCATTTACATTTCCTCAAAAAATTTCGCTTTTGCATAAATCTGCGGAGCAACTATTTTTGCAAATCGCAAATGCAAAATTTTTTCAAATTCTTCACATTTCATCGAGTTCCTCGATGCCCAATAAATTCAAACTCTTTTTCAAAACACTCCTAAATGCCTCAATTAACTTCAATCTAAAACCTTCTTCTTTACTTCCCAAAACCTGATGAGCATGATAAAATTCATTAAACATCTGACAAAGTTCAAATGCATAATTCGCAACTAGATTCGGCGCAAGCTCTTCATAAGCTTTCTTTACAACAACAGGGAAGCCTTCAATCTTAGTCAATAACGCACCTTCTTCTTTAGATAAATCAAATATCTCTAACTTGGCTTTTGACTTCTTAACCTTCCTAATAATAGACGACGCTCTGGCATAAGAATACAATAAATAGGGCCCCGTGTTACCTTCGAATTCTAAAGCCTTTTCCCAACTAAATTCAACATCTTTTGATGCTTCAACCCTAATAATAGCATATTTTAAAGCAGCAACTGCAATCGCAAGAGCATCTCCTTTCGAACCACGCCTTTTATTTTCCTCTTCAACTTTCTGAGTAATTTTATCGATAACTTCCTCTAATAAAACAACCTTGCCTTCACGAGTTGCCATAATCTCACTACCAAAATTAACAGTTCCATGTCCTATGTGATAACATTCGTCAGCAAAATCATAACCCAATCTTTTTAATATCATAAAGAGCTGCTCAAAATGTAAATTTTGCCTGTAATCTGTTTCGTAAATCATTTTATCAAATTTATATTTCTCAAAACGACTAACCGCTGCACCCAAATCTTGTGTCATATAAAATGCAGTACCATTACTTCGCAAAACATATTTTTTCTGATCACCAAACTCTGCATAAGCCGCACCAGTTTCATCTGTTTTAAAAACACCCTTCTTTATTCCATCAGCAATAACTTTTTTTCCACCATCTGTAAACCTACTTTGCCCAGTTGTTTCATTAAAGGAAACATTTAGCTTTTTGTAAATTCTATTAAATCCATCAATGGAAGCCTTCTCTATTTCTCTCCAAATTTGATTAGCGTTCTTATCTCCATCTTCGATTAACTTCAATTTTTCTTTAGCCTTTAATGTCCACTCATTATTTGCATATTCATCTTCTTCTGCACCCTCTTTTATTTCAGATTTTTCATTCTTACAAAATTGAACATACAACCTCAATAATTCTTTTGTAGGATTTTCTTTCAAAGCTTTTTTGTCTAACCAAAGTTCCCATGCAACAACCAATTTGCCAATATGCAGACCTATGTCTCCTAAATAATTAATACTAATCGGCTTACTACCATTCATTTCACAAATTTTATATATTGCGTCTCCAATAATCGTAGAACGAATATGTCCTACATGCATAGGCTTCCCAACATTAGGACAAGAATAATCTATCACAATCTTTTTCCCCTTACCCTCTTTACTACTCCCATAATCTTTCTTAATAGCTTCTCCTAAAACATTCTCAGCTAAAATCTTCTTATTTATAAAAAAGTTCACATAAGCTCCTTTTACCTCAACCCCAGAAACTTCTTTAGATAAATTCTTTCTTAATTTATCAGCCAACTCAGAAGCAATTAACATTGGATTTTTCTTCTCAACCTTCGCCAATGAGAAGCATGGAAACGCAAAATCGCCCATCTCTTGTTGTGGAGGGATTTCAATTAATCTTTCTATTTCAGGTTTTTCCAACTTACCCATTAATTCTTTTTCAAGTAATTTAATAACTACTTCTTTCATAAAATACAAAAGAAAACGCAAGTTTTAAACTTAATTATTTTCTAAAAACACTAAAAACTAAAATAAAAAACAACAGAACTAGAAATAGCAAAACAAAACTTATCATTAAAACAGCCTTTGTCCTAAAATCCTTATTGGCTGCCAACTCGCTAATTGTTTCACCCGTAGCCAATCCACTATCTGCATGAATATTGGAAGAATTTTCAGAATCCTGAACACCCAAATCCACAATTGTATCATTCATAGCTGAAACATTTACAAAAAATGCCACAAACAAAACTAACAAAATTCCAAAATATTTAAAAAAATATTTATCACACATCCTATTTTTACAACGTCTTTAATCTTTATAAGGCTTATTATGCTCTCAAAATTTCGCCCATTCATTGTCTTCTCTTTGTTGCCTATCCAAAACGCTTCCTCGCTTGTTTATTCTCGGCCTTCCAGTTTCCTTATCCTTTCTTAAAGTTATATCTAATTGCTTCAAAAGTTCAGAAACCCCCTTTTCAAAATTATAAATTTCAGAAGAATGTCCCTCAATTCCCGATTTTCCAGAAAATAAAATTACCGAATCCGCCACATAAGAAATCAAAAGCAAATCATGATCGACAACAAACGCCGTTTTCCCCTTTTCAACCATTAAGTCTTTTATAGCCTTAGCACACGAAATTCTTTCTTCCACATCTAAATAAGCAGAAGGCTCATCAATTAAATAAATATCCGCTTCCTTGGCCATACAACGAGCAATATTAAATCTCTGTAGTTCTCCGCCAGACAAATTCTTAATTTTTTTATGATGTAAAACTTCCAATGAAAACATTGACGCAATTTTTTTAGAAATTTTTTCTTTAAACATCACATCTCGAACCATTTCTTCCGAATCTGTAAACAAATACTGTGGTTTATAAGAAATTTTCATGTCTAAATCCAACTTCATTTTACCATCGGCAGTCTCGACTTCCTCAAGTCCGGCCAAACATTTCACAAAAGAAGTTTTTCCAGTTCCATTTTTACCAAGAATTCCCACAACATTATTTTCCTTAATAGCCCCCGCCTTCACGTTTAAAGAAAACTTATCAAACTTCTTGTAAAAATCTGGCCATTCTGCAATCGTTCTTCCAGAAACAATGGAGTTTTTTGTAAAATTAAAACTCAGGGATAAATCTCTAATTCTCAAATTTTCTCCAGCTAAAAATCCATCAAGATATGAATTAACTCCATTTGTAGATGATTTTACAGTTGAAACCAAACCAAATGCACCTTGCTGTCCATAAAATATATTTAAATATTCTGTCAAATAATCTAAAATCAATAAATCGTGCTCAACCACAATTACAGTTTTTGCCCCCTGAAGAGAAGTATCCCGAGCGGGACCTTCTGCAATTTTTCTAATAAAATCCGAGACATTCAATCTTTCTGAAATATCTAAAAAAGCAAGTGGTTCATCAAAGAAATACAAATCTGCCTCTTTCAAACACGAAGCAATAATTGCAATTTTCTGCAACTCTCCACCAGAAAGTTTACTCAAATTATTTTCAAGCAAATGCTCAACGCCTAGCTCTTTAGCAAGTAATTTTACTTTATCCACATCTCCCCTTTTTGAAAGTAAATCAATAACTTTCAAATTTACCGACAAGAAAGATAAATTTTGTGGCTTATATGCAACTCTAAGTTCCTTATCAAGAGAAGAAAAATACTTTGCAAATTCTGTTCCTTTAAAATGCGCAACAGCATCCTGTTCTTCCTTTTTCCCAAAATTTGGTTTTAATTTACCGGCTAAAATTTCAACAGCAGTAGATTTTCCAATTCCGTTTCTTCCAAGCATTCCAAAAACAGAACCAAGTTTTGGCAAAGGCAAACCATAAAGTGCAAAACCATTATCGCCAAATCTATGAACCAAATTTTCTTCTTTTATAGAAGGTAAATTAACAATATCAATCGCACCAAGTGGACATCGCTTAACACAAATCGTACAACCAATACAAAGTTTCTCGTCTATTTTTGCCTTATCTGCAATGGCAACGCACTCCTCACCTTTTTTATTTATTGGACAACACTTCTCACACTCATGCCCACATAGAAGTGGCTTACATTTATCCTTGTGAACTATTGCTAATCTCATGAAAAATACAAGATATTCAAGGTTTTAAAAGTTAAGCATAATACTGGTCCATAATTGACTCGGAACTCGCCAACTCTCTAAGGCGTGCTTTACATACAAATTAAAAAAAACAAATTGAGAAGTAATTTAACCATTCTGAAGAATCTTTTTTCTAATTATCCCAGAAATATTTTCCCTCTTTCTTCTTTGCCAAATGATCTTTACTAAAATCTTCATTACGTAAAATGATATTTCTAATCCTCTCTCTTTTTTTCATTATGCTTGCAAAAATAAGAAACAAGGCAATAAAAATAATAAAAAACACTGAAATTAATAATAATAAAAAGTAATCCATTACCACAAAATTCACACCTATCATGCTTCCAATTAAACTCTGATTCATAAAACTCTCATACAAAACCTACTTTTAAATATAATTACACTAAAACATCTACTCTCTCTTCTTTCCACAATGACCACAGAAAGTCTCTTCGCCATCGAAAAGTTCATTACACCCGGAACATTTTATAGAAATCGGTTTCTTTTCCAATTTTCCACCACAACTTGGACAAAAATTCTTTGTTCCTTCAACAACCAATCCACAACCATTACATTTGACAGGATCAATTCTTCTCTCTATAATTGGCTTATAGCCAGACTTACCGGAAAGAAGTTTGCCAAATGCATCTTCGATTGCGGAAGCGTCCTGATATTTTCTTAAGTCTATACCCGATCCCATCTTTTAAATTGAAAATGAAAATAATAATATTTTCTATTTCTGAAATTGTATACAAATATCTATTTTTAAACTTTATTGTACAAAAAAAGAAAAAGAAAGAGGGCGATTTTTCGCCCAATTTATAAAATTATTTTCCACAACCACAAGTTTTTGCTCCAGTTGTTACAGAACAACCAGATTGTCCACATCCACTTTCTGATGTACAACTTCCATTACAGCTTCCACATCCACCCGAAGAAGAATTGCATTTACATTCCCCACCAGTCAACGCGCCACAATTTGCGTTTCCACAATTGCTCTCTGTAGTACATCCATTACCACAACTTGAGCAAGGAATTTTTGAATAACTTGTTTTTGACAAAGGACTAAATACATTAACTGCAACAACTCCTCCAATCAATAGCAAGCCAACTATTACCATTACTATCCACGATTTCATTTTTTAACCTCCTTACATTCCATATGAATTTTAAAAAATAATTGAATTGACTCGATCAATACACTCATTTTTTAACCCCATGATTAATTTAATTTCCATAAGAATCTCATATAAATCTTTATTATAATCTCTTTGCTGCAACTAGTTACATCGTAAATTAAATAGAATCTAGAATAACAGAACGATGTTCATTGTCAAAAATAGCAAAATCTCCGACCTTAAATGCTCCAACGGAAACAATATATCTCCTATCTCTCTCAAAAACAAATGGCTTGCCATGGGAAAAGTTATGAATCATAAAATCTTCTCCGCCCAAATTTCCAGAAAATATTCTATTAACATGATCATGCCCTCGAAACATAATCTTCGCATCTCTCTTGCCCATTTCTAAAAAATTATCACAAATTGCATCTGCATTAGTAATGGGAATCGCCAACCTATCCCAAAAAGAACTAAAGACTGTAGGTCCGATCTGTGAATGAGTGTAAATTACATTTCCAAAAACCTCTGGCCTAACTATCCTTATGCCTTCCTTCTCGCCCTCCAGTGCATCAATAGCATCAATAACAAATTCACGCTCGTCATATATTTTCCATTTACGCACAAGTTCTCCAAACCTATTCCCAACATCTTTTGAAGAAAATTCCATATCCATACAAAAACCATAATCGTGGTTTCCCGGGACAATCACTTTATCATATTGTAAATCTAAAATTTCCCTGAGCACACCTGGGTCATCATCATCTCCTAGAAATGCAAAACCATCTATTCCCTGTCTCCGCATTCTATCCACAAAAAGAGTTGGACTAATACTATGCAAATCAGTTAATATTCCGCGCTTCATAATATCTCTACTCAAAAAACACTTTTAAACCAAACCAATATATAAAATATTCATCTCTTTAGAACAACTATATTATTCATCCCACGTCTTTTTCTTTCTATAATTTGCTTCGCTTCAAGTTTGTCCAACAATCTCGTAATGCCAACTTTTCCAATTCCCAATTTTTCCATCAAACCACTTTGAAATACCGCTCCATTTTCGCTTTCGAGCATTCTAACAACTTTTTTTTCAGTTTCATCAAGCTTACTTAAATCAACCTTAGAACTTTTAACTTTTTTCTCCCTAAAAATAATTTTTTCCTTTTCTTTCATAAAAATCATTACAATTCCTATAAGTAAAATAATGCTAGCAATAGCCACCGTAACCCAAGTTTGAATACTTAGGGTTTCATACATCGAGCAAGTTGGTCCGTGCGAACAACTATCTTGTAAAATTGTTCTCAAGGCACCGTTAAAAATAAATATAATTGCAAATATGATCACCGAAATTCCCGTAATTATATATCCGACTTCCTTAGTTCTCATGAAAACACTAACCGTTTATCTTATAAAAAGCTATGTTTTAGGCGTTAACATCAAATTTATAAACCCAAAAAAATAGAAGTTATTATGCCAAGAGGACAAGTTAGACGAAAGATTAGAAAGAGAAATTATAGAGCTGCTCGAAGAGATCGAAAAGAAAGAAACTTTATGTTTGGAAATAAAAAGGGTAAAGCTCTTAAGTCCATAGCGAACAGCATAAAGCCTGTTGCAGCAGTTTAATTATAATTCTATAAACTATTTATTACAATAAGAACAACTAACTTTTTGTGCTCCGATAATTTTATAAGTCACTTTATTTCACTAATATTAGTGGGGAGATGCCGGAGCGGTCAAACGGGATAGACTCAAGATCTATTGGCTTATGCCTTCGGGGGTCCGAATCCTCCTCTCCCCATTAAGCAGATTGAATGAAATGAAATCTGCTGGAACGGATTCCTACGTCTAGTTCATAATCGGGGGTAAAAGTTTTCACACTTCATTGCATTTTGCCTCAGCAACTAAATTAAAAAATCAGAAGAGTAAAAACTTTTCAGAATCCTCCTCTCCCCATATTAAAAACTAAATTTATCGTCTTCACTATATTTATAAAGCTTATAACTCTAAATTTTTTATAGCGGGGTGGAGCAGCCTGGTTAGCTCGGCAGGCCCATAACCTGCAGGTCGCGTGGTTCAAATCCCGCCCCCGCTATTTTTTAATTGAACAAAGTGAAATTAGATTTCTTGGGACGGTATTATGAAGTGACGCAGTCACATTTCAAATCACGAGCAAAACGCTTTTGACAATATTTTTGCCAAAGGCAACTGTTATTTAGTATTTTGCAAATGCATTTTGCGAGAAGCCCCCGCTATTTAATCAATTTCTTTAGATTTGAACGAGCGACCTATCGCGCGAGAGTTTCGCTTTTGCCATGAATTTTGAATTATAAAAATAGCAAATGCAAAACTCGAGTAAAATCCCGCCCAACTATTTTTCTAAAAGATATTTAAACCTTCTTAGTATAACAATATAATGACACACCTAATCGGCATTGATGACGCAGGTAGGGGCCCAGTAATTGGACCTATGATTTTAGCAGGAGTTCTAATAGACAATAAAGAAGAATCAATTTTAAAAGAACTTGGCGCAAAAGATTCAAAATTATTATCACCTACTACGCGAAACAAAATTGGAAACGAAATAAAATCAAAATATAAATATCACATAGAAAAAAGCTCTCCAGAAGATATTGATTCTTGTGAAAATCTAAATACGCTAGAAGCCATGAAAGCCGCAATGATAATTAACCAACTAACTGAAAAAATAAAAGAAGAAGTTGATGTCATAATTGACTGTCCATCTGTAAATACAAAAGAATGGAAATCAACTGTTGAAAAATTCTTAAACAATAAAGAAAAAATAAAAATTAAAGCTGAACATAAGGCTGACTTTAACTATCCCGTTGTTTCAGCAGCATCAATCATCGCAAAAGAATCTAGAGAAGAAGAAGTCGCAAAATTAAAAAAAGAACTACAGATTGACTTTGGTTCTGGCTATCCTGCCGACCCGAAAACAATAGAATTCATAGAAAAAAATTATGCCGATCCAATCTACTCAAAAATAATCCGACATTCCTGGAGCACAGTTAAAAAACTTAAAACAAGCCAAAAGAAACTATTTTGAGAATAAGTCTATTCTATTTCCTTAAACTTCTTAGCCTGACCGAATAAAATTATTACTTCAAAAATAAAAGAAACAAATAATACAATCAATCCTAAACCAAAAAGAATTATTGTACACGCACCAACTATATTTAATATTCCAGCCAGCTTTGCATATTCAACTTTATCTCCCAGCTTAATCAACCCAACTCCAAATAAAATAGTTAAAACAAAAACACAAAACAAAATCGATCCGATTACAATAAAAAACGGAACCAAATTAGAAAAAATCTCTCCAACAACCGGCTTTACAAGTTCATTTTTTTGCTCATCACTCAAAGAAGTATTTATAGAAATATCATATAAAGTTTGATTTGCATTCGCGGATAAATTCTGCATATTAGTAATTTGCTCAGAAAAAATCATCGGGCCTGAAATGAAAAACAAAGAAGCCAGTATAGATGCAACGATTATAACAATTGAAATAACAGTTAAAAATTTATTATCATATCTCTTTCCGAGCTCATAAAATGCATAATATATAAAAAAACTTGCAATCATACTAAATGAATAAACAACAAAATCAATCTTTGGAACTAAATTATAAAGAGCATTAGCTGCCATAGAAACAAAAATAATAACCAATATTGAAATAGCGCCCATCAAAAACGGTTTACTAATCAATTTAGGTGATTCTTTCCGCGCCCCTTTCTTGTTTGTCATATATAATTAATAGAAACTTACTTTAAAAAACTTCTCATAAATACTTAAAAACCCCTATCACATTTAAAAGATAACCATGGGCCATATCAAAAAATTGGTGATGCAAGGCTTCAAGTCATTTGCAAGACGAACAGAAATTCCTTTTGAAAATGCAATGAATGTAATCGTAGGTCCAAATGGTTCTGGAAAATCTAATATTGCCGACGCCCTCTGTTTTGTTCTTGGAAGAATGTCTATTAAATCCATTCGAGCGGCAAAGGCAGCTAATTTATTATTCTCGGGAAACAAAGACTACAAAGGCGTAAATGAAGCATCTGTAGAACTTGTTTTCGACAATTCAGACGGAGCTTTTAGCCTAAACTCAACCGAAGTTGCCATAAAAAGAATTGTAAGAAGAAACGGACTTTCAATTTACAAAATCAATGATGAAACAAAAACAAGACAAGAACTTATAGAATTAATAGCTCAGGCAGGAATAGATCCAAACGGATTCAACATAGTTCTTCAGGGAGACATAACTGCGCTAGTTAAAATGGGACCAGAGGAAAGAAGAAGAATTATTGAAAACGTCGCAGGGATTTCTGTTTACGAAACAAGAAAATTAAAATCACTTAACGAGCTTGAAAAAACAGAAGAAAAGCTTAAAGAGATTGGAGCAGTTCTTAGAGAAAAAAATTCCTACCTGAAAAACCTAGAAAAAGATAGACAGGATGCACTAAACTATCAAAAACAAGAACAAATTATAAAAAAATGCAAAGCAACAATAATTTCTAAAACAATAAAAGAAAGAGAAAAGGAAATCTGGGCCATTGAAAAAGTTATTGAGAGCCAAAAAAAATCCGTTGAAGAAATAAAGAAAAAAATTAGAGAAAAAGAAATTGAAATAAACAATCTACAAGAAAAAATTAGTCAAGTAAACAAAAATATTCAATCTTCTACTGGAGAAGAACAAGAAATACTACATCGAGAAATTTCCGATTTAAAGGGATTACTTGCCGGAATAGTAGCGAGAAAAGAAAATTTTGAAAACCGAATTGACGAAAACAGAGAAAAGGAAATAAATCTCAGAGGGAAAATAAAACAACTTGAAACAGATATAGAAAAAATAAAAGTTACCAGCCCAGAAATAAAAAAACAACAGGATTCATTGAAGAAAAGCCAAGAAGCCTACGATATTTTAGAAAAAAAAAGAAGACAATTTTATATTATAAAATCTGAACTATCCACTTTAGAAAATAAAAAAGAAGAGAAAAATAGATTAATTATTGGCTATAAAAAAGAATTAGAAATTATTGAAAGAAATATAAATCAGGCCTTTGAAGAAATTAAATATGAAAAAACCTCTGAAAAATCGATAGCACTTAAAGACAAAGTTTCTCAAGACATAAAAAATCTTAAAGAAAAAAGAATGTATTTCGAAAAAGAAATTTTGGAATTTGAAAAAAGAAACGCAATTCTAGAACAAGCAGGAAAAAGAGAAAATAAACTAAAACAAGATATTATTGGACTAGATATATGCCCTACATGTAGAAATAAAATTACAGATGAGCATAAACATTATGTTACAGAAAATTCTGATACAATCATTAATAGTGCAGAAACAGAATTGAAATCAAATACTGAGAAGAAAAAGGCCTTTAGTACCAATATAACAAATATATTTGAAGAAATTTCCAAGGGAGAACAAAAACTAAGGGAGATTGAAATGGATTTAATGAAAATCAAAAACGCTGAAGAAAAAAAGGAAAATATCAAAAGAATAGTTGCAAATAAAAAAGAAACAGAGGATTCCTTTCAAGATCTTTCAAAAAAAATAGTAATAGCAAAACAAACCTTTGAAGAATTAAAAAACGTTGAAGAGCAATTTGACGAAGCTCGTCTAAAAATACAAGAACTTTCTATGTACGATCTAGATGTAGATACCAATGTAACAATAAAACAAAGAGAGCTTGAAAGAATGAGAATTGAAATTAAAACAATTTTAAGAGACACTGAAGAAACAAATCAAGAATTAAAAATTATCACAGAAAAATTTGAAGAAAATGAAAAAATAGCGAAGAAAAAAGAACAAGAAGAAAAAACTCTCTACGACAAATTCCAAAGATTATTTACAGAAAGAAACGAACTTCAAGACACTCAAAAAGCAATTGAAACAAATGTCATGGGAATGCAACACGAGATAAGAAGTCTTGAAGAAAAAATAGGTTCTATAAATATTCAAAGAGCTCAACACAATGCTCAACTAGAAAGCCAAAAAGCTGAATTTAAAAATTTAGAAGGAATAGAAATTTTAGCAATTCCCATAGAGCAAGCAAGAGAAAAATTACAAGAAGCTCAAATAAGACTTGGAAGTCTTGGAAGTATTAATCTAAAAGCATTAGAAGTTTATGACCAAGTTAAAATAGCCTGTGATCAAATCCAAGAAAAAATCAATACCATAAATCAAGAAAAAGAAAAAATTACAAAAATTATTGATGAAATTGATAAAAAGAAAAAGAAATCTTTTATGAAAACACTTGAAGCAATAAATATTTTATTCACCAGAAATTTTACCCAACTTAGTAAAAAAGGCGAAGTTTTCCTTGACTTAGAGAACAAAGAAGATCCTTTCGCTGCAGGTTTAAACATCCTAGTTAGAGTTGGAAAGGGAAAATATTTCGATATCACATCGCTTTCTGGAGGAGAAAAAACACTAGTTGCACTTTCCTTAATTTTCGCAATCCAAGAACACAAACCCTATTGTTTCTATATATTTGATGAAATCGATGCAGCCCTAGACAAACACAATTCTGAGCTTTTAGCAGCCCTAATCAAACGATATATGCTTTCTGGTCAATATATAGTAATCACGCACAATGATGCCCTAATCACCGCCGCAACAACACTATACGGTGTGTCAATGCAGGAAGGACTTTCTAAAGTAATTAGCTTGAAGATTTAAAGTCATTCCTGCCAATTAAGCGAACGTAGTTCGCCGACTATCCTTCTTTTTGTTTACAGAAATTTTTCTTCGGTGAAGAAAAAGAACTGAATGCAAGAAGGGCTCTCAAAAGTTATCTCGTTAAAAATTTAGAAAATCTTCTTAAATAAAAAATAAAAACTTAATTATTCTCACTACATATGAGTAATGCACAAGTTCAAAAAACAAACCATAAAGCAACATAAAAATACATAAACTTATTAGCTATTTATTTAAAATTCAGAATTTATCTCGCAGCATCTGCCTGTTTTTCCATATCGTTCTTCTTTGTAAGAGCATAACTATCTCCAGAACCAGAAGAGGCTGAAATTAATTCTTTTGCCAATGATTCAACGATTGCAGCCTTCTTATTGAATGCCTTATCATAAGCACCATTAACAATAAATCTTAAAGTCAAGTTCAATCTTCTTCTTGGGGAAATATCAACAGCCTGTGGATATCTTGCACCACCATATTCAATAGCAGTAACTTCATCTCTTGGCGCAGCATTTTCAAGTGCCTTTACAAAAATAGCAACTGGATTTTGTTTTGTCTGTGCTTCGATTATTTTAAATGCATCAACCACAATCATTGTTGCCTTCTGTTGTTTCCCAGACATCCATGAAGTAATAATTCTGTGTTTCTTTCCTCTAGAGCCTGGAACTTGTAATAAATTAATTAATCTTTCAATGACATTAACTTTTGTTTTTGCCGGATCATATTTGATTCTTCCATGTGATTTCAAAAGTAATTTATTATCCAAATTTACAACTCTCTTTAGACCGGGATCTGTTATAGAAATTTCTGACATATCCCACAATCCAAAAAGTTTCATATTTACCATTTTATTGTTTTACTCCGTCATTTAATAATTTTAAATTCACACATCCAGTAGATTTTAAATAATCTTCTATAGACACTGTTTTATTCCTTGATGAATTTTCATCCGACCTTTCTGCTATTACTTTAAATCTATCAAGAGCATGACAGGAATAAGCGCCTTCTTTATATTGAATAGTTGTAGCAGGCATATCTGTTCTACCTCGATAAACACTCGCATAAACACAACAGCTTCCTGTATTTGGACAAACTAGATATTCGTTCTTTACCATTATCTTCTACCCTTTTCGATCTTACCTTTCCACAATAATCTTAATGGCTGATCATTTACTTTAATAACTTGAAATCTAACTCCGGATAAATCTCCTTTTGTTTTACCCATCTTACCACCAATTCTTTCAATAACTACTTCGTCGTGTTCATCAATAAATTTTTGTGCTAAGTTTCCAGGAATAAATGCACCGATTGGCTTACCGGTTTTTGTTAACTGAACTTTACAACATTTTCTCATAGCAGAGTTAGGCTGTTTAGCTTCCATTTGAAATTTATTAACGACAATTCCTTTAGCTTGTGAAGATCTACCAATAACTGCATGCTTCAAAGTAATTCCAAGCATTTTCTTTCTCCAAACCTTGTTAAGCATTTGGTACTTTCTTCTTCTGTTTTTTAATTTTCTTGCATTCATTAATCCCATACAAACTCCTCGAAATATTGGTTTATAAACATTTTTGTTTATGATATTTTATAAAAAACAAGCGCTAGCTTGTTTTCGTTTAAGGCCTCGCAAAGTCATCCCTTGTGGATAAACATTTTTGTTTTAAACAATCTTAAATTCTTTAACGCCAAAAGTTCTTTCCAAAACCTCAGCTAATTCTTTCTCTCTACATCTATCTCTTCCAATTAAAATTGCCTTACTCTCTCTGCTTCCAGAAATAGTAATTACTCCATCCCTGAAGTCAACCGAAGTGATTTCAACTGGCGAAACGATATCTTTAATAAAATCTCTAAGTTCCTCAATCTTCTTTGTGTCAGAAGTTTCAGAATCAAAAGCCTCTTTTGATGGCATTGCAACAACTTTTATCTTTCTTCTTAATGTCATAGAAATATTTTTAACATTTTCTCCGCCTCTGCCTACTGCTTGATAAATTAATTTTTTAGGAACAGCAAAATAAATAGTATTATTATAAACGAAACAATCTGTAGTGGAAACCCTAGAAACTCTTTCAAAAAGATTAATATATCTCATCAACTGCATATCAATTGTTTTTGCCATTTGCTCTAATTAACTAAGAAAACCTCTGAATCAAAATCAATCCCTAAGTCATGGGAAATATCAGTTTTGTTTTTTAAAACTTCAAATTCTACGCCAGCTTCTTCTAACTTTTTAAAAGTTTCTTCTCTCGCGTCTTTAGCAACAAAAACTCTAGCGCTCTTTTTCATTTTTTTATTTTTAGCAAGTTTCAAAACTTCTTTAATTCCGAAACTAACCTTTCCTTCTTTGTTTGCATCTGCTAATTCTTTTAAGCTCATACAATTTCACATTTTCAAAGGTATATAAATGTTTTTGTTTGTTTATCGTCGCAAAAAGCAAACTTGGTAATTATTACAATAAAGAAAATTTGCATATCTTACTTATTAAAAAAGAAAAATAAGGATTTTTAAAAATCCTCAAAAAATAAAAAATAAAAAATTTGGTTTGTGTTTAGTAATAGCTAGTTTCTACTTCCTCAGCTGCAGGTTTGTCTCTTCTTGTTAGAAGAACAACTAATACAGCAAGTAGTATAACAAATACAATTACGAGTACAACAGTTAACGCTACAGCAGATACGGAAAATGATTTTCCGCTTACATTTGCAGTTAAAACTGTTGATTGACCATTAACTTCTACTGTGAAAGGATATGCTCCTTTAGCAGCGTCAGATGCAACTGTTACAGTAACTTGAACTGTCTTGCTTGAATCAGCATCTACAGTAATCACTGAAGGTACAGAAACCGTTAAGTCAGAACCAGAAACTGCAGTCAATTGATAGACTGCTACTTTATCAGCAGAGTTAACTAAGATCAAATCGAATGTCTTTGTTTCTCCAGCTTTTACATCTTGGCTCTTTAATGGAGCTACAATTTGTGTTGTAGTTGAAGCACTTACTTTGACAACGTCTTTAACTGTTGTTACAGACTCGCCATCGTATACTTTTACTACCAAATCATAGACACCATCTTTAGCTGAAGCGGGTATTTTTACGTTCAATACCTTTTGTACTGCGTCTTCATTGTCACAATTTACAGTGCAGTCTTCTACAGCAACAAGATCTCCGAAATATCCCTTAGCGTAAACGCCAAGTTCTGGAATTGTTAAAACAACAAATCCATCTTGAGAATTTTCGAATCCCTTATTCTTAACTACAACTGAAACCGGAACAACGTCGCCAGCAGCAACGCTTGTATCATAATCCAAAGATATTACGTCTAAAACGTAAGAATTTCTTTGCATTTTGATTGTATATTCAGCATTAAACTCGTCTTCTTGATTGTATATAGATACTCTCAATTCGACGTCGCCTGTTACATTATCAAGATTCTTTGGTAATTGGATGTTCAACATTTTTGTGTAAGAACTACCATCAACAACATTAAATCTAGCAGTAGATTCAGAGTATTCCTCATTTCCACCATAGATTTCAATCTTGACTTTAACATCACTTGCGGAATCGTCAGCTGTAAAAGATACTCTTACAGGAACAGTTTCGCCAGCAAAACCTGCTAAAGAGATAGGAGTAGAAGAATTATAGATATTATCTGTTACTTCAACACCATTAACATTTAAATAAATGTCATCAACAAAAGCAGATGTAACGCTAAACATACATACAGCTAAGACTGCTATTAAAGCAACCATTAGTGTGTTTGTTTTCATTTTGGTTTTAATAAAATTTAGTTAAAATGAAAACCCGAAACCACTTTATAAACCTTATGATTTGTTGTAACTCTATAATTACAAATATTTATAAATAGTATACCTCTGTATACTTCATAGGACTAAATATGAGTAATAAAAACAACGTCACAACTCTCAAACTAGAAAAAGAAACCAAAGAAAGACTTGAAAAACTTAGAGAGCATAAAAGAGAAACTTACGACGATATTATTAGAAAAATTATGTATGTTCTTAACACGGTAAGAGACGAACCACTGAAGGCAAAGGCAGTTTTGGAATTTATTGATGAAAAACGAAAGAGAATGTTTGAAACTGAGTTTAAGAAACAGGAAAAACCCCAATCTGGTATACCGAACAAAACACATAAAACACCCTCAAAGCCTAGAGAGTATACAAAAAAATGAAAGATGAAAACACAAAAATCGCAGAGACTTTTCTAAATCCACTAACTGGAATTTATGAAGAAATATTAAAAAGAAGACCTGAAGAAATACTAGAAATAGCTTTTAAGCCTCACGTCAACATAGGAATAATTGGACATCTAGACATATCAAGACCCTGTGCGCTTTTCGGCGCTGCATTAGGAAATCCTCAAGCCTATACAATTATTCAACCAATCGAAACACCAACACCCGAAGATTTATCTTTAGTTATAAAAGAACTTGCTAATTCTTATATTAAACCAAACCTATACCTTTCCAGAAGACAACCAACCACGCCATTTTACTCAGGAATTTACAAACAAAATAAAAGAGAAGAATATAAACCAAATAAAAAATATACTGGCCGAAAAAGATGAAACTCAAACTCGGAGAAAATATTTTTGAAACAAAAGATGAATTTAAACAAGCGTTAGAAATGACGCTATTCCCGGAATTTATAGAAAAAACCTTTGAACACGAATCTGCACATTATAACAAAGCACAAGAGCTCGGATACCAACCATACTTTAATCTAATTATAACTGGTACAGAACCAAAATTTCATTGGGACTGTTTGGTCGGAACAAGAGAAATAATCTCAAATCCTGCTCATAAAATAGAAATATGTTTAGCTCCAAAAAATCCCTCAGAGCACGATAGAATGATTGCAGAAGAATATTCTTGCAGATAAAAACTACCACTCGATTGCAAAGCACTCGCATAATCAAAACAAATTTTTTGAAAAAAAATTTGACAATTCCCTCAAAAAATTCTTCACCTATTATAAAAAATTAATTTAATCCTTCTTCCACATTTCCATTCCTTCTTTCGCATCACCAACTGGATTAGGAGCTTCACTAATTATAACAACATCTTTATCAATTCCTCTCAAAAATCCAAACAATTCTTTCCATTCTTTTTTCTCAGTATGAATATGATTCTTCTCACCCTTATCTCCATAAACAATTCCAGAAAAATGACAATGCCAATTCTTTAAATCATCAAAATTTTCTTTCACGAGTCCAAACTCATATTTATCATATCTAGCCAAAATATGCGCAAAATCAATACAACAACTACAACCAGTTTCCTTAATTAGTTTTGATATTTCCTCGATAGAGCCGAAAACATTTCTCTTGCCCATAACCTCTGGACACAAAACAACATTCCACTTCTCCTCTTCAATAGTTTTCATTAAATCTAAAACATTTTCTTTAATAATTCCGAAAGCCTCTTCCTTATTTTTTCCATAAAATCCGGCATGAAATACAATTTTAGTTTTTCTCTTCGAATCACCACAAGATAAATAATGCCCAATTTCACAACAATCTAAAATCCTTTTTTTACTTGCAACAACCTTTGCCTTCTCACCAGAATTCAAATTTATATAATAAGGCGCATGAATACTCAAAGAAATATCTAATTCCTTTGCTTTTTTTCCAACCTCATCAGCTATTTTTTTATCAAAATAAACTCCATAGGTAAAGGCAATCTCGCATGCTCTCAACCCGCTTTTTGCAAAATTCTCTAAATTAGAAACAGCCTCTCCTTTCCCTCCAATTCCCGACGGTCCGAATCTTATTGTCATTTTCTTAAAGCAAAATAAATTATAGTTATTATTGAAAGCCCAATTCCAAAATGATAAAAATCTATTCTATTAATTAGAAAAGAAAAAAATGGGATTACAAAATTATCTCCACCAAAAAATATAAGCAATCCTCCAGATAAAATTATACCACTACCAAGTATTCCTGTCACGACAAATAAAATATCAAAAAATCTGAAAGATTTTCTTCTTTCTAGAGACCTAACGCAAATTAAAAACAAACAAAATCCCATTAAAATAAAACCTAACCAAAACAAAGAAGTTGCTGAAATTGTATTCCCATTAAAAACAGGCGAACGCATTCCAATTCCATAGGAAGCTATCATATTCAAATTAACATCCAATAAAAATAATGCCAAAACAAAAAAAATCAAAGACATTAAATCAACTTTATCAAAAAAAATCCTTTTAGCTTTCTTAATTCGGTGCGCAAAACTCTTTTCTTCTACCATATTTTAATCAAAAAATCTTTATTTATAATAGATCCATCGGCATACAAAACCCTTAAAATTACAGCACGAGACTTTACTTCAGTCTGTTCTGGAATCTGCCTTTCAAAAGCATATCCCTCAGCAACGATAGCAAAATCAACAGCCAAAGGAACATTTAAAGAAATTTTCAGAGCATTATAATCTCCATAATACCTGGATCTAAAAATTTCTAGCGATTTATTTGAAACAACTTTTTCAGAATTTATAAAACCAAGTTTATAGGCTCCCGCCGAACAGGCAGTAGTATCATCTCCTGAAATTTCATCCGAAGCATAAATGTAAAAAAATCCGCTCTTGGATAAATTAAACACCCTTGCTCTTTCAGCAACCTCTGCCGGCTTACAATCAAAAGTACTATTCACCAAAACCTTTGTGAAATTTATCTCAACATTATTTAAGAAAGAACTCTCAAGCCCATCAAGAATTGAATTTTCCAAGCTAGTTTTCTGAGTTGGCTGCAAATATGTCAATAAAAAAAAAGTAAAACCTACAAATATCACAAATGATAAAATAACTTCCAGATGCGACGAACCCCTCTTGTTTTTCATAAAGACTAATAGAATCAAGACATTTTAAACATTTTGAATAAGAAACGGTAATTGATTCACAACTGCGCTCCCTGAGCGCAAATAATCAAATTGATTTTGTAAAATAAATTTAAAAAACAAAATCAACTATTCCCACTAAAAAAATTTGACAATTTCCAAAAAATTCCGGTTACCCAAAAATAAAAAAATAAAAAATCTCCCGAGGTGATCCTCGAGAGGATAAAAAATGCCGAATTTAAGTTTCGGCAAACTAAAATATAAAACTAGATTGAAACTATTTCAACGCCGTTAGCATTATCAATTCTGCCAAAACTTTGAGCAGCAACATATCGCGCTCCTAACTTTTGTGCACCTTCGATAACGTCATTAGCTGCTAAACTTGTTAACAAAACCCAAACAGATTCTTCAAGTCTTAGATATGCTAGCTTTGAAACCGGAACGTTTCTTAAAACATTCAATTTCTCATCTAGTACAAGAACGTTTCTTCCTCTAACCTCAGAAGACAAATCTTTCAATTTCTTCTTATCGTCAGCACTCAAAACCTTCTCGCTCTTTGATTTTGGAGCATCCTGTGTTGGTTCGTCTCGTCTTCCGTAACTAGAAAATCTTTCTCTATTGTCATAACTTCTCTCAGATCTTTCGAATCTTCGAGGTTCTTCAGCTCTTTCAAATTTTTTGAAAAATTCTTCAGGTGTAACTTTCTTTCTTATTGCTAAGTGTAGTTCTTTTCCTGCTAATTCTTCAACTTCTTTTCCATCTGGAGCCTGAGCAATATAAGCGATTTTTGCATTACTACAAACATTTGTAGCAATTAATTTTCCGCCTCTATCGCCGTCGACAAATAAAGTTAATTCTTTAGTTTCGCCAAGTTTTGCAATTTCTGCTGGAAGTCGTGTTCCGTTCATGCCCACAACATTTGTTATATTGTGTTTCAACATGTTCATAACATCAGCTCTTCCTTCAACAACAATAATTTCATTTCCAGATAAATCTCCTGCAGCTAAACCTTCGTCGCCATAAGAAATCACCTTCATTGTTCTTGCAGATTCTCTTAACTCTTGACCAATCTCTTGAGATTCTAAAGCTCCGCCTTTTATACCGGAAAGCAATTGTTTTGCTCTTTCCATAATATAATCTCGTTTGCTTCCCCTAACATCTTCAACTTCCCTAACAGTTATTTTAGCATCTGTCGGGCCGATTTTGTCAATAGTTTCTAAAGCCGCTGCAACAATTGTTGTTTCTGTTTTATCCAAAGCCGATGGAATTAAGATTTCACCCTTTGTCTTTCCGCCTTCAACAGTCAGATTGACCTCTATTCTTCCAATTTTACCTTCCTTTTGTAACTCTCTTAATTCAAGATCGCTACCAAGTAAACCTTCAGTTTGGCCAAATAACGCACCAATAACATCCGGCTTTTCAAGTAAACCTTCTGCTTCAAAATCTGCAGCAATTGTGTATTTTATCGATACTGGACTTACTTTTGCCATTTATTTTCCTCCATGTAAATTTAATTATTTTTTAATTAAATGAATTCGACAAACCATCTGGTTTGACTTGTAAATTTAATTCTTTTAGAAAAAGCGAATGATTACCCTACTGCAAATGCAGTCAATAAATATGATTTAGTAATTCCAAACCCTAATGATTGTGATATTTGATGTGTAATATAATCTACACTTTCTCTAATACATAATGAAGCAAAAATGGCTTTTTAAATCTTGCGCAAAAAATCAATCTTCACTTTTAAATCAAAATATTTATAAATCTTCAAAAAAATAAAAAAATAACTAAAAGGGGTGTTAATATGGCGATAGATGAAAGAGAGGAAGACGAATTTGAAGAAAAAGATTTAGATGAATTAGATGAAGATGACCTAAAAGTTGCAGAATAATCTAAGATTATATCTTAAACTAATAAGTAAATTCTCTCAAAGGCATTTTAAATAATAGTACATACTATGGCAGAAAAAAAAATATTCAAAGAAGATGAGGAAGAGGAAGAAGTTGTTGAAAAGAAACCCTCAAAACCAGTTGCAGCAGTAATAGTGCAAGAAAACGATGAAGACGATGATGATAAATTCTTAGATGAAGACGAATTTGAAGACGGCGATATTGCCGGTGATAATGAATAAATATTAAATAAAATAATTCTGAAACAAAACCATTTATAAAATTAACTGAAAAAAGAAATAAAGTACCTCACAACTGCGCGTCGAAAGACGCGCAAGTCAAAAAAAAACAAGTTGCGAAGCAACTTGACAAATACATTAAAAACTTGGTTGCCTCTTTGACAATTTTCTAAAAATTATAATCTTCTACCTTGCCTCAATAGTTCTGGCTTCATTAAATCTTCCAACTTTCTTATAATATTCAACCAACTTTTTCTTAATCATACTTTTCTCCAATTCATCTAGCTTTAAAGTCAATAAATGTTCATAAAACTTAACAGCATTTGCCATTCTTGCTCTTTTTTCCATCTCATTAGCAACGCTAAAATAAATATTCTTTTTTGCAAGTGTAATTTTAGATTGTTGTTCTGGATTTCCCTCTCTAGTTGCTCTCAAAAACATATCTTCAGCCAATAAAATATTTCCAGACTTAGCATAAAGTTCTGCCGCCTTCAAATAACTATCAATTTTTTCTCTAAAAGTTAAATCATATCCCGCTTTCGCGCACATTACCTTCGCTGCCTTATCAAACATTAATCTTTTTTCATAAAGATCAGTAAGCATAGTATAAGCAAATTTTTTTACATCCATAGAAGCATCAGAAAGTTTTAAAGCGGATTCTAAATATTCCATCTTCGTCAAATCAGTAACTAGCGATTCAAATTTCGCTTTCACCTCTTGATAATTTCTCTCTCTTACTTGCACCATAAATGAATTATATAAAATCAGTTTTTAAACATTGTTATAAAAATAAAATATTATTCTAAAAACTTTATTGTTCTTACTGCAAGATCATATTCTGCTTTAAAATCTGGTCCAATTGCTAAATTGTAGAAACCAAAATTTCTTCGTGTTATTGGATCTTCAAAATTTACTGTATGAAGAAAATTTTGTGGTATATATTCTGGAAGAAACATTGCTCGTCTGCTAAAAGAATCTCGTATGATAGCTCGAATTTCGTTATCCTCCCTGTCTCCCCTATTTTCATCTAAACCAACTCTTTCAATATATCTCTGAACTGCATGATAGGGAACACTTAATCTAATAATTTCAGTATTTGGTTTTTTAATTCCCGAGAGAATATCTACTCTATTTTCTATTGATTCATCTATTGGGTATGGCATTTCTCTCGAATTTTTTTTCTCAAATCTATCTCGTCTATATCCCATTTGTTTTTATCTTATTTTAAATTATCACAGAACTCTTTTAAAAAACATGACTTTGCTATTTTATAAAACTTTCTAAATAAATACTCAACGCAGGAATAAAATATTCGTCCTGCAATTCCGAATTTATTGCATAATTTTTACAACAACCCAAACCAAATTTTTCGTGCAATGTGAAAACTGAGCCAATATTTGCGACTACTTCCTTATACGCCGCCCTATCATCAAACTCACTACTTATCTTCGTAAAATCAACATTAGCTCCCGTTCTTTTTTTAATCTCAAAAGACAAATTAGGCAATCTTTTAACAGCATGAATAAAATGCGTTTCTTCATGCGCACGAGTAGTTAGTTCATCCAACAGACCTTGATTGTTTAAATAAAAACTATGAAAAAAAATTCCATCTTTATTTTGAGTATAAAAAAGCCTACCTGAATATATTTCATCTTTTTTAAGTAATGGCTCCATTTTTGCAGATCTGCCATATTTCCAAATAAGAAAAAAAGCATGAGCCTGAACGTCTTTCACAGCCCCATCGTCCTGATAATGAATCATATCCGGAACATCAACTTTAACATCCAGCGTCTTTAAATGAATTATTTTTTCTCCCATTATAAATTATCACAGAACTCTTTTAAAAAATACAATTTCTCCATTTTATAAAACTTTCTAAATAATAAAATCGTGGCCATTCATAACTCGTCTTCGCTCCAGCGAAATTTTTGTGAAACAAAAATAAATAATATCTTTGTGCTTCGGCACAACTATTCGTTTAAATAATTTCTTCGTCTCTTCTTTCAATATAAAATTCCAAAAAGGCCCAAGGGGATACATCTCTAAAAGATAAAAAAATTATCTCCAAAAGGGAGAGTAAAAAAATAAAAATGCCGACAAAAGTCGGCTAAATTAAATCAAAATAAATATTGAATTACTTTTTTCTTTAGCCGTTTAAGGCTTTTGTAAAAAATAAATCTCAATTTATTTTTTTCTTTCAACTAAGGATTTACAGATTCCAGCAGCTACAGTAACACCAGCGTCTCTGATAGCAAATCTAGCCATGTAAGGATTCTGCTCAGCAGTCTCTAATACGAGATTACCGATTGGTTTGATCTTTACAATTGCTACATCGCCATTCTTCAAAAAGTCTGGGTGTTCCTGCGAAATTTGTCCAGTTTTCGGATCAATTTTTCCTACTAACTCGATAAATTGGCATGGAATTTGTGCAGTATGAATATGGAACACGGGTGTATATCCTTTAGCAATAACAGTTGGATGATTGATTACCGCAATTTGTGCAGTAAATTCATCAACCATCTTGATAGGTGAGTCAGCAGAACAAATAACGTCGCCTCTAGCTACGTCTTTCTTTCCGATGCCTCTAATATTAACACCAACATTGTCTCCAGCTTCTCCTAACGGTAATTGTTCATGATGAGCTTCAATTGTTTTGATTTCACCAGGAACTCCTACTCCACTTCTGCCCGGAACGATAATAATCTTTTGACCAGGTTTCATTGTGCCAGTCTCGATTTTACCTACAGGAACAGTACCAATACCAGTGATTTCGTATACATCCTGGATCGGCATTCTAAGTGGCAAAGTTGTTGGTTTCTCTGGAGCCGGGAATTTATCAAGTTGTTCTAAAATAGTTGAACCCTTATACCATGGCATCTTGTCAGATTTCTTTGCGACGTTTTCGCCTAAGAAACCAGCACCAGCCAAGAAAGGTGTATTCTCTAGTTTATAGCCAACTTGTTTTAACAAAGCTTCGACATCAGTCTTAACTTTATTGTACTTTTCCTCAGAATATTGAACCATGTCCATTTTGTTAATCCAGATTGCAAGGCTTTTTACGCCCATTGTTCTAAGTAACCACATATGTTCTTTTGTTTGAGGCTGTACTCCATTTGCTGCATCGACAACAAGGAATGCTGAATCAGCCTGAGAAGCACCAGTAATCATGTTCTTGACGAAGTCTTTGTGACCTGGAGCATCAATAACAGTGACTTCAAAGTTTTGAGTAATAATCTTCTTATAAGATAAGTCAATAGTTACTCCTCTTTCTCTTTCTTCCTTAATATTGTCCATGACATAAGCAAATTCGAAACCAGCTTTTCCGTGTTTAGCTGCTTCTTCCTTTAATTTGTCCATCTCTTGTTGAGACACTCCGCCTGTTTCCCAGAACAATCTTCCGATAGTTGTGGATTTACCAGCGTCTACATGTCCTACAAAGACAACATTCATTATTGGTTTTGTTTTAGCCATTTTTTTTATTTAAAAGTTTAGTTAATTTTCAGCCCATATTAGCGAATACAGACCAATTTTTACAGCTAAATTTGATTTAAAAAGTTATGCATGCAAAGGTTTTTATATTACAATTTATAACAAATTATTATAAAAATGGTAAGTCAAATAGTTATAAAGGCGAAGAAACTTTTTAATAATTATACAGAAACCAATGAGGATATTTATAATTTGAAATGTCATATAGTTGAGCTTGAAAGCTTGGCTGAAAAAATTATACAAAAATTTCCTGATTTAGACAAGGAAATATTGCTTCTATCAGTTTATTTTCATGATATCGGATATTATCCTTTGAATCCAGATGAAGATCACGCAATTACTGGTGAGCGGATTGCTAGAGAATTTTTAGAAAAGGAAAAGTATCCAAAAGAAAAAATGCAGAAAGTACTTCACGCTGTTAGAGCACATAGATGTAAAGATGTTTTACCTGAGACTCCTGAGGCAAAAGCTTTTGCATTTATGGATTCTGCGAGTCATCTTACCGATAAGATGTATCTCGAAATGGTAAAACAAGGGAAGGGAAAAAAAGCACTTGAAAAGATGGAGAGAGATTATCGAGATTTGGCAATTTTCCCAGAAATAAAAAAAGAAATGGAACCACTATATCACTCTTGGAAATCTTTGATAACTAATTTAACTAAATTTGAGGAATCTGAATTATAACATGGTCCAAAATATAATCAAACTATCTGAAAGAGAAAATAGAATTGTAAACGTAGTAAAAGCAAAAAGTGGAATGAAAAATAAAAATCAAGCTCTTGGATTTATAATTCAAACCTATGCAAAACAACATCTTCCAGAAATGATGCAACCCCTAGAAAAACCCGGAAGACCCACGGAACAACACATATCAAACATAGAAGAATTAAGAAAAAAAATTAGAGAATAATGGAAAACATCTACTATCCACTAAGGCAATTTGGCTATCGTGCATTCTATCGAGCCGGACAGTTTGCTGACAGAATTCCGAGCCATCCATCCGACGATGTCACAATTACAACTATGAGACTTATTGCCTATACATTAAGACAAGCAAAATATCATACAGAAAAATTTCAAGAAAGAAAAACATTTAGAGGATCCAATAAAAAAAGACTTGAGCTACTTTAAACTCTCGTCACCATCATTAAACTTTGCATCTATATGTGAACCGTCACAGAATGGTTTATTTTTTGATTTTCCACATCTGCATAACGCATAATTTTCTTGCTTCGGATATTTTTTCCCTTTTCCCATTTCTCCGGTTGATTTTCAGAACCGCAAATAGAAATTTCTTTCTCCAGAGGCAAACCACCAGAAACCAAATAAGGGCCATTTTTTACAATCACTACCTTCATCTCTTTTTCAACCATAATAAAACATAATCAAACTAATTTATAAATTTGTGTATCAAAATCCATCCACCTTGAATTCTAATTCTCTTTTTTCATCATCAAATGTTGCATACCTTCTATTTTTATACAAATCCAAAGTCACAATATATTTACTATCTTGACTTAAAATAATTGGAGCGTCAAAGCAAGAAAAATCTCTTTTTATCTGCTTATTTTTAAAAGACCAAACACAAGGATAATGCTCATGCCCCCTAAAAAAAAGCCAAAAATCCTTTTCCTCCATTATTTTAAAATTCCTACTAAGCTCCTCGCCATGTTTTTCACCCTCAAAAAAATCCCAAAGATGTCTATATCCCCAAGCATTAACTCCACTTTCGATTGAAGCATGCGCATAAACAACATCTCTTCCTGCTAATCTGTCTTCTAGAATAAATCCCGCATTATTTTTCCTGTCAACAATGCTATTTTGCAAAATAAAATTCTTCATTTCCTTATCATTATTCCACAAATCCCTGTATCCGTCCTGCCCGATAAATTCACCAATACAATGATGATATTCATGATTACCAATAATAATCTTCTTCTCTATAGGCAAAGCCAAAATTTCCCTCAAAACTTTCGGAGTTCCATAATCTCCCAACGAAACAAGCTTCCTCACACCATTCTCCATTTCTCGCTCAACTAAAGCTCTGCAACTTCGACCATGATTATCTGCAATAAATATTGTTTTCATAATAAATAATAGAATAATAGATTTTTATTGTTATTTATACTCGAGTTACAATCCGCTTCCTTTTCTCTTCGTTATTTTTTTCATAACGAACTCTCTAATTTTCTCAGCTTCATCAACCGAAACAGCAGGGATATATCCTTCAGACTGCATTATCTGTCCATTTGCATTTCCGGAATAACCAGCTGTCTGAATGTTTACAGTTGAAAATCCAAGTAATCTTGCAATTATTCCTCGAGTAATATCTACATTTTGTATTCTTTGATACGGAATATTGCTATATCTTTTCCAAATAATTCCTCTTTCAATTCTTAATTGCTCTCCTGTAAATTCATATTTAAAAAATTTATAGGCCAATCTTGCATAAAACTCAATCCAAACAAATAACATTATTATTAAAATCACATAAAGCAAAACAATCGCACCAACAATACTAGTTAAACCCCAAGCCAACAAAATTCCTGCAGCAGCAACACCAAACCATATTCCAAAAAATATCATAAAAAATAAAGCACCAAAAAATCCACTTATTCTCATATCCCACTTTACACCAGGATGCAATTGCTTCATAACCATAATAAATGGAGTGAAAAGATGTTTTTAAAGATATTGAAACCTAAAATGGCAAATCTCCTCTATTCACTGCATTCAAACTTTTTTCAATGTCACTAATTTTAAGCCCTACTCTGCCCTCATGCAATCTCTTTGTTCTTCGTGCAGCATCCCCAATTTCACTATCATACCTTATTACAACACATTGAAAAATTCTTTTTTTTGCATCTGGAACAGAACCAAACAATTCAGTCTTTAATCCCTCAAATCTATTTGCATCAATTCTATACAAATCGCCATCTTTAACAACTCTTGCTCTAAAATCGATATCGTCGTTTACAAATTCATATTCATATTTCATAAAAACTCAATATTTATTTCCTTTAAAAATAAATGTATAAACAAGTATATATTAAGAAAAAAGAAAAATAAGAGCTTCACAACTCACGCAACGAAGTTGCGTGTATAATCAAGACAAATTTTTCGTAGAAAAATTTGACAATTTCCTTAAAATTTTGGTTACCTAGAATTACAAGCCTACTGATTCTCAGATAATCCCTTTCTTTCTCTGATATTTCTGATTACCTTCTGTTGCAATTCGTTTGGCATTCTTTCAAATGTCTGATCAAGTAAAGATGAAATACCTCTTCCACCAGTGCATGATCTTAAATCCGAGCTCCATCCAATCATTTCAGCTACCGGAAGTCTTGCCTTGATAAAAGAAACAATTCCTTCTTGTTTAGCGTCAATCATTTGTCCTCTCTTCTGTGTTACAAGCTTTGAAACTTCGCCCATAAATTCTGTTGGGATTTCAATAACGTGCACCTGAACCGGCTCAAACAAAACCGGTGATGCGTTTCTAAATGCTAATTGTATAGATTCTCTAATTGCAGGATAAACCTGTGCAGGACCTCTGTGAATTGCATCTTCATGTAATTTCATATCAACCAAAGAAACTTTCAACTTCTGACAAGGTTCTCTAGATAATGGTCCAGCTTTCATAACAGCTTCAAACGCGTCTAAGATTAATTCAATAACTTCACCGATATGAACTTCGCCCTTTGTCTTATCAAGGAAAACACTTCCCATAAAAATATCTCTGAATTGTCTTGTCTCATCATGAGAAACTCCAACAGCTAAAAGTGATTTTGTCAAAACATCGTCCTTCTTGTCTTTCTTAATTCTTCCTTCAGAAATTTCTCCTCTATCAATTGCAGTTGCAAGAGCGTCATCCAAAGGTTCAACTTGTAAATAGAACGCATTGTGTTTATTCGGAGATTTTCCTTCAGTTGGTCCAGAACTTTTCAAAACAGTTTCTCTGTAAACTACAATTGGATTAGATGTTTTAATTTCTACACCCTTTTCTGTTTTAATTCTGTTTTCAACAATTTCCAAATGCAATTCACCCATACCAGACATAAGATTTTCTCCAGTCTCTTCGTTAATTTCAATTTTAATAGATGGATCTTCCTTAGCTACTTTTCTCAAAACTTCAACTAATTTTGGTAAATCAATAGCTTTTGCTACAGAAATAGACTTTGTAATAACTGGTTGAAAAATATGTTTGATTTCTTCAAACGGTGTTTGTGGCGAAGTAGTTAAAGTTTCTCCAACTTCAGAAATAATACCTGCTATCGCGAAAACATTTCCAGCACCAGCTTCCTCTACTTGCTCTGGTCTAATACCATCATAAACTAAAACTTGCTGAACTCTTTGTTTTTTCTTTGCTAAGTTTAACCACAATTCATCACCGACGTGTATTGTTCCAGAAAAACATCTTCCGGCAGAAATTTCTTTTCCAGATCTTGGTTCAATAACAATTCTTGTAATAACAAAAGATGGTTCGCCATTAGGATCACAAGACAATAATTGTTTTCCAAATTCTGATTCTGCGTCTCCTCTCCAAACTCTTCCAATTCTATATTTCTGAGCATCCAATGGAGAAGGCAAATGTGTAACTGCGACATCCATCATTACTTCAAATAAGGATGCATTTTTCAAAGCCCAATCTTTTCTAGCTTCTTCAGATAAACTCTCGTCGTAAATCTTATAAATATCTGCAAAAGTAATTTTTTTCTTCATCATAAAAGGAACAGTTAAAGCCCAATTGTCTCTCGCGGAACCAAATGCAACCGAACCATCTGCCACATTAACTTGCCACTTTTGCTTGAATTCTGGCTCAGCAATGTTTGCGATTAAAGTATTAAATTCGTCGATAATTTTCTTGAATTTTTCCTGCATTTGTTGTGGTGTAACTTTCAATTCTTTAATTAATCTGTCTACTTTGTTAATAAATAAAACTGGCTTTACTCTTTCTCTCAGTGCTTGTTTTAATACGGTTTCAGTTTGAGGCATAATTCCTTCAGAAGCACAAGCCAATACAACAGTTCCGTCGATAGCTCTCATGGCTCTTGTAACATTACCAGAAAAATCTACGTGACCAGGAGTATCAATTAAATTAACTAAATATTCTTCATCTTTATACGAGTGCACCATAGATACATTAGCAGCGTCTACAGTCATCAATCTTTCTTGTTCGTCTGCATGTTGCCATGTTGCCATACCTGCCTCCAAATCTCCAGCAGATTTGTTTGACATTTTACCAGCAGCTGCAAGCAAATTATCTGTAAAAGCAGTTTTGCCGTGGTGAATATGCGCAGAAGTAGCGATGTTTCTAATATTTTTCTGATTCTTGATAATTCTCTTAATCTTATCAAAGTTTTTTTCTTCTGTTGCCATGAAATCTATTCATAAAAATGATTTATAAAGGTTTTGATTTATTACATAACCAACAATTCAAACAACAAATTCTTCATCGAAATACTTAAAAACCCAACCGTTATCGCATATTCATGCTAAAAAATTTAAATACATTTGAAAAAAAATTTATCGGAGCAATATTAGCAGTAGCAATCCCAGTCTGGACAGGAATGGCTATATGCTTATATCAAGAACATAAAACAACAAATTCCACAGAAACAACTTTATACGAACCAGTCATAAATAATTTAGAAAAAAACCTTTCAAATGTCTTACCTCAATCCTCAAACACCGCCTGGGAATCTTCCATATATAGAACCACAAGCACGACATCAAAAACAATTCCATCCTACTAAGTCTAAAAATCTCAAATAATAAAATACATAATATTTAAAAAGAATTGAACCTATGAAATACTATGTATCAACCACTTCATCCGGCTTTGAAACTAATTTATGGGGTTGTCTCGATAGTACAACTCGCCTGGTGTATAGACGTTGGATGTACAGCCTATAAAATAGGAAAAGCAAAAGAGGCACAACCTAGGAATCAAATTTCTATAAAAAGTTCGACAACACTTGAAAACTTTTTACCCACAAGCTCTCAATCAACTTCCGTTGTTGACAAGGTTTTTGATCAATATTTCTCAGAAACAACAGAAGCAAGAATATCAAGAGAGCTTTCTAAACAATAAATTTATAAAAAATCCAACTTATTCAAACTTCCAGCAACATCATTTGGGGAATAAATCCTCTGGAAACATTCAGCCAATTCATGTTTATTAATATCTGAAACAAGAATTCTATCACCCACCTTATCTGTCTGAAAAAATCCGCCAGTCAAATAAAGAGGATTAACATAATTTGAACAAACTATTTTACCCAACAGAGAATCAGAATTAGGATCAAAAATAATTCTAAGCTTTTCGGAAGGAATGATTATTTGCGAACTAGTTTCACAACTAAATCTCCCATACCAAGTTGAATTCTCTTCTACAATTTCATAATTATTTGGGCCAGTTGTCTGTCCTGCCCAAGAATTTAACGGTGAATTTTTAACAACTCCAACAACAAAATATGTCCAATCTACACGTGAAAGAGAATTTTCTAATCTCCTGGGATTCACAACTTCTCCTTTTAAAATTTTCAAAAAATCTTCACGACCAACTTCTCTTGATTCATGAGCTCTGAAAAAATCCCTAGTTTTTCGTCTGTATTTAAAATTCTCAAACATTTTTAATCAAAATAAACAAACAAAAATACTTCTTAAATATTATTGTGATACTGTTTATTATTTTTTATTTTCTTTCAAAATATTTTTTTATTCCGTAGATATCTCCAAAATCAAAAGCACAAATCCCGTCGTCACCCTCTGCCCTTGCAATAGAACTGCCCCTATCAAAAGTTCCAATAGCAAATTTAGCACCAGGAAAACTTCCATTAAATCCTTTCATAAATTCTCTAAATTGCAATCTAGCCGGATGAATCAAAAATCCGTCATAAACTTTACCACGAAATTGATTAATAAAAACACCTAAATTATCTGCATAATCAAATTCAATTCCAGAATTACTATATTTCTCAAAAATATTTTTTAAAAAAAATCTTTCATGTTGCTCATCAATTATTCCAAGTTTCATCTAAATTCTATCACTTCTTTTTAGAACTTTTTTCTTCCTTAGCTAATGGACCTGTAACTTTTACAAGTAATCCTGGAAGTCCTGTTCCAACTGGAACTGGTTGATTTAAGATAATATTTTCAATAACCGAAGCCATCTTATCCTTCTTTCCTGTTCTTGTAGCATTTACAAAGTGTTTAACTGGTGTTTCGAATGAAGCTCTTGCAAGAACCGAATTCTTATCAGAGATAATTCCAACTCTTGTAACTCCCTTAACAATTCCTGAAGATGTCATTGCGTCAGCAACAAGTGTTAAGTGTCTTCTATCAATATCTAACCCCTGTGAAGTCAAAACCTTATTAAGTTCATTAATAATTGATTGTCTCGCAGCTTCAATTCCCAACAATGATGAAATCTCATGTAAATCATTTGTCAAAACTTTTTCAGTATTAACTCCCTTAAATTGCAATATATCTTTCAGGTTTGTTCCAGCAGTTAAAATAACAAAGTTCGCGTCTCTCTTTACAACCAGAACTCCTCCGATTCCCTTAACTCCGGAAATATTTGTTTCCTTAATTTTCTGCTTAAATTTAAAGATTCCCTTGAAATCATATTCATTCAAATCAATAACAATTGAGTCATCGCCTTTCTTCTTTATCTTAAATCCCTTTCCATCAAGAATTTCAATAACTTTCTCAAGTCCCATATGAACGCTCTTTAAAGAATCTTTATTAATCACAATATCTAATTTCTTTGTTCCAAAATCAACATTAATTTCCGACATAATTTCTTTCAAGGAAACTTCCTTGATTTTTTCAGCAATTATTTTCGCATCTTTTTCATTATTATGCTCTTTGTCTAAAAAGATTTCCATCGATGGTGTTGAGGGATTTTTTCTAGCATCTAAAATTTCGATCAATCTTGGAAGGCCTTGCGTGACTTGCATCTCAGCTACACCAGCTGAATGGAATACGCTAAGAACCATCTGTGTAGAAGATTCGCCAAATGACTGAGCAGTAACAATACCAATAGCTTCTCCGGGAGCCAATTTTTTATTCAAATGTAAAGCAGAAACATCTAATCCATCGCCACCGAATGCATATTGAACAATTCCTTCATTAGCATCTCTAACAGTTCCATCATATTCGACAATAAAATCTTGTAAAGCAGAAACTAATCTTCTATATAAATAACCGGATTTAGGTGTTCTCAAAGCAGTATCCATCATAGCGTCTCTTCCTGTCATTGCGCCAAAGAAAAATTCATCTGGTCTTAATCCGTTCAAAAATGAACTCTTGATAAATCCGCCAGCTCGTGGTGTTAAATCTCCCTTCTTAAAACAACTTAATGATCTTTCTGTATAACCAAAATTAATTCTTTGTCCTCTCATAATTTGCTGACCTACCGAACAAGCAATCTGAGTAATATTCAAAATACTACCTCTTGCCTTAGCCGAAATCATCTTATTAACTAAATTATCTTTAGGGAATTTCTCCTTGACAAATTTACCTACGTCAGTTCTAACTCCATTTAATGTCTGCATAATTTTAATTTCCCTAGTTTGCTCTGGAGTCTTTCCTGGCAATATTTCTAATGTTTTATTATAATATGATTCAATAATTTCTTGTGTTTTTACCGTTGCTGCTTCAATCATCTTTTGAGTTTCTTTCTTAACTTCATCAGAAACATCCAAATCACTAATAGAAATAGTAAATCCATTTCTGGATAAGAAAGTCATTCCCAAAGTATAAACATCCTTCAAAACTTCAATAGTTCTTTTTCTTCCAATTTCCTTATCTAATCTCTTAACATCTTCGCCTTCTTCAGTAATGAATCCTTCAGATTTAATTTTAGAATTTTTTAATTCGTCAGGTAAAGCATTTTCAAATAAATCTCTTCCGCTAACTTTCTTTGCCATATTGAATGTTTTTAATCCAGAAGAATAAACCAATTGCATAGCTTCATCTTTATCAAATTCCTGCTCAGCCATAACATAATTTCCAGTTAAAGCGTCATCAGTGCAACCAAATAAATTTGTATTATTTTTTGGAGAAATTAAATTTTGTTGAACATTCAATAAACATTCTGCTTCAGCTCTAGCTTCTTCAGTCTGCGGACCATGGATATTCATTTCGTCTCCATCAAAATCTGCGTTGTATGGGAAACAAACTGCTGGATGCATTCTAAATGTTCTACAAGGCAAAACTCTAACATTATGTGCCATCAAAGATGCTCTATGAAGTGATGGGTGTCGGTTGAATAAAACAATATCTCCGTCGACTAAATGTCTTTCAACGGTATAGCCAGGTTCAATTTCTTTTGACAAATCTTCTTTCAATTCTGGAGAAATTCTTTTTCTTTTTCCATCAGGTCTGATAATATAATTTGCACCAGGATATCCATCAGCCAAAACAAGTTTTCTCATTCTTCCAATATTTAATGATGTAACTTTTTCAGCAACAGTAAGTACTTTCGCAACTTCAAATGGAATACCAACTTCATTCAATTTCAAATATGGGTCTGGTGAAACTACAGTTCTCGCAGAGAAATTAACTCTCTTACCAGCTAGGTTCTTTCTAATACGCCCTTCTTTACCTTTGATTCTTTCGTTAATTGTCTTCAATGGTTGACCACTTCTATGTCTTGCTGGTGGAATCTTAGCAACCGAATTGTCAAAAAATGTTGTAATATGATATTGCAATAAATCCCATAAATCTTCAATAATAACTTCAGGCGCACCTGCGTTCAAATTTTCCCAAAGTCTCTGATTTGCTCTAATAATATCTGAAAGCTTATGTGTTAAATCATCCTCAGATCTTTCACCAGATTCTAAAGTTATCGACGGTCTAACTGTGACAGGTGGAACAAGTAGAGCTGTTAATATTCCCCATTCGGGTCTTAATGTTCTTGGATTAATACCTAATAATTTTAAATCTTCATCTGGAACCTTAACTAATCTTTCTCTAATTTCAGAAGGGAACATTCTTCTTTTTCCAATATGAAATTGGGAAGGTTTTTCAAACTTAACTCTTTCTTGAACAATACCACAATGAGGACATTTCTTAGAATCTTTTGCTTTCTTTATTCTTGATTTCAAATCTTTCTGAGCATCTTCATGAGATAACATAATTTTTCCACAAGCTTCACAAGTACTTCTCATTACCAAATCAATAATTGTAATATATTTTATGTGAATAACTGGTCTAGCTAACTCAATCATACCTGGATGCCCTAAACATTCCTTCAAATGACCGCCACAAGTTCTACATCTAACTCCTGGATCAATTGCACCAAGTCTTAAATCCATTAAACCACCGTCTACTGGATAACCATCAACATCGTATAATTCTGGTGTGACTATTTTAGCAACAGATATTTTTTTAATCTGCTCTGGACTGAACAAACTAAACTTTATTGCCTTTACTTGTTTCTTGATTGCTTTTTCCATTTTATTGATCGTATTTATTCTTTAATTCAAGTTTAGTTAATAAATGCATACCCTGTAATTCTTCAAGTAATAATTTAAACGCATAAGATAATTCAACTGGTTCAACTTTATTAGATTGACATAGTGGACAGATTTGTCTATCTCTGATTTTATCGTCAGTAGCAATTGCTCCACATCTTTCACAAATATGTATAACTACCTTATCGGAATCATATCTCTCTTTCAGTAATAAAGATGCTCCATGTGCAACTAATGCTTGCTGCTCCATCTCTCCAAGTCTAAGTCCTCCGCCTCTTGCCCTTCCTTCAATTGGTTGTCTTGTTAAAAGTGCAATCTTACCAGAAGCTCTAGCATGAAGTAAGTTCTTTACCATTCTTCCTAATTTCAAATAATACATATTACCAACATAAATCTTTACAGGCAATCTCTGTCCAGTAACTCCGTGGTATAAAACTTCTTTTCCGTCAAATCTAAATCCTAATTTTCTTAGATTACTTTCTAAACTATCTAATTCTTCTCCAGCGAATGCAGAAGCATCTCTAACAACACCAGAAAGTGCAGCAACTTTTCCTGCCATCATTTCAAGTAAATAACCAACAGTCATACGAGATGGAATACCATGTGGATTGAAAATTAAATCTGGCTTAACTCCTCTAGCAGTAAATGGTACATCTAACTCTGGTGCAATAAATCCAATAACTCCCTTCTGTCCGTGAGGTGTAGCGAATTTATCTCCAACTTCTGGTTTTCTCAAGTCTCTCATTCTTACCTGGATAATCTTATTACCATCAGCATCTAGTGTCATAAAAACACCATCAACAGTTCCAGTTTCTTCTTGTTTCATTGTTGTAGAATTTTCTTTCTTAGTTTGTATAGAAATTTCTCTTGCTTCAGATAAGAACTTTGGCGGAGAAGTTTTTCCGATAATAACATCACCTTCATGCATATCAGCTTCAGGGAAAGCAATACCATCGTCTTCCAATAATCTATATGACTGTTCCATTCTATAGCCAGAAACATCCTTTTCAGGAACACAAATTTCGTCCTTTAATCTTCCAGCATAATTCAATTCAACAGCATTGTATGGTCTAAAATAAGAAGATCTTCCAAACCCTCTATCAATAGAACCCTGATTTAAAACAACCGCATCTTCAATGTTAAAACCATCGTAAGGCATAACTGCAACAACGACATTTTGTCCAGCAGGATAAATATTCAAAGTGTCATAAATAAAACTTCTTGCAAGTGGTTTTTGTGGATAATGTAAAACCGAAACATTAGTATCCATTCTTACATGATAATTTGCAGCATAAATTCCTAATGATTGTGTTTGAGTCTTACTACCTCTTAATAATCTCGGTGCCTGATCATGATTTGCATACGGAACAATAGATGTTACAATTCCTAAACACGCAATAGGATCCACTTCTAAATAATCATGTTCAGAAGTTATCTCTTCCTTGTACAAAGAAATATAACAATTATCTTCCTCAGCAGCATCTAAATATTCAATCATTCCCTGTTCAACCAAACCATCCCATTTCAAAGATCCCTGTTCAACCAATTTCAAATGCTCTTCAGTTAATTTTGCAACGCCATTTTTAACAATAATTAAAGGTCTTAAAACTCTTCCAACTTCTGTAGACAATAAAACATTATTCAAGAAAGAATCATACCTAACACTCATTTCAATTGGTAATCCACCAGCCCTTCTTTTTTCTTTAACGCCTAATGCAAATTCCTTTCCATTCTTTACAACTCCGACGAATTTTCCATTTAAGAAAACATCAACTTCTTCATTTCCCTCTTTACTTAATCCAACTTCAATCAATACCTTTGATATCTTTTCTTCAGGAACCAAAGAACGTGTTGAAACCCTAGCAAGCATAGCCAAATTTTTTCTTAAACCAATTTCAGTTCCCTCGGGTGTTTCAACAGGACAGAATCTTCCATAATGTGTTGGATGAACTGTTCTTGCTGCAAAATTTTCCTGCTCTCCTGGTAATGTAGAAACTACTTTCTGTAATTGTGATAATATAGATAAAAAATTATCCTTCTTCATATTTTGCGTTACGCCAGTTCTTTCGCCAATCCATGAACCCGTAGCGATAGCAGATTCAATCCTGTGTGAAAATAATGTTGATTTAGCAATTGTTTTAATAGAGTAAAATTTTCTTCTCTTCACAGTTTTTTGTAAGGAATGTTGAACTTCTCTTAATAATATATTTAAATTAACTCTAAATAAGTCAGCCAATAAATCTCCGGATAATCTAATTCTCTTATTTGCATAATGATCTTTATCTGACAAAGCATCTTCAGGATTATCTTTCCCAGTATAAAATTGCTTAACCATTTTACATAATGTCTTTGCTTTTTCAATTCTAGAATTTTTATCAAGTCCCACATGAGGCAATAAATAAGAGTCAATTCTTTGTTTTGTTCTATCTAATAATTCCTTCTTTGTTCCTTGCAACGAAGTAAGTTCTGCAATTTTCATTAAAGCATCTTCAGAATCAGCAACGGTAGCATATTCATAAAGATTAACAAGCAAACCATCTGTTTGTCTTCCAATCATCTTAGACATTTCAGCTTCCGAAACCATTCCCAATGCTTTTAATAAAAGAACGACTGGAATTTTTCTAAATCTTGAAAAAGAAATTTCTAAAATACCTTCTTTATTTTCATTAATCGAAACTGGAATCTTATAAGCTCCTCTTTGAGAAAATAATCTTAACACGAAACCCTTAACCTTTTGATTTTCCATAAAAGCTTGATTAGAAGCCAAATCTTCAGCCATAACTAAAACTCTTTCATTTCCATTAATAATAAAATAACCACCGGAATCGTTTGGATCTACATATTTTCCAATAAGTTCTTCTCTGCTTAATCCATATAAATTACAAGCCTTACTTTTTACGATAATTGGAATTCTACCCAATTGAACTTCAGCTGTTTCCACCTGTCCTTCAAATCTTATTGTTAATTCAATCCTAATAGGAGCAGAATATGTTAAATTTCTAAGTCTCGCTTCAGCAGGTGAAATTGATTTTACGGAACCGTCAGACTCAACAATATCTGGCTTACCAACACTAATTCTACCCATTTTAATTTCAAAATCTTCTTTGGGCATACTTTCATTCAACTCATTGATAATTTCTTGCATTCTAATTTCAATAAAATCGTTAAAAGAAGTAATATTTGACTCAACAATAGAGTGATTCTTTAAAAATTCTTTTACAAGAACATGCTTTTTATCGACAGTAACTATTTTTTTATCAACCATATTTAAACAACAACTCGAAAATATTCTTCGCTCCCCTCTTCTAGTTTTCTTTCAATTTTTACCACATCACCAGCACTCACATTTAAATCAAAAACAGATGGATCTTCTTTTGAAACCTTAGGTAATTGCGCCAAAGAAATATTATACTTTACAAGTAATTTAGAAACTTCCTCTTGTTTTAATTTTGAGTGTTTGGGTTGGAGAACGTGCATACTTGTCATTAGTAGTTTTAGATAAAATCATTAAAAAAAGTTGCTTTTTAAATGTTTCGCTATTATATAATAACGAAATGTGTCAACCTCGTCGATACTTCATTTAATGCAAATATAAATAAATTAATTTTCAAATATAATATTTTATAATCTATAAAAAATCAACCTATAAAATGATCAGAACAAACTGGGAAATAATCCCAATTTTTCTCCCCATCCAAAACCAACAATGGTTCATTATATTCCGAGGGGATTCCATTAAACGTTCTCTGGGTCAAACTCGCAGGACGATTACATTTAACACAAGTTGATTCAACACAAAATTCTGCCTTATCCACATGCCCATATATTTCTGAAATAAAATGAACAGGTTTTTTATTAAAAAATGCATGAACAGACGGAATAAAAATTTTTTTATTTTTACATTTCCAATCAATAACCAATTCTGCTAATTTTTTTGCATAAACAGGAGCGTCTTTTTCATAATTCAAATTAGGAGAATAAACAAAAGAGAAAGGTTCGTCTATTCCTACAAATTCCTTATCCACAACTAAACCATCCATTCTCTCTAAAAAATCAGAACTATTAATATCTATTACTGTCGCGGGCAAAACATAATCCAATCCTCGAGATTTCCAAACATTTCCATCCCTCTTATTCCACGAAGATTGAAAAAGAATATAATTATTTCCTGAAATAGATTTGCTAATTTCCTGCATCGCTCTTTTTGTTTTTCCCGAGAACATCGTTCCCAGAAACAATTCAATCGATCCACTCATTTAATTAAAATCCTAATGCCATTAATAAATATTTATATAGAAATAAGCATATTTAAAATTCAAATCACAACTTTTAAAAACCCCTTTCTTCTCTACTTGTTATGCAAGATAATGGTGCAGTTCAAAATATGAATTTCGCTAGCTTTGCATTTTTCTTTTATTATTAGTAAATCTAGCTAAGTCGCTAGGTTTACAGAACATATTCTATAACTTGGCATGATGCTTGATTTCTAATTTTAAAGATTTAAAATTAAACTAAACTAGGAGGAAAAATAAAATGATTAAAACAAGAGAAGAAACAATTAACTTACTTGGGCAAGCGGGATATTCCGTATATGGAAAATCTTACGAAATTACGAATACGGATAGATTTGTGGTAGGCGTGTTAGGCGAGGATGGAGTAGTTAGACCTCATTACGACTATCAAGAACCAGAATGTTTATCCGCAGTACTAGACCTAAAAGATGAAGCAATAGTTAGAGGAATTCCGTGCAGTGTCAATGGTTTGAAAAAAGCAAGAGATTTACTTACTGATAAAATAAGAACAATCAGTCAGCTTGAGAATAGATTAAGAGCTACCATTTAACAATGCCCAACTCTTGATCCAAAGGAGGATTTGAAAAGTAAGCGTGAGCTTTAAAGTCTGAATCAATTAATTCAACCATTTGATATTTTTCTTTTCTAATTAATTTGAATTGAGGCAATTTTAAATATTTTTCCTTAAAATCTTTATAAAATTCTATAATTGTAAAATCAACATCTCCTAATTCGTTTCTTGTCTTATCAGGAAGTTTTATTTTTAAAAGTTGTAATTTTCCAGAAATTGTTTGCATTGGTTTAATTTTAAAAATTGGACCAGTTTGCGTCTTTTTAATTATTTTTCCAATTTTTTTTGAAGCATTAATTAATTCATTATATTCATTATGATTTTGAGAAAATATACATACATAATTTACTGGAGAAGTTTCCGTAATGTATTTATTCTTAAGAAGAGTTGCTTGTTCTACAACATCCTTTATTTTTGATTTAATTTGATCAGTGTCCATTATCCCTTCATCACCGCAAGTGGTTTTAATTTTGCAACTAGTTTAGCTAAACCTGCCTTGTCAGAAACAGAAACAACTTCATCAATATCTTTGTAAACCTGCGGAGCTTCTTCGACGATTCCCTTTTTACTTCCTGAAATTAATTCAATTCCTTTCGCATTAAGTTCTTTTTCAATTATTTCTGCATTTAGATTTTTATTTGCGAAAGTTCTACTTGAAACCCTTCCTGCGCCGTGAGCTGTGCTAGAGAAAGAAAATTCCTCTGATTCATTCGTCCCAACTAAAACATACGAAGCTGTGCCCATACTTCCTGGAATAATTACTGGCTGACCTGTCACTTGATATTTTTTTGGAAGTTCTTTTCTGCCTGGACCAAATGCACGCGTTGCACCTTTTCTCATAATTAAAATCTTTTTCTTTTTTCCATCAACTTTATGTTCCTCGATTTTTGCGATATTATGACAAACATCATAGATCACTTCTGCTTTGAATTTTGGAAACATTTTTGTCATTGTTTCTCTAATCCAATGTGTGATAAGTTGTTTGTTAGCGAAACCAAAATTTGCAGCGCAGGCCATTGCCGATAAATATTTTTTTCCTAAATCTGATTTAATTGGAGCATTAACCAATTCTCTATCTTGTTTTGGGTAACCATATTCTTTTTCCATAAGTTGAATATAATCCGAGGCAACTTGATGACCTAGTCCTCTTGAGCCGCAGTGAACCATGATTGTTATCATTCCCTTTTCCAAACCAAATTCTTTTGCGATTTCTTTATTTAGAATTTCATCAACAACCTGTAATTCTAAAAAATGATTTCCTGCACCCAAAGAACCAAGCTGAGGCAACCCTCTGGATTTTGCTCTTTGAGAAACATCTTTAGGATTTGCATTTGGTAAACAACCAGAATCTTCTGTAAATTCTGCATCCTTTTTTGTCGCATAGCCTTTTTCTAAACACCAACCTATTCCTTTTGATAAAACATCATCTAATTCTTGAGCTGAAAGTTTTATTTTTCCTTTTTCTCCAACTCCAGACGGAACATCCTTAAAAAGAGATTTAATAATCTGTTTTTTCATTTTCTCAACATCTTCTAGTTCTAGATTTGTTTTTAGTAGTCTTACTGAACAATTAATATCATAACCAACTCCGCCCGGAGAAATAACTCCATTGTCCAAATCAAAAGCCGCAACTCCGCCGATTGGAAAACCATAACCCTGGTGTGCATCGGGCATTGCAAGCGCTTTACCTATAATACCGGGCAACATAGCCACGTTTTTTATTTGATCAAGTGTTTTATCATCTCTTAATTTTTCAAATAACTTTTTACTTGCAAATATTCTAGCAGGAACTAACATTCCCCCTTCTTTGGGAATTTCTATTTCAATATCTGAGATTTGTTTTGTTTGCATAATAATTATAGAATTTCAATATATTTAAGGCTTAAGCTTTACACATCCAACACAACTTGAGTTTGCCAGACTTTTTTTTGCTCGTCAAATCTAATAAACATTTCATTATAAGTAACTGCTTTAACATCATTTGTAAATTTATAATTTTCTGCCTTATCACCACTAATCTTAATATTAGCTATAAACTTCTCTTCATCTATCTTTATTTCTTTAATTTTTGAAAGTAAAAAATCCTCCGAATCAAGTAAAAAAATAAATTCCTCCAGAAACTTATAAAGTAAATTCTCCAAATTATTTCCACTAATCTCCAAATCTTTTGTTTCCTGCTCAAGAACAGTTATATCTCCACAAATAGAGTCTTTAAGCGCTAACGCAGAGGCTACAAAAGCATCTTCAATGGAATTTCCTTCTGCCACAAACTTAACATCTGCGGTATGTTCTAGAAATTTATATGACATAACTTACAAAATAACCAAGAATTGTGGGTTTTTAAGTATTTATACTACTCCAATAATTATAAATTAGCCTTCGCTCAAGATTCTAAAAAAGCAGCTATTCTACAACACAATAATATTTATTAATCCAGCTCTTATCTAAAAAACATGAAAAGCCAAGATCTAGAGAAATTAATGTCTGATTTTTTACCCACGAATTCAACTGAGCCCCTAATAACAACAATCAATTTACCATATAATCGTTTTGGAACTAATAGTGGCCATCTAAGACAGTATGACAAAACCTATCGACTTGGGCCATCAGTTGTTCCAATTATCATTTATGTTGAATTGAAACTTGGAGAAGCACAACATAGTCATTTTAGACTTGAAAACGAACCTCGATTAACAACCCCTAAAGATATTAATGAATTAACTCACCTAAGAGACCTAAAGCAAAAAGAGTTGAACAAAAAATATAAATCCGAGCGAAATGTTATTATTGCTGGAATAAAATGCAAACCCTCTATCTGGGTAAGCGATTGGAGCAAATATAATCTAGGCTCTGTAATGGTTCCAATCGTAGAATCTAAAGATGATATGCAATTGAAAACTGCCGAGATTGTTTCATGTCATGCTCAGTACGATTTAAAAGATGAAATGAGCGTTTCAATTGATGATTTTGTTGGCGCTAGAGAAAAGGTTTTTTTGAGAAATGTCCAAAAAGAAAAAGAAGTCTTTATTGAACCCAAAATAATTAACAATCTACATATAAAAGATAATGAGGCTCATTGCTATTTATTAAAAAATAGTAAAGACAATGTGCTAGCGGTTGATATTCCATTAAATCCACTACTTCTTAGAAAAAAACTTACCAATTTATTTGAAGCAAGAAATTGTCTCGCTAGATATCTAGACCTCGGCTTACTTTAATATTTTTCCGGTTTCAATATACCACAAATAAAGATCAAGTTCTGCTAGATTGAGATTAACTTTTTTTCCAAAATTTTCTAATATTTTTTCTATTTCAACATACTTATTCTTTGTTAGCGTATTCGGTCTTTCCACCAAACCCTCTCTTTCCAATAAATCAACTATATGAAAATCAATTATTGCCAAATCTTTATAACCAATATTTCTCAAAAAATGACTTGATTCCTTCATTCCAAGCCCCTTAACATTTTCAACCAACCAATCTCTCATGTCTTCTCCAGATTTTTTAAATATTATTTTACAAAGTTCCGTCTTGCATTCTCGCGCTTCAACAATCCTTTCAGCCCTTTGCGGCCAAAATCTATGTCCAACTTTTTTCAACTCCCTTGCAAGTTCTTCCTGTGGCATTATTTCAAAGCCCCTAGACATATCATTTTGAATTTGAATACATTTTTCAGCCTGAAAATTTGCAGTTAATAAACAAAAGCATAATTCAGAAAAAACCTTATCTTGTTTAGATTTGCCAGCTTCTTCAAATTCTTTCATTCGCATATCTACGATTTCTTTAATCTTACTATTTTTTAGTTCTTCAATTTTTTGAATTAGTTGTTTTTCCATAAAAATATCTAGAAATATTTATTTAATTAGATTTCCATAGGCCATGCAAATTACAAAATTCTCTTACTATAACCTTTTCTGCTGAAATACAAAATTCTGCCTCTGGTTTTTGACCAGGCTCCAAAAACTTAATATAAGATTTTTTATCTGCAACAAGTTCAATAAATTGAATATAATGTTCTGGTAGCATTGGATGTTCTACGCTTCCGATTTTAACTTTATAACCGTTTTTTGTCTTCTCAATAACCGGAACATGCTTTTCAACAGAAGCCTTGTCGTTTGAATTTTCTTTTTGAATATTCATTGGCTGACCACAGCAAACAAGTGTTCCGCCTTTTGCATCTAAAATTTCTACAATATTTCCACAAATTGAACATTTGTAAATTTCAAGATTATTTGTCATTTTTTTGTTTTAGTACTTTTGGTGCACATTTAATTACATTCCAATATGCTATAAAATGAACAGCAACTAGAATTATAAATATTATGCTTGAAACAGAGTGGATTGTGCTCCAATCGTGTCGTAATAATGCTAGAAAAGTCATTTCTCTTCCGGCTGGTCCGCTAATAAAATAGTATTTAAGCAAAAGTCCGGAAATAGCTGAAGCTAGAAATGAAATAGTTAGTAAGATGTCTGATATCACTCTTATTTTTGGATTCATGTTTTTGTTAGTTATTTTTTGTTTAAATAGTTTTGGAAAGGGTGAAGACAAATCACTCTTCGAATTGTCCAGTTTCCTGCTGTTCCCAAAATTTTTCGGCTTCTGCTTCCATTTCTGAAAGCCTGAAATAATAATCTGGGATTTCATTTAAATGTGCAAGGACAATTTTTCCTGTAAGAATTGGATCGTCATTTGTAATATTAGTTTCCGAGTCAATAGTTCCATGTTCCAACTCTACATTCAGGCCATTTTGAAATTCTTCTAAATCAAATGCAGCAGATTCAAAATTAATATTTAACGTTTTTGCCACATCTCTAGTCTCATCTATACTAAATTCTTTCATTTTTTAACAAAACTTTCTAATTTATTTAGAAAAAGTGATTGAATTGATTTGTTCAATGCATTTCTCATTCCAATTTACCAATTAAAACCATTGCAGTTATAGCTACAGCAATAATTAAAATATTTATTAAAGATTTTCTCAAACTTAGTTCGCTTCTTATTTCTGGAATCAAATCAGATACGGCAATATATATGAACCCGCCAGCTGTAATTGCAATTGTATAAGGTATTACAAACTCTATAGACTTGAGGAACACAAAACCAATAATTCCTCCAACCATACAGGTTAATGCAGTTAGAAGATTGTACAAAATTGCCTTTTGTTTTGTTAATCCTGCCCTAATTAAAACGCCAAAATCTCCCAACTCTTGTGGAATTTCATGAAATATAATTGCCAAAGATGTCGTTATTCCAACTCCGATATTTACTAAAAATGCAGCAGCAATTACGATTCCATCTAAAAAATTATGGATTGCATCTCCGACCAAGCTTGTATATGCAAACGAATGAACCTTACACGTCTCGTCATGACAATGTCTCCAGTGAAGAACCTTCTCGATCAAAAAGAAAATCAATAAACCCAAACTCACAAAAATAAAGGTTGTTTCAGAACTTAGCTTAAGCTCTGCTTCTGGAATTAAATTAAAAAATGCGCCAGCAATTAATCCGCCAATCGAAAATGCAACTAAATAATTTACAATACCATGTAAGGTTTCTTTTTTCATAGCGATTGTAAAAACCCCAACAAGCGAAATTAAGCTAATTAAAAACGTACTAAGAATGATAGCAATTAAAGTATTCATATCTACAATTAGATGATAGGGTTTTTAAGGATTACTTTACTATTTATTTTATGAGAATACCCTTAGACGTTATTGGAGACATTGCTATTTTGAAGTTTTCTAGATGGGTTCCCTGGATTTATAAGAAATTTTATGCCTCGAGACTTTTGAAAAAAAATTTACACCTAAAAGTTATTCTTGAAAAAACTGGAAAATTTTCTGGAGTTTTAAGGAAACAAGAAACAAAATGGCTTTCGGGAGAGAATAGAAAAGAAACTACACACAAGGAGAATAATTGCCAATTTTTCATGAATGTAGATGAAACATATTTTTCACCCAGATTGAGTTATGATAGAAAACTAGTAGCCGAAGATGTTTTAAGAGAAATTAATAAAAACAAAATCAATAATACTAAATGTCTTGTTATGTTCGCAGGAGTTGGACCTTTTTCCATCGTACTTGCCAGTATACTAAAGCAAAACAAAATCAATGCAGAAATTATTTCTTCTGAACTAAATGAAAAAGCATCTGAATATGCAGAAAAAAATGTCAGAATAAATAAATTATATGATTATGTTAAAATTGAGTCTGGTGATTCTAAAAAATTATGCACAAATTTAGCAAAGAAAAAACAAACTTTCAATTTTATCTTAATGCCTAGACCAAACCTAGAAGAAACTTTTTTAGTTGAGGCCATGAAGGTTTCTAAAAAAGGAACAATATTCTATTATCACGGATTTGGAGAAGAAAAAGAAGTTATTGAAGCGATGAGAAAAGATATTGTCTTGTCTAAATGTAAGGTTTCTAAGTTTGAGACTAGAAGATGCGGGGATATTGGAGTTAATAAATTTAGATTTACTATTAAGTTTAAAGTTTTGTAGTTACTTATTGATATTCTTTTAAAGTTGCTGCAAATGAAGCTGTTCTGCCAATATAAAATTCTCTCACTAATTCTGAGCCACTAACGCCCTCATTGTACCCAATTATATTGGCACCATGAACCATTATTTGCATAGTAAGCCATTGATTCATACATTTTCCATCACCCAGTGGAATTCTTTTGGGCATTATTTCTGTTGCGATTTTTTCTATTTCTCCAGCTTTTACTTTTCTTTCAAAATCCCCTACTGGTATTATTAATGTATTTGTCATTTTTTAAAGTACTATCTTTTCCAATCCTGAATTTATTTTCGATGCTGTTTCTGTTACATTAGTATAAGAATCTACGGAATAATTTATATTTGTACTATCTAAGAAATTTGTACTAACTACTTGCACTTCTTCATTTAATTTTCCAAAACTAATTCCTACATTTTCAGGCCTTGCACTTGTGTTAACTAGAAGTTCCTGAAGGTATATATCTCTTTTTGGCATTATTACCGGAGCTCTTATTTTTATTACAGCCGGTTCATATTTAATTACTCTTGTAGTTTTTTCTTGAATGTTTTTATTTTCTACCTTCATGGATCCATTACCAAAATAAACTGCAGCCACTGTTGCAATAGCAAGAACTCCAACAGAACCAGAAATCATATAATCTAAAAATGTAGGTTGATTTTTATCAAAATCCGAATCTTCATCAAAATGAGAATCGTTTTTGTCTGCCATTTTATTTTCCTAATCTTTCCAGGCTAATTCAAACATATAAGCCAAAGAATTTGTAAAATACTCTGAATTTATCCAAAAACCATAGTCATAATCTTCATGAACATTTGTTGGTTTAAGTGTGAAAATTAATTCCTTTCTATCAGCAAGTAAAAATCTCGCACTAATACTTTTTGATTTTATTGTAACGCCAAATTTCTTAGAAAGTTTTTTTGCTTCTATTTCATCATCAGAAACAATTACCTTTACATCAACATTTCTTTTCCTTAATTTATCAAAAATTTCTGAAAACATTTTTTGCTTAGTATTAAGTTCATAAGACGAAGTTGCAAGATAAATAGAAATATCCGCACTTTCCATTGTATCTCTTATTTGAGAATAAAGATTTGATCTTCCCTTTATAGAAGAAGAAACTTCACTATTTTTAACTGGCTCAATCCCAGTTGTATGCAAAGTGTTTAATTCTTCGTATTCTTTTGTATCTTTTAATTTTGAAAGAACATCAACTTTTTCTTCAGCATAAGTCATTGTGTTATTTTTTAATTTTTCAATCACTAAAGAAGGCTTAACTGCCAAATATTTTACTGGTTTACCTAATTTCTCGATAGCAAATCCACGTTTTTCTAAAGATTCTAAAACATCGTAAGTTCTTGAACGAGGAACTCCAGAAAATTCTGCGATTTCTCCAGCAGATGAAACACCTCTAGAAAGTAATGCTAACCAAACTTTTGTTTCATATATATTTAGGTCAAAGTATCCTTTAATTTTTTTTACTAATTCTGGTTTGTTTATCATTGTGATTATTATTCTCCTTGAGCGTATGCGCCCATTCTGTCTAATTCTTTATATGCAGCACCAATTGTTACGGGTCCATATGTGGAATTTACCCCAACATCGTCACGAGCTTCTGTTTTAAAAGATTCTTCTGCTAATGATTCTTCAAGCATATGACGTCTTCTCTGTAAAAAAAAATGATATCTCTTAACTGCATCAAATCTTCTTTGCAATTTTGTGTCCATAGTTACCATTTTATTACTACTCAATTTAGACAAAAGCCTTTATAAATGTTTCGATAATGTTGTCTTTCATAAGTGACAACTATAGGAAAATGAAAAATTTAAAAACAGGAAAGATATGATTTTATCATGGTAACTAGAAAACAATTCCTTGGAAAAACATCTCTAGAGATGAATATGGGTCAAGAAGTTGTTATTATGTGCGACTCCGGAGAGTTCCTTGGCATCGTAAATAGCTCAAGCTATGAACAAGGAGAAGTATATCTCCTTCCACATATTCAATGGTCTCCAGATAAAAAGAAAGCGGCAATAGAACGAGAAATGCCCCTCACAATATCATTAGCTCACTTTATGGGTGACAGGAAATATGTCATAATTCCTAAACCAAATGGATATATGCAATCAGTCATAGACATGACCAACAGCAGAAATTACATAGGTTTCGGACAAGAAGAAGCAGAAAAACCAGATGAGAAAAAAACTAGATAATCATTCTAATTCCGTACCATACGGCCAATCCTAAAAATATTCCAACAGTTATATAGGGCATTGCTGGATAAGGTTTCTTTTCAGAAGTAAACATCAAATATGTCAACCCGGCAAAAGATCCAAATATTACGGCAAGCGCTGAATTTAATCCAAAAGCATTATAAAAAACACCAGAGGTAAAAATTGGAAAGAAAATATCTCCCCCACCGAGAATTGCAATTGGAATCTTCAATCCCTTCTTAGCTTTTGTAGTTTTTGCATTAGCTATTTTTTGTCTTATATTTTTTGTTAAATATGGAATCAAAAATCCTCCAAAAATCTTCAATTCTGTCATTTGAAATTTAGCCATTTTTTGCATTATTCCCGACTTCCAAACAGCCCAAACATCATAAATTGAAACTAAAACCAAAAGTATAATTATAAAAATAGGACTCAATAAGGGAACAAAAATTGCCGCTATTCCTGGATAAATTAAAAGTTCTGTTCCATTATGAATAATCATTGATGGTCTAAAAAGTTTCAACGCACCAAGCAAGATTGCAAATATTAAAGCAATCCAATATTGAGAAATTCCGAAAAAATTAAATAAAATTGTTGAAATGGAAATCGAAAGAGCTATTGACACAACTATAAAAAACCAAAGCCTCATAAATAATTTTAATTTATATTTTGTAATCAAAACAAAAATAAGAAACGCAAAAATAAATGAAGAAACTATCTGATAGAAATAATATTGCGGACTTTGATAAGTTTCTTGACTAATTTGTGGAGCAAGATATAATGGAAGATGTGCACTGTGTGCAACATAAAGTCCAATAAATTGCGTCAATAAAAACATACTAAGAATAATAATTGTTATTGTAAGCTTGTGCTTCATAATATTATCCACAATTACCTCTATTTAAACCATTTGAAAACATATCACAACAATCCTTTTAAATAAAAATTAACCCTATATTTTATGAAAAAATTATATTTCGGACATCCTGTAAATGTTTATAATGCACCGCTTGAAAATCAACTGATAAAAACAATTGGCTTAGCATTTCCAGAATGGGAAATAGAAAATCCAAATCAGCAAAAACACCAAGATGGTTATAAAAAATGGACTGCAAAAACAGGAAGGGGAATGGATTATTATTTTCAAGAAGTTTTACCACAAATGAATGGGGGAATTTTTTTACCATTTATTGATGGGAAATTTGGCGCTGGTGTTTTTGGAGAAGCGGAAAATTTATTTAAAGCAAATAAAAAAATCTGGACAATTAATCATCAAAAAATTGTAAAAAGTGTTCAAAGCGTTAATAGCCTTCCATTTTTATCCGTTGACGAAACAAGACAAAGAATTTATGTTGCGGGAAAAAGAGAAAACGGGATAAAAAGTTACTTTGATTAAATTATAAATAATTAAAAATTCCTTCTAGTGAAGCAATGCTATCTATTGAATTATTCTTTCTATCGAGATGAACTGCATTCATTCTAACTGATTTGGGACCATCAACATCAGCAAAAACTTTGTCACCAGTCATAAGAATCTCTTTAGAATTAACTCCCAGTCTTTCAATCATTATTTGATAAATTTCTTTTTCTGGTTTTCTAAACCCCACATCACAAGAAAATATAACCTCATTAAAATATTTTTCAAGCCCGAACTCATAAAAAGGAGATTTGTACGGAGAAGCCAGATTAGAAATTAACCCGACCTTAATTTCTCTTTTTCTTAATTCTCTTAGAACTTTTTTTGTTTCCGAAAAAATTCTCACCGATGATTTCTCTTTTCCTATTTCTCTTTCATATAAAGACAAATCAATTTTTGATTCGGGTTTTATTTTTTTCACATAAGCTGAAAGGCTATCAAAACTTTCGGTCATAGCAATCCTTCGTGCTTGCTTAGACTCTTCGGAATTTTCAATACTCATTCTAGAAAATAATTGAGAATAGGGCCTTATCTCGTTAGTTATGTGAATTAAAGTTCCGTACAAATCAAACACGACTGCTTTAATATTTGCCATAAAAAACTAAATAGATATAGGTTTAAATCTTTATCTCAATCTAATCGCTTCTAGATTTTTTGGAACAACAGTTTCTACTTTTTGCATTTTGTAAATTGTTGACGCCAAGTCTAATGCTCTAGAAACTTCGCCATGATTAATTATAATTTTCTTTGGCATCGGAGAAACGTTATTCACAAAAGCTAATAATTCATTTCTAGACGAATGGGCAGAAAATCCCTCAATTGTTTTTACCTCAATTTTTATAGGACATCTTTCTTCTTTTCCCTCTACTTGGAAAGTTGCTTCAGCCATACCTTCCTGGACCTGTCTCCCTAAAGAACCAGTTCCCTGATAACAAACAAAACAAATTCCGTTCTTTTCATTGTCTGCGAAGTTTCTAAAATATTCAACAGAAGCTCCTCCCATAAGCATACCTGAAGTTGCAAGAACAACACATGGTCCGCCTTCAAGTACTAATTTTCTTTCCTGAGAAGATCCAACTTGCTTAAAACATGGAGCAACAAATGGATTATTATCCTGAAAAACTAAAGAACGAACATTTCTTGAAAGAAAATCCGGATAAGCCGTGTGAATCGCATTAATATGCCAAATCATACCGTCTATGTAAATCGGAACTTCCGGAATTAATTTATTTCTAATAGCATCTTCTAAAATTAACATTGTTTCCTGTGCTCTACCTAAACCCAACTCTGGAATTAAAACCTTTCCACCTCGCGTTATAATTTTATTTATATATTCAATTAATTCTTCTTCGCCTTCTTTTTTACTTGGTTGAGTATTTTCTTTTCCACCATAAGTTGATTCCAATTGCATTGTTTCTAATCTTGGGAAATATGTTACTGCCGGTTCAAGCAATCTAGATTTTCCATACTTACTATCTCCAGTATATAAAAAATTATGCAAACCATTTCCAATATTAAAATGAATCATTGCGCTTCCTAATGCATGACCTGCGTTGTACATTGTAATTCTAACATCATTTGTAATATCCGTAACTTCATTATAATCTAAACAAATAGAATGTTTTACCATTTCAGCCACATCCGAAGATGAAAACAGAGGGGCTGAAGCTTGTTTATACGCAACTCCAATTAAATCTAAAGCAAGTAAAGCAGAAACATCTCTAGTTGGTGTTGTCATGTAAACTGGGCCCTGATAACCAATTTTATATAAATAAGGAAGCAACCCAGAGTGATCTAAGTGAGCATGAGAAATCACAACCGCATCAATTGCATTAATATCAAATTCTGGCGCTTCGAAATGCGGATATTTATCCTGGCCCTGAGCAGAAACATCTATTCCTACATCAATTAAGATTCTCGTCTGTGGGGTTTGTAAAAGAAAACAACTTCTTCCCACGTGTCTTCCCGACCCCAAAATAGAAATTCTAACCCACTCATCCATTTTTGTCGGATCCCATTCTCTATAAATTTTCTTACCAACTTCATTAAGAAACTTTTTTCTTTGATTGTTATTTAAATATAAAACCGAACGAATATTTTCTGTAATCTTTGAATGAATTGCTGGACTTCTCTGAACAATCGGAGACCAATGCGTTGCTGCCTTAACGTCTTTCAATAGACTTCCAGACTTTCCAATTACCAATCCTGGTTTTTTAGATTCAATAACCACAACGCTTCGCGGTTCGTCAAATAAAATTTGAGTAATTTCTGCATCAACTGGAATAATTCTTCTTATTTCTTCCTCTGTTTTTTCCTTCGACATTAAAATATCTGGCTCTGCCCTCAACTCAACTCTTTTCTTAATTTTATTTACAACTGCCTTAATTTCATCGTCACCTGAAGCCAAAAACTTTTTATCTTTTGAGTATACAACTATGTTTGCGCCTTCAAAGTTCATTGAACTTATTGCCCCCTTAGGGAGTTCTGTTTTTATTGTTTCTAAAATGTCTGTCATGTTTTTGAATGTGATCTCTATCAACTTAAGAGTTATTTGTTCTTCCTATAATTTGTCTTCTAAAAGTATATTTACTGCTCGGTATAAACAGATTCTGCTTTTAAGTTTGAAACTTGCTTGATTCCATCTTTTGTAATTGTAAAAACGTCTACACCGTAGCCTGATGCCGTATCTCTTTCTGAAGATGCCTTAATTGCCTCAACAGCAAGCTTAACTCCTTCCGCAACAGTCATATCTTTTTTAAACTGTCTTTCCAAAAATCCCAAAATATATGGCATTCCTGAAGAAAAATTAGCATCGTAATCGGTAACTGTTTTTATACTACCATCTGGACCTACTGAATAAATTTCTGCTGTTCCGTTTTCATTATATCCGCCAACCATTGTTCCTGCCATAAATGGTATCATTGAAGGTTGTCTTATATTATTATATGAAAATGATGCTATAAGATTTGCTGCTTCTTTTACTGAAGGTCTTTTTTTGTCCTTTAATTCTTTTAGCTTTAGTTGAGCTGCAATAATTTTTCTAAGCATTTCAATGTCTGATGCAACTCCAGTACCTGAAACTAAAACGTAATTTGTAATAGGAACCACCTTTAATGTATTTTTATCAGCAACTATCTGTCCGCCTAAAGTTGTTTTCTTGTCTCCAGCCATAACTACGCCGTCTTTACACACTATTCCCACTAAGCTTGTTCCTGAATGCATAATATTTTTCTTTAAATCTTCGTCCATTTTATATTTAGAAGTAAAACCTCTAGAATTTATAATATTGTCTAGTTTAAGGGATTTATAAAGATTGCGGTGAGCGCACTTTGTCAGAAAAGAAAATTTTTTAGATACGTCTGAAATCATTTTTCCTCATAACAATCCTTAAAAAGGCAAAGATTTTGGATTGATTATGGTTGATGATTATGAAAAGTTACTTGGTGAGGCTTATCAGAATATAAAGCCGACGGAATTCTGCGATAGATTTGAAGTCAAGAAGGTTGAAGGAATGCATGAAGGCACAAAAACTGTCGTAACTAATTTTACTCAAATTTGCACCTGTCTACGAAGAAGCCCGGAGCATGTTTCAAGATTTTTATTTAAAGAATTGGCTTCCCCTGGCATAATCGAAGGAGACAGACTAATTTTAACAAGAAAACTTGTTTCTTCTCAGGTTAACGAAAAGGTTGAAAAATATGCTGAAAAATTCGTAAAATGTGGAAATTGTGGAAAACCGGACACGGAAATTATCACAGAAGGCACAAAAACTTTTTTGAAATGTATGGCTTGTGGAACTAAAAAAGAGATTCACAATATATAACTAAAAACATGGAGGTAAAACAATGGAAGCAAGATGTATGAAGTGTAAGGCACAGAAAGAAATGACTGGCGCTGAGATGACAAAGACTTCAAGAGGAGGTTTCATGGCAAAAGGAAAATGCAAGGACTGCGGATGCGGAATGTGCAAAATAATGTCAGAAACTGATGCAACAAAGGCAATGTCAAGTGGAATAGCTAAAAAAGCTTTCTAAAATTTTTATAATCAGGTCCGTCTTTGTTTCTTGAGGCGGATTTTTTATTTTATACTTTCTAACGGCAGTGTTATTCTTTTTGGAATTTCTTTAGGTGTTTCTGTTAGTGTTTTGAGTGTTTTGGCCTGCTCTCTTTTCATTTCGATTGCCTTTATGGGATCTTTTACCTTATCAAAATAGGCTGATGATAAAGAATAAGATTCTTCCGATGAACTTAATGCTTTAAGTGCCAACCCATAATATGTATTTGCCTCTTTCCACGTACGATCAATTAATTCTCTACTTCCCGCTTTTTTGTAGCAATCTAAAGCTATAAGTAAGCTAGAAGAAACTTCAAGATAATCTATATATTTTTGACGTTGAAATTTGGCTATTTTTTCCGTATCAGTTGCTTCGGTTTTATCAGAACGTTCTTTTAACGATTGTTCAATATCTATATTTTCCAACTTCATTACTGCATTAGCTGCTATTTCTGCAGACTCTTTGTAGACCGTAGCAATAGCTTCATATTCTTTTGCCTTAGCTATATAAACCTCGCTCGTTGTTTGCGCTGAGCCAAAAGATGCTGTTGCCGAAAGAAGAATTGTTGCGAGTGTTTTTTTAATTGCCATAAAAAATATTTCATTATCTGATTTATAAGTATTATTGTGATAAACTTACATTTTTTTAAGAACTTCAATTCTTTTTTCTAATGGTGGATGAGTTGAAAAAAGTTCTACTGCTTTATTTGGCTTTGCTATAAATAGTGGAGAAATTGAACCTGCGACCTTCATTTCTGAATTAGATTTTATTTTTGTTAAAGCACCAATTAATCCACTGGGAGTTCTCATAAATTTTACAGCCGTAGCATCCGCCGAATATTCTCTTTTTCTAGAAATTGCAAACTGCACCAAAGCAGTTAGAATCGGGGCCAGAATAGCAAGAACCAAACCAATTACGATAAATATTGCACCGCCCTTTCCATTATCATTATTCCTATTTTGCATCCACATGCTTCTTAAAAATAACTGAGAAATAATTGAAACCATTCCAACCAAAACCGCGGTTAACGTCATAAATCTAATATCATAATTTGCTATGTGGGAAATTTCATGAGCCAAAACTCCTTCTAGCTCCTGTTTATTCAATTTTTCAAGCGCACCAGTTGTTACACAAATTACAGCATGCTGTGGGTCTTTTCCCGTAGCAAATGCATTTATCTGGGGATTACTCATAATATATAATTTTGGCATCGGAAGCCCACTCGCATAAGTCAAACCCTCAACAGAATTGTAAAATTGCCTATATTTTATTGGATCTGCCTTAATCGCACCCACAGAAGCAATCGCTATTTGATCCGAAGAATTATATCCCACCAAGGAATAAACGAGAGAAATTATTATTCCTACAATTAATAAAACGAATGCATCTGCACCAGTAAAGGCTTTTCCTATTACGTAAACTAGAGCGACGAGAATAACAGCTACAAGAGTTACTAGAAAAACAGAGTTTCGTTTATTCCTTGCTATTTGATCATAAAATGAAATTCGTTCTGCCATAAATCAACTAAGAATTAAGCGTTTTTAAGGATTGTTAATTAGATAATTATATAACCTTCTTTCTCGAATAATAATCATGGAAAAATTCTTCTGTAATGGCTGTGGAAAATGTTGCAAAAAGTTTGGAGAAAAAGGATTGCCTTTATTTGATTTTGAAGTTGAGAAATTAAGAAAATCATATAAGGGAAAAGAAAAATTAGACATTAGACCTACGGAAATTTTTTTAGACAGAAAAAGCGGCAAGAGATTTGCAGTACTCTATGGCCTATTTAATGAACCCTGCATTTTTTTAAAAGACGATAAATGCCAAATTTACAACGAGAGGTTTTTAATCTGTAGATCGTTTCCTATTTTTTCAACTACGAGTTTTAAATTTAATAAAAGCATTGGTGTTCCGGAATTTATGGAATGCTTTTCATTCGACTGCAAGAAAAAACTTTCAAATTTCATAGGAAATGAAACAAAAAGCCCATCTGAAATTGAAAATTATTTGAAAGAAGTTTACGGAGAATGTTTCGAATTTGCAAAAAAATCCAATAAAGAAAGTGAACGAATTATGGAGACACTTTTAGAGCTAACCAGGGAAGAAAAAATTGATTTGCAAAGTTTAGACTGGAAAAGCAAAAGGAATAATGATAATATTTTAAGTTTTGAAGAATTTCTAATCAAACTTTAATTTAGGAGCAGATCTTTCAACTTCTTTGATTTCAAGATATTTTTTATCTCCAAAACCATACATTGAAGCAAACCATTTTCCTGGAATTGTTAACCTTGATTGATTATAAGACATAATTCCATCATTATAATACTGTCTTGCATAAGCAATCTTATCTTCTGTAGAGCTTAACTCGTTTTGGAGTTGAACAAAATTTTCATTTGCCTTTAGATTTGGATAATTTTCAGCTATTGCGAATAGTCTACTTAATGCACCTTCTAATTTATCATTTGCTTTTACTTTTCCCTGTAAGTTTCCTGCAGCAACAAGCGCCTTTCTAGCATTTGTAACGTCTGCCATAATTCCTTTTTCGTGCTTCATATAGCCCTTAACTGATTCCATTAAATTTGGAATTAAATCAGATCTTCTCTTAAGTTGAACATCAATTTGCGCCAAAGAATTATCAATTTGATTAATTAAAGAAATAAATCTATTATAATAACCTAAAAATACTAGTGCTCCAACAACCACAACGCCGCCAATTATCCACCAAACTACCATAAAAAGATTCCGTAAATTTTGTTTATAAATGTTTTCATTAAATTTCAGGAGTAGCAAAACGACATCACGCTTAAAAAGATAAAAGATGTACCTTTCTCATGAATAAAAAAACAAAATTCCTATTAATCGGAATAGCTGCAATTATTATAATATCACTATTCATCCTATTTTTTGAAAAAGGAAACGTCTTAATCGGAAAAACAATAGATAATACTAACAACTACTCAAAATTCGTAAACTGTCTAAATGAAAATGGATTTATTCTTTATGGTTTCGGAGAAAATGATCTTATTAATACTCAACTTAATCTATTTGAAAATGCAAAAGGAAGTGTAAATTACACAGATTGCTCCCTTCATCAACAAAAATGCAACAACATTGTCGTTTACCCTTCTTGGGAAACAAACAAGGGCATAATTGCAAGCGGCCTATCCCTAGGGATGTTGTCAAGTCTTTCAGATTGTAAATTAAATTAAATAACTACCATTACTCTAAATCCAAAACATTTATAAATAATGTTAACTATAGTTAACAATAGGAAAATAATATGTTTTTATTACCTCAAGAAATTGAAGTTTGGTACATTATACCAAAAATAAGAAAAGAACTCGCAAGCCTATTTGTAAAAGAATACAAACTTAGTTACGAAAAAGCAGGAGATATTCTTGGAATAAGTAAAGCGGCAGTTTCTCAATATCTATCAAATAAAAGAGCAAACAAAATAAAACTTTCAACCGATATGAACAAGGAAATTGCAAAATCTGCAAAATTAATTATGAATAAAGAATCGAATGGATTAAAAGAAATTGAGAGACTTCTAACTGTTATGAAAACAAATAAATGCGCCTGTGATGTTTGCAAACAATATAATAAAGACGTTCTAAAATATTGTAATTGTGAATTCAAATACTAATATGAAAAAATTATATCTAGACAATGCTGCAACAACGGAAATTTCTTCAGAAGTTAAAAAAGAAATTATTAGATGTTTAGATACTTATGGAAATCCTTCCTCTAGGCATTCTCTTGGAAAAATTTCAAAAATTGTATTAGAAAGTGCTAGAGAAAAAATTGCAAAATATATCAATGCCAATACTGATGAGATTATTTTCACATCTGGCGCAACCGAAAGCAACAATTTAGCCATAAAGGGAATCGCTCTTGCAAATCCTGATAAAAAGCATATAATTTTTTCTGCAATTGAGCATCCGAGTGTTGTGGAAGTTTGCGAGGCGATGAAAAAAGATGGATACGAAATTGATGTTATATCTGTAGACCCTAATGGGATTGTTAAATTAGACGAATTGAATAAAAAAATCAGAAAAGACACATTACTCGTTTCAGTTATGCATGTAAATAACGAGATTGGAACTATTCAGCCGATAGAAGAAATTGCAAAGATCTGTCAAGAGAAGAAAGTTTTTTTCCATTCTGATTGTGTTCAGTCTTTTGGTAAATTAAAGATTGATGTTAGAAAACTTGGAGTTGATATGGTTTCAGTTTCTGGGCATAAAGTAAATGCAATGAAGGGAATTGGATTTTTATATGTAAAAAAAGGAATCAATATATCTCCAATTATAAGCGGCGGTGGGCAAGAAAGTAATATGAGAAGTGGAACGGAAAATCTCGTAGGAATTATATCATTAGCAAAAGCAATTGAATTAAAAAGAAAAGATGCTGAGGCCTTAAAATCCAGAAATAGGATTATTGATGAGCTTTTGAAGATTCCTGGTGCTAAATTAAACGGTTCTCGTGAAAAGAGAATTTACAACAATATTAATTTGTCATTTTATGGAATTGAAGGAGAAAGTCTACAAATGCTTTTAGACGAAAACGGAATTCAAGTTTCAACCGGTTCTGCCTGTAGCTCTCACAGTCTAAAGGGAAGCCATGTTTTAACAGCGATTAATGTAGATAAGTTTCATTTAAATGGAAGCATAAGAATCACATTGGATAGTTTGAATGTTTTGACAAAAAAACAAGAAGATTTTATAATTAAAAAGATAAAAGATAATGTTGAGAAGTTGACAAAGATAAGTCCATTTAAATTTGGCGGTGAAAAATGAAACCACAAAATAATGATTACAGTGATGAAGTAAAAAAGCATTTTACTAAACCGCAAAATATGGGGGAAATGAAAAATCCAGATGCTGTCGGAGAGCTTGGAAATCCAACATGTGGCGATGTAATGAAAATTTATTTAAAAATTAAGAAAAATAAAGATAAGCAGAATTTTATCAAAGATATTAAATTTCAAACTATGGGCTGCGCTGCAGCCATTGCAACTTCTTCCATGGTTACTGAATTAGCCAAAGGCAAAACTCTAGAAGAGGCAAGAAAAATCACAAATAAAGACGTTGCCGAATCCCTCAAAGGCCTCCCACCGATAAAAATGCACTGCTCTAATTTAGCTGCGGATGCTCTGAGAAAAGCTATTGAAAATTGGGAAAAGAAGTAAAACTTAAAGTTATGAAAAAAGCATTTTTATAAAATAATATTTTTTGCTATCACCATCACTACCTCATCGTATTCGCTCCTGCGAAGTTTTTGCGAAGCAAAAAATATACAAATATTTGTGCCTCAGCACAACAAATACGTCAAACAAAATATTTACATTTTCCTAAAAACTTTTTAAAAATTCTTCTTCTAAAAAATGAAGCTTTGCCGGAATAATAAAACAATATGGAGATTTAATCTTATTTGATAATTTTCCCACTTCATCATAAATTATTTTTGAACCAACTCCTAATTCAGAGCACACTACAATTTTCCCAACAGAGATATTTTGATTCTTAAAAGTTTCAACCAATTGCTGTTTAGCTTTTTCCATCGAAAGTGCAATATCTACCAATAACAAAGTATGGGCTTGAATTGAAAGGTTTTGTTTTATTAAATCTGTAAATGATTCTGGTTTCCAGTTGTCTTTCCATGTTGGCATTGAAGCTGTTTTGCCGAATTTGTAGAGCTGGAGACCTGTTTCTGCGATTGCTGTTAAGACTGAGGCATTGTGAACTATTCTGAAGGGGATTTTGTTCTTTTTACATGAAAGAATTAGTTCAGAATGTGTTGTTGCAGATAAAGAATCTCCATAAACTAAAAGGGAAATGTCTTCTTTTTTTGCCTGTTTTATGAAATCTTCTGATTCGACTCTTTCTCTCTGGAGTTCTTCTATCTTCTTTTTTATTGTTTTTTCCAGTTCTGATTTTTTATATGGGAAATCAACTGTGTAGTTTTCTAAGTAAACTTTTTTGGATTTTTTAATTAGTTCAAGAGTCTCTAGGGTAATTGATTTTTCATTAAGTCCTGTGCCGATTAGGTTGAAAGTCATTTTTTTCTGCAAATGAAGATTAATTTTTGTTTGTTATCAAAATATATTGTTTTTAATATTTTAAAGTATTTTGCAAGACTCTTTTTAACTTTGTTAACGTCATGGACTTCTTCAAAATATACATCTTTATCTATTTTGTAAGAGCCGTTTTTTAGTTTTTCAAAAATAGTTGTATCCCAAATTAGTTTATTTTCTTTAACAATTGTGTTATCATACATAAAACCTGTTGGTGTTTTTTCTAATTTAACAATTTGTTTCTTTTTGCTCTCTAAATACTCCATTGTTCTCATGTCAAAGATAAATAATCCGTTTTTATTCAGATGGTTTTTAGATTTTGCAAAAACTTCTTCCCAATTTTTATATGGTTTGACTTCATTTATGCATTCATGGACTGAAAATATGACATCAAATTGTTCGTTTATATTTAATTTATCCATGCTTTGTATATAAAATCTTCCCCTTGGAATTAGTTTTTTTGCAATTTGCACATATTCTTTTTGTAAATCTAAACCTGATACATCAAATTTTTTAAAGTGAAACAAAACTGCGCCAAGTCCGACTCCTAATTCCAAGACTTTTTTTGCCGACGGATTATATTTTCTTATTTGTGTCAAAACTTTTTCTGCTCTAACTTTTGCAGCTTTTCTGTTCAAATTCTTTTCCCAAATTCTTGCTTGTTCTGATGTTTTCATTTAAACCACCTTGTTGAAATTAGCCAAGAGCTGGCTATTAAAAATAGCAGTAAGGTAAAGAAGGATGTTGGTTTGTCTATAAAAAGTAAAATAACTGCTACGGCTAATAAGGCCGGAATTATAAATTTAAAATAAGTTTTGTAGATATCTTTTTCCCAGTTTGTTAGATAAGCTCCAAAAATTCCCATTAGAATTGCAATTAGGACGAAGAGAATGTTGTTTAATATTTCTAACATAAGATTTATAATGCTTGGCGGTTTTTAAGCGTTATGAAGCTTGTAGATGTACATTGCCATTTGGAAGGAGAAAGGTTCGAGAAAGATATAAACGAGGTTATTAAGAGAGCTGAAGACGCTGGAGTTGTTCTGATTGTGAATTCTGGTGTTAATCCAGAGACAAATAGGCTAGCACTTGAACTTTCTAAAGAAAATAAGATTGTAAAGCCCAGTTTTGGGATTTATCCAATTGATGCGCTTATTCATAAATTTAAGGATTTAAATGATGATTATCCTCGAAAGATTGAAGCATTTGATTATAAAGAAGAATTGAAATGGATTGAAGAAAATAAGGAAAGTTGTGTTGCGATTGGCGAGGTTGGTTTGGATTTTAAAGTGATTGAAAAGGCTAAAAATGTTGAAGAAGTTAAGAAAGAGCAGATAAAAATATTCGAAGATATTATTGGGTTTGCAAAGAAGATTAACAAGCCGCTAGTTGTGCACTCAAGAGGAGCTGAAGTGGAAGTTGTTGAAACACTTGAAAAACATGGAGTAAAAAACGTGATTATTCATTCTTTTAATGGAAATAAAAAGTTAATCAAAAGAATTGTTGAAAATGGTTGGTATTTTTCTGTTCCTGCAGTTATTACTCGACTTCAACATTTTCAGATGTTAGTTGAGATGGTTGATTTGAAACAATTATTAACTGAAACAGATGCGCCTTATTTGGCTCCTGTTGCAGGAGAAAGGTCAGAGCCTGCGAATGTTGCAATTACGGTTAGAGAAATTGCTAGAATAAAAAATTTAACAGAAAATGAGATTGCTGAACAAATATACGAGAATACGAAGAAAATTTTAAATTTATAATTACTCTTTCTTAAAAGAATTACGTATCATTTTACCCAGATAGTGTGCCGCTCCAAATACAACCACTCCGGGAAGAAGTGTTATCCCTAGAGTTGGCGCGAGAAGCCCCACACTAATTGTTCCAACAGTTCCTACTCCTATTGATTCCAAAATTCCCGCCGCACTAGATATAGATTCCTCCACATGTTTATTCTCAGGATCAATTTGCATCACTATTTTTCCACCCTTAAAAATTCTTATCTTCTTATCTTCCTCTGAAACAAGTAAAACAAAATTCTCTTTAGCTTTTGATGCAGTCATCGCCGCGCTATGTCTTGTTCCAAAATTCTTAAAAGCAGAACTAGTCTTTATTAAAACACCATAGGCTTCAACAAAACCCTTCTTATTTATTATAACTGCACCATCAATAAGAGCGAGCGACTCCAGAAGCTTAGGATTTTTCATAGCCTCAAATTTTGGCATAGATTGGTCTATTAATTTTGAATATTTTGTTTTTCCAACTACAAACAAAGCGCCTTCATTTCTTTTTGCAATTTTAATTCCAATCTTTATTAAGAATTCTTGAACGTCTTCTTTTTTCTCTATCATAATATTTTTTAGCTAACTGAATTTAAATAGTTATTCTTTAAGATATCCGCCCTTCTGCAGATTCCAAAGTTTTTTGTATTCTCCATCCTGACTAATTAGCTGAGAATGCTTTCCCATCTGAACAATTTTTCCATTTTTCATTACTACAATTATATCAGCATGCATTATTGTTGAAAGTCTATGCGCTATAATTATTGAAGTTCTATTCTTCATTAAATTTTCCAAATCCTTTTTAATTTCATATTCTGTTTCTGAGTCCAATGCAGACGTAGCTTCATCTAAAACAAGTATTTTTTTATCTGCCAAAATTGCCCTTGCTATAGAAACTCTTTGTTTTTCTCCGCCAGAAAGTTTTACTCCTCTTTCCCCAACAATCGTATTTTCTTTTTCGGGAAATCTTTCTATCACCCTGTCTAGTTGCGCAAACTTAATTGCCTTAGTCACTTCTTCCTTTGTTGCATGAGGATTTGAAAACTTTATATTTTCAAAAATTGAATCATCAAACAAAATACATTCCTGAGGAACCACTGCCATTTCACCTCTTAATGTTTCGCTTTTCACATCTCTAATATCCTTACCGTCTATCAAAATTTTTCCAGAATTTACGTCATAGAGTCTATAAATTAATTTTATTAACGAACTTTTTCCACATCCTGAATGTCCTACAAGCGCAACTTTTTTACCTGCAGGAATTTTTAAACTAAAATTTTCAAACAATTTTCTATTTCCGTAACTAAATGAAATATCACTAATATCAATTTCTCCTCTTTTTATTTCAATTTTTTTTGCGTTCGGTTTATCTTTTATACTGCTTTCAATTTTACCATACTCAAACAAATCTTGAAAATCCGCCATTGACTTAGAAAATCCTCTTAATCCATGAACAAACATAAACATCGGTCCCGTTATGCTCATATAAGTAGTATAAATGAATGTCAATGTACCTAATGTCAACTGTCCATTTATGAATTTAACAAACGAAAAATATAATAACAACAAAGTTCCCAATCCGATAATAAAACTTTGTCCAGCGCTCATAGATCTCCAAGCATGCCAAGCAATCAATGAATTACTTCTCGTTTCCTTTGTTAGTCGCACATATCTAGATTTAATATAATCTTCTTTACCAAAATATTTAATCGAATCTATATTTGTAAAAATATCTGCCACATAACCCTTCTCTATATCTTCCGATTTATTTTGTTGAACATTTAATGGATCAATCTTTTTTTGTGAAATATAACTATACCCTATAAAAACCACGAATATACTACTGATTATGAGTGCCGAAAGCTTGTCCAAATATATAAGTGAACCAACTAAAACAATCGACTGAAGAATTAATGGAGAAAACTCAAAAACAATAGAATCATTAATTCTTTCCATTGCACTCGCGCCTCTATTTAATCTTGAAATTAACGAGCCTGTTTTATTTGTCGTATAAAATTTACTATCTAAAGACATCAGATGCGACATATACTTCTGCTTCAAATCATAAATCATATCTGCATCTAAAATATTTAAAAAATGAAGTTTAAACCAATTAGAAAAAATACTAGATATGGCAGCAATCACAAAAAAAATTAATAATACCAAAAGTGCACTAATAAAAATTTGCGAAGATATTATTCCTGCCGAAAAATCCGTTGCCCGATCTATTGCCAGCTTAAAAATAAATTTGTCCACTATCTGCTTTCCTTCATGCACGAGAGCTATAAATACAATTAAAAAAAATAAAAATTTATATTTACTTAAAAATTCAAGATAAACTTTAAAATTATACTTAAAATCTACCGTCTTCTCTGCCTTTTTTTCCATAATTAATAGACGAAAAATCAGTTTTTAATATTAACGTTTAGAAAAATTGTTTAAATCAAATCTTCTTCTGGTATATCTTGAAATGATGGCTTCTTTTGAACTGGCTTATCAATATTTCCTAAACTCTGCTGTGGTTTTTTAGAATTTTTAAAAGCCTCTGCTTTTGCAATAGCTTCCGCACTTGGTTGCAATCCATCCAGAGAAATTGAATTAATCATATCTTTAAATTCTTGAAATTGATCAGCTGTTATTCTTGTTCCAGCTTTTGTAAAACCCTTATAACCTGTTTTTTGATCGTTTGTAAATTCTCTAATCGTTACTCCAATCTTACCACCGAAATCATCCACTCTTACAATAATATCTGTATTATCATTCTTTTTTATTTTTCCAATATCTTTTTCCATATTTTATTTTATATTATGTTGTTTATAAATATTTATGTTGTGCAATTAATATTCAGCAAAGTTTATTTCTGCTTTCGACATCTTTTGATAAAAATCAAATTCTGGTGTTTTTTCTCGTGCAGTTATGAAAATTTTTCCAAGTCCTTCCCAAAAAGAAAACCATCCAGCTGGCTCAAGCATCGTTTTAATAATCTGAATTAAGAATCCATGAAAAGCCGATTCTTCCAAATAAGTGAATGACATTATAAAAAATGTTCCCAATATAAACCACGAAATCCCCTCACGTTTTATAGATCTGATTTCTTTGTCTGCAATTTTGCTATGGTGCTCGAAATGGTCCTTTAATCTTTTCTTTATTTTCCACTCTTCTCTTTGATTTCTTAATACCTTCGGAACCAAAATTCTCAATTCAAGCGCTTCGTTCTTGCCCCTAGCTGCACGTCTACATTCCTGCAAAAAATCGTCAGAAAGAGCACGCTCTTGAAAGGGTCTCGGATCAAAATCTGAAAAAATATCTGTATAACTATTAATTATCAAACTAATATTCGCCTCTTTAATTTTTTCCGTTACCGGATCAATTAACTCTTCTGTCACCTCATTCGCCATAATATTCTATAGAATGGGGATTTATAAATTTAGGGATTTATTTAAAACAATAGATTTTTAATGGTTAAAATTTGTTAATCTTTATTGCCCACATCGCATAATGTCCGTTCGCGGTATGCTCTGTGAGTATAACAACAAATGCCCACATCGCATAGTGGTATTGCACGGGACTGGAAATCCCGGCCCGCAAGGGCTCGCCGGTCCGATTCCGGCTGTGGGCGTTTATAATTCAAAAACTTCCTTGTCATAATATTCCTTAAAAAGTGTAATTAATCTTTTCGTAACTGGGCCTACGCCATTTTTACAAACAAAATTATCTATTTGAACCACAGGCATCACATTCATACTTGTACTGGTGATAAAAAATTCATCATATTTATCTAACTCGGAAAGTTTGACTTTTTCTTCAACAATTTCTATTTCATTTTCTTTCGCGAGTTTCTTTACAATTTTGAGCGTTACACCTTCGAGAACATCTGTTAGTAGAGCTGTATATAATTTTCCAGCTTTAACAGCGAAGAAATTTGTTCTAGTTCCCTCCCTAATACACTCTTCAGAATCAACAAGTAGTGCGTCTCTTGCTTGGGCATTCGTAGCTTCTCTGAATGCTAAAAAACTAAGAAGAAGTTCTTTTGATTTGGCCTGGGGAACTTTTCTTTCGCCATGATATGTTACGACCTTAACGCCCTGATTATAATCTCTGCTTGGATAAAATGTTAATCCAACTGAAAAAATGAAAAGTTGTGGTTGTTCGTCAGGTGAGGCTGCTCCTAGCAAAAGAAATCTAAAAAGAGAATCTTTTATTTCATTAGCTTTAATTAATTTTTCGATCCAACTTAAAATTTCTTCTTTCGTGAATGGATGTTCAAGCTTTATTATTTTAGCAGAATCAATTAATCTCTCAACGTGAAATTCCGGGAAAAAACTTTTTCCTTTCACAACTTTCATAGAATCATATACGGCAAAATTAAAAAACATGGCTTTGTTAAATACTGGAATATTTGCTTGATTTGAATCTATAAGTTCCCCATTAAGTATTACCTTTGCCATGATATTTATTAGAAGAGCTTCTTTTTATAGTTTTAATTTAATTTAACCACAAACTCATTATTCTCATAGAAAAATTCCGGCGTTTGTGTTTTTACCATAAATTTCAAATCATTTGTATTTCTAGATGGAAGCCTAAAATTTTCGAGAGTAATGGTATTCGACATTCCAGGCTCAAGAGTTCGCATTGAAAAATTTCCTATTTTATTATTATTTGATCTATCATAAATTTCTAGCTCTACATTATTTGCAGAAATCAATCCCCTATTTTCTATCGTAATCTCAAAATTCAAATAAATTCCGCCCTCCGAAACATTTGCCTTTTTAATCCATAAATCTGATTTTGCTTCAAATGAATAAAGTCTTTTTAATTCTGAAACTATTCCAGGAATTAATTTCTGTTCGCATGAAACATAGGGATAAAGCACGCTTTCTTTGTCCGCAAGATGATCGAATCCAAAAACGTGCATCAATTCATGAGTTTCCACAATAGGAGAATCACACTGATTTTTTCCCTGGGTTCCGTAAAGATAAATTTGCCCAGAATTAATTAGCGGATAAAGTGAAAGATTAATTAAACTATCCGGACCACCCTCACCCGCCACGAAACTATTATTTCTCGTTGGTTTTTTAACACCCGAACAATAAATTTTTATTTTCGCATTTTCTTCTGACATTACTTCATAAAAAGAAATATCCTGAGATCCACTAGAAACAAGAGAGAAAGCCTCCAAGACCCTAGCCTGTTTTACAAGCTCACAATCAGAAAAATAATAAGAAATTCTATTTGTATTAAATCTCATATTCGGCATAAACATAACGAGCTCCGAACTTGCATTAGTTGCTGGCAACTCGGAATTTGTTAAGAAAATATTCAAACCTTGCTTTTCCTGCGGAGAAAGTTCATAAAATTTATAACCGAGAAAACCAACACTGCCAATTAAAATAATAATTAGCAGGAAATTCATGATTTTTGCCATAAAATTAGATGCCTTCAGTATTTATAAGAGTTGCTAAATCTATCCCAACCGAAACCCTTAAAAATCGTCGATATCTTCTAAAATTGCAAACCAGACCTGCGTGTTAGTCCCACGCATTTTCGCAAACGGACTTTAGGCGAGTCGCAAGGGGGCGCGTGATGCTGAACTTTAAAAGTCAACTGTTTGACGTTGAGGTTTTGTCCTTCTCGATCTCCTTATGGTGAAACGAGTGAGGCCTTGATCGGAGCAACTCTAAATTATAAGCCAGATGCTTGAAGGGTTGCAAAGCTGAGGATAATATTTGACCTCTTTAATGGGATACTGAGCTAGCTCCTGGGTTTGCGCTTAATTTGTTCTTAAATCTCCTGTGTCAAAATGTAAGGACAAAACGCTTTTATACTAAACTTCAAAAGAAAAATTTGATGCCTAATGCCCACTTCATTTCTGTTACACAGAAAAACCCGCCCTTGTTTTTATTTGAACTGCCAACGTTTTTTACGGCATCAAATTTTTCGAAATCAAACTTAAAGGCATATATTATTAGTGTAATAAGTGGGAGTTCACCGTTCGTATAACAAAACTTTCATTCCCAATATTTTTGAAACCTTTATAAATAATGAATGGCTTAATAACTTATGAGAGGTTTGGTTGGTTCGCGAAATGCATTTGTTATGCTTAATAATGAATATTTTAAGGCAAAAGCGTTTCGCTCAAAGCGAGCGCAGTTTTTTATTTTAAGTGCAGTAATTATTGCGGCAATTATTGTAAGCATGGCATCCATAAAAAATTTTGTTATAACCGGCAACGTCCCAAGCAAAATGTACTATTATGGAGACCAACTAGACTCGGAATCTGGAGCAGTAATTGATTACAACCTTTACAACTCGGCATCTGGAAATCTAAAAGACTTTCTACAAAAAGCAATAAATTATTCAAAAAACAATTTTCCAGGACTTGATGTCTATTCTTGTTACTCTTCATCGCCAAACTCAAATACCCTCTCTTGTCAAAACAACGGCTCTCTTACAATTTCCATAAATTCTCCCGCAACTACAATAAATCCACTAAGCTCTGCGAACATAGATATAACAAATTTAAACTCGCTCACAATGAACGTAAATGGAAATAACTATCAAGTTCCGCTACTAAATTCTTCAATAGTTCGTGAACAATTTTATTTTATAATTAGAGTCAATACAAGCTCTGGAGAATTTATTGATGTCTCCAAAGAAATGAAAAATTAATATATAAGAAAATTTAAATAGCTTATTCTCAATATATTAACATGTTTAATAAAAGAAAAAGAGGTCTTAGCGAAATCGTTGCCTATGTTTTATTAATTTCCATCTCGCTTGCAATAGCTGGATCGGTTTTTTCCTGGCTAAAATTCTACACCTCTCCATCCAACGAAATCAATTGCGAAGAAGGCGTTTCTCTAACCATAAGAAATTATGTATATAACTGTTCATCACAAGGCCTAAATCTAACGATCCAAAACAATGGATTATTTGACATTGATGGTTACATAATTAGAGTAAATAACATCTCCTCAACTTCAAAAATTGGAATCCTAACTCTCAACAGAACCGGAGCCCCAATTCAAACAGAAGAAAGCCATTTAGATTCCTACTTAGAAATAAACAGAACAATAAAGGGAACAATTTATTTCGTAGAAGTTCAACCAATATTAAACCAAAGCAATAGCATAGTTTACTGCAAAGACAAAATTTCTCGACAAAGTCTAAGCTGTTCTCAATAAGTTTATAAATCTAAACAGCATTATGAAAATATGAAATTATCGAAGAGAGGCGTATCGCCAGTTATTGCCACAGTGCTTCTAGTAGCATTGGTTTTAATTCTTGCATCAATCGTATTTATTTGGGCAAAAAGTTTTATCAGCGAACAAATTGTTAAAAACGGAAAGCCAGTAGAGCAAGCCTGTAAAGATGTTTCCTTTGATATTGACTATATAAAATCCTTAGATGCAGTAGAGCTTCAACTAGTAAACACTGGAAATGTGCCAATCTATGATTTAGATATAAAATTTATTGAGGGGGGAAGTTCTTCCATGAAAAGATTTGGTGTTGGCGCCGATGTTGGCTCTTCATCTGATCGAAAAATTCTACCAGCAGCAGGAATTACTCAAATAATATTATACCCTATGGTTTTAGGAAAAGTAAGCAATAAAGAATCCACTAAAGCAATTACCTGCCTAGACGACGGCAAGGTGATAGCTTTATAAAGTTTAAAATATTTACACAAAAGACATAATAAAAGAATCAGACAAAAATTTGTTTGGCTAAATTTTAGTATTTGTCAAAATTTGAAAGGAGGTTAAGAATATGAACAAAAAAGCAGTAAGTGAAATCGTTTCTACAGTTTTAATAATTGCTATTACAATTGCAGCAGTCGGTATTATTATGGCATGGATCGTTCCTATGATCAGAACTAGTATTGATAAAGGCTCAGCATGTTTTGATGCACAAAGTGATATCTCTCTCGTAACAGACGGAGGATATACTTGTATCTCTAATTCTGTTTCAATGTGTCCAGATGGAAATTATGTTCCATTCAATAATACTCATTGTAACGGTACAGATAATACTGGATTTAAAACAAACGTAACGGGTGCAATAATATATTTTCAAGTTAAAAAAGGTGCAAACACCAAAATTAATTTGACAGGTATACAAGCAATTATTTCAATCGCTGGAAACACACAATCAATAGATATTACAACTGGCTTACCCACAACAAACAACGAAAAGACATTAAGTCTTAGCGGTGTAAAATACCAAAATGCTACAAGTATAAAAGTGGCACCAATGGTGAAGGTAGGAAAAGTACAATCTCTTTGCGAAACAACACAAGAAATAGCTTTAGCAAATTGTGCCTAAATAAATTTTAATATTTTTATTTTTATTTTTATTTTTACTATATTCAACAAAAATAACTATTTAGAAAAATGAAAAAAAGAGGACAAATCTGGGTTGAAACGGTCATATATACACTAATTGGCTTAGCAATAATTGGAATTGTTTTAGCCGCCTCAAAACCAAAAATAGAGGAAATGAAAGATAAATTAATTATAGAACAAACCATCTCCTCTCTAAATGATCTCTCTAGTCAAATATACGATGCTCAAATGGCTCCTGGCAACAAGAGAATTATTGACATGCAAATTTCTAAAGGAACATTTTACATAGACTCAGAAAAAGATGAAATAGGATGGTCTATTGAATCAGGCTATAAATATAGCGAAATTGGGAAAGCCATCTCTTTAGGAAATCTCAACGTACTCACAACATCCTCAGGCCCTTATGAGATCAAAATCTACAGAAACTTCAGCTCAAACCTAAGCGTTGACGGAGCACAAAAAAAATTACAACTAGAAAGCGCTCCAAAACCATATAAAATTTCTGTAACAAACAAGGGTTTATCTGGAGGACTAGTTAATATTGATATATCTGCATTTTAATAAAAATATTTAAAGAGATTTTTTCTAATAATAATGAGATGCCATGGGGGTTACTAAAATAAACACAAATGTAAGAGTTCCAAAGATAGAATACTCTGCAGATAAAAAAGCCATTGATGTAAGATATGCCTTAATTTCTCCCTATGCCAATGCCCATGTTTATTGGGATAATAAAATTGGAGAATTAGTTTACGATCTAGAAGAACCAATCCTTAGTCTAGCGGAAAAAGAGAATTTAAAAAAATTAAAAAATTCTGTTCAAGAAATAATTAATATAAGTGTAGCTCGTGATGAAACTCAAGAGTCTCTAGAGGAATATTTAGATAAACTCGCGAAACTAGTAATTTCAGAAACACAAATAAAAATATCTGAAGACAGTTACTACAAACTTTTTTATTATTTATACCGAGATTTCTATGGCTTAAATGAAATTGAAGCTCTAATGCACGACTATTTTTTAGAAGACATTCAATGCAACGGCGTCGGCCAACCCATCTATCTTGTTCACAGGGTTTTCAGAAATATGCGAACATCTATTCAGTTTCCAGATCTAGATGAATTGGTAAGTTTTGTAGAAAAGCTAGCACAAAAATGCGGAAGATATATTTCCTACGCATCACCACTGCTTGACGGAAGCCTGCCGGATGGATCAAGAGTTAACGCTACATATACGAAAGACGTTTCCTCTCGTGGTCCAACCTTCACAATTAGAAAATTTGCAAAAACACCATTTACGCCACTTAATCTAATTAGTCTAGAAACACTCTCTCCCGAAATGCTTGCCTTTCTCTGGATGATGATGCAATACAAACTCAATGTTCTTATTGCCGGAGGAACGGGTTCCGGAAAAACAACACTACTAAACGCCATTGCATTTTTTATTCCACCAGAGGCAAGAGTTGTTTCAATCGAAGATACTCGTGAGTTAAACCTCAGTAGAGAAAATTGGCTACCCTCCGTAGTTAGAACTGGAGTAACTGCCGGAGGAGTTGGTGACGTTGATATGTTTAGTTTACTTAAAGCGTCTTTTAGACAAATTCCAGACTATGTAATTGTTGGAGAAGTAAGAGGAAAAGAAGCTTCAGTTTTATTTCAAGGAATGGCTTCTGGGCACGCATCCATGGGAACCATTCATGCAGACTCAATTGAGACGGTAATTAGAAGACTTGAAACGCCACCCATAGAACTTTCACCAACACTAGTTAACGAACTAGATGCAATAGTTGTAATGACTCATGCCGTCATCAACGGAAAAGAAACAAGAAAACTTCGAGAAATTATTGAAGTCATAAATGTTGATGCAAATGGGACTGCGAAGACCAATACTCCGTTTCTTTGGGATCCATCAAAAGATAAATTCTACTCAAAACGAGATAGTCATGTTTTTGAAAAAATCCAAAAAGTAAATGGGATTTCCGTTGCAAAACTCCAAGAAGATTTTGACAAAAGAGTGAGATTAATTTACACTCTTTTTAACAAAAAAGTTTTCGACTTTGAAGAGTTACAGAGAATAATTAATGACTTCTATAAAAATCCTCAAGAAATATATAAAAAATACGGCATACAATAAAAACCACCATATTGTTTTTTAAAATATTTATACAATCAAAAATATAACGATAACAAGATTTAAATAAAACAGAATGCTTTTTCTTTAATGAAAGAAACATTTGTGCCCATAGATTATTCTTATTTTGATTTTGAAGGGAAAAATATTATATGCCTAATTGGAAGAAATAATAAGGGGAAAAGAATATGTGTACTTGACTCCTATGAGCCCAATTTTTACGTTATTCTCAATGATGGTACAAAAAACAACGAAATAGAAAAAATCAGAGAAAAAATAGAAAAAATAGAAATTTCAAACAATTCCAGAACATCCAATGTTACAAAAACCACAATTGAGAGAAAAAATTACTTGGGAAAAGAAGTAATTGCCATAAGAATTTTTGTTTCAAATCATAAAGACATGCATGATTTTGCCGATCAAATTGATTTTAAAGAAGTTTTCAAAAGAAGAGAATATGATTTGCCCATAATTTCAAAATATATAATTGAAAAAAAAATTGAACCATTCCAATGGTTAGAAGTTGAAGGAGAGCTACTCAGAGATTCATTGGAATTTGGAAAATTTGATTCTGCACTAGATTTTAATCTTTGCATAAAAGCAGAAAAGATTTCCAAATCAAATTATCCAGAAGAATTATCTCCCAACTTTTTAGCCTATGATATTGAAACAGACAATATTGAATTAGGCAAGGGAGAAATATTATCTATCTCTCTATATGGGAAAAATTTCAAAAAAGTTTTAACACATAAAAAATGCGAATCCAAACAAGAATTTGTTGAAATACTTTCCTCAGAAGAAAAAATGTTAAACGCTTTCGTTAAGGAAGTTAAAGAATATGATCCTGATTTTTTAGTTGGATATTTTTCTGACGGATTTGATCTACCCTATCTAAAAGCTCGTGCAGAAAAAAATAAAATGAAACTTCCTCTTGGTCTAAATGGAAGCCAACCAACTTTTGCAAGAGGAATTTTAACATCTGGAAAAATATTTGGAATAGTTCATATTGACCTATTTAGATTTATCAAATCTGTTTATTCCCAATATATGCAATCAGAAACACTTTCACTAGACGATGTTTGCCATGAGTTAATTGGAGAACGAAAAATGGAATTTGATTTTTCAAAACTTTCTAAATTAAAAGATGGCGATTGGAAAGATTTATTCGAATATAATTTACACGATTCCGTTATAACATACAAACTCGCCGAAAAAATTTGGCCAGATATTTTTGAGTTTACAAAAATCATGAGAGAACCAGTTTTTGATGTTTCAAGAAATTCCATGTCTGCAAATGTAGAAGATTATATTATCCACAATTTAGAAAAATTTAACGAAATTGCTGAAAAAAAACCCATGGGTGAAGAAGTTTCCAAAAGAAGAGAAAGAGAAAAATACGAAGGTGCATTTGTTTTCAAACCCTCTCCAGGACTCTATGAAAATATTGTATTCTTTGATTTTACAAGCTATTGGCCAAGCATAATAGTCAGCTATAATTTATCGCGTTCAACCTATCTGGAGAAAGAGGAAAACAATTCCCTGGAAGTAGACATCGGAGATAAAAAACTTTATTTTTCAAAAAAGCCAGGATTTTTTCCAAAAATATTAAACGAAATAATAGATAAAAGAAAACAATACAAACAAGAATATAATAAAGATAAAAGTCCAATAACCAAAGCTAGAAGTAATGCCTACAAGCTACTAGCAAATGCTTCCTATGGCTATCAGGGGTTTTTCGGAGCAAGATATTATTGCCCAGAAGCAAGCGCTGCAACGACAGCAATTTCAAGAGATTTTATTAAAAAAATTATTGACAAAATAAATACAAAGGGATGCCAAGTTATTTATTCAGATACAGACTCCATTGCTTTCCTAAGAAATAAAAACACAAAAAAAGAAACACTAGATTTACTAAAAGAATTAAATGACGACCTGCCGGGAATAATGGAACTTGACCTAGAAGATTTCTATAATCGTGGCCTATTTGTATCAAAAAGAACCACTCAAGAGGGAGCAAAAAAGAAATATGCCCTAATAAACGAAGAAGGAAAATTTAAAATCAGAGGATTTGAAACCGTCAGAAGAGACTGGTGTGAATTAGCAAGAGAGCTACAAAACGAAGTATTGGAAAAGGTACTCACCGAAGGAAATGAAAAAAGCGCACTAGAACTTCTTAAAAAAACTGTAGAAAAATTGAAAAATAGGAAAATTGAAAAAAATAAACTAACCATAAGAACTCAACTAAAAAAATCAATAGATGAATATATTGCACAAGGGCCTCACGTTATTGCAGCAAAAAAAATGAAAGATGCAAATCTGCCAGTTTCTTCGGGAATGCTTATTGAATATTTTATTGCAGAAACAAACAAGAAAAAACCACTAATAAGAGAAATGGTTGCTCTACCTGATGAAAAAAAAGAATATAATATAGAATATTATCTAAAAAATCAACTATTGCCAGCAGTTGAAAATATATTCGAAGTTTTCAACATAGATGTCAATGAAATAATTGACGGACATAAACAGAAAACACTATTCTAAAAACATCAACAAAATTATAAACTAAATTATTTTTCTTTACAAAATAAAAATTTCTCTAAATCCAAAATGGATGACCTCTAATTAGGCCTCAAAAAAGAAACATTTTTGGCTTTTCTCATTTCTTTCAAAAAGCTTATTAAACGAGGTTTCTATAGATTGTTATGCCATATGATGTGATAGTCGGAAGAAATGAGAGTGATAAGAAAGCATTCGGAAAAAAGGGTTTAATTTTTCTTGGAAAGAGTTATGTAACCATGGGTCAATATACTTCACTTTCTAATCCTGTTTATATGGACGTAGCACGAAGCCACGTCATAATGATTGCCGGAAAAAGAGGCTCTGGTAAATCCTACACTCTTGGCGGAATGGCCGAAGCAATTTCAGATTTAAATTTTGAAGAAGCGCAAAATGTTTCCTCACTAATTTTTGACACCATGGGAATTTTCTGGACCATGAAATTCAAAAATCACAAAGACAAAGCATTACTATTCGAATGGGGCTTAGAAGAAAAAAATATTCCCGTTCGTGTCTATGTTCCCTTTGGTTATTACAATCAATTTAGAGATAAGGGAATACCCATTGATGGAGAATTCGCAATAAAACTTTCCGACCTAGAAGCCGACGACTGGATTTCTCTATTTGGACTAAAATTTACACAACCCGAAGGAGTTCTAATTGAAACAATCGTATCCAGATTAAAAGAAAAAGGAAATTTTAGTTTTGAGGACATTAGGAATCTTGCAAGACAATCCGAAGAAGTTTCTCAAGATATTAAAAATGCTGTCATCTCACTTTTCAACGCTGCCGAAACATGGAAATTATTTGACGAAAAAATAGGAACACCTATAAAAGAACTTATTGTTGGCGGGAAAACCACAGTTATAGATCTTTCAATGTACGCATCATCTGGAAGTTTCAATGTTAGAGGATTGGTAATTGGTTTGGTGTGTAAAAAATTATTTAATGAAAGAATGTCTGAAAGAAGAAATGAAGAAATTCAAGCCGTTCAAAGAGGCTACGATATGCAAAGTTTTTCAGTAAAAAGAGAAATGCCACTAGTTTGGATTTTCATTGATGAAGCCCATGAATTTCTACCAAGAACCGAAGATGGGAAAACCCCGGCAACCGACGCGCTAATACAACTACTAAGAGAAGGTAGACAGCCAGGAATTTCTTTAGTTTTAGCAACCCAACAGCCTGGAAAAATTCATACTGATGCCATGACTCAATCCGATATTGTTTTATCTCACAGAGTTACGGCTGAACAAGATGTTAATGCCTTAAACTCTATCATGCAAACATATCTATACGAAGGCATCAAGGAAAAAATGAATAATCTGCCACACCTAAAAGGTTCCGCAATCTTACTTGACGACAATTCTGAAAGAATTTATCCAATAAGAGTTAGACCTAGATTTACATGGCACGGAGGCGATGCGCCTAGTGCTGTAAGAGAAGAAAAAATAGAATAAAATATCGCCGGAGTGCCTGGCACGGTGAGCAATTCGCTTTTGCCTTGAAAATTTTAAAATTCAAAACCGCAAATGCAAATTGCGAATAAGAGATGCGCCTAGTGCTGTAAGAGAAGAAAAAATAGAATAAAATATATTATAATAAAATAATATAATCTCACAATTTATTTAATATATATTATTATTCTAAAGTGGTAACAAATACAAAGGTTTAAATACTTGCTACGACTTATATAATTATACAAAAAGATAGTAAATCAAAGCAAAAAACAAGATTCTCGATGTTGGGATAAATGGAAAGCTTCTGGTGCAGTAGGCTATGCGCTCGGAGAAGCATACGCATTTTTTAACTGCCAAGCATCTAGTGATAAAATTCAAAACGAGCTACCTTTTGTTCGTGAATTAACTCAAGCTCCTAATAAACTAGAACTATCTCTATCGGAAGGATTTTCTCCAGAAGATTTTATAGAATATGATTTAAAACAAATTGCAAAAAATGCGGGAATGAAATATGTAATGAAAGTAAAATCCCCAGAACAAAATAACAGACAAGCGGCTACAGAATTAGGCGCAATTTTAAATCAAGCCTATCAATCACCTCTTTATCAATCCGGCGAACAATTTAATGGTGGAGTTTTTTACAAAGATGCTGGACGATATAATTCTTTAGAATAAATATAAATCCGTATAAAAAAGTAATTACAAACTTTTTTAAATGAATACAATTTGAGTAAATCATAATCTAACCGATTAATCGTGGCCTCGTAGCTCAGCCTGGTTAGAGTACCAGACTCTTAATCTGGGTGTCAGGGGTTCAAATCCCCTCGAGGTCATTTAGCTCTAATTGGGCAACAGCGAAATTAGATTTAATGGTTTCTAGTGATTTAAAGTCTATACGAAAATCAGGGGTTAAAATTTTTGCTTTTTATAACAACTTGCGAAGCAACTAAAACAAAAATCCGAAAAGTGAAAATTTTACAAAATCCCCTCGAGGTCATAAATTTATTGAATGAAGTGAAATAAATATCGTTACTTCTAGTAATTTAAAGTCTATATAAAAATTAAAAATAAGACCAACAAATATTATAAAAACAGCTATCTAATTATCCTTCAACAATTCTTTTTATAGAATCAATATGTTCTGCGATTTCAAGTCCTCTCTTTGTTAATTTGATGATTTTTATTCTTCCTTTCTTTTCAAAAACAACCAATCCTAACTCTTCAAGTATCTGTAAAATCTTAACAGCATGAGAATATGTACAATCTACCTCTTTCGCAAGAACAGAACCATATTTTGCCTTATTAACTCTCTTTAAAGCAAGGAGCATCATTGCCGGTTTCCTTCTAAAAAACAAATCGAAGTTCGCGTGTATGTTTGGTATGTCTGCCATTTGAATATATATCTTTTAATCTATATATTCGAGTTACAAACCGCTTTTAAAGCTTTCCCTAACTTTTCGTCCATGCGCAGTAGATACAAAAAAATTCAGAAATTTTATAGGAGTAACGAAAAAAATAAACTTTTTAAAAAACTTCTAAAAATATGCATCTCCTTCATGTGAAGAAACTCTTTTTAATGTTTCAACCTTCTTTTTGCCATTTTGCCCCTGACTTTTATATCTTAAAAAAAATTCTCCTTCTTTGTCTAAAACTTCCAACCTTTCCTTTCCATCTAAAGTCAAATCAATTGCATTTGCCCGCTTATCATAAGTCGCCTCACCAAAAACAATAGGATAAAAACTATTTCTCTCTCTGCCCCTAGGTGTACTTTTTAATATTTTAGACTCATCCAAACAAAAACATTCGCCCTCAGATGGGACAACCCAATATCCAGCAACATCCGAAATGTATGGTGGAGCTATTGCCTCCTCAGCCATAGCCTTTATAGAAACAGTGCCGGCATCATCAAATATAAAATCGCCAATAAAAGCAATCTTAGTTCCTTCCTCGGACGTAGAAAAATTATACTGAAGAGATTTTCTCAATCCCTCGTAGAAAGTTCTAGAGCCGTAAGAAGAGCTAAAAGATGATTCACGAGCAAGAGGATCATTCCCGTCTAAAAAATAAACACTCAAACCAGAACACGAGAAATCTTTCTTAAAACGAGTATTTTTTCTTACAGAAGAAATCAGTTCCTTAGATTTTTCATTATCTTTTAACTCAAGACTTTCCGGCCCAATTCTCTCATTTTTTGAAAAAGAATGATATCTTAAATTATTCAATGGTTTTGAAGAAACAATATATAATTTTGACTGGGAATAATTTAATCTATTCAAACGCTCTCGATCACTACTTTCAAAAATCATCGCAACAGAAAATTCACCCGCACTTTCACGAGAATCCCTGGGAATAGACGCGCCCAAAACAAGCTCACTATCTTCAACTAAAACACTAGTCTTTTGGCCAATATCTAACTTTAATAAATCACTATTCGAACTCTTAAAAAAATTTTTCTCCAAAGATCCAATTTTTGAAGAAACAGTCGATGATTCCTTATAATCTGAATAACCTGTTAATTTAGATTTAACATCACCGCAACCACTCAATAAAGAAAGCCCAATTAAACCCGAACCCAAAATAGAAACCAATGATTTCGACATCCCTTTCATTAAAAAAATTATGATTTCCTTATTTATAAATATTATTATATTAAAGTCAATATCAGAAACTTTAAATATCTTCTAAAACTCAAACAACCATGATAGACATTAAAATACTTAGAGAAAATCCAGAACTAATAAAACGGAATACAAAGGAAAGAGGCTACGAGGTTTCTATCGTAGAAGAACTAACTTCGCTAGATATGGACTGGAGAAAATACAAGAAAGATGATGACGACTTGAGATGTGAAAAAAATAAAGTTTCCGAAGGGATCAATCAGGCCAAAAAAGCAAAGGATGAAAAAAAAGCTTCTGAATTCATCATAAGAGGAAAACAAATTTCTGAAAAATTAAAAGAAAATGAAGAAACAGAAAACAAACTTAAAGAAAAAATTGATGACCTAATTTCTAAAATACCAAATATTCAAAGCGAAGATTCTCCAAGAGGCGATGCTTCTCATAATAAAGAAGTTTCAAAATGGGGTAAAATTCAAACTTTAAAAAATCCAAAAGGACATCTAGAATTACTAGAAAATTTTGGTTTAATCGATATGAAGCGTGCAACAAAAATTTCAGGAGCTGGATTTTATATCTTAACTGGAAAAGCTGCAAAACTCCAAAGAGCACTTGTTCAATTCATGTTAAACTTCCATGAAGGAAACGGATTCACAGAAATAAATCCACCTCAAATGGTCAATCGAAAAGCAGCTTTTGGAACTGGAAATTTACCAAAATTCGACGACCAATTGTACAAAACAAATGACGAATTAATTTTGGTTCCAACAGCAGAAGTTCCCGTAACAAATATTTATGCAGACGAAACACTAAACGAAAAAGACTTACCAAAAAAATTCTGCGCATTCACACAATGCTATAGAACAGAAGCTGGAAGAAAAGCTGGCGAAGAAGGTTTATTCAGATTACACGAATTTGAAAAAGTTGAAATGGTTTACATTTGTAACCAAGAAGATTCTTGGAAATTCCACGAAGAAATGACCGAATATGCAGAAGAAATTTTAAAACAATTAGAACTTCCATTTAGAAGATTGTTATTATCAACTGAAGATGCAGGATTCTCGTCAGCAAAAACCTACGATTTAGAAGTTTGGGCTCCAGGAATAAATCGATATCTAGAATGTTCATCCTGTTCAAACTGTACGGATTTCCAAGCAAGAAGAATGAATTCAAGATATTTCGCAAAAGACGGAACGATAAAAATCTGCCACACATTAAATGGCTCTGGAATTGCACTTCCAAGACTAATGATCTCTCTAATCGAAAACAATCAACAAGAAGACGGTTCAATAAAAATCCCAAAAGTTCTTTGGCCCTACACTGGATTTAAAATTATAGAGGCAGAAAAAAAGATAGACACAAAAAAAGAGACATCAATAGAAGAAGAAGACAAGAAAATCAAGAAAAAATAAAATAGAAAAAGGAGGTAAAATATGAATCAAAAACAAGTAGGATTTTGGCAAATAGTCTTCGGAATAATTGCTTTGCTTTATGCATTCGTTTCAATAATTTCAATTGAAAGCAATACACTTAGATTTGATCTAGTTGAATCAAATCTAATCTGGTTATATTTCGGACTATTCGCATTAATCACGGGTTGGTACGACTTAAAATCAAGTCAAAAGAAAAAGTAATTATTTCGTAAAATCTTTCCATATCTGACTAGTTTCCGGACCGACAGAATTTTTATATTTCCCCTTATATAACGTGATTTTTCCCAGAGGCTTCCAAAATAACATTTGCCCAACCTTCATTCCGGGATAAACTTTTAATCTGTGTATGCTATGTAATTCCAAAGTCCACTGATTCTTAAAACCAATATCTCCGAGGCCAGAATTAAGATAAATATACAGTCCCAAACGACCAACCGAACTTCTTGCCTGCATAATCGGCGCAAAAAAATCCGAACCCATTTCCTCAATAGTATGTCCTAAATAAAGTTGATTTGGCTCCAAAACAAAACCATCCTCTGGAATAACAATCTCTTCAAATTCATTTTCCTTAGCAGAATCTAAACAATTATTTTTATAAATTTTTAATTTATTTCCTAATCTAAAATTATAACTATTTGGATTAATATTTTCTTCCATAAACGGGAAAATATGTATTTTACCCAAACCAACCTGCCGCCTAATCTCATTTCCAGTAAGAATCATATTTCGTCCCTCCAGCCTCTTCTAACAACTCCGTCGGCATGCAAAGTCATTTCCGGAAATTCAAACTCCACATCAAGATTTTTATTTTTATAACAAGGATTTCTGCCAAAAAAAACACAATCTTTAACGCCGAGATTTTTAAAAAAATCTACAATTGATACATATTGAGAATTTTGATTACCATAATCTAAATTAAACATTTCCCTAACCACAACTTTTTTTGCACCGATCAAATTAGCCCAGTCAATATATGACTCAAAATTATTGCAATGAAAAATGCCTTTTCCATACAACATTAAAGAAAGTTTTATCGGCACTCTTTTTACCAGCTCACCAATATCATAAGAAATTCCCATTATTCTTTCATTTTCTGAATCAATATGATGGGCACGTGAGACAGATAAAGTATTTAGCAACTCCAAATTTTTTACAGAAGAAGCCAGCGCCCCATTCGTATACATTTGAGTCGGAGCTCTATCACAACAAATTTTTATTATACTCTCAATCTGTGGATGCAAAGTTGGCTCTCCGCCACCGGTAATTTCAATTCTACTAACATCATAACTCGCCAAAGATTTTTCCAAATTATCAACACTAAGAAAACCTTCTTTACAAAGAATTCCAGTCCTATCTCTAACTTTTGTTATACAAAAACCGCAATCAGCATTACAAAACTTTTCAACCGGAAGAACATACAATTTCATTTCTCACCTCCATTATTATTTTATCCAACTCTTCATAGTCCTTAGATTGATAATGAATATTACAAATTCCACCCAATTCAGCCAAAAATAATTCACGTGAATATTCCAACTCTTCTAATTTTATTTGCTGAGGATAATTCCTACCAAGATATCTTTGCTTAAGAACATCGGCTGATGGACAGACAAGAACAATAAGTGATTTTTGCGAAGAAAGTTTATCTAATATCTCTTTTTCATCGAAACTAAAAGGACTACCCCCTCTCCACATTTTAGAATAAACCTCTTCTGAAAAATGACTTCTATCTATTACAGTATTTTCCAAAAACGCGTACTCCTTCAAGTATCTTTGAAATTGATTTCCAGGCCTATGATGAAGCGACTTAGCGTCCCACTTGAGAGTATTCTTAAGACGCTCCACTAAAGTTGATTTTCCAGAACAATCAGGACCATCAACGATTATAGTGCTTATTCTTTTTTCCATCTTTTACAATCTGAAGATAACTTCTTCTTTCTCTTGGGAATTTATTTAACTCCAAATACTTCAAAACATTTGTAATAACTTCCGGCTTATCCTCTACCTCAATAAATCTTTTTCCGTCTTCCAATACATCTAAAGAAATAGTTGCATGGCCATCCCAACCATCACCAAAAAGATAATTTGCCCTTCTCTTTGTATACTCTATATCTCTTTTCATTCCCATTCGTGAAAATAACAACTGTAATTTTTCAAAATCGTCAATCCCATAATCAAATTCAATTTCTTCTCTTGAATTAAATTCTTCAGATTTCTCTCTCTTGCCCTTGTAAGTTACCTTCACGTCTTCTCCAAATTTTCTCAATCTCAAAAAACCACTAGGAACCTTGTAAAATATATTTTTTTCTTCACAAAATTCCGGCTCACTATTCTCCCAAAGTTTTTTTACAACTCCATCAAAAACTTTCAAACTTACAGGAATTTTCACCTCAACTTCAAGATTCTTTTTTTGAACTACTTTTTCAAGAGTCCATATTCCTCTTTCTTCCAAGTCTCTTTTTTCCAATTTCTTTGCATGTTCTCCATAACAGTCTAAATCCAAACCAGATCTATCATAAACAGGGTTCTCTCCATATCTACCACACAAAGCCAAATACGATTCCATGTCGTCATGTATTGCTTTCAAGATGTCGCTCATTTTAACCTCTCCACAAGTTCAACTACATAATCAGCTCTTTGCTCAGGAGTACCGACTATGGGAACTCTAATTGGAAAATACCCATAATCTACGTATGCCTTTTGGATATGATCATGTATCCTCTCTGCCTCAGCATCATTAGATTCTAGCCTAAGTCCATCTTGAACAAGCGGTAATCTATCTAGTAAAAGAATAACATTATATCGGCCTTTCATCTGATGACAATCAAACACTTTAGGAATTCGATTTAAAGCATGTCTGGAATAAGCAATTCCATCCACAACACTCCGATCGAGATATGCCAACTTGTCGGATGAACCTTCAAGAACGTCATCAAGATCTGATTCATTTGCCGATTGCCTTTCCAAAACTCTTGTCTGAAAATTTTCATAATCAGTTGCAGCCGCAGGTTCTTTTTCAAGAATTTCCCTAGCTGCCTCCCCGCAAATATTATGACCCTTTTTTCTAAGCTCATTAAGTAAAGTTGTCTTCCCACAGCAAGGTCCTCCTGTTAAAACAATCTTGATTTTGTCTTTCATATCTATACATAGACTTGTATTGTTATTACATTTTTCTGCTCATAAATTATACACAGTGTTGTATAAAAGAAAAAGCTTAAATATATGATAAAATAGGAAATAGCATGTTAGACAAAGAAATCGTCACAAAAATTGAATCGTTTGTATATTCAAAACCTCGTTCAGTTCAAGAAATAGCAGAGTATATTGGCAAAAACTGGAGAACGGCAGACAGGTATATAGACGAAATAGAAAAAAATTTTGGCACACTATCTACCAGAGTTTTTAGAGAAGGCACAAGAGGCGCCCTAAAAATTGTTTATTTTGCAAGCATAGAAAAAGCATCAGGAACAATATTCCAAGAAAACCTAGAAAAAGAAATTCTCACACTAAAAAGAAAAGAAGACTTTTCCGCATTTGATATTTTTCAACTAGTTCCAGAAAAAAACAAAAAAGCAGAAAAAGAAAAAGCTATCGATGAAAATCACACTAATTTAAATAGTTTAAAAGAAATTCTAGAAAGCGCAGAAAAACAAGTATTGTTCTTTTCTGGAAATTTATCTTTCATCAATTTAAAAAATAAAAACTTCAGCATGCTAAACACAATTGAAAATTTAATCAAAGAAAAAATCCAAATAAAAATAATTGCAAGAGTTGATTTTACAGCGAAAGAAAGTCTAGAAAAACTTTTAGCATTAAATTTTAAATACGGAAAAGAAGCAATTGAAATCCACCACAAAGATCAACCAGTAAGAGCAATGATAATAGACAATAAAATAATACGACTCAAAGAACAGAAAGAACCAACCGGAAAAATAAACGAACTAGATGATAAAATGTACATCTTCTATACAATAAAAGACAAAGAATGGGCTGAATGGCTTTCTAAAATATTTTGGAAAATATTTTCTTTCTCAATAGATTCTAAAAAAAGACTAGAGGAATTAAACAAAATAAAATGAATTCTCAACTAGCCATAAAACAACTCAACAACCTAAAGAAACTAGTCGAAAAACACTCTGAAAAACCAAGACTTGCAGCCGAAGACTGGAGGGAAGATTGGCAAACTTTAATTGCAATAATTCTTTCGGCTCAAACACGAGACACAAAAACAATTGAAGTTTGCAAAAAACTATTTGCAAAATATAATACTCCCAAAAAATTAGGAAATGCTTCTTTCGCAGAAATAAAAAATGCTATCCACGAAGTAAACTACCATAAAACAAAGGCAAAACACATTATAGAAACAGCAAAGATAATTTCTAAGAAAGGAATTCCCATAACATTCGAAGGTTTACTAGAACTTCCAGGAGTCGGAAGAAAAACAGCAAACGTATTCTTAGTCGAAGCAAAAAACGCTCCGGCAATTGGAGTAGATACACATGTAGCTCGTTTATCTATTAAAATGAGCTGGACAACTAAGAAATTCGAGGACAAATTGGGAATTGAAAAAGATTTAGAAAAATTATTCCCAAAAAAATATTGGAATTCAATAAATTATATTTTAGTTTCATTCGGACAAATATTCGGAAGAAGTCGAACGCAAGAAGATAAACTTTTAAAGCAAGTTAGAACTATTAAATAAACAGTAACAAAGCCCTTTGGTCTAAAACACTGAAGTGAGCCTAAAGAAATAATAAAAATACAGCCCTTTAGTCTAGTGGTCAAGGATACTGGCCTCTGAAGCCGGTGACCCAGGTTCGAATCCTGGAGGGGCTATTTTTTGCAGATTGAATAAAATGAAATCTGCAATTAAGATTTCTCTACTGTATACTTGTTAAAATATCAATTTTCATTTCGAATCTGAGCAATTCGCTTTTGCATAAAAATTGCATCAGCACAAAAATAAAAAATCGCAAATGCAAATTGCGAATATGGAGGGGCTATTAATATTCCATCTCAATTCTTAATTCCATCAAACAGAATACGAACTTGCTAATCTGCATAAAATGTCTTGTAATACTTCTAGCATCTTTATTTGGAGATTCCTTCCAATTAAAATGCTCATTATAAATCTTAAAATCATCTTCGCCAAAATCAATTACTCCCTTTCTATCAAACTTATAAAATAAATGATAATAATTATCAAAATGCTTTTTTACAGTTTCTGCAAACTCTAAAACATCATCCACCTTCTTCTTAGAACGAGCTAAGTGATTTCCGATATATTTGAACTCATCTCCAAGTAATTCTAATAAAAACAAAGTTGAAAACATTACTGGCTTATTTTTATGAAAAGAAGAATCATTTATTTTATTATTAATTCTACAACAATAATCAATAAATCTATCAACATTAATGTCCATCGTGTGTAAGTTTTTACACAAAGAAATATCTCCTACTTGATTTGTTTTTATAGCATCAATAACCTTATCAAATAATTCCTGAATCAAAAGAAAAATTCTTCTAAGGGAGTTATCAAATTCCTTCGCGCTCGGCTCGCCCATTTCTCTAATAATACAACCATCTTTAGAATTATCAATAACTTCTACGCCCACAAATCTATCCACCAGCTCCTGAATTGTCTCTAGGGGCGTTTTCTTAGCCGGTTTCTCTCCTAGTCTTCTATATTCAAACTGCGAAGAATAATAATTATAGGCTCCCTCGAAATCTTTCTTAGAAGAATCATAAACAATTTTTATCTCATCATAACCTTCCCTATATGCTGACTGAAAAAATCTCCAAAGCATAGGAATTCTCAAACCTGTAATATCAATTGTAGTACTTTTAAAACCCGTATGCTGCTTTCCATTTACCACCAAACTGCCATCACTTTCTACAACATCTACTTCGTCCCCGGCTTGAAGATTAAGTTTCTTAGTCCACTCACTAGGCAAAGTTAAAGTCATTGTATTATGGCCCTGTTTAATGATTCGCCTTTTCATACAAGTATAATATTGGCACTATTTTTAAACCTTATCCACTAGTGTGTATATTGTAAATATATGCTATTATATTCAATATTCTTGAATATATGTTTAAATTCTTTTAATAAATATTCTTTATATACTCCCTATTGAAACACTCATTCACAATTGATAACCATTAAAAGAAAAAATTTGCAATAAATTATATGGACACGCAAAACGAGCAAGCTCCCATAAGAACAGAAACACCCAATGAATCAGAACAAAGATTTCTGAAACTCCTAAGAAGAAACGGCGCTCCTTTTGATTATGAAAGACAACTTTTTAATGATCATTATCAAAATGTATTAGGCGTTAGAAAAGGAGATCGTCCCATACCCTATGAATTAGAAATACAACCCACTTCTATTTGCAATTTAAAATGCGAACATTGCTTTGGCAAGGCACTTACATGCTCAAGATTAGAGGATAAGATGGATATGCCAGAACTAGAAAAAATTGCTCAAAGAATTTCAGAATTTCATGAAGGAGCATACACTGTTGAAACCGTTAAATTCTGCGGAACAACGGGTGAACCGCTAGTTAATCCCATAACAATTCCTGGAATAAATTTATTTAAAAAAATCGATAAAAAAGTAATATTATATACAAACGGACTTTGGCTAGACAAAAAAACCAACCAAGGAATAACTTATGCAGAGGCAATAACCCAAGCAGATAAAGTAAATATAAGTCTAGATGCTGGAACTCCTCAAACATTTTTTGAAATAAAAAAAGTTGATGGATTTAATAGAACAATAAAAAATATTGAAAATCTCGTAGCCAGCAGAAATACACATCACTCGCCACTAAGAATAGATGTAAGTTATGTAATTGGACCAAAAAATTATTTAGAAGTTGAAACAACTGTAAATCTTATCAGACAATTGGGAGCAGATCATTTAATTTTTAGAGTAGACTTCGCACATCCAAATTTAATCAAATCTCTAGCTCCCATTATACTCGCTGAAAAAGCAAGAGCTATCAAATCGCTTTCTCCAGATTTTAAAATTTCTTTTGCCTATTCGGACAGCGAAATTTTGGACACAGATAAAGATCAAGAAGCGCATGCTCTAACTGCCCAAGGAAAAAAATGCTATAATCACAACTTTTGGGCTTGCATTGGTCCAGATTGCAACCTATATGTTTGCGGACATAGAACCTATGAAGGAGTCGAACATTTCGGTAACGTCCTAGACACCCCCTTAAACGAACTTTGGAATTCTAAAAAAAGAACAAATATCGTAGACAACCTTCCAGACGACAAATGCAAATTTTGCTCTCCTTCGTGCCACAGAAGAGACTGCCTAATGAAAGATTTATCAGAACGTTCGATCGAGGAGATAGAACAACTACACGAAAAGTATGTTGTAAAAAAAACAAAATAGTAAAAATAAAATGGAAGACAGAAAAAACGAAACAATTGAACTCAAGTCACTTTTATTAGTATTTGATATGCACCAAAGAGCGAAAGAAATATGGGCAGAAAAACGAGGAAAAGCTCCTCCAGAAGGTTATGATTGGGACCTTTCATTTGCGGCAGAAACTTGTGCTTACGACGAACATTGGGATCAATTAGGAGACTGGCAGAGATGGATTTTTAAACAATATGGCGAAAACAGCCGCTTCCAATCGTTTTCAGAACTATTTGAAAAATATAGATACTGTGAAGAAGAGTTACATGAAATAAGTTATGACAATCGTAGAAGATTATTAGATAAAATTTTAGAAGATAAAGAACTAGTGAAAGCCTATACTAACCACCAAGATACTTTTGCAGACTTGATTTTTTATAGAGAAAGAATGGAACTTGAAGATGCTCACGATGAGAGAATGAGGAAAATTAGAGAGCACATCTAGAACTATAAAACTAAACAAATGATTCTAAAACAAAGCTTTATAAATCGTTTTTTTCTTGGAATAATACTATGAAGAGATCATCAAGACGTTGGAAGAAGAAAAATCAAATGCGTTGGAAGTGGCAACGTAAAAGATTGAAGAAAGAAAAACGAAAAAGAAAGCTTAAGCGAGGCTAGTTAGATTTCTAAAATATATATTAACATACATATAATCTTATAAATCAAAACAATGAAATCTTTCCATGAACAAAACCTTTATCTTTGATTTGGACGATACATTAATTTATACAGCCTATCATTATTCTCATGCTCAACTAAAATTTGCTAAATTTATCATAGACACACTAGGCCCAAGATCCCCTAATGCGGATACAATTCTCGATATGGAAGTTGCCCGAGATATGGAATTAGTAAAAGAAAAAGGACTAACAATAGATCGATTTCCTCGTTCCTTTTCAGACACATATTTAACAATAGCTAAAAAAATGAAAATAGACACGAGACGTGCTGAAGATGAAGCAAAACAAGCATATAAAATTGGAGAAGAAGTTTTTAATCAAAATTCCTGGGGAAAAGAACTGATTCCACATGCTCGCCAAACTCTTGATTTTTTGGTTGCACAAAAAGATGAACTTTATTTACTAACCGCTGGAGATGAATCACTACAAAGAAAAAAAATAGGATTCTACAACTTACCGAACTGGTTTGGCGATAAAACCTTCGTTACGCCAAATCATAAAAAAGAAAAAATACTTGAAATTTCTTCATCCAGAGATAAGAAAAATGTCTGGTTTGTGGGAAATTCCATAAGAAGTGACATTAATCCAGCACTGGAATCAGGAATTGGTGCAGTGTATATACCCTTTGAATCTTGGGAATTTGACCAAGGCAAGTTAGATGAAAATCATAATCGCTTAGTTACATTGGAGAACATTAGAGACTTTCCAAAAATCTATTTTTCCAAATTAAGTTAATATAAACATTTCAAAACATAAATACTTCCACCGTAGATGGTGACATAACAATGCTGATATTTATGTTGCTTCACAATATAAATACTTATAAACCAAGTTTAATTTTTCAGTCTATGCAAACGAGTGATGTGTGGACAGAGAAATACCGTCCTAAAAAATTTGAAGAAGTGGTAGGTCAAGAAGAGATAATTAAGCGAGTTAAATCTCTTGTAAATTCTATGAATATTCCTCACTTACTTTTCGCAGGACCTGCAGGAACAGGAAAAACAACATTAGCACTAATTGTAGTAAAACAACTTTTTGGTGAAGCCTGGAGAGAAAATTATTTAGAATTAAACGCTTCCGATGAAAGAGGAATTGATGTCGTTAGACAAAAGGTAAAAGATTTCGCAAGAACAAAGGCAATTGGAGACGTTCCTTTCAAAGTTATATTCTTAGATGAAGCAGATGCTTTAACACGAGAAGCCCAACAAGCACTTAGAAGAACTATGGAAAACTACACCTCAACCTGTAGATTTATTTTATCCTGTAACTATTCCTCTAAAATTTTAGACCCCATTCAATCTCGTTGTGTAGTCTTTAGATTTCAACTTTTAGAAAAAAAAGATATCAAAAGAAGAGTAGAAATCATTGCACAAAACGAAGGATTAACAATTACTCCGGACGCATTTGATACCATCTACGAAGCCTCTGAAGGCGATTGTAGACGAGTAATGAACTTTTTACAAGCAACTGCAGCAATCTCTCCTAACATCACTCCAGACCTTGTAAATACTATAGTTTCAAAAGCAAAACCTTCTGATGTAAAAATAGTTCTTGACTATGCGCTTGCAGGCGACTTCCAAGGTTCACGAGAAAAACTTCTAGACATAATGCTTAAAGAATCCATCTCTGGTCAAGACGTTATAAAAACAATACAAAAAGAAATCTGGAACTTACCCATAGAAAATGAATTGAAAGTCAGACTAACTGAAAAAACAGGCGAAATAGAATTTAGATTAGTCGAGGGTTCCGACGAGTTTATTCAACTCGAATCACTTTTAGCTAGTTTTGTTTTAGCAGGACAGGGTGGCGGATTAAACGCAGACTCAGTTGGAAAAAAATAGCGGAGGCTAAATGATTAATCAAGAAAACATTCCTTGGGCGGAGAAATATAGAGTAGCCTCTTTTTCCGAAGTTCGTGGCCAAGAATTAGCAATTGATAAAGTAAAAATGTTTCTAAAAAGCTTTCCAAGAAAAAAAGCATTAATTTTACATGGTACACCGGGTATTGGAAAAACCTCTCTAGCCTACGCAACAGCAATAGAATATGATACGGAAATTCTAGAAATGAATGCTTCTGATTTAAGAAACAAGGAAAAAGTAGCAGGAATAATTGGTCCAGCATCCCAGCAAAGAAGTTTATTTAAAAAAAGCAAAATAATACTTGTAGATGAAGTTGACGGAATTTCCACAAGAGACCGAGGCGGACTTACAGAACTCATGGCACTAATAGAAAAATCCTCCTTCCCAATCATTATAACTGCAAATGATATCTGGCAACAAAAGTTTAATCTATTAAGACAAAAGGCAGAAATGGTTCAGCTAAAAGATATTGAATATAAAATAGTCTTAGATATTTTGAAAGATGTGTGTCAAAAAGAAAATATTTTTGTTTCCAACGATGTTCTAACTTCAATTTCCATAAAGGTAAGGGGCGACGTAAGAGCTGCCCTAAATGATCTACAATCCCTTTCAAAAATGGACGAGAAAACGCTCGTTAAAGAACTGGGAGACAGAAATAAAGAACTTTCAATCTTCAATGCACTACAATATGTTTTCAAAAACGCACAAATTGATACAAAAATGTTAACGATCTATGACGAAGTAAACCTAAGCGTAGATGATATCTTTTTATGGATTGAAGAAAATATTCCCTACGAATATCACGGAATAGAATTATTCAAAGCATTTGATGCCCTTTCAAAAGCAGATGTTTTTAGAGGAAGAATCTATCGACAACAACATTGGAGATTTTTAGTTTATGAAAATTTTTTACTTGGAGCAGGAATTGCAGCTGCAAAAAAATATAACCGAACCGGCTGGACAAGTTATAAAAAACCTTCAAGAATTTTAAAGATTTGGATGCAAAATCAACGAGCAGCAAAAAAGAAAACTATTTGCGAGAAATATGCTAAAGTCTGTCATCTTTCCATAAAAGGTGCAATGAAAGACTTTCTTATAATAAAACAAATTCTACAAAATAACAAAATTAGAGAGGAATTAAAACTTTCCGAAGAAGAAACGGATTTTTTAGACAAACCACTCTCTATATAATGAAATCTAAAAACTTTCACATAAATCATGGTAGAAAATCCATGCAACCAATAATGCCCTCAAAAGACCATCCTCACTATCATCAAATAGCTAAAAAAATTCACGACGACATCGTTGATAGACTTGAGGGAATACTTCTAAAAGAAAATATCCACTGCCTTAAATATGTTCCCTGGTCTAAAAATGGACATAACGGAGAAATTGATTTAATAGCAATACATCCCTCTGGAAAACTAGAATTTTATGAAGTAAAATGCACCGAACATGAATCAAAGTTCTTTAAAGCACAAAGACAATATGCAAACTTCCGAGAAGCCTATAGACAAAAACCTCGAGATTTTCCGGGCTATGTATACTTCGGAAGCGGAACTCAAATACCATTACCAAAAAATTTAAAATATTTTAATTATATCTGGCCAAGAAGAAAACGCTAAAAACCAAACACAAAAATTCTTAAATCAAATAAAAACATTTTAAAATAAAAAATTAAATTCTATTTAGCAATTTCCAGTTGTTGAACCAGCTGCTGTTGATAATGTAGTACCACAAGCTGCAGGAGCAGAATTAAATGCGCTACAAATTTCTGTTTTGTAAGCATCTGCAGTTCTAGCAGCATTAACAATCACGCCATTTACAACCAATGAAGGTGAGCCAGTAACGCCAAGAGTCTGAGCTCTTTGTGAATCGGCAGCAATCAAAGAAGCACCTTCGCTTGCTACACAACTGAATATCTTTGTCGAATCAATGCCTAATGATTTCATTATTACAGTAGATTCTGTCTTATCGCAAGCCGCATCTCCAGAACATTTTGTATATATTTTTGAAGAAAATTGAATTGCATAATCCCAATACTTTGCTTTATCATATTTTTGTATACATGCTTGGATTTTATTTTGTTGTGTTTCATGAGCACCATGACCATCATAATATAATACAACCTTAAAATCAGCACTACTTCCTAATAATTTAGCAACTTCAGCGAATGGTGTTAATGCAGTAACTCCGTATGGACAATATGACCAAATGAATAATTCAGAAACCGGCTTATCAGTCTTAGAAACAGTTGTTTGAGTTGGAGTATTTGTATTTTTAGCAGCAGCTGTTGCAGCAACCTTTAATGGCGTTACGGATAATAGATAATCTCCGCCCTTAGAAACATAAATTTGAAATTCTTGACCCTGTATATCTCCACTTACTTGATACAATTTACCAAGACTTCCATTATTTACCTCTACAATAGAAGTAATATTAGGAGTTACTCCCATGCTTTCTTGAACAAAACTTGTAATAGATTTTCCAATTGCAATATTGCCCGCAGCTCCATCAAAGCTATTAAATATTAAAACGCCAATCAAAACCAAAGCCAAAACAATAGTTGCAATCATCCAATAATTATTTGCAAAAAACTTACCCACCTTTCCGTCGTCAGAACTCTTCTCAGAAGCTTCTTCATGATGCTCACCTTTTTTAGCCATAAAATAATTTATTTTCATTCCTTTATAAATCTTATGGAATTCCAATCCATATTTTTATCTTTTTGCAGTGAAATGCTTTTTAAAATCAAACACAACTCAAAAATATATTTCAAATGAAAACTTTATTTAAATAGACATTAAAGTTTTATAAAATATGGAAGTCGAATTAAAAGGCACAACTGAAAAAATTAAAGATCCTAGCGCAGCTAAGCGATGGGTTCAAAATCACGCTCGAATTTGTTATACTGAAAAAAGCTGGGACGAATTATTAGACGAGGGATTTAAAGAAGGATTAATCGGAAATTTAATTGGAAGAGGACACCATAGTCCATTTGATCATTTCTATTTAAATTTTTATTTTGAAGGTCCAGAAAAAGCACTCGCAATGGTTTTCAATAATCAAGGAATGTATACAACATCTGAAAAATCCGCAAGATATACTATTATGGAAGGAATACCTGATCATCAAAAAAATCTTTATGACAAATGGGATAATTGGTTCTCCGAAGAAATTACAAACCAATTTCCAACAAGCACCTTTCCTAAATTATATCAAAAAGGCGGAGATGGAAAAACGACTGCAGAAAAATTAGCACAAGAGAATGCAAGATATATGGCAAGTGTTTTCACGCCGACGAAAATGACACATTCTCTAACCTGGAGACAAACAAATATTATCTTTCATCAATTTGAAGATTATATATCAGAAAATAAAAATAATCCAGACCACTTTAAGAAAAAATTAGCAGATTCCATGAAAAGTTTTGTCGAATCAAAGGAAATCAAAAACTGGATAATTGACGAAGCACAAGTAAGAATGAAGGGAAATATACCTCTTAAATTTTTTAGAAATGAACTTGAAGAACATTTTGGAAAAGATATTTATTCTACAAATTATACTGCCAGTTTTGCCTCACTTGCTCAACTTCATAGGCACAGACTCGTGAATTATACCGTTTCAGATGGATTTCAATTAAGAGCACCGATGGGAGTTTATGTTCCTAGACTTGTTGAATCTCGTGAAAAAACAGACGAATGGTTAAGCGATTTAAAAAGTATTTCTGAATATGATATTCCTCAAGCCCAACTATTAAGAGTGGGCGAAAGAGGATTTCCAGAAAATCTTCCAGCAAAAACTGAAGAAAGAGAATGTGGACTTGCGCAATTAGAAACTGCTAGAGTTATTGGTGAATTTTTAGATAATTATGGAAAAATTATTCCAGAAATAGCAAACCTAAAACAACCAATATGTACTAAAAACGGATGCAAAAGAGGAGGATGCACTTTCGGGACAAAATTATGCCTTGATAGATTAATATAATGCGTGGAAAATTTATTACATTTGAAGGACCAGAGGGCGGTGGAAAAACTACAATCTCAAAATTATTATATAAAGATTTCTTAGATGGGGGAATGCAAGCAGTTCTTACTCGAGAACCGGGCGGAGTTATAGAAGGTGAAGCAATAAGAACAATTTTGAAAAGTACAGATTACAAATTAACAAATCTTGCTCAGATGTACTTATTTTCAGCAAGCCGAAATATGTTTGTAACGAGATTGGTAAAACCCAACTTAGAAAATGGTGTTCATGTTATTGCCGATAGATTTGCAGATTCTACACGAGCGTATCAAGGATATGCAGGTGGCGGAGATATGGAGAGAATAGAAAGATTGATTACAGAAAGTACTGAGGGAATTTCGCCAGATTTTACAGTGATTATTGACATCGACCCGGAAATTGGCCTAAAGAAAGAAGTAGAGGACAGTAGCTTCTCGAAATTAGGACTTCCTTACCACCAAAGAGTCCGCGCAGGATATTTAGAAATTGCAAAACAAAATCCAGAAAGATGCTTTGTTCTTCCATACCAAAAGGATAAAGTTCTCGAGATGCACAATCAACTAAGAGAAGAAATTAAGAAAAGATTAATCATCTAACAAAATTTCCAAATTTATAATTATAATTCCAAATGTGTTCAAAAAGTGGTAACACATATTTATAAAGAAAAGATTAATCAAATACAATATGTTGTAGTAAAACACTACAAAAAACACAATATATTGTGTCGTCGAGCTTTCGACGATTAATAAAAAAGAGGTATAAAAAATGCAATGCCCATACTGTCAAAACGAAGAAACAAAAGTTACAGATAAAAGAGACGCAGAAGGCATGACAAAAAGAAGAAGGGAATGTTTGAAGTGTGAAAAAAGATTCACAACATACGAACATGTTGAAATGAATTTAAACGTTATAAAAAAAGATGGCAAAAGAGAAAAATTCGACAGAGAAAAACTCAAAAGAGGAATATTTAGGTCCTTTGAAAAACGTTCACTAAAAACGGAAGAGATTGATGATGTGATAAGTGAAATAGAAGCAAAAATTTACAGAAATTCAAAAGATGAGGAAATTTCAACTTCAAAAATTGGCGAAATCGTCATGGACAAATTAAAAAAAGTCGACAAGGTTGCATACATTCGATTTGCCTCGGTATATAGAGAATTTGCAGATATTGAAGACTTTAAACAAGAACTAAAAGATTTAACAACAAATGGTAAATAAAGTAAGAAAAAGAGATGGAACGGTGGTTTTATTTGATAAAGAAAAAATTACTGATGCAATTTGGAAAGCAGCGAAGGCAGTCGGTGGTCACGACAGAGAAAGAGCAGCAAGAGCAACAGAAATTGTTTGTCAAAAACTAAAAGATAAATATGGAGAAAACGGCATACCAGAAGTTGAAGAAGTTCAAAACCTAGTAGAATCTGTTTTAATAAAAGAAGGACACGATCAAACTGCAAAAGCTTATATCTTATACCGAAAATCCCACGAAGAACTAAGAAATGTAAAAGGACTTTTTGATACAATTGAAGCAGTTGAAGATTATATTGGCCTGAACGATTGGATGGTTAAAGAAAATTCTAACATGGGTTTCTCACTACAAGGATTAAATAATTATATTGCAACAAAAATTATTACAAACTATTGGATGAGAAGAGTTTATCCAGAGTCAATGAGAAACGCACATGAGAATGGCGAAATTCATATCCATGACCTGGGAACCCTTGGGGCCTATTGCGTCGGATGGGACCTTAAAGATATACTTACCGTTGGATTTACTGGAGTAAAGGGAAAAGTTCAATCCAAACCAGCAAAACATTTGAGAACCGCATTGGGACAAATGGTAAATTTCTTCTATACTCTTCAAGGAGAGACGGCAGGCGCCCAGGCTTTTTCTAACTTTGACACACTACTTGCTCCTTTTGTAAAATATGATAATCTGGACTATAACAGTGTAAAACAGGCTATGCAGGAATTCGTTTTTAATTTAGCAGTTCCAACTAGGGTAGGTTTCCAAACACCATTTACAAATATTACATTAGATTTGAAAGTTCCAAGCTATATGGCAAACGAACCAGTAATTATTGGCGGCTTGCCTCAAAAAGAAACCTACAAAGAATTCCAAACCGAAATGGATATGATAAACAAAGCATTCGCAGAAGTAATGGTTGAAGGCGACGCATCTGGAAGAGTTTTTACATTCCCAATTCCAACCTACAACATCACAAAAGATTTTGATTGGAGCAACCCAAACTACGACGCTATTTGGGAAATGACTGCAAAATACGGAATACCTTATTTTTCTAATTTTATAAATTCAGATATGAAACCAGAAGATGCAAGAAGTATGTGTTGCCGTCTAAGACTTGATCAAACCGAATTAAGAAAAAGAGGCGGCGGATTATTCGGGGCAAATCCTCAAACAGGCTCAATCGGCGTAGTAACATTAAATATGCCAAGAATAGGTTTCACGGCACAATCGAAAGAAGACTATTTTAAAAAAGTTGGTGAACTAATGGAACTATCCAAAGAAAGTTTGGAAATCAAAAGAAGAACAATTGAAAGATTTACCGAAGTTGGCTTATATCCCTATTCAAAATTTTATCTAAGACAAGTAAAACAAAGATATGGCCAATATTGGAAAAACCATTTTGCAACAATCGGACTTTTGGGAATGAATGAAAGCATAATGAATTTTATGCCAGGAGAAAACATAGCAACGGAAAAAGGCAAAGCATTCGCTATTGAGGTTTTAGATTTCATGAGAAAAAAACTTGAAGAATATCAAGCGGAAACAGGTAATATCTATAATCTTGAAGCAACTCCAGGAGAAGGAACAACCTACAGATTTGCGAGAATGGACAAAAAAAGATTTGGAAGAATCCTTGTGGCTAATGATGAAGCGGTAAAAAAAGGAGCAAACCCTTATTACACAAACTCAACTCAACTTCCAGTAAACCATACGGATGATTTATTTTTAGCAATGGAACTGCAAGATGAACTACAAACAAAATACACAGGAGGAACTGTTTTCCACGCATTCATCGGAGAAAGACTTCAAAAAGAAGGAGTAAAAAAACTTATAAAATCCATGGCAGAAAATTTCAAAATGCCCTATTTTACATTAACTCCAACATTTTCCATCTGTCCAGTCCACGGATATATACAAGGGGAGCATGAGTTTTGTCCTAAATGCGATGATGAATCCAGCTACCAAGAAGGAGAAGAATTCAATCTCAGAACAGTCTAAAGAGGTAAAAAGGAGGTCCAATGAAACAAAGAACTAAATGCGAAGTATACAGTAGAATTTGCGGCTACATTCGTCCAGTAGAGCAATGGAATGAAGGCAAGCGTGCAGAATTTACTGATAGATCAAAATTCAGAGTTGAATGAAAATAAAATATTTACAGAAGACAACTCTTGTTGATTACGCAGGCGAAATAGCCTGCACTCTTTTTACTTTTGGTTGTAATTTCCGTTGTGGTTTTTGCTACAACCCCGAACTAGTGCTCGAAGAAAAAACACCCGATCTTTCTCAAGATGAAATATTAAAATTTCTCGAACAAAGAAAAAAATATCTTTCCGCTATTTGTATAACTGGCGGAGAACCCCTAATTAACATAGATACAGAATTCCTGCAAAAAATAAAAGATATAGGATACAAAATAAAAATAGACACTAACGGAAGTTTTCCGGAAAAACTAAAAGAACTAATTGATAAAAAACTTATTGACTTTGTCTCCATGGACATTAAAACAAAAAAACAAAACTACATAACCCTAACAAATTCCCTAATTGAAATTGAAAAAATAGAAGAAAGTATGAAAATTATTTCCAATTTAGAAAATTATGAATTTAGAACTACTATCGTTCCTCTTCTGCACAAAAAAAATGACATTATAGAAATGCTTGTTTGGCTAAACGAAGTAATTGGTAAAAAGCCCAAAAAATTCTCACTTCAAGGATTCAAAAACAAAGGAAAGTTTATAGATGAAAATTTTAAGAAAGAAAAGAACGCAACCGAAGAATTTCTTCAAGAAATTAAAACAGAAATTTTAAATAGTGCACTTGCGGAAATTGTTGAGGTAAAAATATGATAATTGGACTAACGGGAACAAAGGCATCCGGCAAAGGAATTGTTGCAGAAATACTAAAAGAAAAAGGCTTCTTTTACTTATCAACTTCCGACCAAGTTAGAAAAGAAGCTCTCTCAAGAGGAATGATAAATTATACCATTTCTGATTTACAAAATATAGGAAATGAAATTAGAGAGAAATTTGGTTCTGAAGAATTAGTTATACGATGTATAAAGGAAGCAAACGAAAAAGAAAATTTAGTTATTGATGGAATTAGAAATCCTGGAGAGGTAAAAGAAATAAAAAAAGTTGGTGGAATAATGATTTCTATTGATGCTCCTGTTGCATTAAGATTTGAAAGATTACTTTCCCGAAAAAGAGATAGTGATCCAAAAACACTTGAAGGATTTAAACAAATGGAAGCAAGAGACCGTGGAGATAAAGAATCGGACAAGGGTCAACAAGTAGACAAATGCATAGAGATGTCAGACCATTTAATATTAAACGATAGTACACTTGAAACATTAAAAACAAAAATAGAATATATTTTACTAAAAGAAAAGTCAAAAGACAATTCATCAATAAATCAGGGAGACGGAATTAATGATTATAAAAGACCATCCTGGGATGAATATTTTATGGAAGTTTGTAAAGCCATTGCAAAAAGAGCAACCTGCGACCGAGGAAGAAGCGGATGTGTAATCGCCAAAAATAAACAACTTTTAGTAACTGGCTACGTTGGTTCTCCCATAGGAATGCCACATTGTGATGAAGTTGGACATTTATTTAAAAAAACAATTCACGAAGACGGAACAATTACAAATCATTGCGTCAGAACCGTTCATGCAGAACAAAATGCAATTTGCCAAGCAGCAAAATTAGGAGTTGCACTAGAAAATGCAACACTTTATTGTAAAATGACTCCATGTAGGGTTTGCGCCATGCTAATAATAAATTCTGGAATTAAAAGAGTTGTTTGTGAAAAAAAATATCAAACAGGAAAAGAATCCGAAGAAATGTTCGAAAAAGCTGAAGTAGAATTAAAAATACTTAATCCTGAAATAGAAGATTATTCCAATCAAAAATGATTCTCAAAATAAAAAAATTACATCCCGATGCAAAAATTCCTAGCTATGGGCATCCCGGAGATTCCGGAATGGATATATTTTCCATAGAAGATAAGCTAATCAAGGCGGGCGAAAGAGAAATAATTGGAACCGGAATTTCCATGGAATACCCTGAAGGATTTTGCACTTTAATTTGGGACAAATCTGGTATGTCAGGAAACTTTGGAATAAAAGTAATGGGCGGAGTTTTTGAACATAGCTATAGGGGAGAATATAAAATTATTTTATTAAACACAACAAAACAAGACTACGGAGTAAAAAAAGGGCAGAAAATCGCTCAAGTTTTGGTTCAACCAATCATTAATGCTACAATCGAAGAATCTCAAGAACTTTCTGAAACAAAAAGAGGCGAAGGCGGTTTCGGCTCAACAGGATTATTCTAATCTCTATTTCGCTCCCCAACAATCTTTATAAACGCCCTTAACAAGAAATAGCTAATGTTAGTTACTAAAACAAATGAGCTTTCAAAATCAAATCTGGGACATAGACGAAACCAACCATCAAGATTTTTTAAAAAATAATTTTTCAATTATGCACTTTTTCTCCGAATGGGAAATGGACTGTCTAATGTTTATGCCAATCATTGAAAGTATTGCAGAAGAATTTACAGGTAGGGTTTTATTTGGCAAAGTTAATATAGAAGAAGCCGAAGCAATTGCAAAAAAGCATAAAGTCTTCAAGTCTCCAAGTATCTTATTTTTCAAACACGGAAGCCTAATTGATCGAATAGACAAATTTGATTGCGAAGATCTTTTGCGAGAAAAAATCAATTGTATGTTGTAGGTTTGTTATACTTCTTTAAAAATATAAGATAAATATTAAAGATTTGACTTTTCATAGAATAACCTACGGATTCAAATCCCTGAGAATATACGAATGACCTCGAGGAAAAAATTTCGCTTTCGATAACATTTTTACGAAGCAACAAACCCCTCGTTCTTCACGAATACAAAATTTTTTGTGGACTTGACGCCTCAACAGAGGTGATCCCTTTGGGAAACCCCTTGGGGTGAAAATCCAAAAATATACGAAATGACCTCGAGGGGATTTGAACCCCCGGCACCCGGATTAAAAGTCCGGTACTCTAACCAGGCTGAGCTACGAGGCCATCGTTTTTGATCTCTACTCGCATTAACAAGTAGAATCAGAGCCTTAACATTAAGACCCCAATCCTGGTGATTATCTAGAGAAAAATGCCTTTAAAAAATTAACTTATTTATAAAATAACATCATAAACTATATAACCGAAAATATTCAAAGAACTTTATGTTAAAAACAAAATCAATCATCGCCCCAATAGAACCATCAGACGGAATCAGAATATCTGTTATGTCCAGACATACGCTCAACGACGGAATAACTCCTCATCCCAAAATAAACGCAGAAAACTATGGCACTTGGGACAAAGCACTAGCACCTCCAGAAACACTAATAGGAGATTACTATAAAAGAAAATTACCATGGGAACAGTTTGAAATAAAATATCAAGAATATATTAGACAGCCCAATTTAAAAACGCAAGTTCAGGATCTGGCACAAAGAAGCCTAGAAACAAACATTACAATCCCTTGTATTGAAGATTCACCAGAACACTGTCACAGAAAATTACTAGCAAAAGAATGTCAAAAATATTATCCGGAACTAATTTTAGAAATTAAATAACTAATACTTTCCCCAACTCACATCTTTCCATGCTCTTTCATGAATAAAAAACAATATCATTTTAACCGCCGTAAGTACTAAATTAAATTTTATAGCTAAATTAAAATTTCCATATATCGCATAAATAGCCGCAAGAGTAATTAAAAACGAAAAACCTTCCCAGACAACTCCTTTCACTAAACTCCTTTCGTATGTTGATGGCATTATAATATCAAGAAATAGCTATTTTTAATTGTTTGGAAAATTTACTCTTTAGATTCATCCAAATCATCTAAATCACTTTCTGTTTTTTCTAAATCAAACTCTGCTTTTGCAAATTTCTTAATCTTCTCATCGCTATCTGCCTTCTTACCCTCAGTTGCAATTAGGTCTGCCGCAAGATCTATATGCTCTTTAGCTAATTCAAGATTTTCTTTGCTCGAAGTTTTTGCCATAATTATAATTTAAATTAGAAGTTTATAAAAGTTTGGAATTATTCCTTTCTAATTCCAACTAAGTAACCAAAAGAATGCAAACTTCTGACTTTTCTACCAACCAATCCCAAATCATCCGCCACGCTAAAATCCTTATATAAACTTTTAATCACCTCGGGTAAACCCTCAACTCGTTCACATTCGCCATCAAAATCCACATTAGACAAAAACAATTTTTTCTCCAAACCATCCTCGCCTTTTATAGAAATAGAAAGCGCTTGGTTTTTTTCATCATACAAAGTTTGAGTAATCATCGCAGGATATTCAAATATCCTGTCTGTATCAACTGCCATCACTCCGCTTTGCCAATGAACTTCTGCTCTATTTTCAGCTACCATAAAATAAATCAAACACTCAAAGAATATAAATGTTTTACTTTAATAAAATAACCTCCTATAAACAACCTAACAAGACTTTATTAAAAACTCACAACTCGCACAACGAAGTTGTGCGCATAATAAAATTTATTTTGCAACACAAATTCAAAAGCAAAATTAACAACTTCTTTAAAAGAAAATCTAAATCCTATTATAAAGAACTCACTTATACTCACGCCAAGTGTGTTTACACTTAGTGCATCTATAGAATTTCGTTTCAGCTTCATCAGAAGAACGAGTTTGAGAAGTCCAGAAATGAGCTTCGGTATGTTTACACTTTTTACAAACCGCTTCAACCGTTGGCATTGTGTCAACTTCTTTTTCTTTCATAACAGCAATTTCTTGTTTCTCTTCAACCTTCTCACTTATTTTTAAATTCGGTTTTTCCTTCGTAGAATAGTTACATCTAGGACATCCGTAGTTTTTAGTTTTCTGCACAAGAAGCGCACCACATTTTGGACAAAATTGCATTTTCTAAAATAACCTTCACGATATTTAAGCCTTTCTATTGAACTTTTCCGCATCAATTAAACTTTGTAAATCTAAATTTCTAAATCTATAAAGCACCGCCAATGCTGCCCAACCATAAGGCCTACCTAAAATATTCAACTTCACATCATGATATCTCGAAGCCATCTCTAAGAAGTATTTTGTCTGTAAATATGCATCAACAACAAAAAGAGTTGATCCCATCCAATCCTCGTTAGTTTTAGGAGTAAAACTTTGGGAAAGCGCATGTTTAATCAAAATAGTATATCTATCATTCAAACTTTTTTTTTCTTTCGGATCCAGCTCTTTCAGTAATTCATAACCGGACGCAGTAAATCTATTTGCCTGAAAAACTTTCTGAGAACCATAAAAATAACAGTACATAATTTCTTCATAACCCGTTCTTCTTTGGCTAGCACCCTTCAAACAACTATTAATCCTTTTTTTATTATTCTGTATATTTTCCAATAACTTTTTTTCTAGTCTATTTTGCTCTGTAATATTAACACATTCCACGTTGGTCCACCGGCTTCATCCAGTCAAAGAAAATTAATTTTATCCATCCGATTGCCGGAACTCTAAAAACTGCTTTTCCTACAACAGAATCTTGAGTTATGTTTGTTTCATCAGTTTTCCAACAAACCCCACCAGCACTACAGCCGGGAGTTATTTGTCGTAAATTATTATCTCCTTTTGTTCCATAAATAATCTTTCCATTTTCTTCTTTAATACTTATAACTCTATGAATTATTGGATTCGCCTGTCCACCATTAAAAATAATTACATCTCCTACATTTACATCTTTAGCACCAACTACAAAAATTATATCTCCCTTCGTAAACCCATTTCTCAAAGACCAATCCGTCGTATTTTCAAAACTCAAACCATAATCTGAATAAACTTTATTTTTCATAATTATATCCAAATCTTGCGAATGATACATAGAACAGCTCTCAACAATAACTAGGGGCAATGCAGTCCCTGTAAAAAAAGTTAATACCGGAAAAATTACAAACTTAATCACTATCAATGCAATCACTAGACTAACAAGAAAACTTGGCCAACTATCTTCTTTCAAAAAATTCCAAAACTTCACAAAAACATTTTCATTCATAAAATACAGAAAGCTCAGCAGTTTTTAAAGATTAGCACCGATCTAATCTAATAGAAACAACGTCGTCACGTTCAATATATTCGCCACTAAATATTTTCATTGGCTGTCTTCTTTGAAAAGCGGCATTTCTTCTAGCAACATTTCTAACTTCTGGAACACCACATCTTATTCTGTCTGCTAATTTATCAAAAAAACCATCTCGAGGACCAGACAAATAAGGTTCAAATTTTTTATCTGCCAAATCATTTTCTTTATTTAAGTAAAGAACATCAATTCGACCATAATCATTCATAACAGAACGAAACTCACCACAATATCCGTCAACACCAGGAATAGAAATTCTTTTTGAACCGTCATAATCTCGCATTAAAGAAATATTTCCCGCACTATTCATTCTATCTGCTTTTTTTGTCATCTGGCCACCAACAAAAAGCCATTCTCCCAAATGTAAATCAACAGAAAAACTAGGATATCTAGGACTAGTTGGAGTAGCCTGCGTTAATGGACCTTCAGATAAATCAACCACATTAAAACTAACTTGATTATGTTTTCTCATAAAAACTATACAAAAATTCCCTTTAAAAACCTTAGCATTTAACCACTATAAAGTTACACTAAAATAAATTAATAAAACACAAATCTGGGAAGCCCCATAAACTTCCCAAATCTGTAATGCATCATCCTCGAGTGATTTTGATATTTTTAATTTATCTTTTATTTTCTTAATTACATCTACCTGTTATCAAGCCTCATCATGCTATCAAATCGCGTGCGGAGCACGCACATAATCAAATTGATTTTGTGAAACAAAATCAACCATTGCGTTTAACCAGCGTAACTCGTTTCAGGCAGAGCTGACTTTGCACTTCTCAAATATTTCTTTTCAATATTTTTATATCTTTCAGCATCATTCTTAGTTACCGACGGCAAAACCTTATTCATTGCCTTTTCAAAATCTTTCTTAGTTATTTTTGTTATATTAATATCCTCTCTCAATGCAAGCATAGCTGCCTCTCTACAAAGTCCCTCAATATCCGCACCAGTATATCCTTCTGTCCTTTCTGCCAAATCTTCAATAATTTTTTCCTTATTTTCAATCGGCATATTCCTTGTATGGATTTTCAAAATCATTAATCTTCCATCCTTTTCTGGAACTGGAACATAAACAATTCTATCAAATCTTCCAGGTCGTAATAGCGCAGGGTCTAGCATATCCGGCCTGTTAGTTGCCCCAATAACTATTACGCTCTTTAGTGATTCTATACCATCCATTTCTGCAAGCAACTGATTCAAAACTCTCTCAGTAACATTATTTCCAGAGTGATCCATTCCTCGTCTTCCCGCAAGTGAATCCATTTCATCAAAGAAAACCACACAAGGCGCAACCTGTCTAGCTCTTTCAAATATTTTTCTAACTCCTTCCTCAGATTTTCCAACCCACATACTTAATAATTCTGGTCCCTTAACTTGTATAAAATTGGATTCAGATTCTCTCGCTACAGCTTTCGCTAAAAGTGTTTTACCAGTTCCAGGTGGGCCATAAAGCAAAATTCCCTTAGGTGGTTTGATTCCCATTCTTTCAAATGAAGGTTGATGTTTCAATGGCCACTCAACTGCTTCTTTCAATTCTTGTTTAGCTCCTTCAATTCCTCCAATATCATCCCATCGAGTAGTAGGTGTTTCAACTAAAACTTCTCTCATAGCAGAAGGCCTTACGGTTCTCAAAGCATCTTCAAAATCCTTTTGCGTAATTTTTAATAATTCCAATTCCTTTTGTGAAATTTCATTTTCCTCATCTAAATTAAACTTATCAAGATTTCTTCTAAGCACTGACATCGCAGCCTCTTTTCCAAGCGCAGAAATATCTGCTCCAACAAAACCATGAGTTTTACCAGCAAGCTCTTCCAAATTCACATCTTTTGTCAACGGCATTCCTCTAGTGTGAATTTTCAAAATAGAAAGTCTTCCTTTTTTATCCGGGACCCCAACTTCAATTTCTCTGTCAAATCTTCCAGGTCTTCTTAATGCAGTATCCAAAGCGTTAGGCCTATTTGTTGCACCGATAACTACAACTTTTCCTCGAGTATTCAAACCATCCATCATAGTCAATAATTGTGAAACAACTCTTCTCTCAACTTCTCCCTGGACATCCTCTCTCTTTGGAGCAATCGCATCAATCTCATCGATAAAAATAATAGAAGGAGCATTTTTTTCAGCTTCATCAAATATTTCTCTTACCTTTTTTTCAGATTCTCCATAAAACTTCGACATAATCTCTGGACCATTTAATAAAATAAAATGTGCTTCAGATTCGTTTGCCACAGCTTTAGCTAAAAGTGTTTTACCGGTTCCCGGAGGGCCGAATAATAAAACTCCCTTCGGCGGTTCAATTCCTAATCTCGCAAAAATTTCTGGATGCTTCAATGGCAACTCAACCATTTCTCTAATTTTTTTAACTTCATCAGTCAAACCACCAATATCTTCATAAGTAACCTGAGGAATATCCGAACTATCTTCAGAAATTTCAACAGCCCTTGGACTAATTGTTATTTCTGTATTTTCCGTTATAACACAAGCCTGGCTTGGATTCATATTTGCCACAATAAATCTAATCTGCGTTGGATTTTGAAAACCACCTAAACCACCCATTCCACCCATTCCCATCTGACTAAATACATCTGAAAGGTCTGAAAGCATATCGTCGTCGTCAAACATTCCTCCACCACCTCGCTTCTGTCTTCCACCAGACGCACCAAGAACTAACAAATCTCCTTTACCTAAACCCATTCCAATTAATCTTTGCTTAATTCCTTCCGGGTCTCCCTGAATTTGAACAACCATTCCTTTTTGTGCAGGAGCAATTGTGACTTTTTTTGCCTCTTTTAATTCTGCTTTTGTAATTGTAACTTGTTCGCCAATTCCCGTTTTAGCATTTTTTCTCGTAATACCGTCTATTCTAATTATGCTTTCGCCCATATCTGCAGGATAAGCTCTATCAACAATAACATGAGTTTCTCTTTGTCCTTTTACAGAAATAATATCTCCTCTTTGTAATTTTAATTTCTTCATTAAAGTTGGATCAACTCTCGCAATTCCTTTATACGCATCATCTTGCAATGCCTCGACAACTCTAAGTTTAGCATTAGAAAATTCTCTATCTTTTTTATCATCTTTATCTTCTTTATCTATCATATTTTACTCCTGCATATTTTGCGCCAGTTTCTTCCTTAACATGCTGACGACAAAACGGACACCTATGCTCCGCATTTTTCTTTAAATATTTTTCAAAATCACTTTTATAGCCCGGCAAACCACGACCATTTCCACGTGCTTTATCTTTTTCATAAGACGGTAAATCATAGCCCTCGCTAGCTGTTCTCGTTTGACCAAAATTATCTCCGAATAAAGAAGCCAAATCATAACCTGCATCACTATCTCTCTTACCACTATAATTAAGATTAATAGTTACATTATACTTTGCGCCTGTTTTTGTACTATCTTCCATTGTTTTCCTCGTCCTCATTTAATTTATCATCTCTTAAAATAACTTTCTTATTATTCTGCGGATTTACTGAATCTGAAACTTGTTTTATATGAAACACCTTTCCGTTCTTTATGATTTTCACTTCCTTTGATTTTAAAATCCTTGCATTTGCCCCCTTAAGAGCGGGTACACCGAGCGGTGCTGCATTTTCCTCATCAGCACCGGGAGTATTAAATTTTAAACTAATTTTTCCAGCTTCTTCAAAACACATCTTAACCATATTGTTCATCATATTTTCCTGGTCCTGCATAAAAGAAACAATTTCTCTTGGAATAGAAACAGCATAAGAATTTCCAACCATTCTCATCTTAACTTCATATTCTTTATTCTTTAATCTCATAAATTCTTCATACTCTGTCTTATCATTTGGATGAATAATTATCTTAGAACACTTTTCACATTTAACAGCTCTCAAATTAAACCCATTCTTAGAAATAAGAACATTTTTCATTTCTTTTCCGCATTCATTACATAAAATCTTGTTGTCGAATATATCCATGTTTTTAGCTACCTTCTGTGTATACACATACATATACACACCTTTATAAATCTTTTGGTAGAAAAACAGCGATGAAAAATTCGACGAGAAAAATTATCTATCTCTTTTTACCACTTCTTACCAAATCGTATGTTTGTCTTATGTCTCTAAAAAGTGTTGCAATATCCGTAGGCTTTTGAAATACACGATTACTACCTAATTCTCTAACAATATCAAACCATTTTTCATGATATCCGCTACATACATAAATTTCCGGCCTTAATATCTCTCCTGCTCCGACCTTCTCTTTTACATTTGCAATAAATTCCAAACCATTCATCATTGGCATGTTTAAATCTGTAAGAATCACGGGATACGACTCTCCCAAAACACAATTTACTACAACAAACGCATCTGCGATTAATCCATTTACCGCTAAATCTGCAGGTATTCCATTCATAGAAGCGCCAATGCCAAACAAACGCCTTATGTTGTTCTCATCTTCTATTATTAGTATTTTATCGCTGTATTTCATATTTTCACAATTTTTTACATATTTAAAAAACTTTCTATTATACGGCTAGATAATTAATAAATTCCTACTCCGTCGTCACATACACTTTATCAGCAAAAACAATTGTATGTTCTGCCTGAGAAACCGCTTTCTTTTCTTTTTCAACTAAAACTGGAAAATTATAAATAATTCCTTCCTTAACCAAAATACTCAAACAAAAATTTACTTTGGGAATTGCTGCTTTCTCTAGCCATCTTTTACAAAAAGGTTTTGTCCTATAATTTTCTTTAATATGCGCTAATAAATTTCTGACATCTCTATCTCTCGGCATTCTTTCCTGCTGTAAAACATAAATCTCCGAAGGTTTTCCCTCATAAATTTCTCCAGCACCCGTTGTCAAAAACGGCTCAATTGCAACTGCACAATCTTCAAGCTCAGCATTGTTCTCATTTTTCAAATTACTAATTGTCATACCGGCATGAATATTATCTTCATCAAGTCCATGTCCAGCTAGATTTCTAATAACCTTATACCTTCCATCCTTTTGTACAAGCTCACCAATTGTATTTCCAATAATTTTAACAGCACAACCAACTTCCAATTTTTTCAAAGCCTCGCCCAAAACAAATTCATTAAATTTGATCATTTCAGAATACTTTTTATCGTCGGTCAAATCAAACGAAAATGCCAAATCAGCAATAAACCCACCAACCTCCACGCCCAAATCAACTTTCAAGAGTCCCTCAGCTTTTGTTTCATCTTTCAAGCCAGGAGTGTAATGGGCCGCAATTTCATTCAAAGATAAATTAAGCGGAAATGCAATTTTTCCCCCAAGCTCAAAAACCTTTCCCTCAATTTTTTCAGCAATATCAATCAATAACATATCTTTCTTAACAAATCCCCTCGCAAACTCTCTAACTTTTTTTCCAATCTCTCCAGCTTTCATATAATTCTTCAGAATATCTGCAGAAATTTCCTGCTCATTCTTACTATCAGATATAACTCCCGTAGAGCTAACACTTGGCTTTTTTAACTCAACAGCACCTTGTTTAATATCAGTAGACTTCCCTTTAAATCCATGCGAACTAGCGCCACCATATTGCTTTTCAGTCATAACCTACCAAATTAAGTGCCCGTTTTAAATATTGTGATAGAAGAATATGCCCACTATTCAAAATATGGAAAATCATTAAATATTGAAAAAACTAAATTAAATTATGAAAAATAAATTAAGCATAATTATCCTCGTATTTTTTTTAATATTATCTATAAATTTCATCTCTGCAAAAACAGCAGTAATCACTAAAAACGGATATGATTTTTCGAGCTCAACTGGAGCATATGTCAAACCTGGTCAATGCGGAAATATTTGTAGCTGGATCGTACAAAACCAAGTTATCATTGGAGCAGCCGACTCAAACTACACAAAATGGGGTGGAACATTAAAATATGATTTTGACCTTTCAAAATATAACAACATTCATAGCGTTAAAGTTTTAGTTGAATGGCCTCATTATCGAGGAAAAGGTTTACACTCACCTAGCTCAACTGGCGGCGGTTCAATATCTATAAATCAAATAACAAATGTAATTAAAAAATATTCTCTAAACTATCCATGCTCGCCATCCTCAGACAAGTTCTCAACACAATGTGGAACATGGAGCAGCTCGGTAGACATTCCTAAAGCATCTATAAAAGATAAAACAAAAGTTTTCCTTACGGCAAATTCTAAATCAGCTTGGGATGTTGCAAAAGTTTCTTTAGTTGTTAATTACGGCTAATTTTTAATCCAACGTTCTTTCGGTAAAAAACTAATTATAATTCCTTGGTTACTTAATTTTCCAGTTCCAACAAAATCATTCTTATGTTTTATAGCACAATAATCTTTTATCTTAGCATATTTCTCTTTCTGTTCTACGGTCAACTCAATATTATTTCCTCTAAACCATTTCTGCAACTGCTCATCATCCAATTCAATAATATTTTCTGTAATCAAATCTTTCAATAAATGAATTGCGTCCAAACTTAACCTAGCTTCCTTTCTACCGTGTTTATCAATCATTAATTTTCCAAAATAAAGTCCGAATCCCTCCACCGGATAGTGTCTCCAAATTTTCATAATTTCATCATACCCTAAATGTCCAGAATAAGCTCTCAATGTTTCTTTTCCAGAAGAAATAAATAAGTAAGGCAACTTAAATTTTCCCAAATACGAAACTTCTTCTAAAAACGCTTTCTTCTTTGTGCTGTCGAGAATGTCAATTTTCATTTTGAATGTTTCTTAATAAAAGCCTCCTTTAGTTTTCTATAAATTTTTCCTTCACCCTTAGCAATAATTATCGCTCTTTTCTTAAGCATGACATAATCACTCAAAAGTTTCGGATTAGATTTTAACTTATCCCTAAATTTTACAGCCTGCTTCCACACATCACTTCCAATCAAAGTCAAATGAATATGAAAATGTTTTCTAAATAAAAATCCACGGCTAACCTTAAAAGAAACTCTGTCATCTCCTGATAAATTTGTCATAATAATATAATTATTTTTCAACAAAACTTTCTCAGCACTTATCAAATCACCTTTCTTCCTGAAACTAACAAGAATATCAATAATTCCCTTACCGCCAAGACCAGGAACAGCCGTACTTCCGACGTGCTCTAGTCCAAAAACTCCCGGCAAAATTCTAATCAAAAAACTCTTTTCTTTCTCAAATAACTCTGGATATTTTCTATCGTATTCTCTAAAAACATATTTATTCATTTTTTCCTCCACCTATTTCAAATCTTCTATAAACTTCCCACAACCCGCCAACCTTTTTTAACAAACTAAGATTATCCAATTTCATTTCATATTTTGGAACTGGCAAAGACTGCAAATAATCCCAAATTCCATCAAAACTTTCCTTACTATTTCCATAGGAAATTGTTAAATGCGGATGAAATTCCACATCGTGTTCTCCTAAAACAACCTCAGGAAAAACTTTTATTTCTTCAAGAATATCCCTTTGAATTTGCAAAGCTTCTTTAGAAAAATCCGTATTCAAAAATGCAACATATCTTCTAAAATCTCCAAATCCCTTAACAGAAATTTTTGCTTGCTTTTGTTTTTTAGCAAACTCTTCAATAGCTTTTTCTAATTTTTCAGGATTATCCATAAAAAATGGAGATTTCAAAGTTGCATGCACCGGGCGAGGCTGTTCAATCATATAATTCTCACCAAATTTCGGTCCAACTTCACCAACCAATTTAGAAACATATTCATCAACTTCCTTGCTAGGCAAATAAACTAAAACATATCTACCCATTATTCACTTCCTCCTCTACTATTTCTTCTGCATCCGTTTCCATCTCCAGCTCAGCAGCCGCATCAGTATATTTCTGCCCGTCTAGACTAACGCCCGCGTGTGCCTCTTCAAACTTCGCGTACTCATCTTTCTCATTCAACAAACATTTCTCACTCAACTTAGTAATCTTCGCCAAAAAAAATCCATCGCTATCGTTATCTTGCGGATAAAGTCTTACACAATTTTTAAGTTCTTCATCAAACTTTTCTCCTTCCCAATCAATAACTCCACTTCTTGTTTTCAATGGCAATTCCACTTTTTCAATTCTAATATCAAAATTTTGTTTCAAATAATTAACAACCATCTCATCCTCTTCTGGCCCCAAAGTGCAAGTTGAATAAATCATTTCTCCACCAACTCTCAAAAGTTTTAATGCTTCAGAAGCAAGCCTCCTCTGAACTCTAGACAAACCTCTGATAAAATTCATATTCCACATCTCAAATGTCTTTGGAGACTTCCTCAGCGTTCCTTCACCAGAGCATGGAGCATCAACTAAAATTTTATCAAACTGAATTTTAATTTCCCGCGCCCACTTTAAACAAAAAGAAACTCCTTCCATTCTTGTAATCATTGTATTCATAACTCCAGACTTCTCTAGATTCGCACTCAAAATCCTAATTCTTCCAATATTAATTTCATTCGCAATAATAGTCCCTTTGTTTCCCATTATCGCCGCAGCCTGAGTAGTTTTACTTCCAGGAGATGCACACAAATCCAAAAACAATTCATTTTCCATTGGTTGCAAAACAAACATTGGCAACATTGATGAAATTTCCTGCACATAAAAATAACCTAATAAATGTTCAATAGACTTACCAAGCTCTCCGGGTTTCAAATTACTTTCCCTTAGAACAATCATCGCCTCGGGAAATTCCCTATACGGCTGTCTGATTTTCCAGCCATGCTCCTCAAGTCTTTTCTTTAACTCCTCTGGAGAAATTTTCAAAGTGTTACATCTAATAAAATCAGGTGAAGAAGTATAAGAAATCTCAAAAAACTTTTTAGTATCTTCTTTTCCAATTAACTTTTCCATTCTTCCCACAAACTCTGGCTTAGGCTGAAATCTCTCCATCAATTTTTCCTTGTTTGTTTTCTTCACATAATTCTTATCAAAGTCCATAAAATAGAAACCAAAAAGAGCAATTTAAATCTTGTTATTGGCAAATTCTTAGAAAAATAATTATAATTAAAAATTTGTACCCAACTATTAAAAAAACAGATTCTTACTAACTCGAGTGCGGGGCACTCGCATAATCAAAAAAAATTTGCGAAGCAAATTTGACAATTCCCTTTAAAAAACCCTATCGTCATAATATAAACAAACAATATCACAACAATCCTTTTAAATAATACTATTATAATAATTTTATGACACATACATTTAGACTCTACAATTTGCAAGGAAGAACAATGTTGCCCGCACTCCAAATAGACGTGAGAAGATCCGGCTATTCTACACAACACATTGCAAGTGAAGGACTTAGCGGACTAGTTGATGATTTGAAAAGTTATGTAAATGTTTCTATGAAAGATGCAGTACAAATATCAATCATTCCACAAGCTCATCCGTTCTGGGCAGAAAAAGGAATGCACTACCTACCAGCAACACTGGCTCAACAATCAGAATTCACAAGATTAGCAAAAGAAAAGGGACTTGAATTAATCTGGACACAAGAAAAAGATTAATTAAAACTTACTTTTCCCAAACATAAATTCTCACAAGCTTCGGATCATATTTTGTCAAATTAGCACTAATCATTCTTCCTTCCACAAAAACTTCCTTACTGGAACTAATAGAAATTATGCAATTAGAACTCTGATCTAGATTACAAACAACCACATCTGAATTAAAATTTGACGGAATATTTGCAACTATATAATTTTTCAAAAAACTAGTATTTGAATCTAAAACCGCAGCTCGTAAACTTTCATTAGAGCCAATATTATCTAATAAATTAATCTCCAAATTTGAAACATAATCAGAATAACTTATAGCCACTGGTTTGTTTGTATAAATAACAATCAAAACACTAGCCATAATCAAAACAGCTATAACTGATTCTAAAATCCTCATCCACCCTCTTTTTGCCATCATTATCAATCAAACCCCTTCTGGTTTATAAAGTTTTCAAACTAAGCAGAAAACAATAACTTCGCGCCAAACGAAACAACCAACGCAATAGTTAATAAAATAAACGAATGCTTAATTCCATCCTTAACATTTCCCTCTGCAATTTTTCCTATAACTAATCCGGCAAAAAACGATTGAACCAATAATAAAATAAGCAATGGCCTACTCAGATCGGCAGTTTCTCTTATCGCAACCGTTTCATTTAAATCTATCCCGCTACTTCCCGCACCACTAACCATTGGTAAAATATAATATTGAAGCACTAATATTATCAAAATGAAAACAATAAAAATAATATATCCCTGTACAACGAGATTGTAAACTGCCGATGTCTGTTCTTTTTTTAACTCCTCAATTTGATTAACTGAATTAGCAACTGAATTAAGTATTGTGTCAATTTCCCCTCCAGAACGCTCTGCCTCTGCTATTAATCCCACTGCTCTAGAAATAACCCTACTCCCCGTATCGTTTGCAAAATTAATCAATCCGCCCGTTAAAGTAATTCCTATATCTAACTGATTAGAAAGTTTTTGTACATGCGGACTAAGTACACCATAATCTCTTTTTCTTAAATTATGAATAGCGCTATTTATTGGAGTTCCAGATCTAACACTTTCAACTAAATCACGAGCAAATTCCAAAAATCTGGATTCCTTTTCTCTTTGTATTTTGGCACCAATTGCAAATTTATAAACAAACGGGGCAGATGCTAAAACAAAAATAAGAATTCCTATAAAATACATCAAATTAGGATTTTTATAAAATACAATTAAGTCTAACAATAAAAAGAATATTGCTACTCCTGCCACAATCATCTGACCTTTTTCAAATTCCATTATATTTTTGGTTGCTTAATTTGAAGAAACAATATAAAAAACACATTCAAAAGCGCAACACCTCCTATTGCTAAACCGACGATAGTATTAACTGATAATCCGCCCAAATTCAAATTAGTAAGTCCCATTATAACAACCAACATAACTAAAATTAACGGAGCGGTAATTAAAATACTAATATAAACATCCATAAAAGTTCCGGCTACCGAATTATATCTCATTCTTTCCGCTCGATAATCACTCAGTAAATTTTCCGATTTCTTTTCCAGATAATTTTTCAATGATGAACCAGAAGAAATATTTGTTGCTATTCCGCCAAGTAATTCTGAAAGTTTTTTGTTTGGCGTAGACTTGGCAATATTTTTCAAAGAAGTTACTAAATCAAAACCATAAATTTCCACCTGATTAATTACCTTTCTCATCTCAATTCCCACATGAGGATATTCATCTGACTCCGAAATAATTTTAAATATTTTAGTCGGATCCATATTAGATCCGGCAATGGAAGACATATATATTGTCACAAATGGCAACTCTCCACCCAGACCTTGCTCAAACGAAGATTTTTGCAACGAAGGGAATAAATAAAATCCTACACCTACTACAAAACTAATAAACAATGGAGCCCAGATAAATAACAAAGCAGATATATTAAAAATAGCGAATAAAGCCACGACTAATAAAGACAAAATAAAAGAACAAGTTATAAAAAAAAGAGCAATTGAAAGATAACTCACTAATAAAAATCTAGAATTCGCTCCACGCAAATCTGCCTTTAAATCATCAAAATGTCCTATACTTATTTTCTCAGCCAAACCACCAAAAAATCTGTTTGAAACAGCCGCCAATTTACTCGGAGTATTTAATTCTTCACGTTTTTTCTTTTTACTAAACTGCCGCAAACCCAAATCCGAAAGACTAAGCTCTTTAAGATATTTTTCCCTATCTTCTTTCTTTAACGTAACCATTCCTTTTTTATTTTCAGCTCCCGTATAACTCACATTAACAAAATCTCCTCTAGGGATATAGCCTGAATATTCACCCGAAATATCTAATTTTTTAATAGCAGAAATTTTATCCAGCATATCCGGTATAACTCCATTAACCAACTTCATCCTTTGTGTTAAAGATTTCACAATATTAAAATAAAATTCTCTCTCACTTGAATCAGCGTAAAGAATATTCTCATTAACTTTTTTAAAATCTGCAACTATTTTTTTCAACTCTTTAATATTATTTTTTAAATCGTCTACGGTCATTTTAATTCCTCAGAAAATTTATTTGATAAATCCAAAATAATTTTTTTAATTTTGGCCGTATCGTCCCTATTATTAACCGTAACAGCCTTATCCAACTTATCGCAAGCTTCACTCATTGCATTAAGAATATAATTCATCACCTCTACATCACTACTCATATAATACAAAGCAATAAATCGTTTATTAATCTTGCGAAGACGAAAAGTAATCCTCCGAGGATCAAAACATCTCAAAAATAATATAATATCTTAAATTTATTTAATTTAAACTTTTCACCTAATCAGCATTTTCTCTATCCCACTTAGCAACATAATCTGCATATCTTTTTTCCAAATCACCAAAAACTCCTTCTATCCTACCAATTGCTACCCTGGATTCTGGAGTCATTTCTCTCCCATCAAAACTCTTAACAAGTCTATTCAGCTCTTCCTTTCTTAAGGTTTGCAAAAGATCTACTGGTCCTATCCCTTCATACGGAGAAAATTTAAAACCCCCCGTTGGTCCGTAATTAAACAAAATAGTCTTAAGACGTCCATCCCAAATTGTCTCTAGGGCACCGCTAGGAAGATTTATATGCGTTCCACATTTTATTCCCAAAGATTTTGCTAATGCTCCAAGCTTTTCATCAGCCAGATGATCATCTCCACGAGCATCTTCCCAATGATGCGGACCCTGAGGCTTATAACTATATCCTCTTTCTCCAATTCTTCTTATAACACTGTTCGGCAAAGATTCTCCCTCCTTACCAATACTCACAATTCCGGCTCCCGACCCTCTCTTGATAATATCACATACACTTGGACTTAAAAGATGCGCAAATCTAGAAGCCACGATAATCTCCGAAGCTGCACTCATAGGAACAGCTCCAAGTGTATAACTATCAGTTGGATAAATTGCAGCCAATCTATTTTTTAATAATTCCATCGGCTGAAGAATCGCAAACTTTTTATTACTCCACACATTTGCCTCATTTCCTCCATCCCTATGATCGTTAACCATAGAATTCAAAGAAAAGTGAACTGTTTGCCTTGGACTTTTCCCGGCGAACATAATTCCATCCTTCCCCTCTACACGAATCCTCTCCGAATCACCATTACATCCGATTTTACCACGAGGCAAATAATTAGTTGCATGTACTCCTATTAGTTGTTCAAGTTTCAAATTTTCAAAATCCAATTTTCTTTTTTCACAAACTATTTCTCTAGGAGAAAGCCCTTCTTTAAAATCGGGAACTCTCTCTAAAACATACTGTCTATCTTCTTGAGATAATCCATTCAATCCGTCATAAAAAGTATTTGCTCCATACAAACAACTGCCAACAGCAGCTCTTTTGTCGCCACCTTCGTCTTTAGATTCACTAGCAGTCCTAAGTAAATATTTTATAATTGGGTCATCACTAGAAACCACCGAATTATGTATAGAATCGACCAATTTTCCAGTCAACTCTGAATGCGCCTCCAATCTTTTTTGAGCTGTTGCCTTTGCAGAATTAAGTTTTGTATTTTGTTTTAAAAATTTCGAATAATCATTACTGACTCCGTGCTCAACGCCCACTTTTCTAATATACCTTCCAATAGCGCTATGAGAATTCATATAATCTTCTTTATTTTCTTTGATAGAATCATCTAATCTATTTAAATAATACAAATATTTTCCTCGAGAGTTATCTGCATTATTCAATCTTTCAAAAACTTTTGTTTGTTCTTGTATCCCCATTTTTCTATAATTTTACTATAACTCTAAACCTTATAAACCTTTCCATTTGTAACTACTATATAGTTACTAACACAATGCAGAATAATCCTCCATTTTCCCCAAACCCCAAACTTTATTAATTCTCACGTCATTAAAATATTGACCAAGGGTTTAGCGTAAATCCAAATTGCAGAGTGGCAAGATTACTTGCTATATAATATAATCATGAACAAAGTGAATAAACCTACCTTCTGCAATTTAATTATAGACAGCTTGCTGGTAACTAGGAGAGTTGTTAGCAAGAGAACCTAGGTTCTCTTACAATCGGCGTACAAATATCCGACATCATTCCAAGAAAGCCCATAGAACTCTCAGATCTAAAAGGAAAGGTTATTGCCATAGATGCTTTCAATACTCTCTATCAATTTCTCACAACCGTACGACAAGCCGACGGCACACCACTAATGGATTCCAAAGGAGGAATAACTTCTCATCTGTCTGGCTTATTTTACAGAAACGTAAATTTACTCATTGAGGGAATAATCCCTATCTATGTATTCGACGGAAAACCACCTGAATTGAAACAAAGAGAAATTGAAGAAAGAAAAAAAGCAAAAGAAATTGCCGCTCAATTTTATGAGAAAGCAAAATCTGAAGGCAATGAAGCCGAAATGAAAAAATATTCTTCACAAACAGTAAAGATGACCGATGAAATAATTCAAGAAAGTAAAAGACTTTTAACAGCCATGGGAATTCCAGTTATTCAGGCAGAAGGCGAAGGGGAGGCAGAAGCTGCACTAATGGCATCCGAAGGCCTTTGCTGGGCCTCCGCATCCCAAGATTATGACTCTTTGTTATATGGAACACCCATATTAATAAGAAATCTGACGCTTGCAAGAAAAAGAAAAACATCCTCCGGAGCAATGGTTGACACTCAAATTGAAATGATTGAATTTCAAGAAGTTTTAAACAAATTACAAATCAACAAAGATCAACTTATCTGCCTCGCAATTCTCGTCGGTACAGACTACAATCCTGGCGGAGTTAAAGGCATAGGACAAAAAAGAGCACTTGAAATTGTACAAAAATATCAATACCCTGTAACAATTTTTGATTACATAAAACAATCAGAAAAATATGAAATGGTTTTTGACTGGCAAGAAATATTTAAACAATTCAAAGAATTAAAAGCGACAACTTTAGAAAAACAAAATTTAAAAAAACCTGACCGACAAGAAATAAAAAAAATCCTCGTTGAAGATCACGAATTTTCAGAAGAAAGAATTGACAATACGCTCGATAAACTAAAAGTTTTAGACGAAGCAAAAAAACAAAAAGGCCTAAAGGATTTTTTTTAATGAAACAGCCCATTCTCCAAAGCAGATATAACGAAAGATATGATGAATTAATTGGTGCCATAAAAGATATTGGATTTAAATTTGATAAATCAGACATCATGCGAGGAATTTTCGAAGGATCTATAAGTATTCATGACGAAATGAAAAAAAGAGAAGATGTCCCCAGAGAAATTAAAGAAAGAATAAATCACCCTTCCTATCTTCTAAATATAATGGAAGCTGAACTTGAAGATTTATATGTCACCTGTGCAGAATTACTAAAAGAGGTTCCAAAGGGAGCAATCCCATCAGTAGATTTCAAAAATCACCCTGTAAAACCTGGCTATGTAGAATATAAAACAAAAAGAAATTTTATAGATTTAGCCATAGAGCAAATGGAATTTGAAGCTCAATATAAAGAATCGAACAAAATTTAATTTTTCTCAAGTACTCTCATTAGTGTTTCATACACATGATTATTCGGACCAGCATCGTGTCTATGTTTCAAATCTTCTTTATCATATTCTAATCTATAATGTTCTCCCAATGCAATTCCAACCGCAGTACTTCTACTTAAACCAGCGTCACAATGCACCATAATATCTTCAAATTTTCCCCTATTTGCCTCAACAAATCTCTTTATTTTTTTTGCAGTTGACTCCCTAAATATGACATATTTCGGATCATCCTCGTCAGGATTCCTAATATCATCAAAAACTAAGGGTAAAACAGCAACATAAGAACCTCTCAAATAATCATATTTTGGCACCGTTATATTTAACCTCGGCGCTCTTCTCGCATAAGCTTCCAGTCTCATTAAATTATATTTAGAGCTCAAACATCTAATTGCAATCGTATCCTTATCAGGAAACCAATCATCCTGCACCTTCCTATGATCAAACACATATATCATTTGAAATTAGGATAAAAATCTGTCTCCGTTGTAATCCCTCTATACAATTGTCCCACAAGATCTCTTGCGCCCTCTACATCTTCAACTCTCACCTTCATTTTAGAGCCTAATCCTGCTTCCAAGGTCATTATACCCATTATAGATTTACCATCGACCTCATTTCCACTCTTCTCAATAAAAACCTTCCCAGGAAACATACTGCAGGCCCTCGCAAGAAGAGCAGACGGACGAGCACAGAATCCATATTTTACTTTTAATTCTATTCCATCTACAACTAGATATCCATTCTCTTTGCGCACGTTATAGGCATTTTCCATAGTTCATAAAAATCAAAACAGTTTAATTAGTTAATCAATATAAAAAATATACTATTACTTTTTAGCTTTCTTAATAGGCTTAGAACTTCTTCTTTTCATTACAGTTACAATAATCCATAATAATGCAAGAGCTACAATAAATATAACTAAAACAATACTTCCAGTTGTACCCAAAGCACCAATAACCGCACCAGTGAATGCAGAGAAGAATGTTTTATCTTGAGTATTATCGCCTATTGTGATTCCCTCGTCAGGTGTTGATTCCACTGAAGTGCTACAACTCTTTATCTCTTCTGGTCTAGCTGATGCCTTACAACTTGAAACTGGTAAAGAACATTCTCTTGTTTGAAGTCCATTAGATGAACATTCAGACCATTGTGTACATGTCCAATCAACATAACAAGTGCCGGAACCACTGCCAGAAACAGTAGCTTCATTTCCAAACATTCCCCAAGATGAGAAGTGATTTGTTTTAGCCCATACATAATTTTCAGCAGTATTTACTCCAGAAGATAATGGTAAAACCCAAGTGCTTCCGTTCCAATAATATAATTTCAAAGTGTTTTCATTTATTCCAGCAGCTTCAACTTCTGCATCACTATAATAGAATCTAAGTTCTGTATCGTTGGATAATGTTCCACTACCGCTAAAATCAATTACAAAGAATTTATCCAAACCAGGTAATGAGAATGAGCCAACATCAGCTGGAGCTTCAGAATATTCTTCAATAACTATTGTACCGCTTCCGCCATCTTCAAATACTAAACTAATTGTAGCATTAAATTCGTCGCTTGTAATATTAGTATCACCTTCAAAGTCAATTTCATAAACAGCGTCTGCTTCACCCTGAGAGCTAATAACTAGTGTTTGATTAGCAGAAGATGCAACAATTTTATCAGTTGTAACAATCATTTGAACAACATAACTTCCTAAGTCAAAATCTGTAGTGTCGAATGTAATATTATAAGATAATTTTGAAGAAGCTCCATCGTAGCCATAACCATATCCATATCCGTAGCCATAACCATATCCAGCAGTTGAAGAAGACAACTTATCAATTGAAATTCCTTCACAAGCAGTTAGCTTGTTTCCAGCAGCATCAAAGTCGCACGTATCAACACCATTTAATAAGATTGAAATTGAAGAAATATCCGCTCTTTCATTTGAACTCATATCTACATCAAAAACTGTACTAACTGAACTTCCTTGTTTTGGAGAATCATTAGAGAAATTTCCAAGTGAAACCACAAACGCGTTTGCAGGTCCAGCCCAGATTAAAAGTGTTAAAACAGCGATGGTGATAAAACTAGCAAAAACTTTTGTTGAATGTTTGCCGTATTTGTCGTTTAGTGATATCATTTTACGTCCTTTTTAGAGTAAAAATCGCTTTAAAAACGTTTCCATTATTGTCACTAAAATGTCAGTACATACTGGTAGAGAATTTTAGACTACCTTTTACACAAATATATCTTATTTATTAAATTAAGGTTTAAAGTTCTTTTAGCCACCCCCCAATAACTACTTTTAGCAAAGTTTAAAAGAGGAATGTTTGTGGGAATTATATGAAGCTTGTAATACAAATACCATGTTATAATGAAGAAAAAACTCTTCCTCTAGTTTTGAAAGAATTACCTAAAAAAGTCCCCGGAATTGACCAAATAGAAGTTCAAATAATTGATGACGGTTCTAAAGATAATACGATTGAAGTTGCTAAAAAATTCGGCGTTACTAGAATTATCAGACACAAAAGAAACCTCGGCCTTGGAACTTCATTTAAAGACGGAGTTGACGCAGCTTTGGCAGCTGGCGCAGATATTCTAATTAATACAGATGGAGACAATCAATATCCTTCAAGATACATTCCAGAACTAGTAAAACCAATTCTTAACGGGAAAGCAGACATAGTAATAGGAAACAGACAACCTTGGAAAGTTCAGCACTTCTCTCCTTTCAAAAGAATACTTCAATGGTTTGGAAACGGACTTGTAAGAAGAATCGCAGGTTCAAACGTTCCGGACACAGTTTCGGGTTTTAGAGCCTATAACAAAGAATCAATGCTTAGAATAAACGTAACAACAAAATTCTCCTACGTTCTTGATACAATAGTTCAGGCAACAAACAAAGGACTTACAATAACTTCAATTCCTATTGATACAAACGCACCAACAAGAAAATCTCGGCTTTTCAAAAACATCTTCCAGCACATGAGAAAATCCGGCTCAAATATCATAAGATGCTTTATTGTGTATCAACCATTCCAAACATTCGGTATTCTTGCCTGGCTTTTTGCAACTCCCGCAATTATTCTTCTAGCTAGATTTTTAATAAACTACTTCCTTAACACAGGCGCAGGACTTATCCAATCTCTTATAGTCGCAGCAATCCTATTCTTCTTTTCTGGTTCAATGCTCGTACTTGGAATTCTTGCAGAACTTTTAGGAACAAATAGAAAACTCGTAGAAGAACAAATCTATCTAAAGAAAAAAGAGATGTTTGAGAAATGAACAAGGTTTCTGTAATAATTCCCACACTAGGCAGAGAATCTCTTTATCCGCTAGTTGATGATTTACTAAAACAGAAAGTTAATTTCGGCTTTGAAATAATTCTTATTCCACAAGTTCCACTTAAAGAAAATCTTCTAAAAAATAAAAAAATAAAAATCCATTATGCATCTCCCGGAAAAGGATTTGCCTATTATAGAAATACTGGGATAAAACTCTCTAAATCAGAAATTATTGTATTTATAGACGACGATGAACTACCAATGAACTCAAGCTGGCTTAGGCAAATTACCGAGCCGGTAATTAGTGGAAATGAAGATGTCGTAACATCTGGATGTGACATTAAACTTAATCAAGGCTATTTAACAAACTCTGTTTCACTATTAGGATTTCCAGGTGGTGGGGCAATCGGATTTGAAACCATGTGGCCACTAAAAAATCCACCCTATACAGACCACCTATGCTCTGGAAACCTAGCAATTACAAAGAAGATACTTTCTAGGGTAAAAAACTTTTCAAATGAAATGAAAAACGGAAATGAAGATGTTAACCTGGCGGAAAAACTCGTGGAAAATAATATCAACATTTTTTATCAAAAAAATGCTACTGTTTATCATGTTGCAAGAAAAGGATTTTTTAATTTTATAAAATGGAACATCATGAGAGGAAAATCTGCAGCAGAATTTTTAAAGCAGAAAAAAAATTCTGGAAAAGTTGGAGGAAGACTCTCTTCTTCAAAAAGAATTTTAACAAAAACTATCAAAACTAGATATTTTATAGGAGTTTTATTTATGATGTTAAATCAATACATTTGGCAGACGGGAGGATATTTATGGAAAAAGTTAAAAAGTTAAAATCTTGTACGATTGTAGTTACCCGGTATGGAGAAACAAATAAGTTACTTAACCCATGTCTAAATGCACTATCCAAACAAGAAAAATGCGAATGTACGATTTTATTTCTAGATCAAAAAATAGATAAAGAAACAGAAAAAATATGCAAAGAACTATCGACAGAAAAGATAACTTTCATATATAAAAATATTCCGGCAATTTCTTTAGTTTATGCTAGAAATTTTGGTATAAACATAGCTAAAACAAATCTTATTTTTTTCATTGATGCGGATGCAATCCCAAATAAAGATTGGGCCTATGAGCTATGTAAAACATTTGAAATTGACCCAAAAATAGGGATTGTGGGTGGAAAATCTGACCCTTTATGGCTAAGCAAACCGAAATGGTATAATAAATCAAACATAGCGAGGGATGTTTATTCCTTATTGGACCTTGGAAACAAAACGAAAGAAACAGAGAAAGTAATTGGAGTATGCTTTGCCATTGATAAAAAAAGATTGGGTAACCTTGCTAAATTTGATGAGAAGTTTTCAAGGAAGAAGGGTATTTTAATAAGCGGAGACGACACTGCATTATGCAGAAAAATAAGAAAACAAGGACTCTTAGTTTATTACACGCCCTTTGCTAAGGTTATGCATCAAATACAGAAAGAAAGAATAAGCTTAAAGTGGTTAATAAAAAGATTCTTTTACGGAGGATATAGTAAAGCGATTCTCGGAGGACTACCAAAAACATATTCTACAAAGAGAAATGTCTTCGATTGGTTGATTATACCTATAATAGCCATACCTTATATCTTGGGAAATTTAAAAGCGAGAATTGAAAATGAAAAATAAAACTAAAACAATAATATATTATTTTGCATTTATACTTATAATTATTTTACTTATATCTCTTTTTTTAAAATATAGAGGATCCGTAGTTGAAGGAGATGGAATAAGTCAATATTTCCCAGCACAACATTTAATAGAAAAAAATAATTTGAACATGTGGGATCCGACAAACAATGTTTATCAAACTTTTTATTTTAAATTTCCATCGGTAGATGAGGCTATTTATGAATATGGAAAATCATTCCCTACCCAATCCTTAATTGTCATTCTTTTTACAGCCCTAACTATGTCCACATTCGGAAATGAGGCTTTTTTTTACATAAATATCCTTTGTGCGATAGCTACATTATTTTTTTCTTTATTAATAATTCGAGAAATTTCAAACAGAAAACACACACAGATTTTTTCAATTTTAGCAGTATTGGCTATGCCAATCTTTACGTTCTGGTCAATAGTCCCCCAGAACATATTCCTCCTGATTCTCTTCTACATCATTTCAATTTATTTTTTAATAAAAAATGAAAAAACAGGCCTATCCATATATCTTCTACTAAGCTCATTTTTCATAGGTATGGCTATTTTTGTTAAACCCATAATGATTCTGGCCCTACTTGGATTTATACCACATTTAGCCAAAAAATCAAAAAAGGATATATTCATATTTTCTATACCTCTAGCACTTATTTTAATAAGCTGGGTAATTTTCAACATCCACTACTTTGGAAATTTTTATTATTTAGGTTATGAAAAAAGCAACTATAGGCCTGTAAATTATACTCTTCAAACAGATACATTAGCCAATATTACAAAGGGCACATACTCTCAACCCTCTTTTTCACTGCCAGGAATAAAGTATGCCCTAACTTATTTTATAAATGGCATAGAAAAAATTTCACCTATTATTCTGGTAGGTATTATAATTGCAACGCTTTGGCTTTTACCGCTTAAAAGAAAAACAACAACTGCCAAAAAGATTTGTTTAAATATTTTTATAGCCCTTATTACTACCCTTGTATACTTGAGCACCATTTTAGATAAATTGTGGGCTCCAGATATATCGACATCTATTACATTCCCGCTTACACTTTCTTTTTTTAGATATCTATTGCCATTCTTCATCCTTTTTGTTATTTTAGCAAGTATTTTTCTATTCGAGAATTTGAAATTTAAAAAAATATTTCTTTTAATATGTGTCTTTTTGATTGTTATTCTTCTTGTCTTTAGCTACACAAAGGTTATAACTTATAGCGGTGGGGCTAATCTCGATTGGTACCATGGCTATAATACTGATTTCAGCAAATATTCTTCTAACTTAAGTATTATGCCTAAGTCGAATTCAATTATACTTTATCCAGAAAGGATAGAGATCAGCATTTTAGAGAATAATATCGAGAATTACACACTCTTTAATTATGACGGAATTCCTTCAGATTTTAGATTAAATGAGACAAAAAGGATCGTCTGCCAAGCATTAAAAAACAACAGAACCATATATTTTAGTAAATACGAGGAACCATATAAATCAACTTTACTAAAAAAGAGTGCAAATGATCCTAATATAGGAGACATGCAAGAATTTTTAGAGGATAATTTTTATATGGAAGAACATCATGACAGTTTCTTCCCAAGAATTAAATTAACTTGGGTGGAAATAAAGAATGCACGTTTTAATTGTTAGTGATAAACAACCAAATGAATTTAGTGGAGGCGTAGAGAATTTCATATTTAACCTACGCAAGAAATTAAAAATAAATAATAAGGTCTCTTGCCTTTGTAATTTTAAAGGAATTTCTAAAAACAAAATAGCAAGAAAAATACTCTTTGATTATTACAATCCAATAACCAAAATATATGCCGAAGATGTACTAGAAAAACTTAATCCACAAGTTACACATATAAATAGTTTTTATGGAATATCCACAAATACCATAAAGGCTATCAGTAAATTATGCCCAACTATAATTACTGCACACGACGTATGGTTGGCACAATATTCTCCAAGTGTTCCGAATTTCATCAATCAGTTGCATAAAAAAATATTATTTTCAAACCTGAAAGACATTTTAATAATATCCCCAAGTTATTTTTTATCTAAAAAAATTAAATCTATTGGATATAAAAGGGTAAGGATAATTTCTAATGGCATACGCATCCCCAATGAAAGCACAAACTACAACAAAAACATCTTATTTGTGGGCAGACTTTCCCTAGAAAAGGGTCTCCAAACCATAATAAATACATTAAATAAAGTTGAAAACTATCAAGTTCTAATATTAGGAGATGGCCCGCTAAAGAAAGAACTGGAAGATAAATATCCGAACATAAAGTTTTTAGGATTTCAAGATCCGAGAAAATATTATTTAAATGCCAGTATTTTAGTAATGCCTTCTATATGCGAAGAATCCTTTGGGCTGTCCACTGCAGAAGCAATGTCGTATGGGCTATGTGTTATCGGTTCAAATAGAGGCGCAACCCCCGAATTAATTAAGGGAAATGAAACAGGACTTCTCTTTAAACCAAAAGACGAAAAAGACTTCGAAAAAAAACTGGATTATTTATTAAAAAATCCTTCTGAAATTAAGAGAATGGGCAAAAATGCGAGAAAGTTTGTGAAGAAAAACTTTGACTGGAACAAGATTGTTAAACAATATGAACAAGTTTACAAAGAAACGATTAAAGAATTCAAAGACAAACATCCCAACCCTTAAAAATCCCCTCACTCTAATAATACCATGAAACTCCCACTAAAAAAAACCTTCTCCTACTCTCTTCTGATTATCTTACTCGCTTTCTTCGTATATTATATAAAAAATCACCTCTCGGACTTCACGGCTCTAAAGCTAATCAATCCCCTCTGGCTTATTCCCCTTTTTGTTTTATTCCTCTTTAACTCCTGGACAAACGGCTTAATTGTAAAATATCTAGCCGAACCATTTAAAATAAAACTAAGCTTCAAAGAACATTTCGGACTTTCAATCATTACTTCATTCTATAATATGATTACTCCATTCAGAGGCGGACTTGCGGCAAAAGCGGTTTACCTAAAACAAAAGCACAATTTTAAATATACAGACTATCTCGCAACAGTCGCAGGACTTTATGTAATTAATTTCTTCATAGGAAGCGTAATTGGTCTTATTGGCCTTTGGATAATCTACGCCAAGTATCAAATCTTCAACTGGGTTGTATTCCTCATCTTTATTGGATTTGCAATTCCTCTTTTGGGAATAATAATTTTCTCTCCACACTTCCCAGAAACAAAATACAAATGGCTTAACCAGTTTATCAGAGTAATGAACGGCTGGAACATAATAAGAAAAAACAAAAAAATAATCGCCCTTTCCTCAATAGTAATCATCATTCAAATCTTAGTCAGCTCTCTTTCAACTCTAATTTCATACAGCCTATTTGACGTTCATCTTTCTTTTGTCAAAGCATTATTCTTAACATCAATCGGAACATTAAGTATACTTATTCAAATAACTCCTTCGGGACTTGGAATAAACGAAGCCATCGCAATATTCTCTGGCTTAATCATTGGAATAACTCCCGCACAAGCTCTTATTGTATCTATATTGGGAAGAATCATTGGCATGGTAACAATTTTCATCCTCGGCCCAATCTTCTCCTACATTCTACTTAAACATAAACCAAAAAATGAAAAACGTTCTAAGAAATAGTTTCTGGTACTTGGTAATAATCTACACAGCAGTAATAGTCTTAATTACATTCGGCCTTTTCTCCCAATATGCACTTCAATTTAACATCCTTGCACTTGTTATCGGAATAATCGGAGCATTTACTTTTGATTCAAAACAAAAATCAACAAAAACATACTACGCACTTGTCCTTCTCGCATTTATTCTCATATTTTTACTTAGAGCTATTCCTTACTTCAATAACTCAATTCCACTTGGTTATGATCCGGGATTTTACAAATATGCAATCGAAAGCAATCTAGGAAATTTAGACAATTGGATTATCAACCAGGTAGTCATGGAACCCGGATTCCTCTATCTCATGAAACCATTATCTTTTATTTTCTCTACACAATTCATCATGACTTGGCTTTTAGTAATAGCTTGCTTATTTCTCGGAGCTGGAGTCTATTTTGTCACGAAATCCTACTCGAATACCAAGACAGCGATTATAGCATTATTTATTTATGCCCTTTCAATCGTCCAATTCAAAGCCTTTTGGTATATGTACTATAGAAATATTATCGGAATGACTCTAATGCTATTCTCAATCTACTTCCTTAAAAAATCAGAAACAAATAAAAAATTTATATGGATATTTATAATGCTTGGCGGACTACTTGGTTCAATTCATAGACCATCATTCTATATATTTGGGCTATCTTATTTACTCTATGCGTTCATATCTCCCTACGAGAATAAAAAATACAATTTCAATCAGCTAAAAAGAAACATTCTTTCAGGAATAGGTATTATAATTATAGCAGTTATTCCCTATATTGGACAATTCTGGCCAGCACTTTATTCCGCCATTCCGTGGGTTGTTGAGGGATTCCTGGCCCCAGGCGAATCAGCAGGGACATTCATTAATTTTACAACCTATCAATTCTCAAGCTTATTCTATCTTCCTTTTGCATTCCTAGGATTATTTTACTTTATTAGAAAAAGAAACTTCAATATGCTTACACTTTGGGCAATTATCAACCTTGCAATCGTTTACTTCCAGTTCTTTTTCTTTAATAGATTCATAATAATGCTAGATTTAGTTTTAGTAATCTTTGCAGCAGTCGGATTCTCTTTGCTAATAGAAAATAAAAACAAATTTGGAACAATCCTGACAATCATTTTACTTCTAAGCGCCGGAGCTTTCGCCGTGAAAGAATCAATCCACTCAAAGCCATTAATAGATGATATTGAACTTCAGGAAATCTCCTCTTTAGCCACCATAACCCCTAAAAACGCTTTTGTTATGTCTACATCCGCATATTATTCCCCCTGGATTCAAGGTTACTCCGAAAGAAAAACAATCGCCCCAGGCCTGTTTGACTACGATAATCATACCAGACAAGAATGGAACGTTTTCTGGACTACGACCAACCTAACCGAAATGAGAACTTTCCTAAACACGGGCCAAAAACCTCTTTACATCTTTATAGGCAAAAGACAAAGAAACAATCTCGCACAATTTGAAAATACCAGTTGCTTTAATCTAAAAGCTAGAAACGACAATAATTTTATCTATCAGTATTTATGCTAGTTACTTTCTTTTCTTCCAGTATAAAATTCCAAAAGAAATAATAATTATTCCTAGAATTGTCAAAAAGCTATTCAAGAAATTAATTCTTACTCCAACCAAATTCAAATAAAATACTGCCAACGGAACAATCGCAATTGACAAAGCAAAACTTAGAGCAATTCTCTCAATCCAATCGATCTGGCCATCAGGACTGACCCTCGCACGGGTAACGCTATTTTCCTTATCGTCTAATTCCTTTGTTTCAGGAAAGAAAATATAAGATATAATAAATCCTGGCAAAAACAAAACAAAAACTGAACCAAAAACAATTCTAACAGATTCTAGTAGTCCCAAAGATGTAAAACTTAAAGCAAAAGACAAGATAACCAAAGCTAAAACAAGATAAATTCCATTTTTAATTCTTATTGCTAATTCTCTATTCTTCATCTTCATCCTCTTCTAAAACAAGCAACGAAAGCAGTATTATAAGTATTCCGGCTATAATCGAAATAACCCACGACAACCAATCTAGCTGCGCTGTCTTAATTTTAATTATAACAAATCCTAAAATCCCCAGAATCGTAATGAAAACATAATCTTTCTTTGTAGCTTTCTCTTCTCTCTTCTTTTTATGCTCAGAAAATACATCTAAAACACCTAGAATAATAACTAAAACAAGAAGATAGTTTAGATTCAAATAAAAACTAACCGAACCAGTCCAAATCTGCTCAACAAGTAACAGAACTAAATAAGCAACAAGAATAGTTTGAAAAGAGTGATTTATTAACTCAGCCCAATGCCCTTTAATTTCCCACTTTGAAGATTCCATTTTTGTGTACAGTAATATTTACCCAATCAATCGCAATCGTATTATTCTGAAATTCTTCGTTTGCTAAATGAGGAGTATTTATCAACATACTCAACTTACCATCCCTAATATATAAATCTTTCAATTCAAAACTTGCATCTCCAATAGCCCATCCGTTCTCCGATTTTACATTCGCATAATCCGTAACAAGGTAATCAATCTTACTCATTTCACTTTTATTCGTAGGAATTGAAACCAACTTAAACTTGAATGGCTCAAAATAAGAGTCCTCTGAAAAAGAAATATAACTATTACTAGAAACAATCAGGTCATTTGTTGGAATCTTTAAATTATAATCTCCAGCAACTACCGAATAAACAAACTCTTGAGAAACATTATTTATAGAAAAACCTCCGTTATTAATAGAAACATTCTGAAATCCCTGATTATGATATGTAACAAATTTTATATCGCTACTCTTGTTTGATTTAATAAATAAACTTGTTTGTTTATTGCTCTTGTTCAAATATACTTCAGAATCAGCCAAAAATAATTTATTCGTAACAATTTTATTTGTATTCAATTTCATCTCCCTAATAATTCCATCATAACTTGAGAATTTCAAAACATAAACACCATCAGACAAACTCTCAACCTTTAAACTCCCTTCCTGAACTTTCGCCACAACTTTCGAACTCGCATTAACTATTCCGTCATCTTCAATTGTAGTATTCGCAATTAAATTACCCTGCGTATCAAATAAACCAATATTCAATTCATCACTTCCGTTATACCAATTGATATCCTGTTTCTTAACCTGCAAATCCAAACTATCGTTCAAATAAAGATAAAATGTATGTGCATCTCTTAATCCAGTGCTTATTGTTAAATTTGTTAAGTTGTAATTCTGATTTTTAACGATTGGGATTAATCCAATATTCTCTGCAACAATTGAATTAACCGGTATTTCGGACAAATTCTGAACAATCGGCATTTGAGAATTTATTCTGTAGATTCTATGTTCTATTCCAGTATAATCATAACCGCCTAGTTCATTCAAGATAGGATTGTAAACAGCATTAGATGAATAACTCCATTCAACCTTGTTCTGTCCACCCAAAAGTAAAGAACCAGTCTCTGGAAAACCATCGCTAAACCTTATCTTAACATCAACATCATCAGAACCTCTTGGTATTGGAACACTAAAATAAACCAGCTGAGAGGTTAAATTTCTATAACTCTCATTCAAATCAGCATCAGAAATTCTATTCAATGGGGACAAATAGGGTTTGCTCGAATCAGCAACAGAACCAATATCATAAAAATAATTAAATTCATGCGCAGCAACAAAGTTAGCATAAAAAACATAGCCAATAATTATAATCGGAACAAGTAAAATCAAAAACTTAAAAAATTTAACAGTTCCATTATCCTGCTTTCTAAAAATCAAAAAAAACAATCCAATAAGAAATCCACAAAGAATTAATAAATAAGAAACATTCCACATCCCGAAAAACGGAGTTATAATATTAGCTAAAATTACTAAGAGTAGCATCCCCAAAAATCCCTTAACAAATCCTCTACTAATTTTCATTCTGACCCTCCGAAACCCCTCTGTCTTTATTATTTATTTCATGCCAATCTCCATTCATACTTTCCACCTTTGGTAAATGTTGATGACCTGTAGTCACATTAAATAAAAATTCTTCAAGTTGCGATGCTCCTATTCCAATAACTCCTCCAACTAATGAAGATGCAAGAACCAATCCGACCTTCTCAACAACTTCCAAACCGCCAGAAACTAAAAAATCATAACCCTTTGGCAACAATTGCATAAAAGACAAATTGTAATTTTTCATAACCTCATCACAGCCAAGCGCCACAGACGCAAGCCCTCCAATCACAGCTCCTGCTACCAAATAATTTTTAGTATTTATATTCAACGAATCTACAAGTCCCTGATTATTTTTTGTCATTTTTCAACCCTCAATTTAATTTCATTTAAACTTCCATTCCCAACAATAGGAATACTTAAATATCTATCTTCAGAAATAAAATCTAAATCTCTTAAATAGCTCATCTTTCCATAATCAAATCCAACCTGATAAATACATCCATCATAATAGGAACTATTAACATAAGAACTTTTTCCAAATGTCAAATTACCCTCTCCATTATATTCCATCCAAATATTTTTATTTCCAATTGACTTTCTTCCGGAAAAATTTCCATCCACAAATAATTCAATATAACCGCTACCTGTCTTATCTCCTCTATAAACCACCAAAGCTTCATGTGTTTTATTAAAAAATGATTTATCTATTTTATAGTAAATAGAAGATATATTTGCACTTTTATTCTCTAATCTTACAATCATAAACTCAACCGAGTTATTATTCTGCCATAACTCCCAATTAGAATGCCCCACAATTTGCTGTGCAGTTTTATTCATATTTTCGGGCTTCCATTTAGCATAAAAAATAAAAGAACCAGTCTCAAATACTCCGCTAGAACTAGGATAGTAAAGAGTTTCATTATTTGAACCATTAAAATAAACACATCCAGTTTTATTATTATATTTAGCATTTCCAACTAAAGAATCCGGAACACTTTTAGAAAAATTCCATAAATAATCCCAAGAATTATTCCCTGCACTAAAATTAGTTTTCGCAAAATAAATATTATCTCCAATAACAGATGCATTGACCATAGCATTTTTTAAAATAAACCTAGGCTTCAAAACCAAACTAACAAAACTATAATTATACACGCCAGCCAAATTAGTTATTTTATTTCCCATCATATCTTGCAAATACATCTGAGGCGAACTAGAAACCACCGAGCCATCATAACCAATAGTCATCGTATATTCCTTCTGGAAACCGAAAGGTAAAAAATTAATATATAATATCAATAAAATAAATAAAACCGGCAATGTCCATGCCAAAACCCTAATTGATCCTTTCTGATTTTTCCTAAACATCAAAAAAAACAATCCAATTAAAAATCCAGAAAAAACAAGCAAATAATAAATATTCCATCTTCCAAGAACAAGACTAATCACATTAGCCAACACAATTACAAATAGAGCAATCAAAAATCCTCTAACAAATCCTCGTGATATTTTCATTTTTTAACATCCTTGTCGTTTATTTCCATTTTAAAAATTAATTGGATTAACTTGTTTAATACCTTCATTTTTTAACATCCTTGTCGTTTATTTCCACTTTAAAAATTAATTGGATTAACTTGTTTAATACCTTCATTTTTTAACATCCTTGT
>CAYPFA010000001.1:296694-332823 GCA_964410025.1 Candidatus Woesearchaeota archaeon
TTGGATTAACTTGTTTAATACCTTCATTTTTTAACATCCTTGTCGTTTATTTCCATTTTAAAAATTAATTGGATTAACTTGTTTAATACCTTCATTTTTTAACATCCTTGTCGTTTATTTCCACTTTAAAAATTGATTGGATTAACTTGTTTAATACCTTCATTTTTTAACAATTTTACAACCTAATTTAGCTTTTAAAAAGGATTGCATTATTCAAAACTTCCTGCCAAAGCCACCTGATCATAAAAAAATTCATGGGAAGGATCATAACATACTGCACCATATCTTCTTACTAATTTTTCTGCCAATCCCTCTGCTGAAACTCTTTCTTTCCCATTATGAAAATTTATATTTAAACAAGAACTAATTTTATAACCAGCCCTAGCCCAATTACGATCTCTAGATAAATTAAATTTAGAATCATAGCATAAAACAGGTCCTTTACTTTTCCTATTTGAATAAACTTTTTCCTCACCATTTTGCAAATCAGGAGAATAAACATATCCTCTCTCGGCCAAAAAATCATCCAATCCTACCGGTTCGCTTCTAAAACCAATATCTAAATCCGACGTCATTCTTTATCAACCTCTGCTTCAGCATTCTTTAAAATTTTTTCAATTTCACCCTCAGAAAAATGACCAGTTTTTCTAAGTTCTTTACCATAACAAGGAACACAAACTCCATGACTCAAATCCCCACCACTGTCTCCATACAACTTTCTTTGCTTTTTTGTTGGAACATACCACTCGCTTGTTTGAGAATTCTGCCAACGATTACAAACATAACATTCAAACTGAAGCTCAACACTACTCTTCATCCTTACTCTCCAAATTGTTTATTTTATTAAACCCACACAAACCTTCCTTACTAGAAGCCGATGCCCTATATTGATCAGTTATTTTTTTTCTTCTAAGAAAATCCTCTGACTCAAGAACATTACACTCTTCACATATTCCATGACTATATATTCCTGTAGTTTTTTCCTTAATTAATAACAATGGATACTGCGCCTCTAATTTTACACGAACACCTTCAAGAATTGTTGCCATAACCGCACCATCCTGATAAAATGGAATACGCATATAATGATGAAGTCTTCTCTGATCCGTACTAGGCTTAAACCAATCTCCAGTTTCGGACCTTACTTTTCTACATATTGAACATTCAGTCGCATGATTCCTCACCCTATCTGGCATTATTCAACCCTCCTATAAGGGATTCTATCAGGATTTGGAACCTCTCCATCACTCGTTACTGCCATATAAATTCTATGCGCAATTTCAGCCGGATCTTCTTTATCCGCCCCCTCAACATAAATATTAACTCTCTCTCCTTTAGCAATACCCATACTCATACAATCCATAATACTCTTGCCAGAGTGCCTATCCCATGGCTTCTTATAAGATGTAAAAGAAATACCAGAATCATACTTCAAACATTCCCTAACAACAACTGCCGTTGGACGTCCATGGAATCCGCCCTCAAATCTCACAGGTGCACCAAATATTAATGCGTTATTGCCCTCTATCCTAATAATTGGCTCATCCACATTCTCTGCCACCAAGCTTTTTATAAAATCCGGATCCATCTTAGCTAACCAAATTATTAATAATTTTAGTTAAAAATTCTACCCTATCTCTGTCCAGTTTTTTTGCCATTCTGTTACTATTTAATAATTACAAATATACTATATAAATCTTGCGGAAAACCAGAAAAACGAATAAATAACCCCATAGCAAGGCAACATTTATATACCCATATATACATAAATGTTTATGATTATACAAAAATGTAGCCTATGGAAAGTAGCAGAAATTTTCTTCGCAGAACCAACAAAGATTCATTTCATTAAAGAAATCTCAAGAAAAATAAAACTCTCTCCCACATCCGTAAGATTACATCTTCAAACTCTCATAAAAGAAGAGTTAATAGAAGAGGCAAGGTCAGAACCCTTTGATGGATACAAAGCAAAAAGAGAAAACCCAGAATTTATATTTGAAAAAAAAATCGCCAATCTAACTCAAATAAAAACCTCGGGCCTCATTGATGCACTAAAAGAAAAATATCCCAAATCAATAATCCTTTTCGGAAGCTACAATAAAGGAGAGGACATAGAAACTTCTGATATAGATTTATTCATTGATGCAAAAACGTTCAAAATAAATCTTGAAAGTTTTGAAAAATATTTAAACAGAAAGATTCATTTCATTTTCAAAGAAGAAGCTGACAAAAGCTTAATGGGAAGTATAAATCAAGGAACAATCCTTTTCGGAGAAAGATAATGGATGAAATTTTCAAAATAACAAAAGACGAACGAAGAGCAAACGCCCTGAAAGAAATGGCAAGAAATAGATTCTCCAATATGTCCTCCCTAAAAGAACCTTACAGAATTATAGAAGAATATTACGAGATAATCAAAGAACTCCTCACGGCACTTATGTATCTTCAGGGATTCAAAACACTAAGCCATAAAGCCCTCCTAGAATTTTCAGCCAAGAATATAAAATCTCTCTCATCGCAAGAACTCGGCTTGATTGATGAATTAAGAATAAAAAGAAATAATATTGTTTACTACGGAGAACAAATTACTCAAGAGTTTCTCAAAAGTAGAGAACAAAAAATTAAAGAAACAATCAATAAATTGTTTGAACTATAGAATTACATTCCGAAACAATCTTTATACTTCATAACAGATTTAAACTTCCATGCCAAAGCCACACTAGAAATCTTACTATCAAAACCCAAATCTCTATTAGCATTAGCCTTCTTTATAACATCACAAAAATTCCGACTAGTTAACTCATTTAAATATTTAGAACTCAAACTCAAAACAATATCCGCATTCTCCCCACTTCCCTCCCTAACACTTGCTCTCTTAATTACAAAACTTTTTTCATCCTGCCTTTCTCCAGAATTATAATTATAAAATTGCAATTGCAAAATCGCACCCTCTGGCAAATCCCTAACCACTTCGTTTTTAGAAATAATTTCAGCAAAATTAGAATAATTTACCTTTATTGGAAGAGTTTTAGTAACATTACTAGAAACACTAACCACAGGCTTTACGTCGTTATTTTCAGAAATATAGTAAATACCACAAGCAATTGCAACCATAAAAATCAAAACAATAATCGCCAAAATAATAGTTATTTTTTTCATATAATATTTTAATAAAATCAGTTTATAATTTTAATTATCCGAAAGACTGTCCACAATACTACTAAAAAAACCCTTATCGCTTTCCTGCCCAAGTTTTTTAAATTCTTTTGTTGGCTTTACCATTTTCTTATCAGATTTTTTTTCCTCAATTTTATCTGACTTACCAAATTTACCTGTTAAAACTCTAATAAAAAATGGCTTCTGCTTATCTTCCACAACTTTTACAGTTTCCTTTGATTTCTTCTGAGGCACGTCTTTAATTTGCTTAAAATGGGGAATTTCCGGAGCCTTTTCAACAACTTCAACATTAACCTCCTTAACCTTTCCCTTTAAATAAGAAACCTGTCTTTCCAGCTTCTCAATCTTCTGATCTCTCTCTTCAAAAGCAGAATATAATTTATCAGAAATATTAACCTTAAGTTTTGAAAATTCCTTATCTAGCGAGCTGTTTCTTGCCTTAACCACTCTCGCAAAAGCTTCCTTTTCACCTTCAACAACTTGCTTTAGAGAATTTGAAGTAGCATTTAAATTTTCAATAGCATAATTAGTCTTATTCAAAACATCTTTTCTGTAAGAAGCGACATCTTTACTTGTTTCCTTTGCAACGCCAGAAAATTTCTCGAACTTATTATCAATCTTTTTTTCAAATTCAGAATAAATTTCCTTTCTTAATTGACCCTTGATTTCATTTTTAACATTCTGTTTGCTTATTTCTTTTTTCAAAGCGCCAAACTCTTCCTTCAGTGGAGAAACATCATTTTTCTTAAATTCAGAAATACTCTTTTCCACATTTCCCTTAATCTCATTAAAATCCACCTTTACATCTGCTCTAAACTTATCAAATTCCCTAAAAACCCTAGCCGAATTCGAAGAAGCCACCGACTCACCAAGCTCTTTAATTTTATCTTTAATAAATTCATTATCCTTCTTCATTGCCTGGAACGAATTTCTAAGCTTATCTTCAATTAAGTTGAACTTTTGATCTATTCTTTCATCCAAATATTTTTTTACCTGTTCCATCGTATTTTTCAAGGTTATTCGTCCTTTTTAAATATTTATGCGATTTATTAAATAATTTTAATAACAACAACTGCACAAATTATCAAAAGGAATATAATTACAAACACTAATAACACAATATTTAACAAACTACCAAAATCACTCTTTTGGGCCGAAACAACGCTATTCTGGCTCAATACAATCGTGCCCTGGTCATTACTATAACTAATAACTCCAAATTCGGGATCAACTATCTCTTCATCACAACAATCAATACAACTACTGTCCCTATTTTTTCCGTCATCCAAATTAACTCTAAAACTAACCGAATCATGCGTTAAATTTCCAAACGAATCATTTGCCCAGGCATTAAGAGTTATATATCCCTCAGGAAATTCAATAACAATTGGAACGCTATAAGTTATATTAGTTCCATTCCAATTATACCATTTTTGAGTTCCATTAGTTGATAGATTAACTAAAATTTTCTGAACCGAATAAGTTTTACTCTCAGGACTTAAAATATCAATAAACAAACCAGCACCACTGCCTGTTGAATTCCTAATCACATTAAAACTAACCACATCGCAAGCAGTTCCATTATTCGTTCCACAAACAGTTAAATTATTAATTCCTAAAGTTGCATTTATCCATCCAGAAAAATTAAAAGAATCAGAAATAAAACTTCCATTTAAAACGCCGTTAAATATATAACTCCAATTATGAATTTGCTGAGTTGAATTTGCACTAAAATTTAAAAAATAACTTGTCCCATTAGTACTTAGAACAGTTGTATTAACAGGATAAAGAATTGTTACATTTGGTTTTGGGGTGCTATTATAAGCCGATGCTGTAAGATTATAAAATATTTTAATGATATCTGCATTAACATTTGTAGTGCTACATATAAAACCAGAACTTGAACCAAAACCATATTCATCATTACCGGGCTTACTAGCCGAAATATTTGCCATATTAACTCCACAAAAACCATCACTATTATTTTCATACGGATGAGAAGCATTATTGCTAACATTAAAAATTGAAGCATTTAAAAAACTAAAATTTGCCTTTATACTTTCTCTAGAAGCTTTATTATTAAATCCATAGGCCGCAATCTGCACATATCCGTCTTTTCTTATGACATGCAAACCAGCAACATCATCCGTTGAATCCAAATCAACTATTACACTACCATCACTTCTTGTAAGAGGAATTGAAACCAAACCCTTTCCAAAAGCAGAAGAATTATTTCCAACAAAAACATAATCCGACATATCTGAATCACTAACGCCAAAAGGAGTGTAATTTCCAAAAAATGTAACATTAATAACAAGACTAGCTTCATTAGCAGCAGAAGTTAAACTTAAAGCAAAAACTAATACTAAAAACATTCCAACGATCCCTGTAATCTTACTTGTGTTCATTTTTTTTAAACACACCTTCTTTCTTCCGAGCTGACTCCCGTGGAGCTTTCGCAATGATCCCTTGTGGATTTTCTATCGCATTGATGCCATTGGGCACTTCCGAGTTGACTCCAACGGAGCTATCGAATTGACACCTTGTGTGCCAATCTGTTATTATTTAAGAGTTACAACTATTTATAAATGTTTCTGCTAGAACTAAATATCAAAAAACTAAAAACTAACCAATTAAAAATGAATTATCTTATCAGTATAGTATTTCCACTCAATGGATTAGTTGGCAAAATTTCATCACTTAAAATAACACCAAAACTAATTTTAGAAAGAGTATCATCAAAAAAATATGAATTTTTTGAAGTAAAAACGAAAACCTGCAAATTTTGACAATTCGCACCAGAATACTTCGCTATATCATAATCCTTAAAATAATTTTTAATACAATCTTCATCATAACTTTTATCCGCCATAATACATTTTTCTTTTGCAAGAGAAATACTTTTCAAACTAATCAGTCCTAATTTTTCAAAAGAAGTATCATGAGCAACATCGAACATATAATTTGAACTAATACCTTCGGCAACATAGCTAGTTTCATAATTATAAATCTTAATTAAAACATTTTCTCCATCAAACACCATGCTCAAATCTTTAGACGCCTCTTTTAATTTAGCAACATTTAAACTATCTGAATATGGTATTAGTACATCTTTTGAATTGAACACAAGAGAATCGCTAAATATTTTTGGATACTCTCTAACTAAAGAATCTGAACCATCCATTAAAATAAACCTAGTTCTATCAGCTACACATCCGGATAAATCCCTTCTAGAAATTTCATCCATTGTTTTAGCATAACTTGTAAAAATTAATTGTTCGCCATAAACTTGCAAAATAGTTTCTGCTCTTTCTTTTTCTGCATGAAAATAAAATCCAGAAGAAACTGCCTGGAAACTCTTGCTCGAACCCTGCGAAGACTGAATAAAGAAAAACATAGTCGTTAAACAAGTTACAACTACCATTACCACAAAAATCCAAATCGCAATAATCCCACCTCGCTTACTTCTTAGGCTCATTACAAACACCTCCAACACCTACGCCAATCCTAATAAAATATTTTCCAAGTGTACCATGGGCAGGCATAAATATATCTGCATTAACCGGATAAATCATACCATGATTAACAATATTTCCATTAGATAACCTTTCTTCACCCTGCGCCATAGATAGTTCTGTAAAAATATCCTGTCTGCTTTTAAAATCCTTCTGAAATCTAGTTCCCCATACACCAATCATACCTCTAGACTGAAGCTCATCTGAGTAAATAAAATCAGTCAATGGTCCCTTAAACACAAAACAAATATTTTTATCATTCTTATCAGAAACCCCATAAATATCTTTCACATAACTAAAAAACAATTCGCTCGTCTTTTTATCCTCTGCTTTAAAAATTATAGCCGGAACTGCATTAAAAATTTCATAATGTTCATATCCCAAAAAATGTTGCAAACCATTAAAATCCAAAACATCATAAAAACCCTTAGCACTAATCTCCGAAGAAGCTTTTGTTTTTGCTAAAGACACGGCCGCCATTAAAGCATAAAAAATACCTAGTATTAAAAAAATAACTATCGTCGCAACAAACCAAGCAATTCCAGAAGACTGAGCTCTCTTGTCAAGCATTTTTATTTAATGCCCCCGGCAATGCAACTTTAGGTATAACCGATATTCTTTCTCCATAATAATTTGAAGCAGCTAAAATTTCTACCATACCATTTTTTCTTTCTCCTTCCTTATAATAATAAAATGCCTGTTTTTTTACATAACAGTATGGGAAATTTTTACCAGAAATTCCACTAATAGTAACACTACAATCACCCTCCATGTCTCCAGCACCAATCTGCCCAGAATATAATTCCTTTGAACTTGAATCTATTATACTAACCACAATCAAACCCTTATTTTTTTCCATACTTTCCTTTACAAAACCACACGACTCAATAGAAACAAATTTATCACCTTCTTGAATAAGATTTCCTCCGTCGGTAAAACACTCCAAAGCTCGCACGTAAATTGCCTTAGTCTGAACCTCTCTAACATCAATGGGATTTGAGAAAAAATTCACTGCCATCACAATAATTACCACAAACACAACCAAGCAAGCAATGAACCACCAAAAAATATAAACTTTCTCAGCACGCTTTCCCAAAGGGGCAAAATTATTTAGTATTTTATTTTTTTCCATTATAAATTCAAAACAAGTTTTGCCTTATCTTTAGTTACGCTAACATAATATTTATTCGTCAAATTAATTTTAGAAAAATATACAAATTTATATCCGCCACTACTTCCTATCTTTACATTAACGCTATTATCTGTTTCATTATAAACCAAAAAACCATGCGAAAAAACCTCTAAATTAATTTTACCCTTCTTGGCAATTTCCATCGCATTAGTTACATCTATCTCATAAGTCTGGCCCGGAACGGAATTTTCTACGAGCAAAGCAATTTCCTTTGCATAAACTTCTTCATAAAAAAGCGCCGATGAACCCGCCTTTGCAACAAAAACCAACATCGCTCCAAAAATCATTAACGTCGCTAAAAGCAAAACAATTTCAGGCATCATCAACTCTTCGCCAGAAGCACGTTTATTTCTTATCACCATCAATTACATACGCAAAATCAAATTAATAAAGATTACTATAAATTATTTTAGGCAATATTATAAAATTCCAAATTCTTGTCCTTCAAACTTGCAAATCCCTCTGGAGTATAATCCGTTAAAAAAACTCCCCCAACCGAAGGCTTCCCTTCATATTCTGAATTAAAAAACGTGCTCCATACAGTATCTCCTATATTTGCTCCCACCAATCCTGCTCCACCAACAACTAAAAGCTGTTTATCAATTCCCATTCCCAAAAAACCCAATGCCTTAGAGCCGGCTCCTCCAAACGAACCCAACAAAGCAGTAGCTCCCACCGCTCCAGCCACACCTCCAATAACCTCTCCCATTTGACTAGGCGACATTTCTAAATAAAATACTGCCTTCTGTTTTGTAAGATCTAATCTATCGCCCACACTTACCGGATTGCCTTGCAAAACCGCCAAAGTATCTCCATCAACGGTATTTCTCAAATAATCCCAATAAGAAACTTCCTTTCCAGGAACTGCATGAGTCAATAAATAGCTAGATAAACCCGTTAACTCAGAAATATCTTTTGTAATTGAACTATCAAAATAAATTCTAGAACAAATAATTCCCTTCGCGTTTTCCTTAGCCATCGTAGTCTCTCTATTAAAAATCTGCATATTGCTCTCACCTGTCATACTATGGCAATCTGCCATCTCCCTAGCCATTAGCATTCTAATTTTATCTTTTTTAGTATTCAAATCCGAACTCAAAACCCTATTAACCGCATAATTACTTCCCAGCTCCTTTTCACATTGATCTCCAAAAGGTTGAGCAGTAACGCAAATCCTTTTCGTCTTACATGCCACGGAAATCATATCCTTTAAATCAGTACTCACCTTAACAACAGAAATACCAACTTTTTCTGGCAACGCAGCTCTAGCCAAAAGAGATTCCTTACAAACAGTTCTATCAACGTCTGTATTTGAATTTAAACTAATAAAAATTCCAATAATAACAACTAAAGTTAACACTACTATAATTAAACTAATAATAAACCAATTACCATCACCACGCTTTCCAATCATAAAAATAAATATCTCTTATCCTTAATAAATCTTTAGAATATTTGAGTTTTACAATTCTGAGTTTAAAAAATCCGGAGATAAAATAAAACAATTACAGAGCAGAAAATGTCACTCACAACTCCGCGTCAAATGACGCGGAAGATAAAATGAACAAATTTGTGAAATAATAATTAAAAAACAAATTTGACAATTCTCACCAACAACCCCGATTACCCGACCTAGATAAATCTCTTGAAAACAAAATAAAGCGCAGCAAATAAAACCACAAGAATAATCAACCACAAAATAATATTTCCATTCTCAGATTCAAAGCTAGCCATAATAAATAAATAAAAAATAACTTAATAAATGTTTAGGAAAAAATTTACAATAAATACTTACATGTACTATCATTAAATCTTCTTTGATCTGATGTGCTACAGGCATTAGTTGTTGTAACTTCTACACATGAATTTTGAGCACCGACAGCAGCACCAACAGCAGTACCATTACAATAACTTTGAACACTTGATGCATATCCTACAAGCGCACCACTAGTTTTATCACATTGCATATCTGAAATAAAAACATTACCAGTTATACCGCCTAGCTTATTTGTTTGTTTAAGTATTCCACAATATTTATTAGCTCTATCTTTTATTGTAACAGCGCTACCACAATTAATATCTTTTGCCCACGTAACCGGACTCGCACTGAATCTTGCTATTTCCTGACAATTATAATACATAACATTCTTATCAATTGAAAATTCTTTATAATCCGAACACAACTTATTCATATCTCCATTAGCAATTAAAATCCCAGCATTCTCACAGTAAGCCAAAGCTATATTATATTCATCTGGTAAAAGTTTAGCCAAATCCTTTGGTTTAGAATAAATATAATAAATAGCAACGCCAACCAATAATAATAAAATTATACCCAAAGCCCAAAAAACAGTTGTATCTGATTCTGCTGCGCCTCTCTTTGATATCCTCTTCATAATTAAATTAATATAAAACTCCTTTATAAATCTTTCGCGAAAAATTAATTAAATGAAAATAATCAACAAATAAACATCCATCTAAAATTAAAAATTAAAATGCCTTTCCAATGCTTTTATCAGACACCTGTAGATTAGATCGAACTAATGTCTTGTAATTATTTCCCAATATCCCCACAATTGGACGTCCAAAATACATTTTATCTCCATGAAAAAGATAGCCATTAACCTTGGGCTCATAAAAATTAACTATTTTCTCTGCCCCAGAATAATATGTAAAACTACTTTGGGAATTCCAGCTAAAATATTTGTCTGTAAACGATTTAACAAACCACACATTCCCTTTTTCATCTATCTGCCCCGCATAATACAAAACATCAAAATTTGACATCATATAATATATTTGACCCTGATGCGCACTATCCGTAAGAAGAATAAATCTTGCAGGACTTTTTGTGGAAATAACTACAGTCTTATCTGGCGTCTCAGTCAAGTAATTAGACAAATCAAAAAGATAATATCTTTGCACACCCTTAAACATTTGATTATTTCCCGAGGCTCCATACCCAGCATACTTATTCAGAGATTCAATATTTTGATTTGTCAAAATCATATTTATATCCGCATTTGAAACTTTACCCTTAACATTAATCTTCCAAAAGCCTTCATCGCTTTTTATTAAATTATTTAAATCACTCGAAAGAACCAGTCTGCCATTATTATCCCTACTTAATTGTAAATAAAAAGGAGGAAACTGAACTCCAATGCAATACTGAGGTATACTAATGCCTCCATAAAACAAATCCAGGTAATAATTAGTACAAGAATCATATATAATAAACTTTTCCTTATCCGAGCAAACAGCACGAGTTGATTTTGAACAAGAGGCTACCACCTCTTCTTGAGGACAAAAACAAAGTCTTGAATTACCATCCACAGTCAAAGCCCAATTTTTTGGAGATTCAATCAATAAAGTTCTAGTTTCCGAACTTGTCTTAGTAGCCAAGCTCTCAATCTCCGCCATCGTCGCCTTTGCCTGCTCATAAGCCTGATTTTGAAAAAATATACTTCCTAATTTAGAAACGAGAAGAAATAATAAAACTATAACCAAAACAGCAACAATAATCCTTGCAGTTTCCTCCGTCATCCAAGTCGAACCCTCTCCTCTTTTTCCTAGCCTCTTCAATATCATAAAAAATTAAGAATAATTGAATTAATAAATATTGTTAATCACACAAATATTTAAAAAATAGAAAAATCATAAAAAACTATGAGTTCGTTAGCAAATAAACTTAAATCCTCCAGAAACTTTTTATCAGGATTATTTATCTCCTCCCTAATTTCTACATCTGCATTCTCAGCCGAACCACTAAAAATAAGCCCGGATAAATATGGAGCATGGAACACTCCCGTAAAAGTTGAAATGACTGAAACAAAATTAAATTATGATGTTTTAGAAAAACGAAAAGTTCCCCTCTATCTTTACGGAGAAAAAAACGAAGCAGAAAAATCCGTCACAATAACCTACTCCACATTTCCACAAAACGAAAATATGCCAAATAATCCTCTACAAATAAACACTCTTGATTCTAAATTTTATATTTTAAAACCAGCAGAAGTAGAAATAAAAATAGAACAAGGCGATTGGTCAAACTTCCGTGGAAAACTTGTCGCATCAAAACTAAAAGAAAAACAACCAATATCTCTAGAAAAACTACTCCTTGACGCAACAGAAAAAGGAATAGACTTTCTCAGGCAAGCCGATCCGATCCAAGCCTTCTCTGACGGATTAGACTCTTCTGGGAAACTTGGAAATGAAGCAAGCATCTATGGAATAATAAATAAATTATGTTCCGGTCAAGATGAAAAATATAAAAAAACACTTCAGGAAAAATATGCTGGAGAATTAGAATTAGTCAAAGTTGATTTAAAATCCAACGATTCTGGAGCAATTTATCCACGAGTCGGAAAGATGGTAAAGACAACAATCTCTGGAAATTATTCTGGCGCAAAAATACCTCTAATTATTTCTCAACAAATTGCATTAGGAAATACCAGCCAGGGATTACGAGGAGAAAATCCCTTTTTCGGACAACTAGAAACCATAGCCGAATTTGAATTTGATAATCCAAATACTGGAAAAGCAACAACTCCTTCCACAAAAAACCAAACAAATGGAAAATATATAGCAATAATAACACAAAACCCTGAAATACCTGATCCACAAAAAGAAAACAATCTATTATTTGCTATTGCCAATAAAGAAACAAAAAAAATTATTATAGCCGAACGAAACTTTATGTTTTGCATGACAAACAACCTCAGCGAAGTTTCCCAAAACATATATCGTATTAACGCAGAGCAATTTTCTGCCGATATTAACTTAATGTCTAAAAAAATTATTGTTACAAAATCACAAGAATATGGTAACAAAGAATATACTTGGTCATTTACTAAAATAGAAGAAAATGAGAAAATACTAAATTTAATATTTACCGCACTAGATAAAAAACCATTTGTAGCATCTGCAATACCTTATATAAAAATAGAACCCATACCTGATCCAAAAAAAGAACCTAACAATATTTTTGCGATTCTCAAATGCGAAAAAAACCAAAGAAACATTAGTTTAGTTCATGGAATATTTTTTGAAAGAACACATCGGCACCCAGCATCAATCGAAGCAACATCTGATTATGCCACGAGAATTGGATGGAAACAATGCACCATGAAAGACTGGGTATGCCCTTCCGGAGGAACATATATACAAAACGATAAAAAGATTTCGCCATTTTTTCCAACATGCACAACACCAGAGCATAAAGATTTAATAAATTAAATTTTAAAGAAATTATTTTATAACAATTAAGTTTGTCGAAGAACCGGGAGCTGTGGTCAGCTCCATTCTATCAATAAAAATATTTGTATCACATCTAAATGTTTTAGGCCCAGCAGTATACGATGGAGGATTATATGTAGAAATTGTTTTACTTGGAATCCTAAGTGCAAAGCCATTTTTATATAAAATTTGTTTTTGCGCAAAAAATGTACTAAAGTAAGATGTGCCATCAATGTTACAATAAAAAAACATCCTATCCTCCGCATCAATCTCGCCAATCAGTTGGGGAATAATATTACCCTCTAAAGAATCAAAAAATGCATAAACTCCAGTCACGGCTTCAACTTTCTTAATATACATACCTCGATAAGTCCTATCTGAAATTGTTCCCGTAGATCCTATACTACTACCACCAACAGGAATAATCAAGTACTTATTCAAATCTATCTTAGAGTATCCTTGAGATTGATATGAATCCTCCGTAGAAAGAATAGACATATCTATCTTATTTTCATTTCCCCATAAAACACTAATCACTGCCTTTTGATAATCTTTAGTCTTTTTACCACAGAAAAGTCCTGCATTATATCTAGAACCATCAAGAATCACCAACTGTTGCATACTATACTCCAACTTATTCTCAGGAAGCAATAAACGTTGATTCGCTATTGTAAAATTTATTAATACACTCATATCTGTTTTAATATATCCTACCCAAAAAGCCGTCCACTCACTGTTCACAGAAACATCGCTATCTGCATCTGCTTTTAAACTTGCATAAATACCATTATAGTCTTTTTCTGGTTGGTAATCAATATTTGTTTTCTCAAAAACATCCGATTTTAAATCACTCTTAACAATTATCTTTCCACCTTCCATTTTTCCAACGATAATCTCGTCAGCACCGCAAGTCATAGCCAACAAATCACTATCGCTAATCACCTGATCCGTACCTTCTTGCGTATTACTATAATCTGGAAAAAATTTGTAAAGAACATTTGGATTAAGCGAAATAATAACGCCAATTATAACTGCCAAAGCAAGTCCAATTAAAATATAAGTAACTGTCTTATCACTGGTAACATCGCCACGCTTACTCATCCGCCAAACCTCGCCAAATTTCTAACATAACTAATTGCCGAACTCCACTTATCTTTTAAAATCCATATTCCAATAATAATAATAATTCCGAAAATCACTGCAATAATAATAGAACCGAGACTATCCATCTCTAGTGCACCCTTTTTATTTCTAAATAAACTCCTCAATATATTCATAAAAATGTAAATAAATTGTAGTTAATAAATCTTTACAACGTCCTAAGCAAACTTTATATAATCAATCAAACTTCGATAGATATGGAGAAAATAATAGCAACTTTAATATCCGAAAAAATATTTTCCAACACAAAAGAAGCCTACAGTCTGTTTGAAAGTCAAAGATTTGGAGAAAGAACTGGAGAAAAAATATTCTACACGCTTCAAGAAACCTTATTTCTAGTTGAAAACAAAAAAATGGAAGTAATCGATTCTAAAGACAGGAAAATTTCCGAAAGAGATTTAATGAAAAAATTTGAAAAAATAGATAAAAAGTTTAAAACTAAATTTTTTGTTTTCCGAGACCTAAGACAGAAAGGACTTATTGTTAAAACTGCCTTGAAATTCGGCGCAGAATATAGAGTTTATGAAAAAGGAAAAGAAATAGGAGAAAACCACGCAAGGTGGATTTTATTCCCCGTCTCAGAAAATCAAACCATGACATGGCAAGACTTCTCGGCTAAAAACAGAATAGCACACTCGACAAACAAAAAATTACTAATTGCAGTTGTGGATGAAGAAAATTCTGTATCCTATTATGAAGTAAATTGGTTGAAAATCTAATGGCAAAAATTGACGTAAGCGAAGTAAAAAAGAAAATTCTAGAAATTATACAACACGAAGGCCCAAGTCTACCTGTTCCCATTGCAAAAAAAATTCAAATGCAACCTATGTTTGCATCAGCAATTCTATCCGAATTATTAAATGAAAAAAGAATAAAAACCAGCTCCATGAAGATTGGATCTTCTCCATTATACATGATTCCCGGACAAGAAGAAAGACTTGAGCCCTTCACTGAAAATTTAACCGGAGCAGAAAAAGAAGCCTATCTTAAACTAAAAGATAATAAATTTCTCGAAGATTCAACACAAGAGCCCAGAACACGAGTTGCACTCCGTTCAATTAAAGATTTTGCTATACCTATTCAGCTAAACGGAAAACTTTACTGGAAATATATGACTATCTCCATAGAAAAATTAAAAGCTGCAATAGCCGATGAAGGCGACGTTGCAATTGGCGAAAGAGTCGTCGGACAACAAATCTGGGAAGACATACAGAAGGAAGTAAAGCCAGAGAATGCTCAATTAATAAAAAATGAATCAAGACAAACAAATTCGGAGGTTGTAAATATACTAACTAAAGAAATTGAAACAACAAAAATTCAAAACAAATTCAACGAAATCCTTCAAGAAGAAAAAGAAAAACCAACCCCGAAGAATATAGAATTAGTAGCACATGATGAAATAAAAAAAGTTGAAGAAAATCTGAATATATTAGAGGAAAAACAAGCTCCTAGGAAAATAAAAAAAATAACAGAAAAGGATATTTTCCTTGGACAGGTAAAAGAAATTTTAACATCAAAGAATATTGAGCTACTTGAAGTTATACAATATGATAAAAAACAACTAATAGCCAAGGCAAGAGTTAAAGTGGACAAAACCTGCATATTATTCTTCCTAGATAAAAAAAGACCTGACGAAAAAGATTTACAAAAAGCCTACAAAAAATCCCTCGAATATAAACTACCTTACTTTATCGTAGCAAACTCACTTCCTCAGAAAAAACTACTAGAAACGGCTGAAATTTACAAATCTCTTCTTGGATTCTCCTCAGTTGAAAACTAAAACCACCAAACAATAATCCTTTGGCGATGAAATCTACTTTGCTTTGACTTGTCAAAAGCTTTTTAAAGCCTAAAAAACCAAGTAATTACATGGGACGTATTAAAACAAAAGCAGTAAAAAGGGCATCCACAAGATTAATTGCAAGAGATGCTGATTTATTTACTCCTGAGTTTAATCATAATAAGAAAGTACTTGGAAGAGAAATGCCAAGCAAGAAAGTTAGAAATATGATCGCTGGTTATATTGCAAGACTTAGAAAACATAACAAAAAAATTATTCAAGATTAATTAAGACTACTACGATGACTGAAAACGAAAGTGATGACAACAAGATTTTTATTGGCGGAAAGCCACTTATGAATTACGTAACTGCAGTTGTTATGCAATTTACCACAAGCAAAGCAAATCAAGTTATAATTAGCTCAAGAGGAAAATTTATTTCTAAAGCCGTTGACGTAGCAGAAGTTGCAACAAAAAAATTCCTTAAAGAACTTAATATAAAAATAAAAGATATAAAAATTAATAGCGAAGAATTCGACTCTAAAGAAGGCAAACACGTTACTGTTTCTACATTAGATATTTTTCTGACGAAGTAATTATTCTAAACATAAAAAACAATTTCTCTCAAAAAACATTCCCCCTAGTATAAAAAATCTTCGTAACTCACAACAGCGCACGCGGAACGGGCGCAAATAATCAAAACAAATTTTTATAAAATAAAAATTTGACAATTCCCTTAAAAAAATTTATCGTACTTATATATAAAAGCAAAATTAACAATTCTCTAATATTTCTCCGTCGTCATCTTCCAAAACCGCAAACTATATAAATAAGCTCTTCTATAAAATACTATGCAGACACACAATTCGTCAAGCAAGTGCATGATTAAGGTAGTGTCTACTAAATATCCTTCTAGAGGTTTTTACTGATTTTCTATCAGAGCCTTTAGATAACAATTCTACATAACTTACAATTTATTTGAAGGCTCTGATAGTCGCACTAAAATATTTCTAGAAAAACTAAACATGAGGTAAAAAATGAAAAAAACACAAAAAAGAACAACGCAAGAATATACGGAGACAGAAAGCTATCTCCAAGAAGAACTTGCGCCAGAAGAGCAAGAAGTCCTTAAGTTAATACACTTGGCAAACTAAATCGGAGGAAAAATGAGGAAAGAAACAAACATAGAGGAAATGATGAAAATCGTTGAGCTAGACAAGTTTCACAAAACTTTAGACTCAGATTTTTTAGCATTGACTCTCTTATGTGTAACTAAATAATTTAAAATTATTTTTTTCTAGAACTCTTTATCAGAAGTATGTCTAATTTTTCTTCTATTCTTTTTAATCTTCTACTATCTCGGAATTTCATAAACAATTGCAAAATAGAAAAAAGAAGCCAAAGGGTAAAAACTATTCCTAAAAATTGTAAGATTCTCACGAACGGAGCAAAACTATCTAAAAAAGAAGGAAAATAATTAGCCAAAGTAGTATTAAGAATTTGAAAACTATTCATAACTGCCATATCAACTACCATAAAATACGAAAGACTGAGAGATATTTAAATCTAATGAAAAATGGCTCGGGGGTGAATTGAACACCCGGCCCTCGCCGTATGAAAGCGATGCTCTACCACTGAGCTACCGAGCCTTGACTTGCACAACAAAAGTTTATTTAATTACCTTATCTCTTGTGCAAGACAAGGCGAGGGCAGAGCCCAAAACTTTTAATATCAAACTCTAACTCCGCACTTAAATCTTTTGATTTCAAAAGACGAGGCAAGATCAGAGCCTTATTTAAAAGGAAATCTTTTGACTTTTAAATCTTTGTTAATATCCATATTTAACACTCTAAATCCTTTAGCCACAGACTTCCCTAGATCATCATCTGAAGAATACTGAATCTATCTTTTAAAGAATATAAATACTTAAAAACATCTAAACATAACTTTTTTGCATGACATCAAACCTAGTAATCGGCAGATACGAATTAGACCACAATCGAGGTGTCCTCCACATAGCAGGATCTGGACTTGAAAGAAATATTATAGAGGAATTGCCAACTGCAAAATACACCTATTATCCTGCAGATAAAAAAAATGAAATTTGCGGTAGAGCAACATTCATCGTTGATTCAGAGAGTGAGGCGGAAGAAATTGTAAAAATGGTTGGCCCATTACTAAAAAAAGAAAATCTAATATTTTCCTATAAGGGAAGAACAGCTGTAGATAAATCAAAATTAGAAAAACTTGAAAATGAAAAAGAACTACATAAATTAGTTTATACAACCATCGCACAAGAATCTATGAAAATAACTAACTCGGACAACCTAACCACTATAGACTACATTGCTGAAATCAATAGATTACGAAAAAATAAATAATATATCCTTCACTATTTTTTATATTCGAAAATTCTAAACCAAAAACCTTAAATAGCGTCGATTCTTACAATAAATATGATTAAAACAAACAATAATGCATCATGCAAAATTATTGTCTTAGTCAAAACTCTAAAGATTCTTAATTAATTTTAACCTTTAGATTACTTTTCATATATTTCAAATAAATAATCTAAAGCACTTATAATTTCTAGAACCTTTGGCAACTAAACTTAGGAGGAAAAAATAATGACAAACGAATATCAAGACGGAAGGAGGGCACAACCCTATACCTATGAGGGCGGCCTAATAGAAGATCCAGAATATGAATTTCCTATTATGCCTCCGACTCCAGCGCGACCAAACGCGCTTGATGTTGAAAGAGACCAAGATCTCTACCTGGTGGATTGCGGCTTAGCACCTCAAGATAAAAGTGAAGTGCCAGTTACATATTTTAATGATAAAATATTAATTGCTTCTCAACAAAGATGTACGCATGCTAGAAACACTGACGATGGCGAAAGCTTAGTAGATAAAGTGTTCAGACTTCGTAGATAAAACCCCTACCAAAAAACATACTTTTTTCCTTGCCTCTTATTTTTTCGAGGCTTTTAACCTATCTGCGGTTCATAAAAATTCTTTCTCATAAATTCCCTATTAACCATCTCCCTTCCCCAGTGATTTTTTCTAAATATTCTATCAAATAAACTCCTAACTTCTTTTTCTCCAGCAATCGCTCCGGCCAAATGCTTTACCTCTCGAGAAATCTCATTCAAACTATCATAAACAGTTATTGGAATTTTATGAAAACCAGCCTCTAATAATTTTTTATGATCCTTAACCCTAGCCACCACCGGCAAATCCATCAAACTCTCAATCTCTTTCAAATCAATTTCATATTTTGAATCCCTAATTTTATTTATAATAACTCCTTCTATGTTAGCCTTATTCTTTTTCGCCAACATTGCGGCCTTAACAGATGTGTGCAAAGTAACTCTATCTGGTGTGGTCACCACAAAAATTTTATCTGCAGCAATAATTGCCGGAAGCATTTCCGAATGATGCGGCGAAGAATCAATTATAATAAAATCATACCGATGTTTATGCTTATCTAAAACTTTTTTTAATTTAAATGGATCCACTGCATCATTAAAATACATCGAAGCCGGAACTATATCCATACCAAATGCTTCGTAAATAGCCGCATGCAAACCTTCCTCACCATTCAAAACATGATGCAAAGTGAAATCTTTTTTCATGTCTAGATATAAACCAATATTTGGTGCAGAGAAATTTGCATCCACAAGTAAAACCTTTTTATTAAAATCATTCGCCAAAGCCGACGCTGTCTCTAGCGCTAAGGTTGTTTTACCAACTCCTCCTTTTATAGAAACAAATGCTATACTAATACCCATCACATCACCTCTATAAAAATAAATGAAAACTTCTTTTTAATCCTTGTGCTCATAAAAATTTTTCAATTTTCCCAGAATATGTTTATAATGCGCAAAATCCCTAGAAAAAATATCGCCAACAATAAGTTTCTCTTTCTTATAAAATAAATTTTTTACATAAAATGTTTCATGGGAAGCAATTCTATTCCAACAAATTCTATTTGAACCATTCGAAGACATTCCAGCAATAAAAACATTTTTTAAAGAATTCAAATAATTATGACAAACTTCATGCCCATACCCATCCTCAAGACTAGCATCACACAAAATAGCATCAACATCTAATCCGCGTCGCATTAATTCTTCGAACTCTTTTTTACTACCAGCTGAAAAAACCTGAAAATTAAATTCCTCCAAATTTTTTTCAAAGGCAATTCTTTTATCCTCATCACCTTCTACTAAAAAAACTACAGGTCTTTCTACGATCTCCATAAATTAAAACAAAAAAAATCATTAATAAGATTAATCAATATCTAGTATATATTGTCTCGACTACTCTTCTTTTACTCTTGTCTCAACCAACTTTCCAAACTTAAACAAATCTTCACCATTAACAACTTTTCTAACAACATCCTGTAGCTCAGAAATTTTAACACGAATCTGCTTTGTTGTATCTCTGTCTCTAATTGTGACCGCTTTATCGTTTGGAGTTTCTTCGTCAATCGTAATACACATGGGAGTTCCCATTTCATCATTTCTCGAATATCTTTTTCCAATACTACCTGATTTATCATATGCAATATTCCACTCAACTCGCAAATTATCTACAATTTCCTTTGCAATTTTTTCATACTTTTCATCCTTAATTATTGGAAAAACAGCAGCCTTAATTGGAGAAAGACTTGGATGTAATTTTAAAACCACATTTTTTCTTTTCTCATCAAAATAATATGCCTTTGTTAAAGCAGCCAAAAAAACTCTTTCAATACCGAACGTTGGCTCAATAACTCTCGGAATCATTTTATTTTTATACTTCTCGTCGAATATTTCCATTTTTTCTCCACTAGCCTTTCCGTGTTGAGTTAAATCATATTGTCCACGATTAGCATTCCCCGCAACTTCTTTAGAACCAAACGGATATTCATAATCCAAATCAAATGTAGCCGAAGAATAATGAGACAATTCGTCCTTTGTATGTTGTCTAATTTTTAATTCCGTAAGTCCCAAGCTATTAAACCACAGAACCTGTTCAGCTAACCAATAAGCATGCCATTCCTCAAGTCTATTTTCCTTAAGCATTTTACCAATAGTTGTTTCCTTAAGTGTATCCTTTCCCGCCTTCTGCGTTTCCTCATCAAGTAGTCTAACTTTCAAATCCCAATGTTTATTCTCAAGCAAATCACATTTTTTTTCTTCTGGATTAATAAAAAATTCAAATTCTCCAATATGAAACTCTCTGCATCTAAACAAAAAATCTCTTGGAGCAATTTCATTTCTAAAACATCTTCCAATTTGCGCAATTCCGAATGGCAAATTTTTTCTTGAAGTTTGTTGAACATTTTTAAAATCTAAAAACATCCCCTGTGCCGTTTCTCCTCGTAAATAAGCATCAACAGAGTCCATAGCCCCTACTTTTGTTTTAAACATTAGACTAAATTCTCCTTTAATCTCATACTCGCCATTACATTTTTCACACTTAACTTTTCCAACCTCGGATTTATCTAACTTAATAGAAATTTTACACTTTGGACAATATGCAGCAACGTCACCAAAATTAGCTACATGACCAGACGCAATCCATGTTTTAGGATTAGAAATTATAGAAGCCTCGATTCCCACCATGTTCTCTTTTTGATGAACAAAAAAATTCCACCAACTTTTCTTTATATTATTAAATAATTCAACTCCCAATGGACCGAAATCCCAAAAACCAGAAAACCCTCCATAAATCTCAGAACTCTTAAAAACAAAACCTTCCATCTTACAAAAATTAGCCAACTCTTCAACTGTAATTTTTTTTCCTTCTTCTTTTACCATGATTAACTAATTAATATTCAATTTATAAAGTTTTAGAAAGACAGACAGTAGGCAAAACGCCCTTAATAATAGTCTTGCAAAAGTAAGTTATAAATACGGCTTTATGCAATTCTGGCTACAAAAAAATAAGCAGGTAGTGAACAAAACACTCTTGATTTATTTTTGCGAAGCAACTACTGTTCATAACATCACAAGAGTATTTTGCGAATAAGGAATGGCACCGCAAATCCGACGAAAAAATTAATAGCAGGTAGTGAGCAATTCGCTTTTGACATTATCTTTGCCAGAAGGCAACTAATTACAATTTTCACAAAAGCAAATTGCGAATACGGAATTGCACCGCAATTCTGGCTACAAGAAAAATCAAGCAGGTAGCCGGAATTGCACCGGCGCATAAGCGGGTTGCAGCCGCTTGCCTTACTGCTTGGCTATACCTGCGAAACGCCCGAGCGAGGATTTGAACCCCGGACCCCCTGCTTAGAAGGCAAGTGCTCTATCCAGGCTGAGCTACCCGGGCATAATAAAACAGACAAAAAACGATATTTAAAGTTTTGTAATTGTATAATAGTTGAATTTTTAAACTATATACTCCAGTATACACCATGACAAACAAAATATTCACTTCGTTTATAATTGTCAATAAATTTAGCGCTAGCTCGATAAACTCGTTAGCTTGTGATTTTTCTATTCAATTAAATTTTAGTGAAAATATTGCAAATGGCTGAAAAAATTCAAATAACATTTTTAGGAACTGGCTCCGCAGTGCCTACAAAAAGAAGAAATCATCCAGCCGTGCTTCTGCAATACAAAGAGGAAAATATTTTATTTGACTGTGGAGAAGGAACTCAAAAACAATTTAGAATCGCCGAGATAAGCCCTTGTAAAATCACAAGAATTTTTATTTCACACTGGCATGGCGACCACGTTTTCGGATTACCAGGATTGTTACAAACCCTTGCACTTAGCAACTATGCAAAAACGTTACATGTCTATGGGCCGAGAGGAACAAAGCAATTTATGGAGTTGTATGAAAAATTATATCTAAGAAAGGGCGAATCATTTCCTTTGCAAATTCACGAAATTTCTTCCGGAAAAGTCTTGGAAGAAAAAGAATTTCAAATTGACGCACAAGAAATGTCTCACGACTCACCCTGTTTGGCCTATTCATTTACACTGAAAGAAAAGAACAGAATAGATAAAAAGAAATTACAAAAACTAAAACTTCCAACCAATTCACCATTAATTGGCGATCTACAAAGAGGAAAAATAATTGATTTTGAAGGTAAAAAGATCGACGGTAAAAAACTAATTTATTCTGAACCACAAAGAAAAATTACCTACATTATGGACACCAGAACTAATCAGAATGCAATAAAACTTGCTGAAGATTCTAATATTTTAATCTGCGAATCTACCTATTCCAAAGAAGAGGAAGAACAAGCAAAAGAATATGCTCATCTAACATCCATCCAAGCAGCAGAAATTGCAAAGAAATCAAAATCTAAAAAACTTTTCCTAATGCATCTATCTCAAAGATATGAGAATCCAAAAATAATTTTAGATGAAGCAAAAAAAGTTTTCAAAGACACAAAAGTTGCAGAAGATTTTGATAAAGTTGAAATTTAATCTATTAACTATAAACAAACCACAAGAAAAGACAAGCTACTAAAACAGCAACGATTGTAAATACTAATCCAATCTTCACAAATTCCATAAACTTAACATTATATCCTCTCTTTTTCATTATTCCCATGGCAACGATATTCGCACTTGCCCCAATAGGAGTTATGTTTCCACCGATACTTGCACCCACAAGAAGACCGAAATAGAACAGATAAGGACTAGCTCCCAGACTGTCAGTAACTGTTTTAACCACGGGCAGCATAGCAACCAAAAAAGGAACATTATCTACAAAAGCACTAATAACAACTGAGAATAAGACAACAATCACAAAAATCAGAAGAACATTTCCATTTCCGAACGATAATATGAAGTTAGAAACATAATTCAATAAACCATTTGCAGCAATACTTTCTACCAAAATAAAAATTCCAACTAAAAACAAAGCAGTATCCCAATCCATTTTCGTCACAAACGCCCTTATCTTCTCCTCCCTCTTCCAATGAAAAATATACCAGACGAACCCGAGCATTCCCAAAGCAAAACATATCAGTCCATTCATATAACTAATGCTAGATTCAAATGAAGAAGCGGTAATTAGTAAGAATACTAAAGCAATTACAAATAATGAGGGGATAATAGTGATATGTTTTTCCTGCGCCAATGCAGGCATAGGCTCTTTATTTTTTCTAAACACAAAATATAAAACAATCAATGAGGCAAAAAACGCAAGTTGCACTGCAAAAAATATTCCAGGCTTACCGCCCACAAAAAAGAAATCGTTAAAACTCATATTTGCAAAACCGGCTAAAAGCATACTTGGTGGATCACCAATCAGCGTAGCTGCACCCTGCAAATTAGAAGTCAGAGCCATTCCAATAAAAAGAGGAACCGGATTTATCTTACATTTTGCGGCAACACTCAGGGCAATTGGTGCCATAAGTAAAACAACAGCAACATTTTCTAAAAAGATAGAAAGAATTCCCGTAATTGCACAAATAATTAGCATTGCGCCCCAAACCTTCTTTGCTCTAGAGGCAAAAACCTCTGCTAAAAAATCAGGCATTTTAGAATACAAAAACAATTCACTGACAAAAAGCATTCCGACATATAAAAGCATAACATTAAGGTTTACTGAAGCGAGTGCCTGTTGCCAATTTAAAACACCAAAAACCAATATCAGCAAAACAGCAATCCAGACAATTAAAGACTTCTTATGATAAAAAAGTATAACTAACAAGTAAGTCACTAAAAAAATAATTAAAGCCAATAGCTGCAAATTCATACTCTTCTTGCGTTTTTATCATTTATAAATCTTAAGAAAAAATAAAACAAAATTACCTTCTTATCAACCAAAAACAAGGAATACAATGATGTCTCGCAGCTTCTTCTGAAGTAGTACGCGCCCTTTGATGCGCTCTTGTTTCTGGAGCAATGGATTCTCTAAATTCTTTTCTAAATTGCCCATATTCTTCAAGACTATCAAAATCAGGTCTAGACTTTTTATCCCGATCTGGAATCAACTGCAAAGTTCTATCATATGGATTTTTCCATAAAAAAATAAATACAAAGGCATTTAAATTATTTTATATTCAAGAAACTAATTCACGGCTCACAACTCGTATCCAAATGCAAAAAAATTTAGAACATAACAAAAAAACTTCGATAAAATAGAAATTTAAAAATTATCTAAAAACCATTTCTTGCATTCTTGTTTTATGCACAGCCAAATCTTTTTCATTCAAATTCATAACATAATGAATTCCGCATTTTGAACATTCATAAATTGCTCTAGGAGCTGATTCTTTGCCTGAAATATGCGTAGATATAATTGGAGATATAATTTTCAAATCAGCAAAGTCCGCAAAGCATTGTGAAATATCTAATTCAGACCCGGATGAAAAAATACAATCCAAACTACCAAATTCATAACCTTTAGTTAAAACAAAACCTAAACCCTTTAAGGAATTTTTATATTTTTTAAAGAACTCATTATATTTTATTTCTTGCTCTATTTCGCTTGCCCGTACATTTTCAGCTACTTTTCTTAAATATTCTGGAGTTATATGCACCATAACCAACCTATAAAATTCTACTTTAAATTCTTTTGTATCACCTGCCATACACGACGTCAATCACCAAATTCTTGCACAAACAAATTTTAAACGAAATTAAAAAAAATAAAAAACTCTCTTCTAAATACATATAACCATCATAATTAAATAAAGTTCGCACTACCTTCATAGTTGCACAAAGAATTACTCTTTGCTGTAGCAAAAACAAATCAGCTAAATGCTTACTTCAAGTTTGATGGAGATATGAAAACAATAGTATCGCCTCTCAAGAACGCCAAGCCGTAGCTTTTTATCATCTGGCCGTTTTCCATCTCTTTTGCATTGTCAATAACCACATTGATGTGGATATCAAATGCTAAGAGTGTACCGACAAGTTGTTTGCCGCTCTTCAGTTGCACTATTATCTCCTTTCCTTTAGAATTGTTCAACAAGTCCAAAGGTCTCTCGATTCCGTTAACCATAATTTCATAGAATATTTTTGCTTTTTAAAGATATCTATACTAAAGTTAAAAATAAATAATCAATAACAAATTCGTCTTCATTTGGGACGGGTGAGTAATTCGCTTTTGCATGGAATTTTCTATTCCTTCAACATCGCAAATGCAAATTGTGAATAGGGCGGGAGAAAAAATTCCCAATAAAAATTAAAAGGCAAAATTGACAATTTCCTTAAAAACCTGATTCTCTAGGCGCGAAATTACAAAAGAAAAACTTGTTGCCTAATAAATCGTTTGAAGACATAAGATAAAAAATAGGGGTGGGTTTTTCTGCGCAGCAGAAATGCAAGTGGGTATTGGGCAACAAGTTTTTCGAAATTAAACCTAACCCAAAACCTTTATAAACCAATTTTTCTCACATTAAACTATGGACAGAGGACGTAAGATCTCAGGTGGAAAATACCACAAGAAAAGAAAGAAGAAATTGTATGAACGAACAGGTAATACAAGAATAGTTAGACTTGGAGAACAAAAAACAAAAATCATGAGAGGAAGAGGCGGAATAAAAAAGAAAGTTTCTCTTGCACACAACACAATCAACATAATCAAAAACGGAAAAGGTAAAAAAGTAAAAATCAAAAATGTACTTGAAACACCTTCCAATCGTTTCTTAGCTAGACAAAATATTTTAGTTAAAGGCGCTATCATCGATACTGAAATGGGCAAAGCAAGAATAACAAACAGACCATCTCAAGAAGGAACAGTTCAAGGCGTTTTAGTAGAATAAATACATTAAAATAATTTCTTATTTTTAGACACATTTCTCATCCTCGATAAAAACCGAAAGCTTTAAAAAGCCAGAACATTTAAAAAGCTTATCCTTAATCTCAAAAAATGGTCCAAGCTAAAAAATGTCCTGAATGCGGTAGTTCTCATCTGATTTACGACGAAGGAAGAAGTGAAGTTATCTGTGGCGATTGTGGTTTATTAGTTGAAGAAAAAATGGTTGACACAACCCATGAACTTCGAGCATTTGATAAATCTGAAAAAAAATCCAGAGGCGGCGCACCCATTTCTATGCAAAAATTCGACAAAGGTTTAACAACTAACGTCGGTGAAATTTCCGATATTTACAAATTAGATTCTGCAAACCAAACAAGAAAATATTTAAGATTAAAAAAATGGCAAGAAAGAGTATCTACTTCTATTGAAAGAAATCTTAGACTTGCAATGGCTGAACTGAGAAGAGTTGCATCTTTCCTAGAATTACCTCCAGTGGTAAAAGAAGAAGCTGCGAGAGTTTACAATTTTGTTTTACAAAGAGGATTAGTGCGAGGAAGAAGTATGGAATCTGTTATTGCTGCTTGCATCTACGCTGCCTGCCGTTCCTACAATATTCCAAGAACCCTTGATGAAATTTCCATCGCATCAGAAGTTGAAAGAAAAGAAATTGGAAGAACCTACCGATTTATCATTAGAAGAATCGGGATTAAAGTTACTCCTTCTTCTCCAAAAGATTATATTTCACGATTTGGATCTACATTACATCTTTCTCCAAAATCACAAAACGGAGCTTTAGATATTTTGAAAAGAGCAGAAATCTCTGAACTAACTTCAGGTCGAGGCCCAGCAGGAATTGCAGCTGCAGCGCTCTACGTTTCAGCCCTACTTAACGACGAGAAAAAAACACAAAGAGAAGTTGCCGACGTTGCAGGCATCACAGAAGTTACAATTAGAAATAGATACAAAGAACTTTTAGACCGATTAGGATTAGAAGAAAAAATCAAACTTAAAGAAACAGAAAAAGATGCAGAAAAAGAAAAACAGAAAAAGTTGAAAAAAGAACAACAACAATAAATTTCTAAAAAAATTATCACTATAATTTATCAAATATAATTTCTAAAAAATAAAAATAAAGAGAAGAGTATTTGAGTCCTTCGTAAAGGTCGTCCTTTAGGAAACCCGAGTTGTTTGGCTTTTTTAACAATTTAGTTTTTTATAAAAATTAAAAAAAACAGACAATTAGCAATGGGTAAAAATCCAAAAATAAAAATGGGGAGAAGAGGATTTGAACCCCTGAAGGCTTGCGCCACTAGGTCCTAAGCCTAGCCCGTTAGACCACTCCGGCATCTCCCCACTTGGTTGTATTTAGTAGATTTGAGCTGACGGAAACATCACTGTGTTGTATTCCGGCATCTCCCCACTAAATAGTTTCACTTGAGACGATGGAAACATAACAATGTTACGTTCCGGCATCCCCTATAAAACTTGGTCTAATTTACTAAAAATTAAATGCTATAAAAAGATATCTATAATGAATTATTTATTCACAAACACATTATTCTCAAACTTATAATTAGATAAATCTGCCAATGCGGCTTTATCATCGTTAAGGTTTGATGTAATTATAATATTACTAAACACGTCTATATTTCCTACAGATATACCATCAGTCATCTTGCCGCTCACATCCTGCACTTTCATAATTAAAAAACCCTGACCGGACTCTCTTAAATGATAATAATATTTATTAGTTTTATCCGAATATAAACGCTTACCATCTAATAAAATAATATCTAAACTACCAACTCCATCTAAACTATATTTCACCGTCGTACTAGCACTCGTCACCGCAACCGGAGCAGCCGGTGCAACAGCACTCTTAATATTCGTAGCAACATTCTTACCTTGTAATCCAATTAAAAACTCCACAACCTTTTTGTTTAAATCAAATCTAGAATAAAGCAACTCTGCTCTTTGCGCACTACTATACAAACTCAAACCACTAATATAATTATCCAAAGCCACAAGCTTTTTCTCATCATCAATACTTATTTCTAGTTCACTTTTCAAATTAGTAATATTTCCGTCTATCATTCCCTTAATCTCTGTCAATTTAGCTTTACTAGCACCGTCATCCAAAACCGTTGTTCCCGCCAATATTTTTTTCGCATCAGCAATACTATTAGTATAACTCAAAACTTCCAAAGCACCATTATTCAAAGAACTCTGATCCAACCAACAAGTCAAAGATTTATCTCCACAATATCCTACATTTTTCCAATTAGAATCATCCTTACCCAAACCAGGATTTGACGTCGAGCAAACTCTAACAATTCCTCTCAATGTAATATCTGGATTAATTGTTTCCTCAACACCAGCTTGCAAATTAAGATTAGCCAAAGAAAGTGCCGAAGAAGTTCCCTGCGAACATGCCTTTTCCGTTGTTATGCTATCTGCACTATCATTTGTCGCCTGAGATAAAACATAAGAATCGTGCAACGCATCCAATCCAGCATCCGTTGTAACCGCTTTAAATCCACACTCTTCCTGATTGTTAATAACCACACAAAGCTGTTTGTAGCCTGCTGGAGCACTGAAATCTTTTGCTTCATCAACTTCACTACCAACTCCAATAAATCCCGTAGCAACGGAAATTGTATTAGAAGTGTAAACATAACTTGTTGCCGGAGGATCTTTTAAATAAACCTGATATCTAACTCCCGCGTCAGTTCCGGCATAAATATGATAATAAACTTTATATTGCGATGTTGGCGGAACCGTTGCATCAGTAAAACTAATTTCCGAAAACTGAGCATAAAACTGCGACGGAGATTCTGGTTTTAATAACTGATCCAAAGCACTTGCTGAGCTAGGAACTGAAGTTCCAATAAAATTTCTACAAACTTCCGTACCAACCTCTTCAACATTTCCAAATTTAAATGCACTAAAAGAAGTTGACGCATAAGTATTTTTGAAATAATCTATACTGCTTTGCATGTTTTCCCAAGACTGTTGGAATGTCATATATTCTCCACCACCCTTTTGAGCTGGAGTATTAGTACCGAAATTATAAACACTTTCTGCCAACTTAGGAACAAGAGTTTCCATCAACGGAGAAACTTGTTTCCAGAAAAATTCACATTTGTAAACAGAAGTTATCTCATCACAAATTCCAGCATGCTTTCCAGTTGCAGCCGCTTCCATTAAACATTTTTGAGAAGATTTTAAAATAGAAATCCATCCTTCAATTCCCGCATGTATTCCAGTTAAACAAACCGGAACAATTACTTTTCCATCGGAAGGACTTCCAAAATTTGGTAAACATAATAAAGCACTTCCAAGTACTCCCGATTGAATTACGTTAGCAACCTTAAACTTTCCACCAAAATTACATCTTGAAGCGGGACAAATTACTGGATCACAAACATTATACAAAATATGACAATCATCTGCCGACATAAAATCTTCACATTCATATCCCAAATCAGCAACTGCCTCGGTTCCTTTTACGGAAAAAGATTCTCTTGACCCAACTTGTATATCAAAAGAAGGCTTCCCATAATTTTGTTGTGCAATCTGTATGGCCCTCTTCGCATCATTAACCAAAGCGTCTCTTTGCGATGTGGTTACCGGACAATCTGCAATAGTTTTTACATTATCTAAATTATTATTAAAATTAATTCCTGTACATTTATCGTCAGTATTCTCAACACCATCTACTCCCACATTACAAATACTAAAATAAGAAACCGCACCACTAGCCTGATATGCCTTCACACTATCTGACAAAACACCGCCGGTAGATTGAGAAATCTTAACATACCATCCCTCTTTTTTATCGAAAGGAACTTTTGCAGGAAAACCCTTATTAGCTCCAGATTCATAAAATTCAACAGACAATTGCGTAGCCTTATAAGGATTTTTACAAGTGCCTGAACTTCCGCCACCAATAAATTTCATTCTCACTAAAGCATTATAATCATTATATCCAGAAGGATCTGTATTTGCAGGAGGCTGCGTAAATAAAGCATATCCTCCGCTAGCATCAATAGAATAAACATCTGCCACACTCTTAGTTTCTCCCTCACTTAAAATCAATAAATATTTTTTTCCATTATATGGTAAAAATTCAACAGGAGTATCGCCAGCTACATTTATATTTTTCTTATCACTAACAATACTCGTCAAAACAGCATCAAGAGTTTTCCCACTCGAATCCTTAACATCCTTTGCTCTCTGTAGATTCCAATAACCAGTTACCTTCACGCTCTCATCATTAACAGAACCCCATTTTGGTTGAAATCCAGAAGCATATTGTTTTGAAGATTGCTCCTCTGCTTTTGTACGTTCTGACTGCTCTAATACAGTATTAGCAACAAAATCCATCTTAGTTGTAAAATCAGATTTAATCTTCTTTTGCAAACTAGCAGAAGCACCCGAAGATGGACCAAGATTTTTATATAAAAGATAAGCTCTTATTTCCGTCCAACTATTTAAGTTGGAACCAACAATTTTAATCTTGCAATCAGAAACATCACAAACCACTTCGTTAGCATGATTCGTTTTCCATTGCTCAACCGTCAATCCATTTAACTGCGCATTAATCACCTTTATAGCAGCACTATATTTTTCCACATCCATATCAATTCCGTCATTTGCATTTAACTTTGCATAACATTCCGTACTAGTCATTCCCTTAAATTCAGCCTCGGTCTTACATCTTTCTTTGTAGGTGTCCATAACTTTTTGTCTTGCCGTAGCCGCACCAGTAAATCCTCCAAATAATGTTTTAATCTGTAAAACACCCGAAGTAACTAAACACGCACCCTTCCAGCTTTCAACTAATTTCCCAAGTTTTGCATTTGCTTCTTCCCATTTCTTAATTGTCTCATTAATTTTCATTGCAGTCTTATTTGCCATTTCTGGAGAAAGCTCTATTGCTCTTTTCTCAATTCCAATCCTATAAGTAAAATTTGCCTCGGACTTTGTTGCCAATTCTGGAATTAAAGAAACGCTAGCCACCTCGGCAACCTGAATATTATTAACCATAATTCTATACTGGCCCAAATTATTTCCACTCACCCTATTTACCTGTTGCTCTTCGTCATTTTTCAAACTAAATGTTCCGCTAAAACTAAAACCATTATCTACGCCAGTAGTTGTAGGCACATTCTTTTTATAAAAATCTACTTCTATATAATTTCTATCAATAGTTCTTATGCTAAAATAATCTCCATCTGTCTTTGCAAAATCTGCCAATATACTATCTCCTTCATAAACAGTTTGCGAACGACTATTAACAAAAAATTCTGCTGACTTCATCTCCTTATCAACTCCCTTAAATTGTAAAAGCGAAATTTGATTATATTCATTATTTGCATATACCGTTGCGAAAGAATCAGAATAATCAAACTCTGAACTTCTCTTAAGATTTCCAAGAGCAGAAGTAGAATATAACTTAGAGAATTTTTCAATCAACTCTGCAGTCTTTGCAGTCTTACCCATACTTATTCCCACCATACTTTCCAACACCTTTATTTCTTCACTAATTGCCTTAGAACCAAAAACAATTGGATTTCCGTCGTTAGGATACAAATCCGTCAAATCATTTTGAGCACTATCCATCTTATTAAAATAACCATTTATAACCGATTGCGCATCATCACTAGACTTATAAGAAACCGTTCTTCCGTCGACACTATTCAAAATAATAGATTCATCTGCATTGGCATTAAACGGAACCTGATTATATAATATAACTAATTCACTTCCAGAAACAGAATTTTTTAAAACAGTTTCAAAAGAAGTTTTAGACATCTCTGTTGATTTTCCTTCGAAGAAATTTGCAATTGCACTACTTAATTTTACCAACTTAGAATTATCAATTGCCAAAGATTTACTACTCTCATTAATCAATACCACAAAACCCGTTCCAGCATCAACCACACTAGTTCCTTCAAATAATTTTTTTTCCGTAGATCCCACATATCCTAAATACAAATTTTTCGCTCCCTGTTCGACAACCTTTTGTCCCAATTCATACTGAGCACTATTAATTGTTGCAACATTTTTTCCAAGCAAACTTAAAGTCGTCGACTTACCTTTACAACTAAATGTAATAGATCCTGCGCCACCTGATCCCATATTAAGTCTAGAAACAGTACATGCATCATCCAAAAATTTTGTTCCCTGTCTAACCCAAATAGTATCTCCGTCTATATCAAGCTTAGCAGATTCTTGATCAGAAACAATTGAATTTAACTGAATTCGCATTCCTGCCTGACAATAAAATCCAGGAAAATAAATCTTCGCACTTTTTTCACCAACCTTTAAACTCACTTCTCTATACACCTTATCCTTATCCGTATACAAAACCACCTTCGCAGTTTCTCCACTAATATCTTTTAATCTCAAATAACCCTTTCCATCCCAAAAAGAATTTTCAACATAATCATTTTGCCAACTTTCATCATTAACACTTTTCAAATAAAATTCTGCCTGACCTACACCAAAAGCATTTTTTGCATCATATTTTATCGTAGCCGTTAAATTTCCAAATACCCATTCCGGCATACCACTTTCATTAGCCTGCTTTTTTAAAACAATAACCACGTAACCAATATTATTTGCCACAGGATTATTCAATAATTTTTCACTGCTTTTCACAATTGCTCTAGCAGGATGATAGCTAACTGAGACAACGTCCTTAGGATAAGTTCCCCTATAGGAAATAGAGTCAATCGCATCCACATCAATTAAAGGATTAACATTTATCGCCTCCAGCTTGCAAAAAACCGGAACATTCTGCTCTTCCAACAAATCACTTCTAACAACCGACGGAGAACAACCTGCTGGCGGAATCATTACCAGAAAATCTGTTCCAGCTTCACACTGTCCATTTTCAATACTCTGAGCCAACGTCGGCCAATATGTAGAAATATCTGACGAACTATACAAACTAGTCAACGAAGGATTTGATGTTTGTGTTGAAAAAGGAGCTGCAGCAGAAGCCAATCCTAAAAATAATACAAACCCAAAAGCAAAGGCAAATAATTTATTTTTTATCATGCGAATTGTGTTTCCAACACGGAATCCTCCATTTCGATATAATTATTTTGTAAATCATCTAAACTTCTTGGAGTTGCGAATAAAGGAATATTTATGTTTAATTTCTGTCTTGATTTTAATTGTGATTCTGTAAAATAATCTTGCCCCCTACCGCCACCAATTAATGCATTTTCTATTTTTTGCTCAGGCGTATTAACATCAAAACACTTTTGCTCTTCCTGTCCCAAAACTCCCGCCAATCCTGGAGCAGAAACATCAATGCATTGTTGTTGCTTTATCGCAGGAAAAATTAAATCTGAATTTTGATAAACATAGGCCGTAATATTATATTCTCCCTCGATAAGTTGAACAGTTTTTGAATCTGGATATGTTATTGCCGAACTATAACCATCTGAACTAAATAGAATAATTGCCCTCTGAACATTTCCAAGATTAACACTAACATTATAAATTTTCATCATAAGAATATCTGCGCTAGTTTCTCTATTTGTAGAAATTATATAACTAGACGGAGCATAACCTTCAGCATAAGCACTTAAAACTCCATTAACACATTGAGGAAGTTTTGCGTCGACGACTGCCTGCCCACCACTAATATCTGTAGATCCCACAGCACATCCGCCATTTAAACAACTAAATCTTAAACTTGCTTTTACCGGCTGAGCATCTAAATTAAATGTTGAAACTCTTACATCCTGATTTTTAAATTTACACAAATCTGCTTCAACAGAACTTCCTTCAGAAATTAAACTAGCATTTCTTGACTGACTATTTTTTATAACGGAAACAAATGGCACCTGAAAAAATTCTTTTTCATCATAAACCTGAAATAATACAGGGAAAGAAATATCGTATACGAAATGATAAGGAACATAACAAAATCCAAGTATTCCCAATCCTGCCTGCATGCCCATTGGTTCAACTATTCTATCTCCATAAATATCAATCTTTGTTGGCCAATCTCTTGAATAAGAAAAGCTAACTTGTTCACTAACACTCGCTCCAGCATCAACAACAAAATAGCTATGATCCTTACTAGACAAATCGTAATATGTACCTTTTAATTTTAAGAAAGGAATATTCGCTTCCAGTCCATCATAAATTCCTTTTTTCATTTCATCGTCGTTAAAAACCTTCGGAGCACAAGAAACTTCCACACCAGTTACTGGAGCATAAAGTCTCATAACATCCAAACCATAATATTCTAAAAAAGTCTGTTCATTTTCCACATCAAAAACTCTTGAAGCAAGATCGTAAAACTTTCCAAGTTTAGACGACAAAGAAAGCTTGTGAGAATCAAGACTAGCTGTTTCATTTTCAAAATAAAAATAAACTGGGTTATTCATAGAAACATCGACGGAATTTTCATTAATAACCACATTCACCGAGCCGGAATAAACATCCACAATTATCCCTTGCTGATTAAAATCCTCAAAATTACACTTATTAATTCCCTCAGAAATATATCTAGAAAGTTCCGATGCCATATTTTCTTTAGTAGGTTTCTGTTGTTTCACAATATTATTTCCAGAAACATAAAACCAATACGGTACGCCCACTCCATTTAAATCTAATTGAGAAGATGTTGGAGAATAATCACTTCCTGGCTCAAATGGCAATTCATTAGTATAAAGATATCCGCCCTGTTGACCCAAAAGCGCTATACCTGCCCGAGTCCTTGTTTCCACACAACTTAAATAATATTTATATGCCGGTTCAAAATTTTTAGATAATCCCTGTGTGGATGACTTTTGAACTACAAAATAAATCCCAATAGCAGCAACGATAATAATTGCAACAATTATAAAAATAGTGACCTGCCCTCGCTTACCTCTTTTATCCCCTTTTATCATCAGAAAAACAAGAAAAACTAGATATATAAATATATTTATAAAAGAGTTCCTATGTCGACAAATGATCTCACGAGGAATTGAACCTCTCGCCGTTAGGCGACGCAGAAACAAATTATGCGGGTTCAATGATCCCACGAGGAATTTTCTCGCAAAGTGTTTTTGAAATTTAAATTATAGGAGAATTTTAAGCAAAAACCCCTTGCTCGCCTCGGCCAGGCCTCCGGTTCAATAGAATAATGATCCCACGAGGAATTGAACCTCGGCCTGCTCCACGTCAAAGAGCCGTACTACCGTTAGACAATGGGATCTTGTTAATTCTCAATAGAATATTGCGTTATAAATATTTCCATTGGCTATGCCAAAGCATCACTAGACAATGGGATCTTGTTAATTCTCAATAGAATATTGCGTTATAAATATTTCCA
>CAYPFA010000001.1:332923-356383 GCA_964410025.1 Candidatus Woesearchaeota archaeon
TTTTTAACAAAACTAAAAGAAACTCCCAAAGCGTTTTCGGAGAAAACGCAAATAATCAAATTGATTTTGCACGGCAAAATCAACAAATAAGTCACTTCTTCCCACCTTTCACTTGCCCCCAATGTTCTTTCAGATAAACTACCTTCAAAGATTTTCCATCGAGCTTTGCTAATATACATAAGTCATTGAAAAAATCTTCTGGCAAGGTTCTGTTCTCGTTATAATATGATTTTAAAGTTTGATAGTTCATTTTTAATCCAAATTGTAGTAATCCTCTCAAAGAAGGTGAGCTGGATCTCAAAATAACCAAATCAAAAAAATTTCTCTGTTGTCCTATTCTGAATTTTATTCTCGTCATCGTAATCTGCAAGCGGCCTCCGGCCGCAACACCAAACGCGCCACTGCGCAACCACAAATAAAGTGCACTATTTAAAGTTTTTGAAAACGTCGGAGAACTCTCACTTGAAAATAAATTAAAATTATAAAAGCCTGCAGAGGGATTCAAACCCCCGACCCTCAGTTTACAAAACTGATGCTCTATCAACTGAGCTATGCAGGCATGATTTTTTATAGTTAGCGAAGTTGCCAACTGACGCCTCCGCAGAGGTGATCCCTTGAGGGAAGCTATGCAGGCGTATAATTACTCAAGAAAAATCATTTAAAAGGTTTATTGTTTTCTACTTATTCCCAAGCAATCTTCTTAATAGCTACTTTTTCTTTCTTTGTCGGGAAAATTACATCAGTTAATTCTTCTGGCTGAAACCATAATTCTATTTCTCGCTTAGCATTTTCTTCAGAATCAGAAACATGAACTACATTTTCAAAAACCTGAGTTTTAGAATTAATTCTTCCATATTTTCCTCTAATTGTCGTCGGCTCAGCATCTTCTGGATTTGTAGAACCTGCCAATGCTCTTATTTTTTGAATAGCATCTTCGCCCTGATAAACCAAGGCCATAACTCTGTCTGTATGATAATGACCCATAATATATTTTAAAACACTATCAAAAACTTGCGCACCTTTTTCCTTTCCGAATCTTTTTTCAAGCCCTTGTGCCAACTCAGAATAATGAGTTTCAGCCAATTCTTTTGAAGGACGAACCATTTTTGAACCAACGATTTTTAACTTAGATTCAGAGATCAAAGAAATAATATTACCAGTAATAGATTTTATAATTCCGTCAGGTTTAATTAAAACTAAACATTGTTGCGTTGCCATTTATTTCTGATCTTCAGAGCTGACACCCGCGTGTGCATTAGAATCCTCTTTATCTTCTTTTTTCTTCTTAGATTTTTTCTGTTTATCTTCAACAACAACTTCTGTTTCCTTTTCCTTTTCAATTTCAGCAACTTGATCTAAAACAACTTCTCCTTCTGTTTTCTTTTCAGTAGAGCCAGCCTTTGCAGCTTCTTCTAATTCTTCAGCCTGAGTTTTTTCTTCAATAACAGCTTCCTTCTTTTCGACAACTCTTTCTTTAACTGTTAAATCTGCTTTCTCAATCTGTTTTGTTTCTAAAATTCTAATTTCGCACAAAGACAATGGATAAACTTTTTTCAACTTAGGATACATTTCTTTTTGTATAGTTCCAAAAATAACCTCTTGGGCAAGTTCCATATATGTTTTTCCCTTGCAATATTCAATTAAAAATTCTCTTACTGTTTTTCTCAAACTATTTCTTATAGCTCTAGAAACTTTCTTTCTTGTGATTAAAAATGGCTTTATTCTTGCCGGAATATCTGTACAAGAAATATCAAAAGAATCTTCAACATAATTAACTCTTGGTCTCATCATTCTTTGAATATAGCTTCTCATTAAAACCAAGTCTTTCGGATAGCCAGTTAATTTTTTGTCCTTATTAAGAATTAAGAAAGTAACTTCAAGTCCTCTTCCTTTTAATTTTCTAGACAAGTCTAATTTTATTGTTTTTTTATTCAATAACTCTGGTTCGCCTAAAACCGGAACAGTATCGCCGATTAGAGCCAATTCAACATCTATAAATTTCTTTTTTATTGCCATTTTCTTATTCCTGTAAAACCTTTCCAGCTCTTATGCCTTTCTTTTTGTCTTTTGCTTTTCCGCAAGCATTACAAACATAAAGAATTTTTGCTTTTTTAGTTGTCTTAGTTTTCATTTTAAATTTAGATGCAGCAGGTTTAGAGCCCCATTTACCTTTATTTCCTATTCCTCTTCCTAATCCTCTCAACTTAGCTCTGACAATTCCTCCTCTCTTTAACGCTCCTCTTTTCGTTCCTGAACTAACTAGTTTAATCTTCTGATCAGTTGTCTTATTGCAATAAGGGCAATATCTCTTTGTTACTTTAGGTAATCTCATAATATTCTTTCTGAAAAATCGCTTTATAAAGTTTCCTATCAAATGGTTGCGCAGTAAATCTACTCTAGATTATTATCAATCGTATCAGCAAAGGTCTCTACTTTTTTTGTTGCCGTCTCTTGTCTTTCATCTCTCTCTTCTCTTTCACGCTCTTTCTCAGCCTCTCTTCTTCTCCTCTTAATAGCAAAAGCCATGGCATTAATTTGTCTAGAAAACTTACTTAAGAATATAACAACAAAAATAAAAATGACTACACCTATAACCTTAACCCACCACAGATCAAAAAATTCCAATAGAGAAACTATTTTATTTGCTAAAAACAAACTAATATTCTGAAAAAAATTAAGAACAATTAAAATTACAAAAACACATAAAGACATAATTAGAGAAACCATATCGGAAAAACTAGAAAAATCCCTCAGAACTTCATAAAAAGTATAAAAATATTTCATCAGCACAATCCAAATTGCCAACACTAAAAAGAAAAACCAAGACAACACCGGAGCCATTCCAACTAAAAATTCAATAGCAGGATCCGTATAAGGTGAAATCTTTTGATAACCGGCAATAATTGGTCCTATAACCGGTTTAGTTAGCAAAACATTTCCAAACTCTTGCTTTAGATAAGCACTTCTTATTGCATCTCTTGCGTCAGCAGGATTTTCTATAATTTTTCCAACGCTATCAACCTTATCGCCAATCTGTCCAGCTGCCGAATCGACCGAATCAATAGCACTTACAAAAAAACCCGAAACGCTAAATAAAACAATTAATCCCAAGATAACTATCAACCCAATATTTTTTCCCATTAAAAAAATTAATCAAAAAGAGTTTATAATACTAACGAAATACCAAAAAAAATAAAAATTTAACACGATTCATATATAAAATTTAATTGATTTTATTAATCGTCAGGATAGGGGGCGGGTGGGCGCGAGCAAGCCGTGAAGTAAACAAAAAATTTCGCAATCAAAATATTTAAATACCAACCAGCATACGAATAATAAATGGGTGCTATAGGTTATGTTTTTGCGGGAATTGGACTAGCTATAATTGTATTGTCTAATCAGATATTTACCTATTTATCCAAACTATTCACTATAAAACTACCCTTTGTAATAATCGCTGGAGTAGCTTTCGTTCTTTTAGGAGTTATCCTATTAATGGGCAATTCTCCATCGGGACAAACTGTAAAACACGCTGCAGAAGAAGTTCCAATATACGAAGGCGAAGGGAAAAACAAAAGAATTATTGGTTATAAAAAAGCACCTACAAAATAAAAAAATTACTTCTTTTAAAAACAATTAAAAAATTAAGTTAACTGCTTATGTAAAGAATCAACCTGTTTTTGTAATATTTTATTTACTCTTTCAAGATCTGGTGCGGGCATTCCGGAAGTACGATTTCTTCTCATTTGCTCTTCAAGCTTATTAATTTGATCCCAAATACTTACGGACCCAGCTTCTTTTATTCTCTGCATCATAAAATATCTTTGTATAGACCTATCTAAAAATAAAAACAACAACGCTAGGAAAAATGATCCCATAAAGAACGAGGCATAAACTTCCGTCTCTGCGCTACTCCACAAACCGAAATAAATAACAATATAAATTATCCAGCCAGTCTTTCTAACCAAACTTGAATCTATTCCTTCTAAAAAGAAAAAGAAAATAATCAATGGAAGAACTGTTGTTAAAACAACCCCTAAAACCTGATACTGCACAATCATAGAAAGAATCCATTCTGAACTCAAATATCTCACTGCAAGAATAGGAACGACTGATGAAAGAATCCAATGAACTGCCTTATTTTCTTTAATCATAGTCATCTTATTTAATGAAATATAAACTAAAGATAAAATTAAAATAAAGAAAAGTAATTTCGCAAATAAAATTTCTCCAGACCACGTATCTCCTCCAAGCAAAACCTGTAAAACGGGTTCAAACAACTGAACAACCAAATCAATCGCCTGCTCACTAGCAGTTCTCAATCCCATAGAACCATAGCTATACGGCGCGGCAGAAACAAAATTAAAACATAAAACTAACAAAGCTAACAAGCTCACAAAACAATTTTTCACACAATCTTTTTTCATATTCAAGTTAAAGAGGACGAGTTTATAAAGATTATTATTGAAGCCTTACTATAATCTGATTTAATGCATTAATATCTTGTAGATATGCCTTCTCAATCTGCGCAAGCGTAGGAGTTGGTATTACGACCGAAAACCCTTGACTAGCATTATAATCCGCATTCATCGTGCTAGCAAATCCTGGTATATAATGTCCGTCATCATGTGCCTTTTGTAATTTTTTCAACGCTACGGAATGATGCGCAATCATTGTTCCCCTTGCATTTGCGGTAGTTCTCGCCCCGGCCCAAGTAGCAAAAATTTTCTGTATTGTTCCATCAGCAAAGGCCATTATTACAGCTATTAAAGCCGTAAGAGGATAAATAGAGTCAATTATACTATTACTAGTCTTTTCACCAGTTCGCAATGTCCAAATGGCTAAAAATATTACGGCAAAAAATATCCAGGCCACCCTTCTCATCATAGAATAATGAGGGCCATACATTCCCTTTTCGACGAAGAGAAAATATATTGCGAAAGGAACAATAGCCGTTAAGGCAACACCCAATGTTGAATAGGGAATTAAAATAGCTTGAACTAATTCTGCATTCAAAAATCTAACAGAAAGAATAGCAACAACAATACTAACCACCCAATGTGTCCAACCCTCTTCCAAAAATACAAAACCAGTCTTAGACAGAACAGCTGAAACAATAGCCAGAACCAATATCAATAATAGAACCTTAGCAAGGAAAATATTTGCGCCAAGCTCATTACTTGCCGTACCTGTAGCTGTTTCCCCAACAATCATACCCAACGGACCCTTCAATGCATCATAAACATTTGAAATCAATCCTGATATCATATCAACAATTGGCTTAAAGGAATTTTTTGTATCTGCAGCATTTCCTGTCATTATATTAACAGCATTTCCTGTCATACTTGAATAAACAAAATATAAAGCAGCAATAATAATTAATGCGCCAATTAAATACCAAATCCAAGAATAACCAGAAGAACTTTCTAATTTAGGAATAGCTCTCACAACATTTTTTTTATTTGTTTTCTTACCTGACTTCTTTTTTTGCATAATCATTATATAAAGAAAGAGTTTATAAAGATTTCTCTATCGTAGAATATAAAATAATTCTAAAAAAGAAAAAAGCGAAAAAAATAAATCGCTTAAATAACAAACTAAACAATTATGGAGCTTCTAAATCTTTTCCGATTTGCTTCAAGCCCTTAACAGCAGCGCCTACTTTTGCAGCTCCTGCGGCAGTAGCAACTCTGGATTGTTGAGCCATCGTCATTGCCTTTCTACCCATGACCCAGCCACCTAGCTTTGTTACTCCAAGATTAACAATCAAGAATGCAACAAATGCAGCGCCTAAACCAATGTAGACAGAAGTTATTCCGAATATAGCGAATCCAGAAGTAAACATTGCGATGATACTGACTCCCCAACCCATATTAGCAGCAATAATACCTATCAAAGCGCCAATTGTCCAAGATACCCATTTAGAGAAACTTGAAAAAGAAGCTATTATGTCTCCGAAAGTAATTGCAACCAAAATCCACACAGCAACAACAATAATCATAACTGATATTATATCCATCGTTGCGAATGTTCCTCCAGTTGGAACTGGTCCGAATATATAGCCCAAAACTGTTCCAGACTTACCTATATTAGCCCATGCATCTCTACTAGAATTTACGGCGCTTACTATATTCGCCATAAAAACAGAAAGCATAACTGATGCTAAAATCGAAAAACTTAATTTTTTATTATTCATATTAAACCTCCTTTCAAATATCGACAATCTTTATCGATGATATTCACGATGTTTGATTGGGCAAACTTGATTTGCCCTGTCATTTTTCTATAATTTTGATAAATACTTTCATCTAACAAGACAAAACTCGACACCAAAGAATCTCTGCCATTTATCACCAAATTTAATTTCATTAGAATACAAAGGAAACGTCACTTTATAAAATTTGTCGTAATGAATTCTATATTAAGAAACCGCACATATAACAAAAATAACTAATCTTCTTCTAAAATTTCAACCTTCTTATCCTGAACCAAAATCTGCACAATTTCCTTGTTTAAATTAGCAATCTCGCCCTTCTCAAATGGACCCGCAGCCTCTCCCTCTAAATTTAAAAATTCATCAACTCTATCTACGAATCTAACCATTTTCAACTTAGACTCGGTCTTACCGCCAACCATAGATTCACTCATATTCTTATCTGCCTTTTCCAAACTCTTCACAATATCTTCAAACAATTGCTTTTCAAACTCCAATAAATTTTCAAAATCCTTTTTAGAAATTCCCGTTTCGGAGGCCACAAATGAGAGATTTAAAATCTTCTTTCTTCTTCTAAGCAAAAGCTCCTTAAAGATAGCCATCGCATTCTCCAATTTCTTTTTACTCTTCAAAACTACATCAGAAAACATGTCATCATCTTTATCAGAAAACTTCTTCTTCTCAGACAAATACTCCGAAACCTCAGACATAAAAGTTTTACTCAACAGCTGCAAATCATCACTATACCTCTCCTTTCTCAACGCCTCATACAAATCATTATAAGTTATCATACTAAAAAGAAAACACAGCTCTTTAAAAGAATTTATGTTCCCTAAGAAATAGTATATTTTTTAAACAATCAAAGCATAATATAGTTATGTTCGGATTCATAAAAGACAAACTCAAAAATTGGAAAGACAAAATAGTAGAAGAATTCTCAGAACCAGTAGAAAAACAAGCAAAGACAAAGATAAAATCTAAAAAAGAGAAAATAGAGAAAAAAATAAAACCTGCTCAAAAAACAGAAAAGGCAGTAGGTAATAAAAACGTCGCCTCGGGTGGCGGTCGGGGGAGCGGAGCGGTGGCGGGTAGGCCCGAGTCTATTAAGTCACAACCCGGACAAAAAAAATCATTCTTATCCAAACTATTCTCACACGAAGAAAACAAAACATCCGAGCTAGTAATTGAAGATATCAAAAAAGAAGGAATTGAAATTAAAGGCGAAGAACAAAGATTCGAAGAAGAACAAAAGAAACATGAGGGATTCTTTGACAGATTTAAGAAAAAAATTACTCAAGAAAAATTTGACGAACTTTTTTCAGAACTTGAAATGACTCTTCTTCAAAACAATATTGCCTACCAGGTTGTAGAGCATATGAAAAAGAAACTTTCCGAAGAACTTGTTGGGAAAAATCTTTCCGAAGTTAATATTGAAAAAAAATTAAGAGAAACAATTTCAGAAATTTTAATCAATCCACCTATTTTATCAAAACAAATTAAAGAACAAATCAAAACAAAAAAACCCTTCGTTATTGCATTCGTCGGAATAAATGGTTCTGGAAAAACAACTTCCATTGCAAAAGTTGCAAACTATCTTAAAAAAGAAAAACTTTCCGTTTGTCTTGCCGCAGCCGATACGTTTAGAGCAGCAGCCATAGAACAACTAGAAATTCATGCAAACAAAATCGGAATTCCAATCATAAAAAAAGAATACAATTCAGATCCTGCAGCAGTTGGATTTGAAGCAATTGCCTATGCAAAAAAACATGGAATAGACGTAGTTCTAATTGATACCGCCGGAAGAATGAATACAAAAGAATCTCTAATGAAAGAAATGGAAAAAATAATTAGAGTTTGTCAGCCAGATTTGAAAATGTTTTTAGGAGAAAGCATAACAGGCAATGACGCAACCGAACAAGCTAGAGCATTTAATCAATCTATTTCAATTGATGGAATAATTCTAAGCAAAGCAGACATCGACGAAAAGGGTGGCGCAGCTTTATCAGTTTCCTACATCACAAAAAAACCAATTTACTTTTTAGGAACAGGACAGAAATACGAAGACCTAGAAATTTTCGACAAAGAAAAAATACTAAAGAGTCTGGGATTATAACTAAACTATAGAATAACTTCTTCCCATTCTCCATTCTGACGTTGTCTTAATTTCGCCATAATCTCCTGAAATATCAACGATAGGAGCTACATACGGATGTATTTTTCCACCTGCATCAACTCTTGTAGGATTCTGAGCATCTATTAAAAATGGCTTTCCATTTCTTACTACCACATTATAAGCATGCGGTCCCGCTCCAACCACTCCATCTTCTTCAATAACTCCGTTTATCAAAAAACTATTCTCTTTTCTCTGGGAGGCCAATTGAATTAAAACTGCTTTTTCCAAACATTCGCCTACACCAGCATTAAAAACCTCAGAAAACGGAATATTTCGTCTGCCATTAAATTGCTTATTTATTCCAGCCATACTTGGACTAAGCTTCCTATAAACCGCACTATAAGGTATTGCGCCCTCAGGAAATTGTCCCAATTGCAAATCAATAGCTTTATCATCAATAAAATAACTCAATCCCATACTCTTACCAACAACATCTCCGACTGCCAAATTTTCAATTACGCTCGCGGGAATTTCCCTAGAAAATCTCTTCAACGAATCAATAATTTTTCCATCTTCCATGAATATATCATGCAATTAAACTATTTAAACCTTACCAATTGTAACCACTTCATAGTAACACATACTAAACAATTAATTTATCACAACTCTTTCTCCCTTAAGTTTCAAATACGATTTATAAAAAAACACCTAAATAATCAATAAAGACACTATTTCAATCATATAATAAAAACAAAAATTTAATTTATTAACCTTTCTAAATCCTTAAAACCCAAATCCTTAAAACCTCTAAAATACTTCTAAAAACATGCTAGAAAAAATCAGTGAAGCACTTACAACAGGAATCAAAAAAATCACCAATGCGATTTTTATTGACAAGAAACTTATAGACGCAGTCATCAAAGACCTCCAGCGTTCTTTAATTGAAGCAGATGTAAATGTTGAACTAGTTTTCACACTATCCAAAAAAATAAAAGAGATTGCTCTAGACGAATCAATAAAAGGAATTGACAAAAAAGAACAACTTATTCAACTAATTCATGACCAAATAGAATTAATTATTGGAAAAGGAAAAGAGCTAAAAGTAGACAAAAAAACAAAAGTCCTACTTCTTGGTTTATACGGTTCTGGCAAAACAACTACCATTTCCAAACTCGCATTCTACTATGCCAAAAGAGGAAAAAAAGTTTGCGCCCTGGGTTTAGACACCCAAAGACCCGCCGCAATGACTCAACTAGAAACCATGTGTGAAAAAGCAAAAGTAAAGGCTTTCATTGACCTAAAAGAAAAAGATCCGCTAAAAATTATTAAAAAATATGAACAAGAAATGGAAGATTATGATTTGGTTTTAATAGACACAGCTGGCAGAGACACACTAAAGGGCGATTTAGTCGATGAAATAAAAGCCATTGAAAAAAAGCTAAAACCCACCTATAGGATTTTAGTTTTCCCAGCCGACATTGGTCAAGCTGCAAAAAAACAATCTCAGGAATTTCAAAAAGCACTTTCCATAGACGGAGTTATTATAACCAGGATGGACGGAACAGCAAAAGCTGGTGGCGCCCTAACGGCCTGTGCAGAAACCAATGCTCCAGTATTTTTTATTGGAACCGGTGAAAAAATCCATGAAATAGAAACCTTTGATTCAACCGCGTTTATCTCCAGAATGCTAGGAATGGGAGACCTAGCCGGGCTATTAGAAAAAGTTCGTTCGGCCGTTGATGATAAACAACAGGAAAAAATAGAAGCAAGATTAAAAGAAGGAAAATTTACACTTCAAGATTTATACATGCAACTTGACTCTATGAACAACATAGGCGGTTTTGATAAACTACTTGGAATGATTCCAGGTCTCGGAAATGCTTCTGCAAAAATACCAAAAGAACAACTATTAAAACAAGAAGAAAAAATGAAACACTTCAAATATGCAATTCAATCCATGACAAAAGAAGAAGTTGAAAATCCAGGACTATTTGACAAACAATCCTCAAGAATTCAAAGAGTTTCCAAGGGAAGCGGAACCACAACTTCTGAAATTAGAGAACTTTTAAAACAATATAAAATGATAAACGAACTAATGAAATCCCAATCGTCCATGGCAGGACTCGAATCGGGTCAGTTAGATAAAAAAACCATGATGAAAATGGCAAGAAAGTTTAAAGGAAAAATGAAAATGTAAAGATGACAAATTATAGGCAAATATCCAAAGCTCTTCTAATAAAGGAATATACTGAAAATCGTCATTCCGCCAAACACATCTCACATATGTTAAATTGCGGAGAAACGACTATTTTCAGAGCATTAGAATTTCATAATATACAGAGAAGAAGTTCTCGAGAAAATCAAAACCCCCTATATGGAAAAGAACCAGGTAGAGATGAACTAATTGAATTACATTACAAAAATCATAAATCAATTAACGCAATAGCAAGAAGTTACAAAACATCTTGGGGAAACATTAGAAAACTATTTGAAAATTTAAACATAAAAACAAAAACCCATGACGAAATCATTAGACCAAACAATTTTCTAGAACCAACAAAAGAACAACTATTTAATTGGATATGGAAAGACGGTTTAACAACATCCCAAATAAGTGGGCATCTAAAAATCACGTCTGCCACCGTTAGAAATATATGCCAAAAATTAAAAATTCCTATGAAAAAAATTATAAAAGATAAAAAATCTGTAGGATATTGGACAAAAGAAAAAATAATAACCGAAATACAAGAGATAGAGAAATCACAAAATAAAATCTCTGCTAGATATATTTCCCTAAATAAAGGAAAACTATTCAAGGGAGCATTGAAGGAATTTGGAACTTGGGGAAATGCTGTAGATTCAGCAGGAATAAACTACTGAGACATCCTTCGCAAAAGCCTAAAAGACTCTATAAAAAACAAAGACACCAGACCAGAACTAGCATTAAAAAAACTGCTTGTTTCAAACAACCTTGCTAATGGGCTAGTAACGCAATACCCTATCATCATCGGAAACGTAAAAACCATTCCGGACTTTGCTTATCCTGGAAAAAAAATTGCTATATATGTAGATGGCGACTATTGGCATGGAAGAAATTTCGGAAAAACAAAAGATTGTGTTCGAAAAGATTCCATCGCACACACAATGAAAAAAGATTCAATACAGCACAACGCCCTCTATGATAATGGCTGGATTTCATTAAGATTATGGGAAGGGGACATTATTAATCATCCTTCCGAAACAGTAGGGAAAATCCAAAAAGAACTAGAAAAATAACACATTCGTATCATCCACCACGTGTCTTCGCTCCGCGAAGTTTTTGCGAAGCAAAAATTCTATAAAGAATTGTGCCTCAGTACAACAAATACCTTAAACCAAAATTCGTTCTTATCACAAAATCATATAAATCTTTAAAAAAACAAATCTAATCATTTTTATATGGTAGATATATCCTCTGCACTAACCACAACATCCATCGGTATGATTGGTGTGGTTTTTGGAGCAATTCTAAGTAACTACGTAAACAGTAGGATAGCCATGAAAAACTCCCGAAGAGAAATAATTTTTAAAAAGAAATTAGAATATTTTGAAAGCGTAGTTCAATCTGTTGAAAAAAATACTAAACTCTATCTTCAATCCATAAGAGAATTTGAAAAAAGTCCCAATAAAAAAACAGCACTTAAAATCATTAAAAAACTAAAATCCGGCCGAAGTAGATTTGACGCTAGAACAAGTCCAATTTATTTAGATACTAGAATTTTTTCACAAAATATTAAACGATTTGTTTCCCTAGAAAAAATAATTTTTATTTCATTCGAAAGCCTAGTAAAACTAGATTCTGAAAAAAGTCAAATCATAAATAGTATAAAAATTAATACAAAATTAATTATCAAAATGGGAAATCAAATTATTTCAGACATGCGAGCAGATCTAGCAAAAGACTAATATTACCGAAACTATAAAATTTATAAACATCATCTCCTTGATAATAATATGAAAAAGAACAGTGAAAAAGGAATACTTATCTTACTTGCCATATCTCTAACAATAACTATAATTCTAAGTTTATTTTTAGGAAATGTAGCAACCAAGATTTCAAAAGATTATATTGAATTTCTCATCGGTCTTTCCATAACTATGGCTGGTTTCGGACTCGTAGCATTCCAAGTAGCAAAAGCCTCAAACGAACTCAAAAAAGATTTTATTGAATCAAGCATCCTATTACTTCTAAGCAGCCTTTTCGGAATGTTTTATTGGGTAGATGGAAACAATATACTCTTAGCGCTAACCAGCAGCTTCTTTTTTCTTTGGGGAATTGTCTTACTATTCCTAATTCTTATAGACAAGAGATTTGATTTAATACAATAAAAGGAAATGTTTATAATTCTTAAATATAAATAATAAATATGACTTCCAAAATCCTAGCCCAAGGCGCAGAAGCAATAATAACCCTAGATAAAGATGTAGTAACTAAAGATCGTATTCCTAAATCCTACAGACTAAAAGAATTAGATGAAAAAATCAGAGAATCTAGAACACGAAAAGAAGCAAAAACTCTAGAAAAAGCCTCAAAAATAATTTCAGTTCCTAAAGTTCTAAAACAAACCAAATACTCTCTAGAGCTCGAATATATTGACGGAGACAAACTTTCTCAAACACTAAACACCTATACAGAAAAAAAACAATTTGAAGTTATGCAAATCCTAGGCGAAGAAACAGCAAAGCTTCACGACCAAGATATCATTCATGGCGACTTGACAACATCTAATACAATCCTCAAAGAAAACACAGTATACATCATAGATTTCGGTCTAAGTTTTATCTCTCACAGGATAGAAGACAAGGCCGTTGATTTACATTTAATAAAACAAGCACTTGAAGCAAAACATTTCCAGAATCACGAACAACTTTTCGAACATTTTAAAAAAGGCTATGAAAAAGACTACAAGGATGCAACAAAAGTTTTAGAACAATTAAAAAAAGTAGAAATGAGGGGTCGTCACAAACACTAAAATGAAAATAACCCAGCAAAACGAAATCAAGGTATTTTTATTAGTTATGTTTCTCACAATCCTCTTAACAAGAATTGGAGTTTTCTTTTATAATCCCAACCCCCTTGTCTTCGGATACGAACTGCACCATTTTCATTATGGATTAATTATATTGATAATCTCAGATATATTCTTATTATTTAACAACAAACACAGAGAAGTGAAATTATTTTTTTCTGCAATCGGAATAGCACTAGTCTTGGACGAATTTTTATTCATACTGGGAAACATGAATCATGCACAATACAGCTCGACAATCACCTCTGCGTTAGTACTATGTATAATATTCTCTGCACTTGCCCTATCGACAAAAAAACTTTCTAAAGAATAGATACTATTATTTTAATAAGAACACGGATAACAAACCAAACCCTTAAAAACGCTAAGATTTTCTGATAATTATTGATTTAGTATAGGGACTAGATCTCGGGAAACGAAAGTTTCCGACAGCCCTTTAGTGTAGTGGTCAAGCATACGGGACTTTGACTCCCGTGACCCAGGTTCGAATCCTGGAGGGGCTATAATGTGTTGAGCAAAGCGAAACACATGTTCTTCTGGATACTTGTGAAAATCGCAATTTTAATTCGAATTCCGAGCAATTCGCTTTTGCTTTTATTTTTGCAAAGCAAGAAATATTCAATATTTTGCAAATGCAAATTGCGAGCAGGAGGGGCTATTATTTTGGTATATGATAATACTTTCCGAATCTCTCAAAAAAAGTTTTCGCAAAATCAATATATCTTTCCATTTGCCCTAGAGTCATTCTGTAAGGAGCGTGCCAAGAAGTACTAAATAGAATTGCTCTTCCATCTCCCAACTCATCCATATCATTAATTGCTAAAGCATGCGCACTTCTCACCTGATAACCAGGAATTATAATTATATCTCTAGGTTCCGTGCCCTGCAAATAATCTTCTTTCGCGACATAAATATTTTTAACTCTTTTAAGAGTACTTTCTGCAATCTCAGAAACCTGCTCTAAAGTCGGTCTGACAAATCCTCTGCCAAGTTTACGAATTCTAAATTGCTCAAAATTAAACTGCCAGAATCGATATGGACTATCAAACGTGCTACAGTCAAATTTCTGTTTTAATCGCGCGCAAAACTCTCGAGTCATTATAATATAGAAACCTAATTTAAACTCTAATTCCAGAATCTTTCACGTGCTCATCATGCTGATCCATGCTTCCATTAAGTAAACAGTCAAAACAAGTATGCACACTTCCATCTTTTTCTTTTACGAAGCCTGTACCCTTACATTTTGGACAATTAATATCTCCCATAATTAATGAAGAAAAAACCAATATTTAAACATATATATAAAAAAAGATATACTTTATTTGTCAATTAAGACCACACATAAACCTTTAGTATTGCATTAATTTTAACAAATTTAGCCTGCAAGGCTGTTTCTACATATTCCTGATTTGCAAACCCTTAACCGAAGGCTATCCTCAGATCACTAGATAAAGGCTATAATATTTTTATTTTAAACTTTTAGCTGTTTGCAAACCTTTAGCCTTGTAGTAATTTCAGCAGATTCTTAGCCTACAAGGCGTTTGCAAACCCTTAGCCACAAGGCTGTTTCTATATATTCCTGATTTGCAAACCTTTAAAAAGCATTTTGCATATCAAAAAAACATGATAAAAGAATTAACAATGCAAGATAAATACCCTAAACCAGTATGGTTAAAGCTATCAGAAGAAGAAGTAAAAAAAATAATTGCTCAACTATCTGAAAAGTATGCTCCAGCTCAAATTGGATTAATCCTTAGAGACCAATATGGCGTTCCAACAACAAAGGTTTATGGTAAAAAACTTTCAGCTTATTTTAAAGAACTTGGCAAAGATTATCATGCTGAATTAACAAATGCTTCTGAAAAAGTAGAAAAAATGAAAGAACATATGGTAAAGAATAAAACAGACAAAAAAGCAAAACATAAATACCAAAAGGCAGTTTCTCATTTTAACGCTTTGAAAAAATATACTGAAAAAAGAAAAAAGTAATTCTATATTTCTATCTTATCAACGACAAACTAATTAATTTATAAAAAACATCAAATCAAGTTATTCTTTTCTTTAAAAAGCTTCATTGTTATTTTAAAATAGCAAAAAACCAAAGCAAGACTTAAAAAGAGACTCGCACTATGAAATTTTGAAAAGGGTGATCGTATGTTAAATGCTTTATCGTCGTTAACAAAAGAATTTTTAGAAGAAGTAAAGAATAAACCAGTAAGAATTATAGCTCATCATGATACCGATGGAATAACTTCTGCTGCAATAATTAGTAAAACACTACGAAGACTAGATAAGGCCTTTACAATAAAAATAATAAAGGGTATTGACGAAGCAATCCTGCAAGAAGAATTAAAAAGAAATTCTCGAGAGGTTCTTCTTTTCGTAGACCTAGCATCCAACTCGCTCGCATCATTTCAAAATCTCCAAAATCCAATCTTCATACTAGATCATCACGAAATAGATAAAACCAAACTTAACGAAAAAATAAAAATTATAAATCCTCATCTTTTCGGAGAAGAAGAAATTTGCGGCGCAGGACTTTGTTATTTATTCTCTAAAACAATTTCAGAAAACAATAAAGACTTATCTTCCATCGCCATCATCGGAATGATTGGAGACCGACATGAAACTCACATCTCAAAAATTTACCAACAAATTATTAACGACTCTGAAGGTCTTGAAATAAAAAAATCGCTCCTAATTTTTTCCGCAACTCGACCACTAAGAAAATCTCTCGAGTATTCCACCTCTTTTTTTATCCCAGGAGTAACGGGTTCTGCTCAAGGAGTTCAAGAAATACTAAGGGAAAATCAAATTTCGCCAGAAAAAACCCTCGCCGAACTAAACGAAGATGAAGTTTCCAAACTCGTTACTTCGATTCTAATCCGTATGGCATCCAATGGAGAAAAATCAGAAATCATAGGAAATATTTACATGATGAAATTTTTCAACAGAAAAGAAGACGCTCGTGAACTATCTGTACTAATCAACGCCTGTTCTCGACTTGGCTATTCCGATTTAGCACTTTCCTTCTGTCTACAGCATGAAAAGGCAAGAGAAAAAGCACAAGAAGTTTACATACAATATAAACAAGAATTAGTTGGTGCTCTAAAAAACGCTGAAAAAATCGAGAGAATTCGAGGAAATGGCTTTGTAATTTTAAACGCCAAAGACAGTATTAAAGATACCATAATAGGAACCATAACTTCCATGATGTCTTCTTCATTGGACTATCAAGAGGGCACTGTACTGATTAGCATGGCCTACAACGAAGATAAAATAAAAGTTTCAGCAAGAATAGCCGGAAGAAAGGGAAAGAACCTGAAGGAAGTCCTAGAAAAAACTATTTTAATCGCAAATCTTCAAGCCGAAGTTGGCGGACATCAAAAAGCAGCTGGATGCCTAATAAGAAAAGAAGACGAAATAAAGTTTATTGAAGAGCTAAAAAGAAATCTAGAAATAATAGAAGTTGCAGAAATCTAAACAAAAATCCTTTGACTAAATCAACTGATTTAACTCGCCCAAAAGCCTTTGACGAAGTCAATTGATTTTGGCTTGCCAAAAGCCTTTTAAACCCTCAAACCTACTCAAAAATATGGCAGATAAAAAGGAATCCAAATTCGTAAGAGTAAAATGCTCTAAATGTAAAAATTCTCAAATTATATTTGGAAAAGCTTCCACAAAAGTTAGATGCTCAGAATGCGACGGAATAATCGCTTTACCTTCTGGCGGAAACGCAAAAATCAGAGCTAGAGTTGAAGAAATTTTAAAGTAAAATTTTTATAAAAACATTCTTAGTAATCCTTATTTTATTAAAATATTAATAACCAAATAACGTTCCTCACAACTCGTTTGCAGAGCAAACGCATAACACAAACAAATTTTCGAAAACCAAATTCAAAAGAAAATTTGACAATTCCTTTCAAAAAAAACTCGTCATCTATTCCCTTTCCATCACCAAAAATATCAATCTATTTTTCAAATGTTCCGGACTATCAATAATTATTTTCCCCTTAAATCCATTAACCGCAAAAACATGCGCAATATCTTTCAACTCCTGCTCACTCTTCGGATAAAATTGAATTATCATCAAGCCGCCCTTTTCTAAAAGCGAATAAATTCCTTCAGCAACTTTTTTTATCTCATCCATATCTTTAACCCATTGCAAAGCAGAAACCGAAACAACCGCATCGAACTTACCTAATTTCAACTTTCTGCCCGAAGCTGACACCAGCGTGTGTTTCAAATTCCTCATATCTCCATGATACACTTCAAAATCCTTCTTCTTGGCATTCTCCACCATTTTTTCCATCAAATCAACGCCAATTACATTATATCCTTCATCATAATAAACATCCATCGTGTAACCCGGCCCACAACCCAAATCCAATAAATCACTTCCTTCTTCAATTCCCCTTTCCTTTAATAATTCAACAACCCTCATCGAAATTTTTTCCTGCGCTCTTCTCATTCCACCCGACTTCGCATACTTCTCCACAACCTCATCTGTATAATACAAATTAGGATCTCCAAGTTCTTCTTCCGGTCGCACATTTTTTACAACCCATCCAGCTTCATGCTGTGGCTTTTTCAAATTGTATCTCATGAAATAAAGAAGAAGTTTTAGTTTATAAGTTTAAAGGAACCTACTCAAGAAATATTGGATACTCACAACTCCGTGCGAGCAGCACGGAAGTTTAAAGAAACAATTTGACGAAGTCAAATTGACAATTAATTGAAATACTTGGTTGCCCCAAACACTTAAAAATCTCCTAAAACACAAAATATTATGGAAAACCTAAATGAAAACGACATCGTACTTTGCACTGTAGATAAAATTGACGGAACAACCGTATTCGTAAAACTAGAAGACGGAAGCCAAGGAACAATAGTTATGTCCGAAATCGCACCAGGTAGAATCAGAAACATCAGAGAATACGTCAGCCCAAACAAAAAAATTGTCTGTAAAGTTATGAGACTTTCTCCCAATCACATTGACCTATCTCTAAGAAGAGTTACTGGAAAAGAAAGAGACGAAGTTATGGAAATATTCAAGCAAGAACAAACAGCAAAGACTGCGCTAAAATCTCTTCTAAAAGAAAGAGCAGTAGAAATTCAAGAAAACATCTTAAAAGATTTTAAATCTCTATCCGAATTTTTTAACAAAGCAAGAGAAAACGATAAAGTAGTAGATCAATATATTCCTAAGGAAGCAGTTGAACAAATTAAAAAAATAACGCAAAAAAAGAAAAAAGAAGTTGAAGTTAAAAAAATAATAAAAATGAAATGCCTTGACACTGACGGAATTAAAAAAATCAGAGAAATTTTTACATCTCCAGATAAAGCAATAGAAATCACTTACATTTCAGCAGGAAACTACCAAATAAATATTAAAGATGAAGACTATAAAAAAGCAAACCAAAGAATGAATGATTTTACTCAAGGAATAGAACAAAAAGCAAAAAAGAATTTCGCCGACTTCTCCATTGAAGACAAAAAATAAAATGCCGTTAATGTTAAAAAAATGCCCAAGTTGTAATGAATATAATCTAACAGAAATCTGCAGAAAATGTAAATCCAAAACAACTGACGCACACTACAAACACATTAAAATACATAACGCACCAAATAGCGACGGATTTTTCAAAGACCATAACGTTGAACAATAAATAAAATAATTATTAGACACTTAAACAATCTATTTGCTTCTTAATTACATTCATATCTTCTTCCCATAATGGTTTTAACTTCTGATTATAAATTATCGCCGCAGGATGAAACAACGGAACCAACCTTATTTTTAATCCACCAAATTCCATTTCCTTCACGCTACCATGAATAGAAGTTATCCCAGGCTGCTCTTTCATTTTCTCAACAACTCCATCAGCAAGAAAAAACTTTGTAGCATAATTACCCAAAGAACAAACCACCATCGGTTTCATATCCTTAATTTGCTTAATTAGCCAAGGTGTATGCATTCTAATTTCATCCGGCAGAGGACCTCTGTTCTCTGGAGGACGACATTTTAAAATATTTGCAACATAAATATTCTCTAAAGTTAATCCAACACTCGCCAAAAGCTTATCTAAATTTTTTCCAGCAGCCCCAACGAACGGGAAACCCTGTTCATCCTCCTTTCTTCCGGGAGCTTCACCAACAAAAAGTATTTTCGAATTTACATTTCCCTTTCCAACAACCATATTCTTACAATTTTTACAAATCTCCGTTTGTTTAACCAGTTCCGCTTCAGAAAAATTAAATTCGCCATCATTCATTGCCATATAAAAAATTAACAAAATAACTTAATAAAATTATCTAAAACCTATCTATCGTTTTTACCAACATACCTAACACTTTTATTGATTTTATCCTCTCTAAATTTTCCCCTAAGATAAACAAACCAAACAATCACAGCAATAATTAATAAAATTACCACAACCAAAATAATTTTTCCGACAGAACTAAAAGATTTTGTCAAATCGTCATTTCTCTCTTGACTAACATTTGTTCCATTATTTGCAGCATTATTTGCAACACTTGCAATTACAGGAACTGTTTCTACAATAGCCATCATGCTAATATTCGCCTTCACAGAAGAAACATTATTTAATTTAACAATCAAATCATAAATCCCATTTCCGTCTGCATCAACCTTCCATTCTTCACCAACACTCAAAGTTTTTATTTGAGGAGTTGACGAAATATTTAATGTTGCCGTATTACTAGCATTATTTATTCCTATAACTCCCAAATAATGCGTATCATTTCCAATCTTAAATCCGATTCTACTTCTATTAGCAAACTCTCTAACATGACCTACTCTGAATTCAATATCTGCAAGCGTAGAATATGTTAATGTCCATAAACCCGTATCTGCTCCGCCACCACCACCGCCTCCTCCGCCACCGCCAGAAGAACTTCCACCTGAATTATCCGTAGTATTATCAGCTAGTGCGTCTGTTGTAAAATTATAAGTCCCATTTGTTGCACAATTACCTGCCGAATCACAAACAGTAAGATTATAATAATAAAGTGTATTTGCACTTAAATCAGTAATTAACGTATAATTATTATTAAAATTTACATCATTTATTGGCACACTAGACAACGAAAGATTAGTGCCATACTTAACACTAGAATTAGCTGGCTCATTAGTAGTCCAATTTATTGTTGCCCTTGAAGTTGTATGAGTTGAAGAAATAGTTAAAAGTAATGGTGCAGTTACATCTGGATTTGTTCTTGCTGCTTCCCAACTTAAAAAAGGATATGTGCTAGTATTAACAATATTCCATATAAACCCCGTATTTGTCGCACCAAAATTAACTGAAGCAATGCTCCAAATATTAAAAATATTAACATTCTTCATTTCCAAAGTTGTTAATCCTGTTCCATTTGCACTTGTTGTTTGATGAGAAGTATTAATATCCCAATAATTAGAACCAGGCACTGTAAGTACACCGTGTCCGATTAGTCCCCCAATACCTGTGCTTCCAGTTCCACTTACATTTCCAGCTGAATAAACATTACTAAACGTTGCACCATCAGCAAATCCTGCAAATCCGCCGACATAAGAAACATCAAGACCATCTTTACCGGCACGCACATCACCTGTTGCATAAGCATAAGTAATATTTGCATTTTCAGCATTACCAATTAATCCGCCAACATTAAATTCCGTTCCGGTAACTTTTCCAGTCGCATATGAATTATATATTACCGAACTCACTCCAGATCCAACTAATCCACCAACATTATAGCTTCCATTTACCATCGCAGTAGAATATGAATTATTAATTTTTACTACACCAGCTCCTCCAACCAATCCGCCAATAGAATCACTATTACTTCTTACATAACCACTAGAATTTGAAAAAAGAATAGTAGCATATGACGCTTCACCGACTAGTCCCCCTGCAGCACTTTGACTCCCCCCAATTACAGTCACATTAGCATCTGAGTAAGCTATATTCATATACTGACCCTTTCCAACAAGACCACCCGTATAATAATTACTACCAGTTATAGTTCCAGTAACATGAGAATTATTTATAATCGATCCTACTCCGGATTCTCCACCCAGACCAACAAGCGCGCCAGTACCCTCGTGCCCCGTAACATTAACATTTAAAAGACTAATATTGTAAAATTTTCCATAATTTGAAGCATTAATTGAAACTCCAAACAACCCCACAAAACGTAAGCTACTATTAAAAATTAGCAAATTAGATATGTTTTTATTATTCCCAGAAAATGTTCCTAAAAAAGCATTAGCAACCAAATTAAGACCATCCGGATAGGACGCATTTCCAATAGGAATCCAACCAGCCCCGGTTCTATACTGAGTACAGCCTGTTGCGCTAAAATTAATATCTGCTATCAAAGAATAATTTGCAATTAAATTATTTCTTACCTCATCTAATTGCGTACAATTAGTAATATTAAACGGATTGATAAGACTTCCATTTCCGTCACCAGAAAAAGCCGAACCAAAATTCACAGCAAAAACTAAAAATAATACCGCTAAACCTAAAACACTTACTGTTTTATTTATCACCATATTTAATAATTATAATTTAACTCGTATATAAATCTTTTCAAAATTCCCTATTAGCTAGTCTTACCACAACAGTAAGTACAATCACTAGAATTTTGCAAATCAAAAAAACCCATCCTTGCACAAATCGTTGGCGGCTGCACTTCACAACTAGGACAAATACATAAAATATTTTCCGGTAAAAAATTCAAAGACAATCCAATTTGCGCACATGTTAAACTTACATTCTGAACTGTAGTAATATTCGTTTCATTAATCTGTTCATTAAACGTTGTCGAATTATTTGTTTCATTTAACACCGCTACTGGTTCCGAAATATTTTTTTTATTATCTATAACCACTATAACTTTCTCAGAAGCATTTGTTATATTTAATACCTGCTCCACAAAAACCACGCAATCCTTAATAATTTCAAAATCGCCATCTACACAATTTTCCGGAACAGAAGAAGTAATTTTTCTTAATTGAGTTCCATTCAAACACCCTGACCAATCCGAATAATTAAAAGAAGTACAAATTATCATATCTGATTGAGGCAAGGTAGAATCATAACTCATAAGCCAAACAATAACTCTTCCGTCAATCGCATGTTGGAAAATTAAATCCGGAATGCTATCATTGTTAAAATCAACTATCGCTTTCATTTTCCAAACAAAATTAGGCGACGGAATAATTAAAGTACTATTTTTACTTCCGTCAATATTCATAAACCACACAATCATTTTCCCACTAACTGGATGTTGAAATAACAAATCTTGAACGCTATCGTTATTAAAATCTACAAGAGTTTTTAGTTGCCAGACAGTATTATCCATCAAACTACTTTTTGCTTTTGAGGTTCCGTTAGAATTCATAAGCCAAAGAGCTACTTTTCCAGTTACTGAATGTTGCCAAATTATATCTGCAACACCATCTTTATCTAAATCATCTACAGCTTTTATTTTCCAAACAAGATTCACATCTGAAATAATTACTGAATCGTTTTTTGTTCCATCAGGATTCATAAACAAAATACTTAATTTACCTGTCACATGATGTTGAAATAACAAATCTTGAACGCTATCGTTATTAAAATCTGCAACTGCCTTTACTTCCCAGAAAGCATTATTGCTTAAAATATTTAAAACAACCGGAGAATTAAACTCTAACGCAGAAGAAAAATTAACTAGTGTAAATAAAATAAAAACTCCAGACAAAAAACACGCTACTTTTATTATTTTCATACACTACAAACGAAACACATCTATTTAAGTATTTGTTCAACGCCCCCACGAGGATTCGAACCCCGGTCACAACCTTTTCGCGTTCTTCAAACGAGCATAGCTCGACACCTATCCTTCTTTGATTTCGGAGGAAACTTTCTTCTGTGAAGAAAGTAAGTTCACCGCAAGGTCATATTCTATCCAGCTAAACTATAAGGGCAAAAATTAGAATTAAAAAATGAAACCATATTAATTATCTCTTTTTACTCCAGGGCCATTTCCAGCCGGTTACCTTTCTGATTTCTTCC
>CAYPFA010000002.1:0-94568 GCA_964410025.1 Candidatus Woesearchaeota archaeon
AACTTGCATTGCATAAGTTCCATTATTAGAAATTACATTTCCAACTCTCCCAGAATTATTAAAAAGATTAAAATTTGCATTTGCAAAATTTGGCTCTACAAAACTTACATTTGCATAAATATAATTTCTTGAAAAACTTGTTGCATTATTTTCTGTTCCTGCACTAAATTGAACCTGAGGATAAATTGTATCAATTGTTAGAGTTCTATTTTCTGAATTAACTGAATTTCCTGCCAAATCAAAAATCTGATAAAACCACTTAAAAACCCCATCAACTAAAGTTACAACGGTACCAACTGTTTGGGTTAAAACTACTGAAGAATAATTTGTAGTGATTTGATTATACAAAGTATTACTTGTTGCATTATACACATTCAAAGTCGCATTTTTAATTCCTGTTCCAACATCAGAAAGATTTGCTGTAAAATTTATTGTGACTGACGACTGATTTGTTTCTGATAAATTAATATCTGAAGTTAAATATCTCACAATTACAACACCAGAACCTCCACTACCCGGAGTTCCACCCGTACCAGCTCCGCCGCCTCCACCGCCGGTGTTTGCAGTTCCAGATTGTGCTATCTGATTACTTGTTGAACCAGAACCTCCGCCGCCGAGTCCACCAATCCCAGGATATACGGTTCCTTCATTTTCCTGAACACATCCTCCGCCTCCGCCTGCGTAATAAACACTAGTCCCATTGATAGAATACGCAGAACCATTTCCACCACTACCACCAATTGATGTCCCAATACCACTACCTCCAACGGTTCCTGCTCCACCACCGCCGCCACCAGGCCACGGTCTAGAAGTAGATCCTTGACGACCTCCATTATTACCTTGCCCACTAATACCTGATCCAGCATTACCTCTATTGGCATTATCCGGAGATCCTCCGCCACCAGAACCCCCTGTCTTACCTGTATATCCGTCGCTACTTATACCTCCACCTCCTCCACCTATTGCAAGCAATGACCCGAAAGAACTATTCCCACCATTTTGACCAGAAGAAGTAGAGCTTGCCCCTCCGTTTCCAACTACGACGGCAACTGACCCGCTTAAAGCATATGAAGAATTATAAATTAATCCACCGGCTCCACCGCCACCTCTTGTTCCGCCGCCTCCACCAGCAACGACTAAAACAGAAACATTCCTTACTCCTCTTGGAGTGAAAGTTCCATTAGCGGTATAGGTATAAATAGTATATGGCCCACTTGTCGTTATTATCCCACCAGAAGCAAGAGCAGAAGACAAATAACTATTATTTTCAGGAGAAATTAAATTTGCAGTCGGTAAAGTTGTGTCGATTGTAAATGTTGTTAATCCTGTTTGATTTACATTACCTGCAAAATCTTGAACATAGGAATTGAATGTATGATTTCCTTGTATTGATAAATTCTGAACATGATTGTAAGCAGTTGCGTTATACAAAGATAAAACTTCATCTGCTGATAAACTTCTATTGAAAATCATTACGTCGTCGATGGAACCGTTGAAAAATGATCCTGCGCTATTTCCTCCTATTTTAATCGGATTCACGGAAGGATAAATTGTTGTGGTAAGAGTATTGCTAGAAAAACGAACACCATTAACATACAAAGTAATTTGAGAATCATTTATAGTTCCAACTACATATTGCCATACATTTGCAGATGTTGCGAATGGCGATGAGAAAGTATAATTAGTATTTGCACCTGGGCCTGTTTTCATAAAAAAATAAAGCTGCCCTCCGGAATGAAGATTTAGGCTCCATGATCCCTCACTATTTGCAGCATAACCTCTTCCAACTAAATTTGCATAAGATACTGCCGGATTTGAATTTTTATACATCCAAAAACCAATACTAATATTTCCACTCATGTTTAAGCTAGAAGAATCCGGGATAGTTATGTTACCAGCGCTTCCATTAAAGCTCCAAGCATCGCCAAATTTTCCGTTGGTAACTTGTGATGCGCCACCCATCGCAGTTCCATTATTTCTATTCATATAATCTACAACTCTCGTTCCGGTTGAATTTGTGTCATCCATTCTATACCATGAAACTAAAGAATTATCTATATTAGGAATTATTGAAGCATTTGGAGTTAAAGTTGTTGAAACATTAAATAAGACATTTAGATTATTATAATATGTTCCGTTTGATGGACTTGTAAAATTATAGTTCGGATAAACTGTATCGACTGTCAAATTCTGAGTTGCTGTTGTAACGCTGTTACCTGAGAAATCGAAAACTTTGTATATCCAACTATAAATTCCGTCGACGAGATTTATAACAATTCCAACAGTTGAGCTTACAACTCCCGCAGCGTATATTGTGGTTGAAACATAAGAATTAGAATAAGTCATTCCGGTAATTGTTCCGTTATTCAATCCGCTTGCTTTATCCACTAATCTTGTTGCATTTGATGGAGATTCAAAATCATAATAAGCAACAAGGCCAGTTGAATTTAAACTTGAATTTCTTTTTAATCCAGAAGAGTAAATTGTTGAAATTTCTGTTTGAGATAAACTTCTGTTGTAAATACGGACTTCATCGATGGAACCGTTGAAATAAGTTGCCCCGTTCCCAGTAGAACCAATATTTAAATCATCAAATATCTTCGATGTATATCCCACAAGAGAAACGTTCTTTACATTTGCGCCATTTATATATGCTATACTAATATCGTTATTTGCCATTGTCCATACTACATTAGTCCATTTATTTAATGGTGCGGCCCCATTAGCAGTAATTATGGTCGGTGGCCATGTGCCACTAACATTATAAAAAAGAAACGATAAAGAACCCGTAGATCCACTGTGAGCAATATAATGTTCATAATTATTATAATCATCTATAATATATCCCTGGCCAGAAGCCACTGGATAAATCCAAAGGGAAACAGAATAATTTCCGCCCTGAGGAATCGCAGGGGAAAGTGATGTTCTTACCCTCGCGCTTCCATTAAAAACTCCCCAATTATTTCCGCCGATGTCCGTTACATTCAAGGTTGCATTTGCGATTCTAGCATTGTCAGAAATATTTGCAGTAAAATTTATTGTTCCGTTATTTGCGAAAGTATTATTTCCTGGAGAAATTATTGTTGCGTTTGGATTTGTAATATCGTCTAGCGTAAAACTTATTTGTCCAGTCGTATTTACGTTTCCTGCGAAATCTTGAACGTAAGAATTAAAAGTATGATCTAAACCAGCGCCAAGCGTTTCGTTGTGATGATAGGCGGTTGCATTATACAAAGATGCGATTTCATCTGAAGATAAACTTCTGTTAAAAATCATTACGTCGTCGATGGAACCGTTGAAAACACCTATGTTGAATTTACGGTTAGAGTTGTTAGATAACCAGTATGTAAAATTAGCAGACACACCCTCTCTCTTAAGCGAACCATTAACATACGTTCTCCATCCCCCTGTAGAATTAAATGACATTAATACATGATACCATTGATCAAGAGCGTATGTTATGTCTGTTTGTACGGGGGTTGAGCCCGTTACTCCATCAGTCTTATTGTAATATGCCACCCAAGCTAATTGATTTACTGACCATCCTGCATTTCTATAAAACATAAATGTATTACCTCCTAACCATGCCTGGCTAACTATTGTGTTTGCAGCAGAGATATTATTTGCATAAATCCAAAGAGAGACGGTTGCGTCTTGATTTAAAGATATATTTGTATTTGTAGTTATTTGATTTGAAGTGTTAAATGCATACGTTCTTCCAAATTTTCCTGCAGTAGATGAAGTAGGACAATTTGTACAAGTTCCATTATTTCTTCCCATATAATCAGCAAAAAATGTTCCGTTTCCTTGTTCCATTCTATACCAGCTTACTAAAGAATTATCTATATTCGGAATTATTGAAGCGTTTGGAGTTGAAGTTGTTGAAACATTAAATGAAATATTTGTATAATTATAATGAGTGCTGTTCAACGGACTTGTAAAACTTATTTGTGGGAATGTTGTGTCAACGCCTAATATTTGAGTTGCAGTACTATAAGTATTTCCTGACCAGTCAAAAATTTTGTAGAACCAACTATAAATTCCGTCGACTAAATTTATTACTGTGCCGACAGTTGCAGATATGATTGTTGATGCATATGCTGTAGTTGATGTATAAGAATTTGAATAAGTCATTCCAGTAATTGTTCCGTTGTTTAATCCATTTGCCTTGTCAACTAATCTTGTCGCGTTTGATGGAGATTCAAAATCATAATAAGCAACAAGGCCAGTTGAATTTAAACTTGAATTTCTTTTTAATCTGGAAGAATAAATTGTTGAAATTTCTGATGCCGATAAACTTCTATTGTAAATACGAACTTCGTCGATTGAACCGTTGAAATAATATTGAGAAGATCCCCCATTGTCTCTTGCTCCCAAAACAACACTATCTGAAAAATAATAGTTACCCGCCGTTTTGCTTTGCAAAGATCCATCAACGTAAAACAATAAATCACTAGAGTTTGTAGAATTAATTATTATCAATCCATTATGCCACACATCATTATTATAAGAATTTGAAGTTGCCCAATAAAATCCACTCGTGCTATTTAATTGAGCAATTAGCTTATTGTTGTATAAGCCCACGCTAGACGCATAAGTATATCCTTGCCATTTTATCCCAGAAATAATTATTTGAGGAGTAGAGGCAGATGATGTTTTAAACCAAAAAGCAACGCTACTTATATTATTTAAAAAAACACGACTATTCATTCCTGTCGTGGAAACATAATTAGCTCCATCAAATACCCCCCAATTATTTCCACTCAAATCAGTTACGTTTAGTGTTGCGTTTGCGATTCCAAGATTGTCCGTGATACTTATTGTGAGATTATTAGCTGATACATTTGAATAGGTATTATTTACTGGGGCGATTATTGTTGCGCTAGGATTTGCCGTGTCAACTCTGAATGCGACCTGACCAGTTGTATTTACGTTTCCTGCGAAATTTTCCAGATAGGAATTAAAAACATGGTTGCCCTGCGCTAAAGTTTCGTTGTGCTGATATGCCGTCGCATTGTACAAAGATAAAATTTCATCGGAAGATAAACTTCTGTTGAAAATCATAACGTTATCGATTGAACCGTTGAACGGAATAGTTCCGCCTGCACCGGTATAACCTATTATGAGGGTAGATGTGCCTGTTATATTTCCAGAAGTAGTGTTGGCAGTTCCGTTAAATAAACCATTTACATAAAAATTAATTTTAATAGACGTCGAATTAATTCTTGCTCCAGTTAGTGTTAAATAAGACCACCCTCTATTTCTCAAATCTCCGCTAGATGAAACATAACTTATTCCATTATTGCCAATGGCACACCTAAATACCCCACTTGATAAAAATATCTGATATCCTGGTTCAGAACTCCCATACCCTCCTTTCGAAAGAATAGCTTGTGATGTTGTTGATAATGGATTTACCCAAGCACCAACACTAAAATTATTTTGCATAGTTAAACTAGCACTATTAGGAACAGAAATATAATTGCTTCCATTAAATCCCCAACCAGCCCCAAATTTTCCATTTGCAACTTGTGTAGCCCCACCGATTACTGTTCCGTTATTTCTTCCCATATAGTCTACAACTCCGCCAGTAGAATTCAAGTCGTCCATTCTATACCAGCTAACTAAAGAATTGTCTATGTTTGGGATTATGCTTGCGTTTGGAGTTGAAGTTGTGGAAATATTAAACAAAACATTTGCAGATTTAAGGAAACTATTATTTAGTGGACTTGTAAAAACATATTGTGGGAAAATTGTATTTAGTGTTATATTTCTTGTTTCTGTGTAATTAACGTTGTTAGATTTATCGTAAACTGTTGCATTAAATAAATATAATCCGTCGGTTAAATTATAATTTATGAAAGATGGATTTAATGTTGAAACATTTGTTTGTAATAGTTCGCTTGATGAGTTATATAAATAAAAAGTTGTATTTGCAAAGTTTGCATCTGCTATACTTAAATTAATAGAAAAATTGCTTACTGAACTTCCGGATATTCCTGTTGGGAGTGTAAAATTAAATGTTGGGGGAATTGTGTCAACTACGAATGAAATTTGTCCGGTAGAATTTATATCCCCACTAGAATTTTGCACATAAGAATTAAATGTATGATTTCCTTGCGATAAGTTTTCGGTATGCTCATAAGCGGTGGCATTGTATAAAGATAAAATTTCTTCAGCCCCTAGACTTCTGTTAAAAATCATTACGTCGTCGATGGAACCGTTGAAGCCATATCCGCCAGTAGACTGTGCACCTATATTTAACGGGGAAGAAGTTGCTCCTGGAGAAATGACACTTCCAGAAGTTGAATAAGCTCCATTAGAATATATTGTTCCAGTTGTTCCATTAATTACGCCACAAAGAAAATTCCAATCATTGAGTGTTAATACATTTGGAGAAATAACACTGTTTATACCTCCTCCTCTTAATGCTACTGCTTGATTGGATTGGTAAAATTCAAACGCAGTTCGATTACTTTCTAGTCCGTGCATTAATATTTCTTTTACTTCACTCGCCTTCGGGTAAACCCAAAGACAAACGGTCAAATTTGAAGGCAAGGAAAAATTAGAACTAGATATACGTCCATAAGACGCACAAGAAGTAGAACATCCCGCTGTTCCATTAAAAGTAAATGCTTTTCCAAATTTTCCATTTGCAATTTGCACTGCTCCGCCGGCTGCAGTTCCATTATTTCTATTCATATAATCTATAACAAGAGTTCCTGTCGCATTTGTATCATCCATTCTATACCAGGAAACTAGTGAATTGTCTAAATTAGTGACGATGCTTGCACTTGGAGAATCTGGTGTTGAAATATTAAATAGAACGCTTGTAGAATTGTAATAAGTTCCATTTGATGGAGAGGAAAATATATAAGAAACTCCGCCAGCTAAAACTAAAATACTGGAAAAAATCAGCAAGGCTAAAGCGAGTTTAATAAAATTATTTTTCTTTATTTTATTTTTCATTTTACTAATCATCCTCTTTAGATTTTTTTAAAAACTCTTCCATCCAAATTTCAATTTTTCTAGACATCATAATGGCATTTTTCTCACAATAGCCATGAAACTTTTCATAAAGATTATCGTCAATGCTCAAAGTAACCTTCCTCTTTAATCCCTTTTTATCCATTGGAACTGACACCTAGTCTGCTGTAGTTGACTAACCTATATGACTGCATAATAATATACCATCTCTGTATTTATAAATATTGCTTTTACTTATTTATACATACGTAGAAATACAACAAAAAACACGCAAAAAATACAAAATATGCGCCTTAACCTAGTCTAAGATACTTTTCTATTCTCTCAAAACAAAATATGAGAATAATTCCCGATACGATTATTATTCCCCACTCTACAAAATTAAGAGCACTGAATAAAAATAAATCTTGAAAATAAGGCACATATACCGTAATCAAAAGAAGCGCAATTGCTCCAGAAAGAACATAAACTAATGCCTTGTTTCCAAACTGCCTAACTGACAAAATAGATTCTTTCCAAGACAAATTTGATAAAATCAAACCAAGATTAGAAATAATTAAAGTTGAAAATGCCATTGTTCTTGCAACCATCTCACTTCTGCCAGAATGCAACGCAAATCTAAATACAAAAATCATCATAGCCAACATAATTAATCCCTGCACAACACTCAAAAAAATAGTTTTTCTATTGAATATTTTTTCCTCCGGATTTCTGGGTTTTCTTTTCATAATACTATCTTCTTCCTTAACTGCTTCAAAAACAACCGAACACGCCGGGTCAATTATGAGCTGTAAAAACGCTATATGCGCTGGCAAAAGGACAAGCGGCCATCGGAAAATTAATGCTATTAAAGTTATTCCAGCAATTGGAAAATGAACGGCAAAAACATAACCTAAAGCCTTTCTAATATTATCAAAAATTCTTCTTCCCATTTTTACTCCACCCACAATCGAAGAAAAATCATCATCTAAAATAACCATTCCCGACGCCTCTCTTGCCACATCCGTTCCTCTCAGTCCCATGGCAATTCCCACATTTGCCGCCTTAAGCGCAGGAGCATCATTAACACCATCGCCCGTCATAACAACAATCTCTCCATTTGCCTTAAGCGCATTAACTATTCTCAATTTTTGTTCTGGAACTACTCTGGCAAATATACAAACATTTGAAATTCTTTTTCTCAAATCAGAATCACTCAATCCATCCAATTCTGGCCCGCTAATTATTTCGCCATTTTTCATTCCAATTTGCGATGCAATGTTTTTTGCAGTTGCAGGATAATCTCCAGTTATCATAATTATTTTTATTCCTGCACTATAACATTCTTTTATTGCAGAAGCCACATCCGGACGCACCGGATCCTCAAATCCCAAGAATCCCACAAACTTAAATCTAAAATCATGAACATTTTCATGATTATTAATTACCCTTGCCTCCGCCCTAGCGACACCAATAACCCTCAATCCTTCCGAAGCCATTTGCTCAACTTTTTTTACCAATCTTTCTCTTTCTCTAAAATTCAAATGACATAAATCCATAATAGATTCGGGAGCACCCTTTGTAGCAATAACAAACTTTTTTTCATCATCTTTCCAAATCTCCGAAGTTGCTAATATTTTTTTTGTCATCGGAAAATCCCTAACCAATTTAAAAGAATCAAGCGACTCTTTGAAACTAAATCTCTCGCCCAAATTATGCAATGCTTTTTCCATCGGATCAAACGGATCCTTCTGGCTTGCCAATATTCCTGTCTCAATTATTTTCAAATAACTCTTATCTAATTTATTATGAGTCAAATCAATCCACTTTTCATTTGCATAAATTTTTCGCACGCTCATTTTATTCATTGTTAAAGTTCCTGTTTTATCTACGCATAAAACAGTCGCCGAACCCAACTCTTGAATAGCATGTTGTTTTCTTGCTAGCACTTTTTTTCTAGACATTCTCCACGCACCCAAGGCTAAAAATATTGTAAGCACAACGGGAAATTCCTCTGGCAATAACGACATGGCAAGCGCAATTCCAGTCAAGAAACCATTCAGCCATCCTCCAATCGTAAATCCATATACTAACACAACAAGTGTGCATAAAAATAAACCCCAAATGGAAAAATATCTTACTATATTACCCACTTCCCTTTGCAAAGAAGTTTTTTCAGTTGTTAAAGTTTGAAGTGTTTTCCCAATCTTACCCATCTCACTATTCATTCCTATATTAATAACTTCTGCGATACAAGCCCCACTCACGACGAGAGTTCCCGAATAAACAAACGGCAAATCATCTCCACCTGGCGCGCCAATTTTTAATAATTCACTGGATGCTGCCTTTCTAACCGGAACCGATTCCCCTGTTAACAATGATTCATCAACCCTCATATTACTACAAGACAAAATAACCGCATCAGCCGGCACCCTATCTCCCTCGGATAAAATTAAAATATCTCCTCGAACCACTTCTCTTCCTGCAATTCTTTTTCTCTCGCCATCTCTAACCACGACCGCTCTCGGACTAGACAAATCCCTCAGAGCTTCTAAGGTTTTTTCCGTTTTATTCATCTGAAAAATACTTATTCCAATTATAACAAAAACAAAAAAAAGAAGCATAAGCGCTTCCTTTATGTCTCCCAAAAAAATATAAATAATTCCACACACAATCAAAAGAAAAAACATCGGCTCTTTCAGTATTTCCAATACAAGCGATAAAAAACCATTCTTTTTCTTACCAGAAACCTCATTGTACCCTTCTAACTTAATTCTTTTTTCTGCTTCCTTTTCAGTCAAGCCCCTTATTTTATCCTGCCTAAGCTCTAAAATCATCTCAAACCTCTTATTAATTACTAACGCTATTACTTTTTTTAAAAACTAACTTTATTAATAACCAAATAAGAGCAACTATGATAAGTAATACGGAAAAAATACTAGTCAAAATTTTCATTCTAAAAACTGGATCTATTTTAAACCTCTCAATTGTTTCACCAACGTCCTTTCCGATTTCCTCTAGAAATGTATCGCCTGAAGCCGATTGTAATTTTATAATATCAATTTGAGCCGAAGAAACAGCATACTTTACATAGCCAACACTAATATCAGCATTACCCTCTCCCGTCAAATCAACAGAAATTTTCTCATTTAATTTTATATTATAATTCATCGAAGACGATTCTATTATAATATCTGCACTCTGATTATCAAACGCCACCAATGTTATTGTATGATTCTGCTTTACAAAATTAAACAAAATTTTATCTTGCACCTTTAAATATTTAGAAACACCTTCTGTAAACTGGGCATCTGTTAAAGAATAGATTGCCGGACCCGTAGCACCACCGCCACCGCCTCCACCCGATCCACCATCAGGTACTGCTGGGGTTTCTTGCAATGAAACAACCAAACTAAAATAATGAGTACTTGCCATATTCATTCCAGAAACACTAAGACTAGAATAAGATTCCATATCTTTTGTCTGTATTGGGCTTGCACAACCAGAATCCGTTCCACAATATTTTAAAACAGCGTTATAAGATGATGATGAAAAACTCCACGACAAAGTCAAATCATCTGTAATTTCAGAATTTGTCTTAATCCCCAAAATAAAACTTCTACCAGACGAACCATCCCAACTATCTATTGCCAATTTCTTTCCGCCTACCAAAGAATAAAATTCCATATATCCATCGGGATTTGGATTCGAAGGTATCTGCGCATCATAAGCATAATCAAAGGAAGTTGTTGCTCCCGAAACTGTTTGTAAAATTAAATCTTCATTATAACTAGAAAAATCAGCATTAATAGTTAAATCCAATGCGGCACTTGCAAAACTCATAACAGAAAATAATCCTATTACGAATACTAGCAAACTAACCACACCTTTTTTCATAAAATATTATATCCTCAAGTATTTTTAAACGCTTCTATAAAACAAAACATCAAATCATTTTCAGTTTAAATATAACAATCAAAAGAAAAAAGGAAAATGTCCGTGATCACAAATACGCGTCGAATAACGCGTAAGTTAAAATAAACGATTTTGCGAAATCTAATTCAAAAGCAAAATCGACAAATACATCAATAAAAATCGTTCGTCGTTCTCCTTCGCAAAAAAAATTCTGGTTTCCTAAATCGTCTTAAATTCCTATTCACGCAACGGAGTTGCGTGTATAATCAAGACAAATTTTTCGGAGAAAAATTTGACAAATAAGTCAATAAAATTCGTTCGTAGTTCTATCTATTTCAACCCAACCGTACCTTGAAAAAACTCAACAGAACCCCTATTCCCTAAATTAATAAATAAAGTATTTCCATTTCCAATTATTCCATTTGTAAAATTTTGCCAACTACCCGTCGACAAACTTGTTCTTGATTTCAAACCATACTGCCTATTGGTAGAACTATTAAGAATTTCTACAAACATTCCGCTCTCGTTATGCCCCATATCTCCAATTTTATAATAACTACTCGAATTAGTCGGATTTGTATCTGCAGTATATTCTCCAAGAGTATTAAAACCATCATTGTCAAAATCTACGCTTTCTATACTATCTGTCTTATTTGTTATTCCATACTGCGTAAGCCATGTGTGCGGAATTCCATTTGTTGTTAACTTCTCATTAAATGTAACGCCAAGAGTTTGATTATTCGTTACATTACTAAAACCAACCACATAGCTTTCCAAACCCGTTGCTGCAGGAACAGAAACTCCATTTTTATTTAACCCTGAAATTTTATAATCTGTTGCAGCATTAACATTAATATTTGTACTAGCCCCGTAATTAACCACGGCATTTGTCGAACTTACATTTCCATTAGCGCCAATAAAAGTACTAACTAAAAATTTCTTTAAATCAAAAATTCCTCTAATTGTTTTATCATTAGTTACTGCCCCGGAAGTATAGTTATAATTATTCGTTGCTGGATTAAAAGTCATACTGGTTATTCCATCCTCCACAATTGCTTCCAACAAACTATTTGTTCCCGCACTAAAAACCACAGTCATAAAACCATTATACAAAACCGTTGCATTCGTTGGACTTACTGTTCCATTTCCCGAAGTTGCAACATTTACTGGAAATTGTTTTGTTCCATAAACTGCATAGATACTATTGCTTCCCTTTAGATCCGGAAAAACAACATTCGTAGAACTAACATTCTGACCAACAATATCATTAGTTGCAACTGCCACATTTCCAATATTATCCGTTGTGGTCACAATAAATTTATCCACAAATCCACCAACATTCGCATTCAAACTAACCGTATTTGTAGAATTATAATTTACAATTTCAGAACCTTCCGGACTATTTGTTCCATTCCCAGACGAAGACGAAACAAGTTTGTTGAAAGCCGGGCTAATATCTACCGTTCCATAAACAGTTCCACTCAGACAACTTTCAATTCCTGGCAATCCTATATAGGTTCCGGCCACATCTCTAACATTTACAGTTTTATCAAAAGCCACATGTGAAGGTGTCCAATTACTTGCACAATGAATTTTTGCAGTATAATGACGAGTTGGATCTACATCTAGAACAGATGGAAAAACAAATCTTAAAGCATTAGTTGACGTTATATTAGTGGAAGAACCAATTATAGATAAACTACATCCGAATGATTTTTCACTTTCAAGAGATCTAGAGTCTATATATAATTCTCCAGAGGAATTAGTTGAAACAATTTTAAAATACTTGCCAGAACTAGGAATATATGACCATGTGGCATCTAAATCAGAATCAAAATTATCGGTTGCACCTATATCGTGTTGACAAAAACTAGCCATGCCCCCCACATCAACTGAATTTCCTTGAGTACTAACCCGTAGCTTGTCTGCCAATCCATCATTGGGCATCATTAAGATTGATCCTATCAAAGCAGCTCCCAATGCTTTCTGAATATTTTTCCAAATATTCTCTATCATGCAATAATCATAAAAAACATGTTAATAAATCTTTGCTTTTGGTGTTATTGAGTAATGGTAACAGCAAATCAGTCTAATCCTGTCTCAACATAGTGATATTATTCTGACTTGCCATCATGAAATAGCCTCTCCATGAATTAAGTAAACCACTATCGTAACCTCTAACAGACAAATAACAATTTGGATAAAATCCCAAGTCAATACATGTATTATAATCTGTCCAATAATATAAATCATTAGACAATATCCACCCCGCAGTCACTGCCGCACTAATATTCTTCTCTTCAGTCCCATTACTAAACGTTATATCACTCAAAGCATACGTCTCGTTCAAACTATTTCCACCAGCACTTGGTAATGTTAAATTTCCAGCTTCCTCAGCATAAACCCAATATCCGCCCTGATTAAGATTTGCCTTTCCAACTGTCAAGTATTTATTCTTCGACGCATTAGAATCATAATATGAAACATATTTCTGAACCTTTCCCGCAACCGCTGCACTATTCCAGCTCGTTGTAGAACCTGTTGTGTTAGTGAATTCCATCGCAGCCGGACTTACTTCACTAGCCGAACTATATCCTACCAAATTCCATCCCGGACTCAAAGAAACATTTTTATCACCGCTATAATTACCCTGCATCGTCAACGAAATCATATTCCATCCAGAATTTAATGTTACATTATAACTATTATTTACCTTCTTAGCAATACTAATATTTCCACTTCCAAAACTAGAAACGTTAAATACAATTGTTGGCGCGGTCAATGCCGTTAAATTATTACAGAAAGTACAAACACTTCCGGAGTTTAATATCTTTCTAAGTCTTGCAGGATATTGTCCTGTATAACCTGCAGAATCATAGAAAGTTACATTCGCGGAGGAATTAACCTTTACGACTGTCGATGTAATAACTGTAGTATAATTTGAATATGTAAAACTAATATTCGCACTAGAACCAAGCAATGCGGAACTTACATTTACAATGTTCTGCCCTATTATAATATCGCTTCCAAACACAAGACTCTTATTGAAAGTCATGAAGTGACTAAAATTATTATCACTAAATTTAACCTGCCCATAACTATTATTATAAACAAGATAATTTACACCAGAAGTAGAAAGATTTGCGAATGAATCATACCAACTAGTTTCAATTGAGAAATTCGCGATGTTTGTGAAATTATTATTCAACAAAGTATTTCCAGACGTATTTCTCCACAGAAGAATTCCATACGAACAATTATCCAAAGAATTTTCAACTATATTATCGTTTTGTAAATATGACTTTGCAGTTCCTGAATTTCCAGCTAATATCATTGCTCTATGAAGTCCTATAAAACTATTATTATAGAAAGTTACATTTGACGAATAATGCGACTGAACTCCATCCTGTGAATTTCCACTCGAAGCAAAAACATTTCCGCTAATCAAATTATTATTTGAGTTTCTTTCCCAAAAATTCGCACTAGCAATATTTGCAGTTATGTTAATATAATTATTTCTAATAATATTATTACTTGAATTATCTAAACGAATTCCATCCGAAAAATAACCTACTGGTAAACTATCCTGAACCCTAACATTCTCAATTAAAGAGTCATTTACATTATCTAATGAAATATCCTGATTAAATCCCTGCAAACTAATGTTTTTAATACTAATATTTCTCAAACCACTCGTACTAGAATAAATTCCTCCAGTTCCAGTCAAATAGTTTCCAGTTGCATAATATCTATTCCCATCCAAGGTTACGTTGCTCGTAGTTATATTAAAACAATTTCCAACACTCGTTACATTATTTTGTAAAACATAACTACCTGAGACACTTATTCTTCCGCAACTATCAACAAGACATACAGTCGATGGAGTTCCTTCCCATGCATTTCCACAAACACTATCTAAAATTCTTAATTGATTACTAGCCAATTGACTAGAATAATTTGTTCCGTCAAATGCCGAAACTTTACATGTCCAATTTTCTCCTGGCTCTGTAAATTGAGAATCTAAACTTCCAACCAAAGCCTCATTGTTTCCAATCTGCCCTGATTTCAAAAACCCTTCAAATTTAATCATTGCTTCATCTGAAACATAATAATCTGGAGTTAAATGTCGTCCGGCCACATAAACACTACCATTTCCATTAACAGCCACAGCATACCCATAATCCGATCCAGATCCACCATTAGTCTTATTCCAAATTTGACTTCCGCTAGAATTATATTTTATCGTCCAAATGTCCTCTCTGCCTGCGCCAAAAGAAAGAGTATATCCTGTAAAATAAATATTGCCATAATCATCAACTGCAACTCCCTCTCCATAATCATTTCCTGCCCCGCCTGCAGTCTTGTTCCAAATCTGATCTCCACTAGAATTATATTTTATAAGAACAAAATCCCAATTACCAGCGCCAAAAGAATAAGTTCTACCTGCACTATAAACATTTCCTAAACTATCTACTGCAATATCTTTTGCTTCATCCTGAGACGAACCGCCAAAAGTTTTATTCCAAATTTGACTTCCGCTAGAATTATATTTTATAGTCCAAATATCATTATTGCCTGCGCCAAAAGCATCTGTTGTTCCATCGACATATACATTCCCAAAGTCATCAACATCAATACCTTCACCTATTCCAATTCTAGATTCATTAAGAGATTTCTTCCATATTTGATTTCCTTCACTATCATATTTAACAACCCAAATATTTGAAAGATAATCTACATTATTATAAAATGTTCCAACAATATAAATATTCCCAAAAACATCGACAGCAACATCACTAGATTCCAAAACAGCTGAACCATCACCAACACTTTTTTCCCACAAAACATTCCCATTAAAATCATACTTAGATATAATTAATTCAGTATTATAATCTGGTGCCAATCTCTCTATATAACCACCAACAAAAACATTGCCAAAAACATCGACAGCAACATCAGACACCCAACCACTAGTTGATTTATTCCAAACCTGATTATCTGAAGAATTATATTTAGAAATAGAATAACCATCTACAATATATTGATTTCCAAAATCATCAACATCAATACCATACGCACCCGATCCAATTTTCCCGAGTGTCCTATAAGAAGATTGCACAAAAACCGTTCCATTTCTATACCAATCGCCAGAATATATAATCTCTTTTCCATAACCTGAAGTCGCATTAGCATAACAACTCAAATTTTCATTAGTATAATTTTTAATACCCGAACTAGCCAATCTTGCACTCGTTACATTTAACGGCACTTGATAAATCATCCAAACACTCGAATTATTATTAGCCTGCCAAGCCAAATACGGATATTCATTATTAATGTTTGTTAAACCCTGAGTTATATTCCAACTACCAAATGTTAAAATATTTTTCATCTGCGCAGTTGTCTTCGGTTCACCTCTTCCATCATTATCTGATTGCCCAGAAGTTTCAGAATCATAATAAGAATTAGTTATTGTTCCAGAAGAAGATCCTACTAATCCTCCGGTGTAGGAAGAGCCGACTACTTTCCCTATTGCATAAGAATTTGTAATTGTTCCGCCTCCGGCTTGCCAACCAACAAAACCACCAACATAGTTTGTTCCCGTAACATTCCCAGTTGAATAAGAATTACTTACGGTTCCAGCAGAATAACCAATCAATCCTCCTGTGATCATACTGCCCCCACTAACCTTTACTCCAGAATAACAATTAGAAACGGCTCCACTAACCTGATAGCCAACCAAGCCACCTGTCCCAACACCAACACCCGTCACATTTCCCGTCGAATACGAATTAGAGACTGTTCCTCCAGTCTGGTACCCAACCAAACCACCAACAACATCTGAACCACTTATATTTACATTAATCAATCCAAGATTAGAAATATCGCCAGAAGACCCTCCAAATAAACCAACATTAAATGTAGACGGCAAATTAATCTTCAAATTTGAAATAGTATTATTCTGACCATTAAAATTTCCGGAAAACTCATATCCTATCGTAGAGTTTCCAATCGGTACCCAACTATTTCCAATTCCGCTATAATATTGCGTTGCCGACGATAAATTTGCAGTCAAAATATAATACGCAGATAAATTATTTCTTACAGCATTCAAACTATACCAAGAATCTATTTGATAAGGATCTCCAGCAGTTCCACTTCCTGCTGCGAAAGTAGTTTCACTAATTGTATAATTCGACCAAGAAGAAACATTAAACTTAATTATTTCCGATGTCCTGTTATGACTTAAAATATTACATCCTGGAGCAACACAAAGAACTCCGTCTTTCAATATTTGAGGATTAACAAATTCAAAACTCGACAAATTCAAAGTTACATTTGCTGAACTGTTCAGGCTCGTAGCAGGAGTAACATCCGAATTAACATATGCAAAATCATTTCCTATTTGCACCATCCCCAAAGGCAATACGGAATATCTCGTAGAAAAATTAGTTAAATATTTTAATTCTCCAAATTCATTAAACAGAACACTTTGTCTAAACAATATATTTCTCGTTGATTCATCAGAAGAATATCCGTCTCCAATATTTATTCCACCACTTAAATTAACACGAGAATATATCAAGGTCACAACGCCACCATATCCGCTTGCTGTGCCCCCCGCTCCTCCATATGCAGCAATTGAAGTTACATTTGAAGATGTTGCAGTTATTGCTGCGCCGTTTCCGCCATTACCACCAAAAGATATGCCTCCGTATGCATTTATATCTCCTAACATATTTGAAGAAATTATATTTATTGCTGCGCTATTTCCGCCACTAATAGCAAAAGAATTTCCACCATAAGCATTTATATTTCCAGAGATATTTGAAGAATTAATATTTATTATTGCACCACTTCCGGCAGTAGCATACTCTGAATTTCCACCATAAGCATTTATATTTCCAGAGATATTTGAAGAATTAATATTTATTATTCCGCCGTTTCCAGCAAGTCCTTCATTAGAACTTCCGCCATAATTATTAATACTTCCAGTCACATTAGATGAAGTAATATTTATACCTGCGCCATTTCCGCCACTACTGGCAAAAGAATCGCCACCATAAGCATCTATCTTTCCAGTTATATTCGAAGAAGAGATATCTATTGTTGCACCATTGCCACTAGCAGGATAAGATCCGCCAATCTCTCCTATTCCTCCATTTGCAACAATATCTCCTGTTATATTTGACAAAGAAATATTTATTGCTCCAGCATTTCCGCTAGCAGAACCATACGCCCCCGAGCCCCCTGTTGTATTTATAAAAGCAATAGTCGAATTGATCACATTAACAGCTCCGCCATTTTTTCCAGAATTTCCACTACCAACCATCCAATTACCCGCAGCAGTTGTAACGTTTTCTATAATTGAATTAATAATTCTAACATTTCCGCCAGCAGAACTATCTCCTCCATTAATACCATCTCCTCCCTGAGCAGATACCGACATTATCCTCGAACCACCAATTACAACATCTCCTCCTCTTGATATTGCTGGACCATTACCATAATCTCCGTCATCGGAAATTATTGCTGTTATATTTGAATTTACTATCATAATTGCACCGCCTGAGCCACCTATGCCTCCATCTCCTCCGCTAACATTTATACTTCCAGAAATATTTGAAGAAGTTATATTTATTATTGCGCCATTTCCACCATTGCTATAAATAGAATCTCCTCCGTTTGCGCTTATGTTTCCACCCATATTTGAAGAAACCATGTTGATAGATAACCCGCTGCCAGGATTACAATAAGATGATAATGACAATGGAGAAAGAATATTCTCTCCTCCATTCGCATTAATATTTCCAGTTATATTTGACAGAGTAATATTTATTGCAGCGCCATTTCCACCATTACAATTATTTTCAGAGCTACTACTTGCAGAGACAGAACCTACGGAAGAATTAAAAATACCAATAGGAGAACTGTTCCCGCTACTACCTCCATATCCCCAGCCGGCTCCACCATTCGCAATAATATTCCCCACAATAGAGTTGCTCATAGCTATCTGACCACTTGCACCACCGCTATCCAAAGATTCATCCCCAACACCTCCAGGTCCTCCACTAGTATAAATCTCATTAATATTTGAAAAACTAATATTCACAAATCCTCCATTTCCCCCATTGCCTCCAATCAGAGTATAACCATCACTAACCGTCTGAGAACTACTTCCCAAGGCATACACATTCCCATCAATTATTAAATTATTCAAAACTAAATTAGTAAAAGCATCAAAGCCATTTCCTGTACTTAAATTAAAACCAACAATAATAAATCCCGGTTCAGAACATGAATCTGAATTTAAAGCTGTGCAATACTGATTTTCCAACCTAGCAGCATTAACATTCCCAGTAATCGTAAATCCATTTCCATCAATCGTAACATTATCTCCTCGAACATTACAATCTCCAGTAATATTATTTTGTAAATCATATCTTACAGGACTCCCATAGCTTAAATCAGAAGAACAATCATACAATAAATAATTTACTTCACCGTCTGTGCCATTGACCTCAAGACCAATTCCTCCAGAAACATTTATCGCCCAACCAGAATTTAGTATAGAATAATTTAATGTAATTATCCCGCCAGAGCCACCATCTCCTGAACCCCCTCCTCCATGAACATCTATTAAAGTTGCACTAGATCCATCAAGTAAGTTAACTTCTCCACCAGAACAACCACCTAAAACTTCTCCTCCCGAATATCCTCCAAAAGAAAGAATATTTTCAACATTTGAATTTCTCAAAGTAACCAAACCCGCATCACAGCTTCCAAAAGAAGCGCCCATATCACTTACATCAACGAAAGAAGCATTTGAATTAATTAATTCTGCATAACTTGGAATACCCTTGTTGTCAGCAAAGGGGGCATTAGCACTAATATTTTGAGCACTAGAATTAAACAAATAAACATTCCCTCCTCCCCCTATAAAGACCATATTACCTCTTCCAAAAGTATTAATATTACCAGATATAATTGAGAAATTAGCTACCACCAAACCCCCGTTTCCTCCTCCCGCCGAATTATACCCCATAAAATCTTGTGAATCAATGCCACCATAAGAATTAATCCCACTAACATTTGAAGAAATTAAAGTAACAGCACCACCACTTCCAACAGTATCACCGTATGCAATCCCCCCATAAGAATTAATAAATGATACATTCGAATTATTCAGGGTCACGCTTCCCCCATTTCCTGAACCGCCTAAAGGAGCAGCCCCATTGCCTCCAATCAAACTAACATTTCCAATAATTGTAATATTATTTAAAATAAGTCCACCATAAGCCCCATATCCATTCATTAAAGTACCATCGCCATAATAATCATTTATTGAATTATTCGTCGCATTCACATTTCCCGTTACTGTAAATCCATTTCCGTTTATTGTAACATCATCAGCTCTAATAATTAAACAATCATTTCCTTCACCAGCAGAAATATCATTCAAAAGATTATATTCTCCTGCACTATTTAGATATCCACAATCAACAATATCAAAAGATGGAGCCTGATTAATCATCCAAACATAATCATTATTCGCAGCCTGCCATGCTAAATATGGATAGCTATTAACGTCAGTCACATTAGAACTAATATTCCAACCACCAACATCATAAGTAAAAATATTTTTCATCTGCACAGTTGTCTTCGGTACTCCTCTTCCATCATTATCTGATTGCCCCGAAGTTTCAGAATTGTAATAAGAATTAGTAATCGTGCCCGAAGATAATCCTACAAGGCCTCCATAGTTAACGTCTCCATTATATACTATTCCAATTGAATATGAATTAGAAATTGTTCCTGATGCTTGATATCCGACAAGACCACCAACATAATCTGAACCAACATCTACATCTCCTATTGAATATGAATTAGAAATTGTTCCAGAAGATTGTCCAACAAGACCGCCAACGTAGTCACCATTTCCCTGGACATATCCTGTTGAATATGAATTAGAAATTATTCCAGAAGATTGTCCAACAAGACCGCCAGTCCAATCTCCATTGCTATAGGCGATTCCAGTTGAATATGAATTAGAAATTGTTCCGCCAACTTGATACCCAACAAGACCGCCAGTCCAATAATGACCTCTCACTTCTCCAGTTATATATGAATTAGAAATTGTTCCGCCAACTTGATACCCAACAAGACCGCCAACTATATCTCCATAACTACTAAAAGAAACATTAATCAGCCCAATATTAGAAACATTTCCCGTTATAAAACCAAAAAATCCGACCATATTTTCACCACTTCTGCTTATATCCGAAATAGTATTATTCTGCCCATCAAAATTACCAGAAAAAGAATAAGACAAGTCTCCCAAAAAACACTCTCCATCCGTTGGTCCACATCCTCCAATCGGCACCCAACTATCTCCCAAGCCGACATAACCCGCAGTTTCAGAAGATAAATTCGCAGTTAAAATATAATACGCAGTTAAATTATTTCTAGTCGCATTTAAAGCAGCCCAAGAATCTATTTGATAAGGATCTCCAGCAGTTCCAGATCCATGCATAAGCCACGAATCACAGCCACGTTGAGTTGTAAAGATCAATCCATTATTTGTATTCACACTGGAATTTAAACACCAAACATCATCATCTAAATTACCACCAGACACTCCACCTAAATTGTTATTTAAACTAGATTCTAAATAAATCCCTGTCCAATTATTTAAATTCGCACTTATATCAGATAAATTATTATTTGAACTATAATATAAATGGAGACCCACATAGCCATTTGAATTTACAGTTATGTTTGAGAAAACATTACCTATACCCATAATATCTGAAACTCCATCACGCCCATTCTGTTCTGAAACTACATCAGAAAAGATATTCCCAGAATTTTCACCAATAGTAACGCCATCTATAGTTGAAGAAACATCAATACCAAAATTCAAATTATTAGAAGTAATTATGTTCGTCAAAACATTATTAGTTGAATTATACAAAGAAATACCACGCTCATTCTCGTTCGCAATAATATTGCTAAGATTATTATATTTAGAACTTTCTATATAAATACCCTCCTCCGAATTAGAATTTGCAGTTACATTATCTAAAACATTACTGTTTGCTGAATATAAATAAATACCATTTACAGAGTTAGAATTTGCAACAACATTTTCAATTTGATTTCCGCTTCCCAAAACACTCAAGCCAATATCACTATTGGATACATCCACGTTTCTTATTATATTATTCTGCTCGGTTACAATTCCTCCGTAAAATAATCCTGGGAAACCAGCAACTCCATGAACACTACTATCCTCCAGTATATTATTTGAGCCAAATAAATTTATTCCCGCCTCCACCCCGTAACTAACCGAAATTCTACTTAAGTTATTATTATTACCAAAAACAAATATCCCAAAATAATTTGAATTTATAATATTTATATCACTAATCGTACTAAAAGAAGGCCCAGATGTAAGCTCCATTCTTCCAAAACTAATTGAGCCACCACCAACCAAACTTAAATCTCCGAAACCTTCAATTGTCATGTTTTTTATAGAAACACCACTCAAACCAGAATCAACAATAATCCCCCAATCACTACCAACAGAATCTCCACTTATTGTAAATCCATTCCCGTCTATTATAACATTATCCGCAGCTATATTAAAACAATTTTCTGTTGTTGTTATACTTTGATTCAATGTGTAAGTTCCTGGGAAGATGATATTCGTGCAATCATAAATTATATAATAAGTATCGGGAACAACAACACTCACACTTACATTTCCTGTTCTGCCTGGAGCAGCAGTATATATACCCGTAACATTAAAATCATTAAAATCATCCATCCAAGAATTATATGTAGCTGATGTGACAAAGTCTGACGAATTTGTTAAAACATAATTAATCGCAGTTGCCCAAATATTAAATTCCGAATCGCTTCGGTTATACATTGGATAACCCCCATGATATCCCGAAAACATGTATGATCCAGAAGGATCTGGGTCTAATGGACACTCTGCATCACAAGAAACTGTTAAATTAAGCGGGTATGTTCCATAACTAATATCAAAACTCTGATCACTCAAATGCGGCGTTATCCATTCAATATAATCCAACTTCCCATTTCCATCCATATCATACGCATCAAAAGGAACATACTGATTTTCTTCAACCCAGTAAACACTAATATTCCCCTCTTCACCTATATTATATATCTCAGAAATATTTGTAAAAGATAAAACATCAGTATAGTTCAATTCATCAGCAGCAGAAATAACAACCTGTTTTCCATAACTCGTTTCATTCTCAAAAGAAACCGGAGCTTCAGTATAATATTCTATACTATATTCTGTGGAATTCTGATCAATAACCAACTCAACAAAATACTGAGAATCTGCAGACGAAGAAACATCTATTTCGCTCACAACTTTACCTGTCATTAAATTTTTAAAGAAATCAGAAATTTTTCCAGAAATTTTCTCAATCAGTGTAGGCTCTTTTTGTTCAAGTGAAATAACCACATTTCCCGTCAATAAACCACTTGTTTTTACATCAGAATTTTCAATATCACTCACACTAATATTTTCCGCACTAGCTGGCAGCTGAACAGTAATTTGCTCAGGCACATCAAGAGAAATATTTTGTGTCCATTTTACCTTTTCGCCAACCTTAATCTGCCCTCTTTCTGTTTTAACATTTATATTTCCCGAAGAAACCATCACATTAAAATCATTACTCTCAACCTGACCCACCGAACCATAGGCAACAATATTAGCTCTTCTAACTCCTCTAAAGTCTTCCTCGGGTATTAATGTCAAAATATTATTTTCAAAAACCACACTAAAATTATTTAAACTCAATTCATAACTCTCCGCTCCCACAAAATATTTACCCAAATCCAAGCTATAATTTTCACCAGATTTAATTCTTATCGTTGGAATTTCTCCCACAAAACTTAAATTAGACAAACTATCATTAACCGCCTTATCTATCACTGTTTCATTTTCCAAAGGCGCATTTTCATGAACATAAATTTGCTTTTCTATTTTAGCAAAATCAATTCCCTCATAAACCAATTCGATACTCAATAAATTATCACTCACACTCAAATTCAATATATTCAAATCTAAAGCTATTGTCTTCGCAATATCTCCCAAATAATCTTCACCAAATCCACTTTCTTCTTTTTCATAATTAGTTTTAATAATTACCTTTCCATCCACAACACTTAAACCTAAAACAGCATCAGCAACACTTGCACTTCCCTCAATAATTTCAGCAACACATCCTGAATCTAAATTATATTCGAAATCTTTTTCTTTACTAGCCTTTCCATCAACTTTAAAACCAGTAGGAGCAATAACATTTCCAGAAATTAAATTTACAGATTCTTCAACAGAAGCTTCGGGAGCAGCACTTCCCTCGACTACCGGAGGAGAGGGAATGTTCTCTGAAGAAGTTTCTGAAACAATGGGAGTTTCAACAACTGAAGTTTCTTCAATAACAGGAACAGTAGGGACTTCATTAGCTAAAGTTTCTTCTAAAACTGGAACAACAGGAAATTCCGTATTGAAAGCTTCTTCCACATTCTCATTAATATTCCCCTCTGGATTATTTTCCACAACGGGAGTTTCATCAAAGCCAGAACATGTTACAGCTAATTTAAAATCAACCTCAGGATAAGTTATTTTTTTACCCGCAACTCCAAAACCCTCTCCTGAATCCGAAAGCGCAATTCCCTCAGCATAAAATTTTCCATTCAAAGATTGTTCATTTATCAAATCTCTAAAAATATAATCATTAGAATAATTCCCCAAAGAAACTCTTAAAATAGAATTAACAGGAATCAATTCACCCGCCTTCATAGAAAGCTTAACTACTCCTTCTAAATTTTCTCCGACAATATAATCCTGTTTTATAGAAAAAATAGCATTACCCGTAGATGAAAAATTGTTACAAACTGCAAGGATTGCAATAACTAAAATGATTAAAAAAATAACTCCATAAATATAGTTCTTACTCATCTGCCTCCTCTGCTCTCTTTTCATAAAAAATAATAAACATCAGACTTTATAAACTTTATAGAAATAAATACCCCTCAATAAACCCTAATTATATCGGTTGCACATCAATCCAAGCAACCTTCATTGTAAAAACCTGATTTGAATTCTTACTTGTTGGTTGTATTTTCGGGCTATATGCCTCAGCCCACTCTACACCCGGAGCCCACATATTAAGATGTAAATGCATTGGACCAGAAGGCACATTAACTTTTTCTCTTCTAACTACATTTCCATCTACGTACCAAATAACTTTATCCGGAAACCATTTAATCTCATATGTATGGAAATCATTTATTGTTCCTGAAGAGAAATTAACGAACTTCGGATGCCCTACGCCCAATGGTTCATTATCATAAATATTTGTATTAACTCCATTAGGCGAATTAGTCAAAAGCTCAAAATCTATTTCATCATGAAGTGTATTGCTTCCGTTTTTTAAATCATACAAAAAAATTCCACCAACAATTCCTGGCTTAGTTGCAATCATTCTCGCACGAACTTTTATATCCAAACCTGTTTTTATTGAAAAACTTTTATCACTAACTAAATCCGTACCATAAAAAGAAAAACCAGTTGGATTATAAGATTGCAATGTAATTAGCGCATTACTATTTTGAGAACTAGGAAGTAAAGAACTTTGCGAACATCTAAATTGCGTTCGACCAAGAAATGTTCCATCATTAGGAGAAACCCAAGTGGGAATATGCCAAATGTCTGAACTCGCAACATTTCCATTAAAATCGTCATAAAGTCTAACAGCTGCGCTCGCCATAGACGAAAAAAATATCATAGAAAAAATCAACAACACAGCAAATATTTTTTTGGTTTCCATTTTAATAAATTATAATTCGGATTAACGCTTTATAATAATTTTCAATAGTTAGAATATATCATATAAATTATAAGAAAAATAAAGAATAGAAAAATACTTCCGCATTTCATAACTGCGAGCGAGCAGCGAGCTTATAATATAAACAAATTTTTCATGAAAAAATTTGACAATTTCCTAAAGACTCTAGTTGCCTATTATAAAGAACTATCTACCACTGTCCATCCACCCAATTCACTCTTCTCTAATTCTTCAGCTAACTTTAAAGCAAGCCCGTTAGAAGATTCCAATCTCTTCGGATTATCCAAAGCATCAGGGAAACAATAAGTAATATACCCTGGAAATAAACTTACATAAAAAGTTACATTATATTTATCATCTCTAACAATTAAGCTATCGTCTCCAGCAGAAATATTTTTTAAACCAATATTTTTCGCAACTCCGAAAATATCATTCACTCTTCTATTGGTTTCAACAACCCATTGATCATAACTTATTTTTCTTATTATTTTTAGTCAACTACTACGTCGTGTAAACCATCTGTATCAACTGAGAAAACAGTTTCATTATCTGGCAAGTTTGGTGAATCTATTAATTTTGCTACTCTTGTATCCTTCTTACTTCTTCTCAAATACATTCTGTAAGTTGAAGCATGAGCAACAATATTTCCACCAACAGCCTTTGTCGGATCTCCAAACATTTGAGCCGGGTCAGCCATTACCTGATTTGTAACATAAACAGCCAAATTATAACTTTCTGCAATTTTCATTAAATTATGTAAATATTTATTTAACTTCTGCTGTCTATCTGCTAACATTCCCCTTCCGGCAAACTCTGCTCTAAAATGCGCAGTTAAAGAATCGATAACAATTAACTTTATTGGCTCGCCATTCTTAATAAGCTCTGCAATTTTATCCATCAATAAAATCTGATGATCTGAATTAAATGCTCTAGCAACTAAAATATTTTTCAAAACCTTATCGGAATTTGCATTATATCTTGCAGCGAACTGTCTAATTCTTTCCGGTCTAAATGTTCCTTCAGTATCGATAAAAACTGCCTTACCATTTAATCCGCCCTGTTCAATTGGCAACTGAACATTCACTGTCAAAGACAACGCCAACTGAGTCTTCCCTGAACCAAAAGCTCCGAAAGCCTCAGTAATGGACTTTGTCTCTAACCCTTTTCCACCCAGAAGATTATCTAAATTCTTACTACCTGTAGTAATATTACCTACCTCTTTTCTTTTTTCTGCGAATTCTAAACCATCCGAAAATCCTAAATTCATCATCGAACGAGCAGCTTGAATTGCCTTTCTCGCAACAGCCTCTCCCATTCCAGCCATCTCAGCCAATTCAGAAGGACCCATTACGGCCAATCCCATTAAATCATAAATTCCGGCAGCTTCAAGTTTCGCAGCAGCACCAGGACCAATACCAGGAACATCTGTTAATTTTTTGCTTTCAACTTCATCTTCAGAATCTTCCTTCTTGGCTTTCTTGGCTTTCTTATCTTTCTGCTCATCAGAGCTGACACCCGCGTGTGCCTCATCATCTTTTTTCTCAACCATAAAAAAATTATGCCACGTTTTCTTTATAAAGATTTATGTGGTTCAAAATCTATTTTACAGCGTCTCTTTTCGTCGAGAAATATGCTACACAAAAGTAATGATAAAATTAAAACAAACCCAAAAGAGAAATAATCGTGAAATATATTTTATAAAATAGTCACTCGCAACTCCGTGCGAACAGCACGGAAGATTAAATAATTGATTTCATGACAAAAGTGAAATCGACAAATGCGTCAAAAAAAAGCCCAATTAATTATCAACCATACATCCGTCAATAAAACCAAGACAAAAATAATTTGCTCTATCAAACCACCACTTCGAATTCCAAAAATTCTAATTTTTAAGTCAACCGGCCAAAATAAACTCACTCCCTGAGTAGTAAAACAATCGACTAACAAATGTAAAACATAACCAAAGAAAAATCCAACTCCAAAATCCTGACTAATAAAAAATAGAAACAAAGACAAAATAAATCCAAACAACAAACTATGCAACACGCCACGATGAGAAACAAACAATTGAAACGGCCTAAGATACCAATGATTACCTGCTTTACTCTTTCGAGAATCTATATCAACCAAAAAAGTCGCAATCAAAAAAGCAATTCCAAATATAATTTTATTACCTGGCAAATAATTATATAAAAACAAAAAACAAAAAACAGCAATAGTCAAATGAGTCCGCAATAACATCTCACTTTCTCTTCTTGTCTCTTTCTTCAAGTTTTTTAAGCTCGTCCTTTCTATTATAATTCATCAAGTCTTTCTGTATCAATGGAATTTGTCTATCTATATCTCTAATTAAATCTGCAAAATTCTTTATCCTAATTCTATAATCTGCTTCCGAAAGCTTGCCAGTCTGAAAATAATCTCTCTGCGCATCCTCCATTAATTTTTTTAACGTCACTCTTCTTAAGGTTAAAGAATCTAATTTTCCCTTTAATATCCACTCGGTAATTTTCGTACGATAAAACAAATAAAACAATAAAAGAAGAACGAATGCTACAGATAAAGAAATCCAATTTTCCTTAAAAAAATCCTTTAAATTTTTAGTAGTTGTTTTATAAGCTAAGGCAAGGGCAGTTTGTTCTGATTTTACTGACGTTATTTCAATATATCCTGTATCCACCAGGGTTGCAACATTCTCATATCTTTCTCCAACAAGTTCTGCATTAATTTGATTAATAATAACATCAATAGAAGACGTATTCATATTCTTATCCACTGTTTCATTATAGAAGTTTAAAAACACTCTAAAAACATCATAGGCATTAATTGCCGTACTATGCATTTTCTTTATCTGATCACAATAAACTATGACCTGTGTAAAATCCACCTTACCCTTTCTCGTCTGAATAATCAACTGAGCAGCATAAAGATCCCCTGCTTTTGAATAATAATCATTAAAACGATTGCTAGAAACATTATAATTGGTCAAATCAGAAATAATATATGAAGATTCGTTCAAGCAATTTGCAGCGACCTGCTCCTGTGTTAAATTTCCTTCTGCAAATACAAAACTAGCACTAAATGCTAAAAATGCAAAAGCTACAAATAGTATATTCAACCACCTCATAGAGATAACAAAATTTCTTAATTTAAATACATTCCTATTATTTTTTTTCCAACTGCTGGGCCAACAATTCCGGATCTACCCTCGAGATATCCTGTCCCGAAAGCTCTAAACTATTAAACAAAGCATTTTTCTTTACGACACCCTTAACAAAAATCTCTGTTCCTAAAAAGTCCGTCTTAAAATCAATGAATGCCATTCCATCTTTTAATTTATCCATGGGAATTAATTTCTCAAGCTGATCTGAAAACAAAACCACTCTCAAGCTTTCCGTTCCATCATCAATAACAAAATTCAATAATGCTCTTTCTCTCGGAGAAATTTTTCCATGTTCCAAACAAGAAAAGCCATCAGCCTCAGCATTTGCCTTCTTTCCACACTCAGGACAAACAGAAAAAAATCTTGGAGTAAAAACCTGAACCACCACTCCCCGAACATTAACACCACTACCCTCCTGCAAACTATCTATCGCCTTCTCGCTATAATTTCTCTCAGTCTTAACTCCCTCAATCGTTTTAGAACTTTTTTTCAATTCTGAAAATCCAGATAAGTGAATCTCTCCTTCTCTCGTTGAAGCATTTCCAATTTCAATAACATCGCCTTGTTTTATTTCTCCCTTCTCGATTAAATCAATATGATTTGTATCCCACAAAACAACTTTTGTATTTCCAGTCTCATCAGCAACGATAAAATTAGCAACCTTGCCCTTTCTACCATTCTTATCAAAACTTCTTACCGGAAAAATATTTATCACCTTCGCAGCAAGATTAACTTTTTTCATTCCACCCATTAACTCAGAAATTTTTAACTGCACATTATCAAATCTAACCCCCAATTCAGCCGCAATAATCTGTGCTGCTCCCTCTTTAGAAATTAACCCAGAAAGCTTTGCTCTTCTCGCCTCAACTCTTTTCTCTATCTCAAATTTATCGACATTAGCAGAACTCGCAATTCGTTCAATTAATAGCTCATAATTTTCTGGCATAAATTAAATCAACATCTGGCATTTTTAAGTATTGTTATAGTAAAAAGACAATTTGAAGACCTGCAAAATTGACAAAAACGTTTCTTTTTGTTTAGAGAAATTTTTCTTTTGAGGCTAAAGGTCATCCCTTGCGGATAAAGAAAAAGAACTCATTGTTGTTTAAAAGTATATTAAATTTAAAGAGCTCTATACTTACAAGAAACCATCTTTTCTAAATCTATAACAGTATCATCACCACTATGTCCCGTAGGAATATACCTCATTCCCTCGCAATGATAAGTTCCCGTCTTCCGTCTTTCCTCACAACTACAAATCGCTCTCTCTCCTCTTCTTCCCGATTCAAACAACGCATATTTACAAACCCTTTTCAGATCTGATTGCTCCATAATAATCATAAAACCCTCACCTTTTTAAGAATTTATATAATATAACACTCATTTTTTCACCCCAAAACCTTTATAAACCAAAATCTCAAGTCTATGCTATGGTAAAATGTACAAGCTGCGAAAAAGAAACACAAAATTGTGTAAAATTTCATTGCCCAAAATGCAATAAAGATTTATACCGATGTGAAAAATGCAGAAACCTCCCAGTAAACTACAAATGTGTTTGCGGATTCGAGGGACCTTAAGATGAGCATAGGAACAGCTTTATTTAAAATAAAATTAATGCCCGAATCTCCTTCTATAGATTTAGAGAAAATGAAAACAGATGCGAAAACCAGCATTGAATCCTATGGCGGAAAAACAACTAATTTTGAAATAGAAGACATTGCATTCGGACTAAAGGCTATTATTATAAGCGTCAGACTAACTGAAGACAAATCTGGAGAAATCATGGAAGCTAATTTAGCAAAAATAGAAGGCGTTTCCTCGGTCTCCGTTATTGACTACAGAAGAGCAGTTGAATAAATAAAATAGTTTTAAATTCTCACAATACAATTTTTCATTTTATAAAATAATAATTCTGAATTCTCTAAACTTTATTAAAAAACCCATCAGCCACTACGTAGTCACTCCAAACTCACGCAACGGAGTTGCGTGCATAATCAAAACAATTTGACGAAGTTAAGTTGACAACTCTGTCAAAACACTGGTCATATGATTAACTAAAAGATAATTCACAACCTTTAAAATCTTCAGATTCTTATTTCATTTATGTTAAACGATGAACAAACGCAAAATATTAAGCTACAACTTCTCAAGCAACTAGAAAATTTTCCAGAAGATCAAAGAAAAATGATGAAACACAAAATTATTTCTATGGGTAATGAGGAAATGGAACAATTTGTTCAAGAAAACAAACTAGACCACCTAGAAGAAAACGATGATAAGGAAGAAGAAAAGCCCTCTTGTATTTTTTGCGCCATAGCAGAAAATAAACTAAAATCCTATAAAATAAGTGAAAACGAACACTACGTGGCCATACTAGAACTAAATCCTCTAAGTAAAGGAGACGTTCTTATAATACCAAAAAAACACACCACACTTGCAGAAATAAAAGAAGATTCCCTGGATTTTGCAAAAAAGGTTTCAGAAATTCTTATGAAAAAATTAAACCCAAAAGAAATTAAATTATCTAAAAATGAAATTATGACTCACGCCATTATAGAAATTATTCCAATCTATGGAAATGAAACAGAAAGAAAAAAAGTCACAGAAGAAGAGCTTGCAAAACTTCAGCAAGAACTATCTGGAGAAAAAAAAGAAAAAGAGGAAGCGCCTGTAGGTGTCAGCACCGAGGAGCAGAAAAAAATACCAGAAATTCCCCTCCCACCAAAAGAACCAGAAAAAAAACAAGAATTACCAAAAATACCTCTTAGATTAAAGTGGATTTAATATATTTTGAAAAACAAATAGCATTAAGTTAACTACTAACTTACATATATCAAAACAAATTTGACAATTTCCAAAAAATTAATCACTCGTCTAAAAATATTCTTATGTTAAAAGATAATCGCCCTTTAGAGTTTTTTCCTTATGTACCACAAAACCCTCGCCCTTTTTAATCTCTATCTCCACAATTCTTCTATCAATATTAGCTCCTCTTAACTTTATAACCTCTAATGCTCTTTTTCTTGCTCCGCCCTTGTAAAATACATTGTAAATTGCAATAATTCCATCAGATAAGAATGAAACAGCCTCGCCCTTTTCAACAAAAGTTACTCCAACGTGTGAAGGATTTGATACCTCTCTAATTAAAAATGAAGTCATATTATGTGCTTCTAAATATCTAAATAACTGTTCCATATAAATTCTGAAACGAGATTCTTCTCCAGAAAACGCAGACGAAATAGAGGATAAAGAATCAATAAGAACAACATCTGCCTTAAATTCTCCAGGAATTAAAACTGGCTGTACATCAATCAATAATTCTTTTTTAGCCTCGGATAAAAGAGCTTCTACGCTTCTAGCAATATCTAAAGCATTAAATCTTTTAACATATAACAATCCCTTTTTCTCATACTCTTTTACATTCGCACCAAAAGATTCCATGTGATGCTTTAATCTATATTCTGGCTCCTCAAAGCTCATGTATAAAACCTTTTTTCCCTTGTCACACATTTTCTTTGCAACTTCAAGACAAAAAATAGTTTTTCCACTTCCTGGACCACCCTCAACTAAAACAGAACTACCTTTAGGAATACCATCACCAATCAAATCATCAAAACCTCTAATATTTGTCTTAATAAATTCCTGCTTAAACTCTTTTTCTTCTCTCATATCACCATCTCTTAATTACTACTATGAATTGGTATTTAAAAACCTTACTAAAAAAAATAAGAAAATAATTTATTCCTAAAAGCATAAAAAATAAATGCAATTAAAAAAGAAAGAGCATAAGGAATACCATCTTTTATTATACACCTCAAATTTTTCTTTCTTAAAAAATCCACCTGATCAGAATTTAATCTCTTTCCAGATTTAAAAATAATTTTTCCCACCCTTAAGTCCCTAGTTAAAATATCTTCTTCCCACAAATCTCTTGTAGAAAGCTCAAAATTCATCACATTCTTATCTAAAGATAAAGTTATACTGAAAAGAATAATAATAAATAAAATAAAAACAGCGAATAAAATAAAAAAATAATCAAAAAAACCTAACACTAGAAAAATAAAAGCCAATATAAAAAAACCAATTGAATATTTTTTAGACAATATCTGTAAAAAATATTTTTTAACTTTTGAAAAGTTTTTAATAAAGAAGAATAAAGAATAGACAACACCATAAATACTTCCTGATAACAAAAGTAAAAAAATAAATATTCCAAAATTAAAAAAAGATGATACAAAATTAAAACTATAAAAAAATGGAGAAAGCGCAAATAACAATTTAGAATCCCCGCCTGAGAATACTCTCCCCTTGGTGAACAAAAAGGAAATTCCTGCCGTCAAAAAAATAAAAAAACCCAAACTAGCAATATTATATTCTCTAAATAATAAAATAACTAAAATTCCCGAAAACAACAAAAATAAATTTAACCAATCATCTATTTCTCGTCTTTTAAAATCCTGAAACACAGCTAAAACCAATCCGACTAGACAAACAATAAAAATAAAATTCATTTTTTACCAAACTGACTATATTTATTTGTAAAAACAGAATGACTTAACATAATTAAGGCTATCATTTTTTATCCTGCTCAGAAATATTCATAGAACGAAATCTTCCACCTCGCTTAAAAGCACGAAGCTGCCTCTTCTTTCTATCATCTTTCTTATTTTTTCTTTTTTCCGGATATCCGTAGTCCATTTTTTGCCTCCTGTTTTATATTTAATTGCAAAAATTGCTGAATCGAAGTTCTGCCCTTTTGCCTTCTGCCGAGCTGACACCCTTGTGGTGCCTGTTTTATATTTAATTGCAAAAATTGCTGAATCGAAGTTCTGCCCTTTTGCCTTCTGCCGAGCTGACACCCTTGTGGTGCCTGTTTTATATTTATTTGCAAAATAATAGAACCGCTATTACTCTACTGTTTATTATCTTATTAACTGAATCCCTTTAAAACCGTTGCACCTAGCAAAGACAGCCCTAAAATTGCGAGGAAAGATACAATTAAATAAAGAGATATTCCCACTTTTAAATTCTCACCAATTTCAGCAGTTGTTTGCAAATCATCCTTTCCAGATTTAATTGTAACCAATGTAGCAGTTAATATAAATATTATTTCAACTAAATATAACCCCACCGAAACCTGTATCCAATAAGGAGGAATCATTCCAGTTATCTTAAAAAAAGAAGTTAAAATTCCACCAACACCACCGCCAATATTTGCAGCACCCCCTGCCCCAACACTAACCACCTTAGATAAACTAGCCAATATTGAGGTAATCATTCCAGATAAACCGACGATAATTCCCGAAAGCAATGGTGCTAAAAATGTCATATTAGACTTCATATCAGAAATAATATCTGCCAACAAATCTGTCAATCTGTCGTCAATTTTCCTAATATTTTTTACATAATCCGAAATAGACATTAAGCTTCTTGCTGCCACTTGCAAACCTTTCTTGGAAGATTCAACTAAAATTTTCATAGATGTTTCAATTAAATGTGAAGGATAAAAAATCAAAGCTCCTCTTTTTGGATTAAATAATGCCTGCTCCACCGACATTCCCAACTGCTGTATATTCTGATTAACCAATCTGAAAAATCCTTCCGTAGAAGTTCCCTTCGTAGATTCTATAACTTTCGCAAAAGCAATTTCTGGAGGATTCCCGTCGCCCAATCTATTTCCCAATTGAAAAAGTGAAGATGTAAATTCTGCCTCCACTTCTTTATATTTATCTCTTTCAACTAAAAGTTCTTTTGTTCTTATAGAATTTGCAATTATAAAAATCAGAGCAATCCCCAATGGCACAAGAAGTGAAAGCAAAAGTGAAAGCGTTCCCATTGGACCATAAACTATTTTATCCTGAATAGTAATGCCAAAAGCACCTGTATTTTCTCCCAAAAATCCTAAACCCAACTGACCAAAAGTTGGATCCAAAGGAGCATTAGGAAACAAACTTCTCAAAGGCGTGAATGCCCATATTAACGGAAAAAGTCCCATCAAAATTAATGGAAATGCAATCAAAGAAGATGTAACATATGGTTTCAAACTTGCATATTTATAATATAATGGATTCTTAGACAACATAGAAGCTTCACCATATCCACCCGGTCTTTCTAAAACAATTTTTCCCGTCATAAAAATTACAAAACAGGGAACAAGCAAATTAAAAATAACAAATAGATCATACCACTTCAACCCCTCACCCAACATTGTAGACGCCAAAGGCAAAATAGCCAAAGATAACGTTGGCAAAACAATTCCTAACATATATAAATTTGTCAAGGGTGCTTTTACATTATGCGTATATTTTAACATCTTATCATAAACACCATCTAAAATAACTTGCAAAGATTTTTCTAAAAAAGCAACTCTTCTAGATTCCGATGGCTCAAATAAACTGGATTCAATTAAATGGAATGCCTCAATAAACTCTAAAGAATAATCTCTCCATGTTTCCAAATAATTATCCATACTTTCTTTAACATTAGAAAACCTTCCAACTTCTACATCCCAAAATATTTTCTTAAAATCCGATGCCAACGGTTCATCCAAATGTTCTCCGGCGAATGCTATTGCCTTTTCAAAATTACTCGTATGTTTCATATAAATTACAATATACAAAATAGCCGGAACCATCTGAGCGCTCGCCTTCAATCTCCATTCAGTTGCAAGCGTCTTTGGAAAATTAAATGTATAATAATAAATAAACAAAGAAAGTAAGACTAGGAGTCCCAAAAGTAAAAGTGGAAATTTGTCCATAGACCCGCCCCATACAACCAACCACAAAGAAGTAATTAAAAGAAAACCTAATAAAAAAACTAATAAAAAAGATATAATAGAAAACCCCGCGGCCTCGGAAGGAGTTATGTTCAAATGTGCTATTGATATATTTTTTTGCAAATCTACACTATCTTTTTTTGACGCATTTATCCTTACTAGGTTACCAACAGTTTTACACATGGATTCATACTTACTAAAAACCGGAGTCATTTCCTGCCTAAATGTTTGATAAGATTTACTATAACCCGAAGATTGCTCACTCTGCATTTCCCCCTCTATCTTCGCACCATACTTTTTCATAATATCTTCTGTCGTTGGTTTTTCCATTTTTATAACATATAAAATGGAAATATGAAAATTTCCATCTCAATGAAATTTACTTTTTCAGTCATCTTTCACCCCTTCTTTTTGCAACTTCTCATAAACAGCTAAATCAATAAACTGTTTCTTATTAACATATTTTAATTTATTGCTTTTTTTATTAATAAACTCTTCTACATCTTTCAAAATACCAGAATCTATCCTTACAACGCTATCACCAGCCATTACTTTTACCATCTTTATGATACTATATGTAACATTTTGTTACTTTATAAGGTTTTCTCGCAAGAGTTTAAATTGAAATATTCACAAACATTATCCCATAAGGTTTAAACAAATAAAAAGGAGTATAGTACCTCACAACTCCGCGTCAATGACGCGGAAGTTAAAATAAACAATTGCGAAGCAATTGACAATTCACAATAAAAAAATGCGTATCCTGTTATATACATCGACAAATCACCTAAACAAACCAATCTTTCTATTATGAAATTAACAATTTCTTAAAATCAGTATATAATCAGAGAATTTAATGCCCGAGAGCCCCAGTTTTACCCAGAGCAAAGCTTCTCGAGCGGTACATAATTATGCAACAAATTCACCCTATTTAAAGCTAATTATTTGACAGAAAGCCAAATAACAAAAAAACAAGATACTCACAACTCCGTGCGGGCAGCACGGAAATAATCAAATTGATTTCGCTGCAAAAAATCGCAAAAGTGAAATCAATAATTTGCCAAAAACAACGCTCTCTTCCTATTATAAAAACCACTCACAATCCAGTCCGTTTAACGTTCTTATCTAACCATTTCTTCCACTCCGGGAAAACCCTATCACCCATAGGCAAACCAATTTCCATTCCGATCTTTTCCGAAGCTCTATGAAACGCATCATTTGCCAAAACAGTAAATTCTGCCTCAAGTAAATTATTATCTCCTGTCTTTTTCGCCATAGAAACAATTTCTTCTTTTATCTTTTGTCTCAGTGTAATATTGTCCCACACCGCATCCCAATTTCCTGCCCACCCCTTAACATTCGCCGCAATACTTTTAATCATTTCAGCGTCGCCATTTATCAAATCGTCCGTAGGCATAAGCTTATCGGCCTCCACATCATACTTCATTAAATCCGAAAATCCTCCTTCAGCCAATGGGTCTTTCGTCCAATGTTTTCTAACTTCTGCAATTTCTAAAACTCTTCTAGAGGATTTTAAACCATCAGGAGAACGAACTGGATTTGCCACTACAATGCAATCAGTCGCTTTGAAAGAAGTTACAGGAACACCCAAATCGTTTACAACTCTATCAAAAACAGCATATGGAGACGAACCGTGAATTGTACCTGCAACCACATTTGCCAACGCACCAACTCTCATCGCTTCATAAAGTGCCTTCGCCTCTTCACTTCTAATTTCACCCAAAATCAACGATGAATCTCCAAGTCTCAGCGAAGCTCTAATTCCCTCTTCCGCAGAAACTTCCGTTGTCTCTCCCGTCAAAGCACTTCTAACCTTCATGGATAAAATATTATAATCTAATTTTCTCATCGCATCAATAGGAAGTTCCTGTGTATCTTCAACCGTAATAACCCTATATCTCGGCATAATCTCTAACATTAAGGCGCCAAGCAATGAAGTCTTACCCGATGAACGAGTTCCTGCGACAATCATTGTTCTCGCACCATCAATTAAAAAACTCATTAGTCCTGCTCCAAGTCCATCAATCATTTTATTTTTCATAAACAACGGCAAAGTCCAAGGCTTATCCCTATGTCTTCTTAATGAATACGCAAGTCCTCCGATAGAAAGTGGTTGTTGAATTATAGCAACTCTCGCACTAAATGTAGACAAATTCAAACTCGTATCTAAAACGGGATTCGCCTCGTCCAAAGCACGACCAGAAATCATTCTAAACTTTGCAGCCCACGATTCCACATCCTCCTGAGAAACAACAATATTAGAAGAACATTCGTCATAATCATTATGTCTTACAAAAATCGGTGAAAGCGCAACCGGAGAATTAACCGCAATGTCTTGCAGCTTATCATCCTGCAACAAAACTTCCAAAATTCCAAAACCAACCGTATATCTAACAAGAATAGTCGCGAGTCTAGTCACATCATTATAAGTTAAACTAATATTCTTGCTATTAGCCAGGTCCTGCAGAAGATCTCTAGCTACATTAAAAAATACCTGCCTAGTTCTCTCCACATCACTAAATTCCTTTTCCGTCGGACGATGTTCAATTAAAACATTTCTTGCAAGATTTAAAAGCATATGATGTTCCTCTCTCAAAGAATATTCTGGTGGAGACAAATGATACATTAATTTTGCCTTAGCTTGTTCTCTAAAAATAGTAACCGTACTTTTATCATTTCCCGTCGCAATTTCATACTGATCCACAATTTCAGAACCCTCTGGAATCCTAGAAATCATTCTAGTAAATGTAAAATTTGGCATTACATCTGCTCTAAAAATTTTTGAATAAACATCCTTTGTTTCCGAATGCCCTTGTTCTGCAAATTCCACATACTTCTTAACTAAATCTAACTTATCAAAATAAGAAACAATTTTTTCAAGCGTCCAAATATAATTTTTATTATTTATACCATTTGATCCAGCTACTCTCTGTTCCACTAAAACAGCCTTCAACGTCCTATAAGCCGCAAGGGGATCATATTTTAACAAACTATTAATAATATAACTAAGTGTATTAAATGCTAAATTAAAATCCTCCACAAAGGAAAGTTTTTCTTTGGATAAAATTTTTTCTTGCTTCATTAAAAAATTATAAAGCGAAGCCACTTCTACCAACATCTGAACCTGCGAAAAACTATAAGAATAGTTTCTCTGTTGCACAAGCACTACTCGCGTTATATTGGAATTTTCAGAAAGCGCATCAATCGTTCGAGCCATAACTTGAGGAGAATCAGCAAGAGAAGGAACCGAAGCATCTCCCAAATAATTAATATACATAACGTTCTCACCAGACTCGCTAATTATCTCATAAGAGTACAACTTTGTATCAGCTCTAAACATCATTTTCTTTTTTAAGTGGAAATGCACGAACATAACTCACGCAATCTTTTCACCTAAAAAATTAAGAATTTCTATCTATTAAAAGATTTGTATAATTACTTTTCAAAAAGCAACTCTTATAAATACACGAAACATGAAATATTAAACAGAGGTCGTTGCGTCAACTTAAATTGCTAAACCTCGACAAAGTCGATAAATAAGATAACATGAAATAAACTATCTTAAGCAATTTAAACTATAGATTTGCGAAGCAAGTAAATAGGAAGGTTGTTAGCAAGGAAACTTTGTGTCCTTACAATGGCCGAACAACAACAAGATAATCAACTACAATTTCTTCTTTCTGATTTAGGAACAAGAATAAGAGATCTAGAAGAAAGATCTGGCTCAATGAAAGAGAGAATTCTACTTATAGGAACAAATCTTCTAGAAACAAAAGAGGAAGTTCAACAAAAAGTTCTTCAAATAGAAAAACAAAACAATCAACTCATATCGGAAATTAAAAAAATGAATTCAACAATAAATATGATTTCTTCTGAATTAAATAACTTTGTAAGAAAAGATGAAATTGTTTTAATAGAAAGAATGCTAAAAGATTTCCAACCACTAGAATTTGTTCGAAAAAAAGATTTAGAAGAAATGACACAAAATAAAATCAACCAAGAAACAGCAAGAGAAGAGAAGAAATCTGGCATGATTAAACCTTGGAATTCCGACGAGGGAACTAGAAGCCCCATCGAACCAAACGTCATTATACGAAACGAAAATCAAACACAAAAGAATAAAAACCAGGAAAACAAATAATTAACATGGGAATACTAGAGAGAGTGATAGAAATGCAACAACAGGGAATGCCTGATGGTGAAATTATTAATTCTTTAAGAAATGAAGGTATTCAACCAAAAGAAATCAACGATTCTATTGCTCAGGCAAGAATAAAAATGGCAGTTTCTCAAGAAGCTTCAGCGCCAGAAGGGTATCAAGAAAGCGCGCCTCAACAATACATAGAACCATTACCAGAACAAGAAGCTTTGCAACAAAATTATCCACAATATTCCGAAGCACCACAAGCCTATTCTAACCAAGGAGCCTACCTAGAACAGGGCGGCATGAGTGTTGAAACAATATCTGAAATAGTAGATAGAATTGTTTCGGAAAAAATCAGAGAAATAAACTCAAAAATAAAATCCGTTTCAGATTTTAAAACAAAAACAGAAGAAGAAATAAATGAAATAAAAGACAGGGTAAAAAGAATAGAACTTTCCATGGACAATCTACAAAGAGCGGTAATCTCTAAGGTTGGCGAAGTTGGACAATCAAATGTACTTGTTCATAAAGATCTAGATAACCTACACAATACTGTTTCCAAGCTAATGAATCCTCTAATAGATAATTATAATGAAATGAAGAAACTTAATTCTAAATAAAAATTAATTTACCCTTCGTAGAAACAACCATCAAATGCTTTTAATAAAAATTTAATTCTAATCAAAAGAATTGAAGAGCGTTTATTCACAACTCTGTGCGAGCAGCACGGAAATAATCAAAACAAATTTTTCACAAAAAATTTGACAATTAACTTAAAAAAATACTCGTATTCTTGTTAAAACCTTATTCTCCAGGCACAACGCCGCCCTTTGTTAAAACCACAGAAACAATTGCAGCAACTACGATAAGCGCAACCATTCCAAACCAAGACTGATCAAACCAAGATTGCACAACATCCCAACTCAGTGCCCAATTAAAAACATAACTTGATGAGAATATAAATACAATAACCAAAATAGCAAGAATAATCCATGCCACTGCCTTATTTTCAGAAACTATTTTTATAGCATCTTTTCCAGTAAACGCCAAAACTGTCATAATTAAAAATAAACATATAAAAAAAACAGCAAACCAAGAAACATTTATTCTAACAAAATCCACAAGTCTAACGTTAACAATAAAAAAAGTAGCGATAATAAATGATAAAAACAAGGATACTAGATTATTATCTCCTAACAATTTAGTTTTCTGTAATAAAGCATAAATTAAGATAAATACAAATAAAAAAGAAATTATAGGCATAACTGTCAAAAAAGGAGAAAGAGAAATCACCATTTATTTTGCAATCCAATAGATTATTCCACCAAGAGCAAGAAGTAAAACTATTCCTCCAAAATAATCAGAGAAGAAAGAAACAAAATTCATTCCAATACCGCCTCCAAACATCTCTCCCCAATTAGACCATGCCCAAATAACTACTCCAATTCCTAAAACCCAACCGATCCAACTTACAGAGCCTGGATATTTTCCCTCTTTATCCGGCTGTATAAAAAATCCTAAAAAAATCATCAAAACCAAAAATATTGCCAAAGCAACTCCGAATCTAGGAAAAATTGTTGCAAAAAAAGTTGTAACAAAACTATTCAATAATGCCAAAAAACCAACACAAATTGCGATAACAGCATTTATTCCCTTTGCGTTACCAGCTCCAGTAGTGCCGCTAGCTTCAAACAATTTTGTCTTCTGTAAAATTGCAAAAACCATTGCGAAAATAATTAAAAATGGAAATACATAATCAAATACGCCCATGCCTTGCAACTGATTCAGCGCCACACCTATATTAAAAACCATAATCAAATAATATGAAAGGTATTTAAATATCTTTTGATTCCAATAAATATGCAAATACTAAAAACAAAAAAATCTTTTAAAAAGGAATTTAGACGACAAATTCGTCTTGCGATCACAGCGGGAATTGGATTTACCATTGCCTACGCATGGAGAGAATCCATATTCAACACATTTGAAAATTTTATTTCTAGATTTTTTGATTTAACCAAAGGCCATTATGATACTCAAATATATACTGCTCTAACAATAACCATCTTCGGAGTAGCTCTAATATTTCTAACATCTAAAATCCTAAAAGAAAACTAATTTTAAAGTATAATCTATAAAATAATAACAAACAATTTCTGACATACATAATAAAATAAAAAACATTCACCAATCACAACTCCTCGTCACAAAGTTCGTGACTCCCAACTCACGCAACGAAGTTGCGTATATAATATAATTGATTTTTCGAAAACAAAATTCAAAAGAAAAATCAACAATTCTCAACAAAAAACTCTTCCTCCTAGTATAAAACTAAAAACAAAGTTTAAGAACCAGACTTACTACCGCCGAATGCAACCCACATCGCAACTCCAATTGCCGCAATAATTAATATATTACCTATAACATTCTCGCCACTAAGCCAATCTTTAATACTTCCCCATGTACCCGTTACGTTTAAAACCAATACTACAACGAAAATAATAGCTAAAATTAAAATCATATTTTTTGTCCAGCCAGGAATAACAAAACCCTTTTCTTTATCGCTTCCTGCTGCAAATCCATATAATAAGAAAAATACCAACAAAACCACAAGCGCAACCGCAAGCCATGGCATCATATTAATAATATAATTTCTAGGAGTGGGTGTTCCTACCAAAATTAAACCAATTGCTAAAGAAACTAATGCATCAATCTGAGATTTACCCTCACCAAGAATTTTTGTCTTTTGTAAAACTGCAAAAACTAGTACAAAAACAAGTAAGAATGGCAATATTCCCTCTGTGAAAATTGTATTGGTAAATAAATTCATTTTATTGATCGTTTCCAGTCATATCCATCTCGTCGTCATCTTCTTTCAACGGAACTGCGTTCTTGCTAATAATCAAAACATCTCCAACAGCTTTCAAAAATTGCTGAGGAACAATAACTCCTCTTGCTCCACCAAGAACTGAACTCATTCCAGAATCTCGAGAAACAACAATTCTCCAACCATCGATTTTGTTATCAACAAGGTTAACTTCTTCCACCATTCCAAAAAGATCGCCGGAATCTGTAAAAACCTTCTTGCCAACCATTTCACTCAACTTTTTTATTTTTAACATAACCTAAAGACAAAAGTCCCCTTTAAATATATTTCTATGTTATAAAATACTGGATTCGAGCATAAACATTAAATTTATAAAAAACAAATAACATCTAAATATATGGAAACGCAAAAATTTCTTAAAGAAGCAAGTATAATATTTATTGCAACTTTAGTAATTGCACTATCTTTCACCTATCCTACAAGAAATTTTTCCACTCTATTAATATTTTTTACATCCTTTTTAATAATAATAACTGCTAACTTTGCAGCTAAAAAGTTTTTTGCCTACAATCTTGAAACAAATGTAGATCTAAATTTGTGGTCGATAAATCACTTCGGACTTGCAAAAAGCGCACACTTCAATAAACCCTTACCAATGTTATGGCTACCAATTTTAACATCCCTAATTAGTCTTGGAAAATTTATTTGGATTCCTATTATTGAATTTGACGTTTCTCCAAGACCTGAAAGAATCTCCAGAAGACATGGTCTTTATAGATATACAGAAGTAACCGAATGGCATCTTGCATTAATTGCGGCTGCCGGAATTTTCATAAACATTGTTTTAGCAATTATCGCCTACTTCGCAGGATTTGAACAATTCACAAAATTAAGCGTTATGTTTGCATTCTGGAATCTACTTCCAGTAAGTAGACTAGACGGTTCAAAAATATTCTTCGGAAGTAAAAACCTTTGGTTTGCATTGGTTCTAATCGTCGGAGCATTCCTTATCTGGGGCCTAAGTATAAATTAAAATAAAGGAAAAATAAACGATTTCCTAAAAATCTCGGCCACCTACCCCAAAACTCTTTAAACTAATTCAAGCTTTTCTATTTTATGCAACCAATAAAACTAACTCCTCGTGAATATCAAAAGGCAATTCTAGAATCCTGTAAAAAAGAATCCTGCATAGTCATTCTCCCAACCGGAACCGGAAAAACTCTTGTCGCGCTTATGCTCGCTTATGAAAAATTTATAGAAAATCCTTTAAAAAAAGTTTTATTCCTCGCGCCAACTCGTCCTCTAATCGAACAACACATTTCTTATTTTAACAAAAATCTTCCAGAAGGTTTTGCTCAAATAGATTTATTCACAGGAAAAACACCCGCACCCCAAAGAAAAAAAATATGGCAAACGGCTGAATTTATTTTTTCAACCCCCCAATGTATTGGCAACGATCTAAAGCACAATTTATATGACTTATCCGACGTTTGTCTAATTATTTTTGACGAATGCCATAGATGCCTAAAAAATTATGCATATAACTTCGTAGCACAAAAATACAAAGAACAAGCCCTAAAGCCCTTAGTGCTTGGACTAACAGCCTCTCCAGGAAGCGACAGGAAAACAATTCAAAAAGTCTGCGATAATCTTGGAGTTTCTAAAGTAGAAATAAGAACCCGAGACTCCGAAGACGTAAAACCCTACCTACAAGAACTTGATTTTGAAAAAGTTGACATAGAATTCCCCATTGAGTTTGAGGAAATTCGACAACTGATGCGAGATGTTTATAACGACAAAATAGACGAATTAAAATCAAAAAAATTATTATTTGGGCCAGCATCAAAAACCGCTCTATTTGAATTACAAAAAAGAATGTTCGCCAATTTAAGCGGCGAAGAAAAAAATCCGCTTTATTATTCGGGAATTTCAATTTGCTCTCAGGCAATAAAAATCAGCCACTCAATCGAACTTTTAGAAACCCAAACACTTGCTTCTTTTACAAATTATCTAAAAGAACTTTTCAAACAAGCTGCCGAAAAAAAATCGCGAGGTGTTCAATCGTTGGTTCACGATTTAAGATTCGCGAAGGCATACACTCTCGCAACAACTCTAGACCTGGAGCATCCAAAGCTTGCGAAACTAAAAGAAATTATCGATGGTGCTATAATCGATAACGAAAAGGCAAAAATAATCGTCTTTGTACAATTTAGAGAAACCGCAGTAAAAATTTCACACGAACTTTCAAAAAACGAAAAAATAAAGGTAGGAATATTTGTCGGTCAGGCAAAGAAAGAACATGAGGGTGGAAAGTCCTCTACTGGATTAAAACAAAATGAGCAGAAAGAAATGATAAAAAAATTCTCAGCTGGAGAGATAAATGTTTTATGTGCAACCTCTATCGCCGAAGAAGGCCTAGATATTCCAGAAGTTAATGAAGTTATTTTTTATGAACCAGTTCCCTCAGCAATTAGAAAGATTCAGAGAGCAGGAAGAACCGCAAGATTATTCCCTGGAAAATTAAAAATCCTCGTCACCAGAAATACAAGAGACCAAATATATCATTACGCTTCACAGGCAAAAGAAAAAAGAATGCATCAGGCAATTCAAGATATGAAAGACGAAAAAGAAGAAGAAAGTCAAGGACAAAAAAAATTATTTTAAAAAAAATAAAAGAAGAATAAATAATTTATGATTCTCAAAACGCGACATGGTCACTCACAACCCCGTGCGAGTAGCACGGAAATAATCAAATTGATTTCACAGAACAAAAGTCAAAAGTGAAATCAACAACTTCCAACAAAAAAACTTTCCTCCTGGTATAAATAAAAAAAATAAAAATAAAATTTGTTTTATTACTTTTTCTTAACAACAACTGTATTCCCCTCTTTTCTAAAGGATAAAATTACAGCAACTATCGCCAAAAAAATCACAGCAATTTGCTGGCCAACACTTCCTAAAATTAACAAAGAATATTCTCCTGCCAATAAAAATAGGTTTGGAATAACAGCTATAGTTTCAAGGACAACGAGAATCAAAGCAATCACACTCAGCCACTTTGCCCATTTAATCGCACTCATATACACACCTCCATTAAAACTACCAAATTATTATTCTTTTTAAATTCTCTCAATCTATCTTATTCAAAGCATATATTCAACCACAACGTTCTTTATAAAAGATTTAATCAACGAAAGAACATGGCTACGGACGTTATTACTGGAGGACAGGGCGGTGATGAGGGTAAGGGAAAAATATGCGCATACCTCGCCAAAGAAAAAAAATATTCTATATGTATTCGAGTTCCTTCGCCTCAGGCTGGCCATTCAATTCATTACAACGGAAAAAGAATAGGTCTCGCGCTACTTTCATGCGGAGTAGTTAATCCTTCTTCGAGAATCTTCATCGGCGCAGGCGGACTAATATCACTTGAAAAATTAGCATCTGAACTCTCACAACTACCAGGATTACTAGAAGATGCAAGACTCGGAATCGACTACCGTGCAACAATCGTAACCCCAGAGCACAAAGAAAAAGAAAAATCCAACGAATATTTAATGAAAAATGTGGGAAGCGTAGGAACGGGAGTAAGCCAGTGTAGAATAGAAAAAATACTAAGAGATCCAAATTTAAAATTTGCAAGAGACATCCCAGAACTAAAGCCATTCTTAGTAGATACAAAAAAAGAAATTTTTGAAGCGCTAGAAAGAGGAGAACATATATTATTGGAAGGAGATCATGGAGCAAAATTAGATTTAATTCACGGCGAATATCCCATGGTAACCACAAGAGCTGTTAATGCTGCCGGATTTTTATCCGAAGCGGGAATTGGTCCGAAATCAGTCGGAGATATATACATTGTTCTAAAACCATACACTACTAGAGTCGCTGCAGGTCCAATGCAAGGAGAAATTTTTGATGAAAAAATTTTAGAGTGGGGACATAATGTTGGCGGAGAAACTGGAACAGTAAGTAAAAGACTAAGAAGAATGAGCAATTTTGAATGGGAAAATGTTCAAGAAGTAATACGAATGAACTCTGCAACAAAACTCGTCTTCACTCACATGGATGCACCCGAGTACGTTTGGAATGCACTTGGATACAAAGGCGATATGGATTTCCTCGCAAACGTAGATAAAAAATTATGCCAAAAATGGCCCTTTCCACAAATATCACTTCTATCATATGGTCCAGAAGAAAAACACGTAATTACTTATACTGAATATCTAGACGGATTTCTAAAAAAATAAAATGACAAAAAAAGTTGTTATAGTTGGCGCAGGACCTGCAGGATTATTTGCAGCTAAACAATTGGCAGGCAAATTAGATGTAGTTATTTATGACAAAGGCAAAGAAGCTGACCAAAGATCTTGTCCAAAAAACACCAACAAAAGAGGCGAATGTGTTCATTGTAAACCCTGTCAAGTAACGCATGGAATTGGTGGAGCTGGACTCACAACTGATGGAAAATTAATGTATGACATTAGAATTGGAGATAATTTAAATGAAATCACCACTCCAGTAAAAAATCAACAAGTAATGGATATTGTAGAAATGGGTTTCGCTGAATATGGAGTTAAAACTGCCGTAGGAGATTTGGAAAAAATAGAACGTTTACAAAAAAAAGCATTACAAAACCGAGTAGACTTTATCTACCCCAGACAAGCACATATTGGCTCAAATAATTTACCCACATTAATTCAAAAATTTAAACAAGATCTAGAAATTAAGGGAGTTGAATTCAGAACATCTACAGAAATTAATGCACTTGAAGAAATTTGCAAGAATGGCGACATTGTATTGCTTGCACCCGGGAGAGTCGGAGGGGGAGAAGATTGGTTAGAAAATATTCTAAGAAAAAAAGGTGTTCAAATTGACTATCGCCCTGTAGACATTGGAACACGAATAGAAACTGATAGCATTGTTACAAAAGATATTACTGATATAACCAGAGATATGAAATTTTATATGACCACTGATAAATATCAAACAAGGGTAAGAACTTTCTGCACTTGCCCGAATGGATTTGTAGCACAAGAAACCTATAATGGATTTGTAACAGTAAATGGACACGCCGAATCTCTAGAAACTGGAAAACAATCTCAAAACACAAACTTTTCACTCTTAGTTACAGTACCATTAACTCAACCACAATCCAACTCCAATGAAAATGCTAGAAAACTCGGAGAATACATTTATAATTTGGGCGGAGGAAAAATAATCGCACAAAGATATGGAGACTTAAAAAGAAACAGAAGAAGCAAGGAAGACAAACAATCTCAATATTTTCTTCAACCAACACTTAAAGATTTTACCTGGGGAAGTTTGTATTTTTTACCAGAAATTTACCATTCCGGAATTCATGAAGGAATACAAAGACTCGACGGAATTATGCCCGGACTTGCCAATGATTCAACCATTCTCTATGTTCCAGAAATAAAATTCCACGGATTAAAAATTCCCACAAATGATCACCTTAGAGTAATTAGTAAAGACAATCATCCTGTTTATGTTGCGGGAGACGGCTCTGGTTTTTCAAGAGGAATTGTTGGTGCCGCAGCCTGTGGAGTTTTAGCTGCCGAAGGCATAATGCAAGAATTGAATTTGTAAAAATAAAACAACAAATAAACAATTTCTAATAAAAAAACCTTCATCCTATAATCTCCAAAAGCAAAAATATTTATCTTAAACAAAGTTCATCATCACTCACAACTCGAGTGCGAAGCACTCGTATAACATAATTGATTTTTCGAAAACAAAATTCAAAAGAAAAATCAATAATTCTCTAAAAACTCCGGTCGCCCAATATTTAAAAACATCTATCCCCTAGACATTTTATGCCCAAACCCATTGAAAATATTTTTTCAACAAAACCGGAACCTCTGCCAGGGCCACCAAATAAATTTCCAATTATCATCGATACTCGTGAAAAACAATCCCTAGTTTTTTCCTTTCTCGTTGGCAAAAATGCAAACGCCAAATTTGAAAAATTAGATATTGGAGACTATTTAATTGGAGAAACTATCATAGAAAGAAAGACTTCTTCCGATTTTCAATCAAGCATCTTAGATAAACGACTCCTAAATCAGCTTACCGAAATGAAAAAATACCCTCATCAACTTCTCATAATAGAAAAATATCAAAATTTATTTTTAGACACAAAAATTCATGAAAATGCAATCCGGGGAATGATATATGCCATATTATTTGATTTTCAAATTCCAATTATATTCACAGAAAATGAAGAAGACACCGCAAAAAACCTAATTTCAATCGCAAAAAGACTAGAAAAAGAAAAAAAAGATCTTTCTCTAAGATTCAAAAAAACAGAAATGACTTTCGAAGAGCAAAAGCAATTTATTTTAGAAGGATTTCCGGGAGTTGGACCAACAACATCCAAAAAACTACTTGAAAAATATAAAACACTCAATAAAATATTTTCTCAAACACAAAAAGAATTAGAAAAAATAGGGTCCATAGACGAAAAAAAAGCAGAAAATTTTAAAAAATTATTGGAAAAATAATTAAGGACTTAAAACTGCAGACGCAAATCCATCTAGTTTAGAAATCTTTCTAACTTCTTCCAAGCCAACAGCTCTTACGTTTTTTTCATACTCATAATATTTCTCTGCAGAAAAATTAACCTCTTCAGCAACTAATTCATTTGCGCTCTCTTCACTAGCCTCAGCACCAATTCTAAAATTTCCAATCAATTGCTCTTTAGCATCATCTAATTCTTGTTGAGTAATCTCTCCCATTTTTTTAAATTCCTCTATGCAAACCTGTTTTGCCTGCTCTAGATTTTTCTTATCACAGCCAAGATAAATCATTAAATAGCCAAACTCTTTTCCACTATCAACATCTGATTTAACCGCATAAACCAAACCTCTTTTTTCTCTAACTTCGGAAAATAATTTGCTAGACATACCCTCTCCCAATATTGCATTAAAAACATCAACTGCATATCTTTCCTTCTCGCTAAACGGCACATGTATTCCTATAGCCATGTTTGCCTGCTCTATTCCTGGTCTTTTTTCAGAAAAATCCTTTACCTGTGTTTCAGGCTTTTCTAATTTTACCTTAACCCTAATTCTACTTCCACAAAATTTTTCAGCCAATTCTACAATTTCATCCGTAGAATTATTTCCAACCACACAGAGTATAGAATTACCTGGAGAATACATTTCATCATGCTTTTTCAAAAGAAAATCTCGATCAAATCCAAGCACATTTTTTTCAGAACCAGCTATGGATAATCCAAATGGTTTTTTATAAAGCAACTCCTTCAATTTAGTCAACACAAACATCCTCGGATGATCCTTATACATCTTAATTTCCTCACATACAACCTTAGCCTCTTTTTTTATTTCATCTTCAGAAAAAACCGAATTAAAATACATATCAAACAAAACTTCCATTGCTTTACCCAAATGCTCCGAAGGAAGCTTTACATGAAAATTAGTAACCTCTTCACCGGTATATGCGTTAAGAATTCCTCCAAGTTTTTCAACATCAGAAGAAATCTGTTTCGCATTTCTTTTTTTGGTGCCCTTAAAACACATATGTTCTAAAAAATGAGCAATACCTTTTTCTTTTTCAGATTCATAAGCAGATCCAAACCTCGAAGCCAACATAACCGTTGTAACAGCTAGCTCTCTTTTTTCATGCAAAATGATTAATCCATTTTTTAACTTCACTCTTTTAAACTCTACCATTCTTAGAAAACGAAAAAGTCTTTTTTATACCTTATGTTTTATAAAACATTTACAAATTAAAAAATTATAACAATTGCCTATTTTTTCTAGCTCTAAAAACCATTTCGTTTCCAACTAAAAACTCTTCAACCTTAAAATTATCCTCTAAAAAATACCTAAGCCAATTTCTACTTGCCTCAAATTTAGTCTTACCAGAAATACTTTTCATTGGCATAGTTATCACAATCAAATCCTTTTCTCCCAATGTTTCATTTATCGCTAATAATAACTTCTTAGAAGAATTTTTTTCAAACCCCTCTAACGCATCCAGCACCTGCAATAATAAAATAACACGCGGAGAATGCTGCGATATTATAATCTGTTTCATCTTTTCACTATTAAAAACATCTTCACAAATAGCTTTCGCATTAAACTCGTTTTCTTTAAAATATTCATTCATATTTCCAACCACCTGGCCAACTGCTTCAACGCCAATATAACTAACGCTTCCTAAAACCTCTTCCAAATACTTATAAGAAAACCCATTCACGCCACATCCAATATCAACAACTGACTCAAACTCGTTTGTTCCATCAAAAATATTCTGATAAAAACTAGAATAACCTCTATCTTTGGAAGAAATATGACTTCTCAAAACCTCTTCATTTTTAATTTTTAAAACCTTATTCGTTAAAAAAACACCAAAATATTTTCTTAGCAAAGCACGAGAAGCCTTCACGTCTCCTTTCGCAATCTTTGCCACTCTTTCCACAACCGAATCTGGAAGCTTAGAAAACTCGCCTTTCTTTTTTATTTCTAAAATTATTTCATTCATTTAAAACCATTCTCCACGCATTTCCTTCTCCATTTATTTTAAACTTCGGCAAATCTAATTTTTTATTAAACAATGGACAATTAACAACCAAACTTTCAAACTCTCCGCCCTCTCCAGCCGGATGTATTTTATACTTTTCATTTAATTTTTTAAGCTCTTCAATAAATTTTAAATCTATCTTTCTTCCAATCCAAGATTTGTCCAAAGGATACGCAGCAACACTAACAATAATGGCTTCAAATTTATTTTCAATCAACTCCTCTAATAAACTAAACTGCTTTTTCTGCCAAAGTGGATTAACACATTTTATTTTTAACTCATCACAAATTTTTTGAATTCTATCTGCCTGATACACGCTCCCCACGGCTCCAGTAATTATTCCTTCAATTTTATATTTCTTAACAGCCTCCCTAATAATTCTTTTTAAATCAACAAGCTCTATTTCTTTTTCTCCTTTTGTTGTTCCTAGAACCATAGGCAAACCCATAAGCTCTGCTTGCCTTTTAGTCAATTCAATCGCAGGAGTATGAAACATATAACTGTCTTCATTTTCACTAAAAACAGAAATCAAACAAACTAATTCATTCCCTTTTTGTTTTTCCAAATATGCAGCATAGGTAGAATCCTTACCGCCAGAAAATAAAACTCCCAATTTCATAATATAAATAATAAAATCAAGTTTAAAAATATCGCTTTCCTATTAATTTTATGCCAGCAAACGCTTCCCCTGAATTTTCACACGCTGAAAAGAAATTTGATATAGCTAAAAACGATGATGAAAAAATTCTCGCACTTGAGGAAATGATCAAAACCATGCCTCAACATAAATCTGCCGAATCTCTACGTTCAAATCTAAGAACTCGTTATAAAAAACTTAAAGAAAAAATGGAGACCAAGGGCAAGAAGTCTGGTGGTGGGGCAAAACCAACAATCAGAAAAGAAGAAATCCAGGCAGTAATTTGTGGATTTCCAAACACAGGAAAATCCTATTTATTCAAAAGCCTAACCGGGCAAAATACCTTCATTTCAGATATCGCCTTCTCCACTTATCAACCGACTCCTGCAATGATGAACTTCGAAAACACTCAAACTCAAATAATAGATATGCCTCCATTTCCCAACGAAGATAAAAGTTTAATTAATAATGCAGACACTTTATTAATAACAATAAATGAACTTCCGCAAATTCAAGAATCGGAAAAATATTTACAGAGAAGCCTAGCTAAAAAAATTTATATCTTCACAAAAATAGACCTATTAAGTGAAGTAGAAAAAAGAAGACTAGATGCAAATCTAAAATCAAAATACAAAAACATAGATTATGTATTATTCTCCAATGTTAATCATACGGGTGAAGAGCTTAAACATCTGAAACAAAAAATATTCGCAACATTCCCAGTTATTAGAGTGTTTACCAAAGAACCAAAAAAAGAATCGGGTGGAATACCTATGATAATGGAAATAGGTTCAACAACCTCCGATGTTGCAGAAAAAATATTAAAAGGCATGTCAAAAAAACTTAAAAAAACAAAAATTTGGGGACCTTCTTCAAAATTTCCAGGTCAACTAGTAGGCAAAGACCACGTTTTAAAAGACAAAGACACTGTTGAGTTTCAGACATAATGAAAAAAGAACAACTCTTTCTAATTCTCTCATTCATCGGCATAATCATTCTTCTACTTCTTCTAAATTTCCAAAAACCAATTCTAACAGGAAAAATTTCCTCAATAAAAATAGAAAATGATGCAACAAAAATTTACCTGGAAAACAAGCCAGAAATAATTTATATCTCAAATAAAACAAAACTAAACTTACAAATAAACGATCAAATAAAAGCCTACGGTAAATCTTCCAAATTTCAAAACAAAACCTTTATTTTTGCAGACAAAATTACAAAATGAAATATAAATTAGCAAATTCAAATAAAAAATACTATATCAAAATAAGGATGCATAAGTGCACTCACAACTCCATGCCAAGCACGGAAGTTAAAAGAAACAAATTGAGAAGCAATTTGACAATTCTCTTAAACTACTGGTTGCCACTTGCAAAAAGATGCTAACCATTATCCTCGCCATCACACTCGGAATCATCTTGGGAATAATTACAGGTTTAATTCCCGGACTTCACACAAACCTAATTTCCGCATTGACAATTACAATACTTCCATTCCTTTTACTTTATTTTTCACCATTCTCACTTGCAATCTTTATAGTCTCACTTTCTATAACAAACCTATTTATTGAATTTATTCCTTCAACCTATTTAGGCGCACCAGATGAAGACACGGCACTTTCAGTTTTACCAGGACATGAACTCCTATTAAAAGGAAAAGCCCATTTCGCAATTTTCCTCTCATCACTCGGAAGTCTAATTGGATTATTTATGGCAATTATTTTAGCACCTCTTTTATTTATTTCACTCAACACAATTTACCCATTTTTCGAAACAATGATGCCCTGGCTTTTAGTTTGGATTTGCATTCTTCTTCTATTGGACTCAAAACAACTCGCCCTTTCTCTAATTATTTTTATTCTTTCTGGGTTTTTAGGAATTGCCTCTCTAAACCTAACAATTAACCAACCACTTCTTCCACTCCTAACCGGGTTATTTGGAATTTCTAGTATAATTTATTCCATCTCTCAAAAAACAAATATTCCTAATCAAGACACAACCCTTGATTTTATCGATAAAAAAACTTTCACAAAACCAATTCTAATCAGCGCACTAATTTCCCCCATCTGCTCTTTTCTTCCCGGACTCGGAAGTTCCCAAGCAACCATAATTGGATCAAAAATTTCAAACCTAAAAAGAGAACAATTTCTAATTTTAAATAGTACAATAAGTCCTATTCTAATGTCCTTGTCTTTTGTGACAGTTTTTCTAATAAATAAATCAAGAACAGGTTCAGCAAGCGCCATTTCAGAAATGATTCAACTTTCAAAAAATCAAATCTGGATTATCCTTGCACTTACAATAATCGTCGGACTTATTGTATTTTTTATCACACTTAAAATTTCAAAATCCATTGCAAATAAAATTCAAAACATAAATTATGAAAAGCTTTCATGGACCATTCTAATTTTCCTAATAATTATGACGGCAGTTATCTCTGGACACCTGGGGCTTTTAGTTTTAATAATATCTACATTTCTCGGACTTTCCTGCCAATATTACGGAATAAGAAAAGGTTTACTGATGGGTTGCTTGTTAATTCCGACTATTATTATATATTTATAAAAAATCATTCTAAATTTTTAATAGACTTATCTGTCAGATTTGAGACACTCATAACTCCGTGCGAGCAGCACGGAAATAATCAAAACAAATTTTTCATCAGAAAAATTTGACAATTCCCAACAAAAAACATTTCTTCCTGTTATATCCACTCTTAAAACTCCAGCGGTCTACAAATTCCAATCTTCTTTGCAATAAATGCATCTCCGTATTCTTTATCTTTTACAAAAGTTCCCAATATTCTAAGCCCCATTCCTTCCTTAATTTCTTTATTACCAATTGTCTCCTTAAAAATTTTAGGAAAAACAGTGATCTTTAACTCTCCCTCTTTATTATAAATATTCATAAACGCCATTTCATCCGCCCCCTTTGTCATAATTTTACTATATCTTTTCACGAGTCCAAAAACATCTGTCTCTTTATCTTCCGCCAATTGACCATAAGGCATAAAAAATTTGGATTTTGATTCGGCATAAACATCAACAGGATGACCAGAAACACAAACTCCCAATAATTCTTGCTCGACCGCAAGTCTATGCTTAAGCGGCATCTGCGGCAAATCAGGATATTTCATCACACTAGCAATTCCTCCAAATAAATTCATTTGCTTATCTTTTTTCTGACTTTCTTTCTCAACTTTTTCATAGACAGCCAAAAGACTCGACCTATTTACTCCCAACTCATCAAAGCATCCCACTGAAATTAAATTATGACAAACTCTCTTATTTACCTTTGATAAATCCACCTTATTGATAAAATCCTGATAATTTTTATACGGTCTATTTTCAATAATACTCTTAAGCGCCTCATCTCCAACATTTTTAATTCCCTTAAGACCTACACGAATAACTTTTTCGCCATCGATTTTTTCTACATTAAAACTTTCCTGAGAACTATTAATATCTGGTGGCAAAATACTTATTCCTTCCTCTCTAGCTGCATTCAAATAAAAAGATAATTTATCTGGATCACCCACCGAAGAAGAAATTGTTGCCGCATAAAACTCAACTGGATAATGCATTTTCAAATATGCGGTTCTATATGAAATTAAAGCATAGGCCGCCGCATGACTTTTATTAAAAGAATATGAAGCGAATTTCACAATATCATCCCACAATTTATCTATATCTCTCTCTTGCATTCCAGAAACACTCAAACACCCATCCTTAAATTTTTTCTCCATCTGCATCATTAGATCAAGTTTCTTCTTACCTATCGCTTTTCTTAAAGTATCCGACTCTCCACGAGTAAAGCCCGCCAAAACTCTAGATAACTGCATAACTTGTTCCTGATAAACCATAATTCCATAGGTTGGTTCTAAAACTTCTCTAGCTTTTTCATGCGGATATTCAACACTCTCTCTTCCGTGTTTTCTATTCGCATAAACTTCTAAATATTGCATCGGTCCCGGTCTATAAAGTGCCACAAGTGCAATAATGTCATCAAAGCAAGTTGGCTGAATTAACGACAAAGTTTTTCTCATCCCCTCGCTTTCAATTTGAAAAACCCCAATGCTTTTTGAACGCCTCAGCATCTCATAAACATCGTCATCATCTCGAGGAATATTTTCCAGCCACTCATCTGTTTTGCCAATCTGATCCAAAACTTTCTTAATAATATTTAAAGTTTCAAGTCCTAAAAAATCAAACTTCACTAGTCCATAAGTTTCAATATCTGGCCCTTCAATTTGCGTAACAACATCTCCGTCTCTCAAATATGTTGGAATATATTCCGTAATTGGTTTTTGCCCCCAAACAACTCCGCAAGCATGAACTCCCTTATGACGAACACAACCCTCAAGTCTTCGCGCCGCCTTAAATATTTCAGAATATTTTTCCTCAAACTCTCTAAGTTGCCTAGCTTCTTCACTCAAATTCCCCTTCTGGTCTTTTGAATCAATCGAACCCTGAATAGAATCCTCTAAGACAAGTTTAGTGATTGCATTAGCCTCATCAAACGGAACCTTAAACACTCGCATAACATCTTTTAAAACAGCCTTCGCTCCCATCGTTCCAAAAGTTCCAATCATTGCAACTTTATCTTCACCATATTTCTTTCTAACATAATCAAGCACAATATCCTTATTTCCAAAATCAATATCAAAATCTGGCAGAGAAACTCTATCTGGATTCAAAAATCTCTCAAACAAAAGTCCTAAACTCAACGGTTCCAACTGTGTGATTCCTAAACAGTATGCTACAATAGAACCTGCACCAGACCCCCTACCTGGTCCAACCTGACAGAATTTTTTCGCATGCGCAATAAAATCAGCTACAATTAAAAAATATGCCTCAAAACCCATCTTCTCAATAACTGAAAGTTCAAAATCCATTCTCTCAGAAGCTTCTTTATAATTTGTTTTTCCGCCATAATTCTTTTCCAGCCCCTCCGTGCACCACTTTCTTAAATATTCTTTGTGAGTCATTCCATCCGGCGCAACAAAATCTGGAAAAATAGATGTGCCCATTTTTAACTCCACATTGCATCTGTCCGCAATCTCTTTTGTCACGTCAATATATTCTGGATTTTCTGGAAACAAATTTCTAACCTCCTCTTCCGACATAACATGATATCCTTCACCACTGAAAGTCATTCTATTTGGATCACTCATTAAGGCATTTGTTTGAATAGCTAACATAATTTCATGAGCATGTGCATCTTCTTTTTTCAAATAATGACTATCTGTAGTAGCAACAATTTTTAAACCATATTCCTTTGCAAATCTCTGATAAACCTCTCTGACAACAACCTCTTCTTTTATTTTATGATTTTGAACCTCTAAATAAAAATTCTCCTTACCAAATATATCTAAATATTCTTCCAATATTTTTCTTGCACTCGCCTCATCGCCAGCCATAATAGATCTAGAAACATCATTGGCAATACACGCACTCATGCAAATAATCCCCTCAGAATATTTTCGCAAAGTTTTCCTATCAATTCTCGCTCTATAATAAAATCCATCACTATTAGCAATTGAAACAAGCTTTACCAAATTTTGATAACCAGCCAAATCTTTTGCCAACAAAACCAAGTGATAATCTTTGCCTTTTTGTCTACTCAGCATATCCTCAGTAATATAAGCCTCAAAACCAAAAATTAATTTTATGCCAGCCTTTTTTGCCGCCTGATATTTCTTAATAATCGCACCCATGTTTCCATGATCAGTCACGGCAACCGCATCCATACCCAATTTTTTCACGTGCTCAAAAAGCTCATCTACCTTTGTCGCTCCATCCAGAAGGCTATATTCTGTGTGTAAATGTAGATGTGTAAATGCCATGCCTCACTCCATCTCTTCCTGTTTATAATTATATCTTATCATCTAAGGGTGGTTAATTTTTCAAAATTCTCCGAGTCCGGTTTGTTTCATAGTCTCTTTCCCAAAAATACTCTCGATATATAATTTTGCCAAATTAAGTGATTGTATTGTATAATCAGGAATATGATATTTATCTGCCAACATTATTGCATGTTCTAAATATTTTTTTATACTTCCTTCTGAAATTGTAAAAATAATTTTTCCTCCACACTTATAGCAAACCCCAGCTAAAGGTGGTCTCCTAAATTTTTGATTACAACTAGAACATCTAAATTGTTGATGTGAAAACTTTCTCAAATTACCTCTAATGTCTCGGATAAAATGTCTCTCAATAATCAATCTTGCCACATCCGACGCATCCACCGCTCTAATTTTTTCACACAAATCCATTTGTTGCTCCACCTTTTCTCTCATCGTGGGAAGAATTTTATAAGCAGAATTAAAAACACCTGCATTAAAATTTCCCGTATCATGAGTAAATCCCATATTAACAAAAGTATCCTTCCCTTCTTTTAAAAGAGTTTTAACCGTAGTAATTTTTACCTCAGACGAATGCTTTCTCTGCTCGGCCAACTCATACACAGATAAAGGATATCTTGAACAAGTTTCAAAATCTAAAATCTGATCATCAACCTCTCCAGCCCTAATATGCGCGTTCAAGACAAGCGGCGCATCCTGAGTTCCTCCACGATGAGAAGGTAAAAACTTTCTAGAAAAATTAATCAGAACGTCCATTAACATCATAATTGCAGCCTCGTCTCCATCACAATCTCTCCTCATTGCCGCATGCATAAATGGACTAGCAACCAAACCCTGTAATTTACAAAAACCTATTATTCTCCCCACAACTCCCGCACAATTATGCGGAGCCATACAAACCACCATCTGCCCCACCAAATCCTCTTTTGTTTTAAGATTATAAAATCTCGGAAGACCATAGGCCTTTTCTAATAATTCATCAATAAAATTAGCTATATTAAAGAAAACATCATCAGCTCTTTCGTCTTTCGTATCTGGGCAACAAGGTAAAACAATATCATGCGGCATTAAAACTAAAAGCTGATCAGAACTAACCAGCTCCTTTCCATAAATATCTTCATCATATCCTAAATTTTTTAATTTTTCAACACTCACGCCAATCTCAATTGGCTTAAAATGAGTAAGTGGTATTTCTGTTGCATCATATCTTATCGTCCCATCTTTATTAACACAAAGATTATATTTAGCCCTTAAAATTCCCTTAATGGGATCTTCAAAATCATGTCCCTCGCAGTTAGTTCCCCTAACTCCCTTAATTAAATTCGGTATTTCTCCAGAAGAATAATTTATTCGCTTAACTGAATTATTAAAAATATCTAAAATTTCAACCTTTCTATTTGAATAACCCCTACATTTCCCATGGACAATACACTCTTCATGCTCCTTATTTTCATTACACCTAACACAATAATATTTTTTTACTGTCTCCTTGCCACAAGTTTCACAATTTTTTAAAATAGTTTCTTTCTTGCACTCATTACAGAAAAAAAGAGGAAATTCTGATTTTACATTTCCAATCCTCACTGCCTCATTTAAACTTCTAAATCTTCCGCCCTGCTCTCCAACGGGAAACAAAACATTTGGACTTCCAGTAAGTTTTCTAAGTTTTGCTTTTTCAGGCCTTCCCATTCTTGCACCAATAAAATCTCCTGCCTTATCCTTAATTAAATAACCTGAAAGAACATTAACAATTTCTAAAACATTTTTACCTTCATATTTTTCATCAATAATTTTTTTTATCTGCTCTTTAAAATTAAGGTTCTTATCTAATCCTAAGTTCATTAAAAAAAACTCTCCATTATCTATAACAACATTATCTAAAACGACCTCGTGTTCTACCCCTAATATTTCTAAAGTCCTCTTACTTTCTGCAAATTTTTCCCTAACGTGTTTGGAATATGGCAAAACTAAACTCCCCGTCCATTCAGCATTTTGTAGCCAATCTAAAAGAGGGGCAAAATTTTCTCTTGAAATCTGCGTCCAATAAAATATATAACTAGGATGCATAGGCACACTATATTTTTTAGAAAAATCTTTAGCCTGATCAAAAGATATATTATATTCATCAACAGCAACCTCTTCCTTGATGGCTTCTATTTTTTTCTGGAGATCCAACTGCCACCACTCTTCAACATAACCCGGCCGAGGCAACTCTGCATTTCTATTTATAACATCTCCAAGTGGAAACAAAATATCACCTAAATAAATTACCTCTTCAATATCTTTGTAAATTTTTCTAGCCTGCTCTGGATTTTGAATTTTTTTAACATTTCCATTTTTAAATCTAACAATTGGCCCATCAATTTTATCACAAGAGGTTAAGATACATCCCTTTGTGGGCTTTTCAATTTTTAATTGATTTCCACTAGATAAAAAATTATTTGAAATAAACATGGTTGCTGGATGTATAGATGTCGCAGAAAAACCCGCAACACGAGAACGCCCATATCTAAATCTAAAACTTCCCGAACGAGATGGGTGCCCAAAAATTGGTCGCCCCGCAACCAAATCTTTAATATATGTAGCAGTAGTATCTTTAGTTCCTTTTTCTCGTTTTTTATGAAGTTCTATATAGCCATCCAAAAAACTCCAATCCGATAAAACAAAACCCTTAGATTTTACAACCCTAATCATTCTAGAAATTTTAGCTGCCTTTTGAGCCAAGCCTTCCGCAAAAACCAAACACATACCTCCTCTAATAAAATTTGTTTCTATTCTTGGTAAGTCTTTAAAATTAGATACCTCTTTGTCTTCCGAAGGCTCACCAGAAATTTGAACAGGAATTGCCCTAGCTAAATAAATTAATTCTTCTTCCGTTGGTAAATACTGTAAATTATTAATTCTTTCATGATAATCTATAATCTCTGTAACAAATCTCTTAACTTCTTTTTCCGTAGGATCATATTTTGCAAAACCAAACAACTCTCTTAAATAATCAGCAATAACTACAGAAAAAGCAGCACCAGTTCCACCTGCGCTTCTAACTGGCCCAGAATAATTAATAGCAAAATAATCTTTTCCGTCCTCTGTCTTATTTAATTTTATACCAGTAAATCCCTCTATTGGGGAAGAAACAACACCTAGCGTCATATATGCAAAGCCCACTCTTATTCCGGCATCAATAGCTTGGATTAAGGATTCAAACTTACAATATCTCTCTTTCGCAATCTCCTCGGCAATTTTCAAAGCAACACAAGGATCCAACTGGCCAAATTCTATTTCTAAATCTAAAATTCTTCTTGAAATCTTTTTTCCAATATCATCACCCATTTGAGGATAAATTGTAGAAATCAAACCAACCACCTTCTCAGCCAAAGACATTGCAAGAGGAATTTCCACCTTCCCAACAGGATCAAAACCTTTTTTTCGAGCCATTTCTGCTACAATATATTCTTTTCTAACACCTAAAACAATTTCATCAAAATATTTTTCAGTTTCCATTATTACTCTCCTTTTTTTTATTACTAAAATCCATTATTTTTACTTCTCTAGTTTTTAAGTTAAAAATAGGAACTTTACATGGATCTGGATTATTTCCTACTTTTTCCTCAAAGGGTGTAATTGACTGCCAGCAAGAACTAGCTATAAGTAAAATATTATTATAAACAGAAACCTCTGGTCTATGTAAATCACCAGTAGCCACAATATCTGGAATAATATCAATAACTAATGGGTCATTCTCACTAGGGACATAATCACAACTTCCATGAATAGGTGCAAGATGTCGTCTTTTAAGCAATTCTTTAACGATGGTAGTTGGAGAATTATGCCCAAAATTTATTCTAATATCACTCATTTCTTCAATAATACCATGAAAACTTGCACCATGATACATTAATATTTTAAAACCACCCTCAATTTCCACAGTACATGGATTAGTAGCTAAAAAAACATTTTCCATTTTATGTAATTCTGGCGCCCAATTTATACCAATTGCCGGCTGTGGCTCACCAACCCAAACAGCATCATGCTGCCCTGGAGAAATAATTATTTTAACATCTTTTCTTATAAGATTAAGTAAATCTGAAAGTTTTTTATATTGCTTTGTTGTTTCTAATATATTTAAAAGCCTCTCCTGATCTGGGAAAATACCAATTCCATCAACATTATCTCCAACTAAAAAAAGATATTTAACTTTTTTAGCAATATTTTTTTGTTCTTCATCGCCATCCTCTCCATTAAGCCATTTGATAAATTTTAAAAAACTATCTTCTAAAAACATTTTTGAACCAATATGAATATCTGAAGTAAAGGCCACTAAAACCTCTTTGTCGTATTTTCTCTTTTCTATTAAAAATGCATCTGGAAAAAACACCTCATTTGCGAACAACATCTCTTTTGTTCCAGAAACACTAAAGGCAACAATATCATCAGGAAGAATGTCTTTGCATTTTTCATATAAATCTTCTCTATTTGCATTAATAAGAACCCTAGTTCTTCCTGTCATATCTTCCACCTCAAACATAAGATTTTTATTTTTTGTTGTTCTTTTATCAGCTATAGAAACAATAATTTGCTGAGCATCTCTTTCACCTGTCAATCTTCTTAATGATTTTAAATTTCCTAAATTTTTGGTTTGTAAAATATTTTTTAACTTCTCATATCTACTCCTATAGTGTTTAACAAAATCCTGAACTTCTATTTTTTTAGGAGAAATTATACTAGAAGATAATATTTTTATATCACTATTACTTAAATTTACTCGAGAACCAAAAGAAACATCTTCCATTCCCACAATACATCCTATATTTTTAAAAAATAAACCTAGTTGCTCTTGTTTATTATCTTTAATTAGACTTTTTTTTATTTCCTCAATATAATTATTAAAAATAACTTTTGTAATAACTCTCTCTTTTATTTTTAAACTCAATAAGATATTAATTATTTTTTTAAAAAAATCCTCATCTAAACTAGAAAGCGCCTCAAGAATGTCTTTATCTAATAAAAACCCATTCTGCATACATAACTTTAATATTTGTTTTTTAATTTCCATGTCTTATCACTCCGAACCCTGTTTAAAACAGTTTAATTGTCTAAGTGAATTACAATCCTAACGATTCAACTAAAATTGCCTCTACTTTCTCCAAAATATTTGAAGGAATAGAAAGCTTAACTTCCCTTGTTCTTCCGTGCCTCCCTTTTGAGATAACTCTCGCATTTATTAGCCCAAGCATATCTATTTCACCAATAATATCTGAAACTCTCCTTTGGGTAAGAAATTCTATTTTTATCTTATTACAAACATCTTGATAATAATTATAAATATCTCCTGTAAAAAAATTATTTGATTCATTTCCGTCTTTTCCTTCCTTCTTTGTTAATTGTAATATAGAATATAAAACCACTTGAAATTGTGTCGGTTCGGTTTCAACTATGTCTAATATTTTATCTTTTTCCATTTTCTGATTAGCCTGATCAATATAAATCTCATCTATTCTTAATTTTCCATCTCTTTCAGCAAGTTCACCTGCTATCCTAAGTAAATCTAAAGCTCTTCTTGCATCACCATGTTCTCTAGCTGCAAAAGCTGCACATTTTGAAATAACGGCCTCATCGACAGCATTTTCTTTAAATGCCTGCTTACACCTCTCATTTAAAATATCTTTTAACTGTACTGCATTATATGGTGGAAATATCACTTCTTCTTCTCCAAGAGAACTTTTTACACGCGGATCTATATTTTCTAAAAAAGTAACATCATTAGAAATCCCTATAATTGATATTTGGGCCTTACTTAACTCAGAATTTAACCTCGTAAGAGAATATAAAAAACTATCATCTATTTTTTTAACAGCTTGATCAATTTCATCAAATATAATAACAACTAATTGTTTTTTAGAATCTATTAAATCAATAAATATTGAATAAACCTTATCGGTTGGAAGACCTGTTGCTGGAACACTTCCTCCAAGTTCTGCAATTAATGCTGCTAAAATCCTATATTCCGTATCGGCAATTTTTCTTAATTTACAATTAATATATTCTATTCTTATATCCACACCTATTTCTTTAGCTCTTTTAAGCAACTCTTCCCTAACATATTGAACTGAAAGTGTTTTTCCAGTACCTGTTTTACCATAAACAAAAAGATTACTAGTTCTTTCTCCTCTTAAAATAGGAGCCATCATTGAAGCTACTTGCTCAATTTGTTTATCTCTATGGGGAATAGATTGAGGTGTATAATTTGTTTGTAAAACACTCTTATCTTTAAATAAAGAATTTTTAATAGCTGAATCAAATATATGTGAAATTTGTGTTCCCATTTTTTAAACCTCTAAAACAAGAAATGAATAAAGACTATTTAAATATTCATATATCGGAAAACATATATCTATCACCTCTATTTCCTTTAGAAAAATTATTTTAAATTATCTTTATTTAATTAATTAATAATTATTTTTACCGATGATAATCATTATTAAACACAAACACTCCCTCACACCTCTATTTCCTTTCCAGAAGAAATAGAGTTAAATAAAAAAATTTATTATACTATATACTATAATGTATATAATATAATATATATAATATAATATATAAAAGCTTATAAATAAAAAATAAACATTTTTGATTTTCTTTTTTGCTTTATAAATCTTATTCCATTTGAAATTAAGGGGTGAGTGTTTATAAAAAATACATCAAATATGTATTTTAAGTTGACTTTTTTAGAGAAAATTTTAATTAAATTATAAAAATAAGATATATTATACACGACTATACAAAGGTTTATAAATAAATTTACAATATTTTTATCATGGACAAAAGACCCTTCAAAAGTTTATTGGGAAAGCAAGTGGTGACAAAAGAAGGTAAGAGGCTAGGAATAGCTAAAGACTTAACTTTTGAAACAAAAACAGGAGAATTAATTCACTTGGTCATACGAGATTTAACTCCATACACAGCGAATCTTTCTTTGGAAAGAACAAAAGATAAAGAGGCATTACTTCCTTTTAATTCTTTAATAGCTGTTGGAGATTTTATAGTCGTTTCAGAAGAAGACCTAGTTTAATTCTACAAAAGTTTTAAATCATCAAACTAATAAAATGGCAAGAGAAATAAAGTTAGCAGGATTCAAGTACACTAAACTTAGTGCTGAACGAGTTGAAGATTTTAAAGGAGACTTAAAAATAACTCCAAATATTAATATTTCAAATATTGATAAACCTAAATCTTCCATAAAACAAGATTCTTTAGTTGTTGATTTTATTTTTGGCGTTGATTATAATGGTTTAGGAAAAATAGAATTGTTTGGAAAAATGTATCTAATTGTTGATTCTAAAACAGTTAAAGAAGTTATTGATGGTTGGAATTTAAAAAAACTAGATAATGAAATTAATATGGTAATTTTAAATATAATTATGCAAAAGGCATCACTTAAGGCTTTAGAATTAGAAGAAGAGTTAAATCTTCCTCCCCATATTCAATTACCAAGACTTCAATTAGAAAAACAAGAAAAAAATTAATTTTTAATAAACAGTTTTATAAATTCATTTCTAATATATTTTTTAGGCCCACATAACACAATAGTACTCGCGAATAATTTGGTTTAAGAAATGCCCACATGGCACAATGGTACTGCAATGGTCTCGAACACCATACCTTTACTGGTTTCCCAGTTCGATTCTGGGTGTGGGCGTTAAGTAAAAAAATTAAACCAAATTATGAGTAGGTCTCGAAAACCGTGCCCTAACAGGTCTCCAGGTTTAATTCCTAGTATGAACATTTTACTTGGCTTTTAAGATAAAACCAACTAATTAATGAAAGGCAAACAAAACGTAGTTTCAAAACAAATCACAAGCAGGTCTCGAACACCATGCCTTTACTTTTTTCCCAGTTCGATTCTGGATCTGGGCGTTTTTAATTATCTAAATTAGATCTTTCCGAAATTATAAACTTTCCCATCATCCGCAACCAAAACAACCTTCATACCTTTTTCATAAATTTCTAAATCTTTTATAATATCACTTCCTTCAATTAAAGGGAAAAAACTAGGCGCAAAAATCACATTTTTACCATATTCACTAGATTTACCATATAAAAAGCACTTATATTTTTCTTCTTTAATGCTTTTTTTATCTTTCAGTAGGTAAGCTGGATGAAAATGACCTAAAACAACTAATTTTGTTTTTTCATTTTTTATTTTTTCGTAATTTTTCTTTACACTTTGTGAATCTCCATGTAAAAAAATTATTCCCTGTTCACTAAGGCCATCTAAAAGCACAACGTTTGGATGGTTTTTGATTATAGGTTCTAGTATGTTATCATGGTTTCCTTTGGTAATTATAATTTTACCATCTTTAATTAAATATTTATTAAAAAATAAAACTAATTCTTCAAAATCTTGCAGCTCTTGTTTTAAAATTCCTCCAAGTTGATGCTTTATATCCCCTAAAAGTATTATTCTTTCAACTCTTCCTATTTTGGTAAAAATTCTCTCAAAAATCTCTTTTGTTTGATTTAATTGATCTCTTATAACACTAATACCTCTTTCATTTAAGCTTTGCTCGTAGCCCAAATGTAGATCTCCAGCTATTAAAGTGTTTTTTATCTTCCAAAATAAACACCTATCAATCACTTCAAACTCAAAAATATTTATTTTACTCATTTTTCCAACTCACTCCAAACTCTCTTAATAAAAGAATTTTTGTCTTCAATTTTAATTAAATCAGAATGGCTCTGTAAAACCAGATTTATAGCAAAAGGGCTCATTATTTTGGTGTTTTTCATCTCAATTTTTATCTCACTCCTTTGTATTTTTTTTAAAATTTCTTCTGCATTTATTACATCCATTAAGTCTTCCATAACCTCACGCCTAGCCTCTTTTAAAATTGGAAAGTCTTTGGTCGTTTTTAAGACAGCGGCCATTAAAAAATGACTAGACATTTGCTGCCTGCCCACAGACTTTGTGTTTCCCTTATAATTTCTTAAAATCATTAGTCCTCTGGTAGCACAATGTCTAAATCTTCTTTTTAAAATCTCAGTTTTATCAATAGCTTCATCCAAAACCTTTCTCAAGTTTTCAGGTTCGAGTAATTTAAAGCCTTTTACTATTTTTTCAAGCTCAATTTCTTTTCCTGCAATAAAAAACCCATTATCACTCACTCCAACCTCAACATCCCTTCTTCTTGCGGCAGCCACAACATAAGCACAGGCCCGAGAAAGAGCGTCATTTATCCTTCTTCCAAATAAACTATGAAAAAGCACGTATTTTTTGCCATCAGATATATATTCTTCGACCAATATTTTTTTATCCGTAGGAATTATTGAAGATTTAAACTGTTTTTCAAAGTATTTATAGATTACAGATGATGTTTTTTCGCCAGAGTATACATAGTTTGAGATAAACTCTTTAATTTCATCCGGAGATTTTTTTGCTCTGAATTTTTCATCAATTAATCTTCTAAATTTACCAATAGCAAGCGCTGTGGTGAAACTTAATGGCAACATTTCTGAAAACCAGGAGGGAATAGTAGGCGTCCTATCTGATGCAACAACATAAACTTTCATTCCTTTTGAATATAAAAACTGATATTTTTTGCCACCAAGTACAAATACATCACCTTTTTTTAATTTTTCAAGAAAAATCTCGTCAATTTTACCAATATTATTTCCAGCCCTATCAACCACGTTTGCAAAACTTTCATCTGGAATAGTACCAATGTTTGTCATATAAATCACTCTAGCCATCTTCCCCTTTTTTCCAATTTCATTTGTTTCGGGATCAAACCATATTTTTGAATATAAATTTCTAGCATTAAGTTCGTATTCTCCAGAAAGATAAGAAATTACCGAGAAAAAATCCTCTTTTGTTAGATTTCTATAGCAATAACTTTTTTTTATTAATTCAAAAGCTTCATTTACTTTCCAATTTTTGTAAATTGCCATGCCATATATCTGTTGTGCCAACACATCTAAACAGTTTTCAGGTATATGTACATCATCAATTATTTTTTCTTTAGAGTTTTTTAGTATGACTGCACACTCAACCAGGTCATCAAAGTCAGAAACTATAAATTTTCCTCTTGCGGTTTCATGTAATTGGTGTCCAGCTCTTCCAATTCTTTGCATTGCTCGCGAAACAGCCTTTGGCGAACCCAATAAAATCACTAAATCTATATAACCAATGTCAATACCAAGCTCTAAAGATGTTGAACTTACAACAACCTTTAGCTTTCCATCCCTTAAACTCTGTTCAATGTCTAATCTATGTTCTTTTGAGAGTGAAGAATGATGTGCTCCAATGTTTTCAATGTATTTTTTTGGAAATTTTTCTTTCAAATTATGTACAACTCGTTCTGTTGCAGCACGAGTGTTGGTAAAAATTAATATTGTTCTATTTTTTTGCACCAAATCATCAATCATTTCATATAGTTTAGTGTTTAATTCAATAGTATTAGTGTTTAAAAAATCATTTATAGGGCTTAGTACCTCTAAATCAAGTTTTTTTACCATCTCAACCTCTGCAATTAAACAATCTCTGTCTACACCAACCAAGTAGTTTGCAACTTTTTCCAATGGAGACACCGTAGCTGATAACCCAATTCTTACAATTGGCATCACAGAAATATCACAAATTCTCTCAATTGTGATGTTTAAGTGCACTCCTCTTTTATTTTCTGCCAAAGAATGTATCTCATCAATGATTAAAAACTCTAAACGTGTAAATTTTTCAACAAATTTTGGAGATGCAATCATAATTGCTGCACTTTCGGGTGTTGTTATTAAGATATGAGGTGATTTTTTTAACATTCTTGCTTTTTCTTTTGCCTCTGTATCTCCAGTTCTCAATCCAACTTCAATTTTTTGCAATTTAATACCTTTTTTTTGAGCCAACTCTTCAATTTCTTTCAATGGTTGTACTAAATTGGTGTAAATATCTGCATTTAATGCCTTAAGTGGTGAACAGTACAGTGCGTAAATCCGGTTTTCAAGCTCATCTTTCCTTGCAAGGCCCACCAAGTAGTTTAAAATACTTAAAAATGCTGTTAATGTTTTCGTTCCCCCAGTTGGAGCAGATATTAAGATATTTTTTCTTTCAAAAATAGGTAAAACACCATATCTTTGAGTAAGTGAAAAGTTAGGAAATCTAGAAAAAAACCACTCTCTAACTAAGAGGTCCAAACTAGCCGAGATATTTTTTTCATCTCTTGCGTTTGTTTTAATATATTCAGTTTTTTCCATTTTTAACACCTAAGAATTCAATTAAATAAATACCTACGAATATTTAAATATTGCTATATTTTTAGAAACCGATTAACTTTTAAAGCCCTATTCATAATTAATTATATGCCAAGAATATCAAAAGAAAAACAAGAAAAAATTCAAGAGCAAGTTTTATTTTTTCTCTATTCAATTTTTCCAAAACAAGTTTTTACGGCAGATATAGCAAAAGAAATTGCAAGAGATGAGGAATTTATTAAGGTTTTGATGTTAGAATTAGAAAAAAATAGCCTAGTTGTTAAGGTAACAAAGAATTCTGAAGGTGTTAATTATGAACGAAGACTCCGTTGGAGAATTTCAAATAATGCCTATGAAATTTATAATCAACATCAAAATAAATCTTCTCAATTGGAAATACAAGAAAAACTTGAAGGATAAAAGAATAACTCTGAAGTATATCTTAGAGAATAAATAACATTAAAAAGAAACAGGGACTTAATTTTTTATGGATCCAATTAAAGAAGCTTTTCAGAAAATAAAAGAAGAAATGTTGGAAATTAGAAAAGAAATTTCCGCTTTAAAACAAGAAATTTCTTTAAAGCCAAACTTATCAGACTTAGGTGGTTCTTCGGCAAATCCGTCAATTATTCCAACACAAACCCATCATCCAACAGACACTCCCGCACAAACTCCGGCAGTTCCACAGGAAATAGGGGGGTTAAAACAATCAAGTTTCATAATCTCCACAGGAAATAGGGGGGGTCCAACAAACACATCCACAGACAGTCAAACAAACCAACAAACCAGCAATTTCAACATTTCTCCTCGAGAAACACTATTAGATAGGTCCATAAACCTTCACGAAACTCTCTCTAGTGTAGATAATATTAAGCGAGAATTAAGGCTTAAGTTTAAGAGATTAACTACTCAAGAAATGCTCGTTTTTTCAACCCTCTATAGTTTAGAATCTCAGGGTTTTCAGGAAATTACCTATAAAATCCTTGCAAACAATCTTAATCTCAGCGAATCTTCAATTAGAGATTATATATCTAAAATCTCAGCCAAAGGAATACCCGTTTCCAAGACTAGGTTGAATAATAAACTTATAGTATTGAATATCTCTCAAGATCTGCAAAAAATAGCTTCCCTAGCCACCATAATGCGTTTGAGAGAGCTTTAATTTTATAAGTAAATATCATGTTTTTACGCTTTAAAATATAAGTCATTCGGCTAAACGAATAGTTATTACAATCCTCTCTTTTTGACCTTGAATCCAACATATTCAAGCCAGTCAATTATTTTTTCTTTGATTTTTAACGTTGTTTTTGAGTTTTATCAGTAGATTTTTAATCTAAACTCACTTTTGCGCCAAAAATAATTTTTTTAAGTTATTATAAAAACTCTCACTTAAATCCTTTGTATTGTTATATTCACAAACTCTCCTTTTTTTTCTCACTTTTCCAGTAAATTTTATGCTTTTCATTGTTCTACCTGTTTTCTTCTTTGTAGTTTAACTCTCACTTTTCCATTTTTGAGCATAATTTGCTTCATTTCTTCAGGAATATACAATCTTTTCTTGCCATTTGCCTCTCTAGCCTCCATTATTAATCCTTCACTCTTCTGCCTTATGGTATTAATCTGTCCCCTAACGGTGCTTTTATCTTTTCCTAATAAAACAGCTAAATCTTCATAGCTTAGTTTTTGATCAGAGTTTGCAAGCGCCCAAATTACAGCTCGCTCCATAAGTGATAAATTGTCTAAAATAGTTGTTTGAACAGCCGTTTGCACGCCTTCTTGAACACTTACAACACTTGTTTGTTTATTAGAATTTGCCTGCGGTTGTTTGGACAGCTTAGAACCAAACAGTGAAATAAAATTTTTCATCTCTTCCATTTCACTCTGTACTTCAAAAAGTTGTTTCTTTACATCATCTATTTCAGTGTCTTGGACATGTTCTTTAGCGTCGAAATGCTTTATCCATTGACTAACTTTACCAAAATCTTGTTTCACAGAATCAAAAGACTTTTGTATTTCAAGCCTCATTTGTTCATTCTCATCTCTTTTTTTAAACCAACCAAACATCTTAATATTGTTTAAACAACCATCTTTATAAACCTTTCGTTTTTTTATCGTTTTTACATCTAAAATAGGTTAAAAATAGACAAATTTAGCTGTTGTTTAAAACAAAAACATTATATTTTATACTCGATAAAACACATTAAATCTTGTTTATAACTAAACAACTGATAAACATCAATTTAAACAGTCAATTCTGTCAAACAACACCCATATAATACATAAAAATGAGTCAAAAAAGCACATATTTTATAAACAGCTGTTTGGAGTTGTTTGCTTGTTTGTTAAACAATGAAGATCTATTAACTAACACCTGTTTAAACAGGTGTTTATCGTCGGTAAATTTTAATTAAAAACATTTATAAACAACAACCAACTGAATAAAATATGGGTGTGATGCGTAATATTTCAATATCTTTAGGTTGTTCTTTGGCTTATTTTTTCTCATCTTTTTTCGTAAACATAATTCCATGTCAAATGGCGCCAAATGTTCCAAATCCGATTTATTCATGGGCACTTTGCAATATAAATCCAGACCAAATTTCATCTTTCGGGATACAGAAGCTTTACTTTGGCATAACCACAAAGTTAGCTGAAACATACTTTATTTCGTTAGTTTTGATTTTCGCAATATTTATGATAATTTTATCTCTATTTTTTAGAAAATCAAAAAAAATAAAAGATGAGTGAAAGGAGGTTTAATGGCAAAAATACAGGAAAAAAGCAAGTTTAATTTTTCAGCTTTCCTTGCGTGGATGGTTGGAATCTTAGTATCTTTAGCAGTAGGTTCCGGAATGATCGATAAGATACTTACAATTCCATTTGTTCCAAATATAATAACAGCTATCGCAGGTTGGATTGTAGTAATCGGCGCAATAATTTCAGTAATCGCTGCAATTTTTAACAGATAAACAATCAATCATTTTATTTTTTATTTTTATTTTTAAGTAAAAAGAATTATAGTTTGCATCCAGTGTATTTTTAGCCGCAGGCTGTTAATTAAGTCGTATGCAAAGGTAACCTTAGTGCATAAAACCGCGGTAACTGAAAAATCTGTGAGCGCGAAGGCAAAATATAGCATAATCACATAAATATTTATAAACAAAACTCATAATAAAATCAAATGAACAAAATAACCATTTCAGGATTTGCCCAAGGCGGAGGATCTTTTTATTTAGAATATAAAGATAGGCAAAACAGTGAAATCATAAGAGTATTTAGGTTGGAAGATACAGAATCATCGCCAGTTTGGTGTTCAGTCGATACAAAATTTTCAAACGGACAAAGAGAACATTTTTCTGAAGAAATGCCATTCCCAAGAAGAAATCCATTCTTACCAAGAGCACTTTATCTTCAACCTCTCGAATATCTTGCGGCAAGAGAATATGCAGAAACAATTGTTAAAACCAATCCTGGAGAATTTAAAGTTGATGACGAAATAGAGAAAAGGTTTGAATATGATATAAAGAAATCATTGCTTTCTGAGTTAAATGGGATAATTAAACAAAAAAAGAATTAACATGACAAAACCAAAACCATCACTTGAAGTTGAGAAAAGATCAGACGGATATCTTTTTACAGAAGTTAGACCAACCTATGAAGTTTATCATGGAAGAGTTCACTGTTTATCAAATAATATTCAATATGCAATAGTTTTTGACCAAGAAATTCCTTCTGCCGGAATGGGCCCACCATTTACTAAGCCACAGCTCTTAAAGGCTGGAGACTATCCAATGATAGGTAGACATTATTTTTTAGAACATTTTATGGAAATCGAAGTAATAAGTCAGGCTAAAAAACTAGCAAAAGAAAAAGGATTAGTATTAAAGTTGGCACAAAGCCAACCTAAGTGCACAAAAAAATAAAATGGAACCCAAAAAACTAATCTTCGGACCACCATATCCATCAATCTTATTTACGGGAGAAAAGACAAAAACCTTTAGGGTTACTGGTGGCAATAGATATCAAATTGGCGATTTGGTTTCACTTTGCACGCCAGAAAAAGAAGAATTTGCTCAAGCTGCAATATTTAGCAAAACCCGAAAAAGATTTTATGACTTAACCACATCAGACTGGAAGGGCCACGAAACATTCGCATCAGAACGAGAAATGTATATAATTTACTCCAATTGGCAAGGATTTCCGGTCGGCGGAGCAACACCGCTCGATATTATTGAATACAAAGACTTTAGAATCACAAATCCAGATTTAATCAGTCGTCTTAAACAAGGCATTTACGCTACAGATGATACCAAAGGTAACCTTGGTGCAAAGATTTTAGATTTCCAAAAAGCCTTGGCAGAAAAAGAACAAAAACAAAGGCAAGAAGATTATAAAAAAATCGCACATATAGCAGATCATCTAAAATAAAATGGTAGAACAAAAAATTTATTTCTGTAAATATTTAGGTTATAATATCACTGGCATTGCCGCACGAAATTGTAACTATTCCAATCTAGATGGCTACACCTGCAGGCATTCTGGCGAAGATTGTGTTGCAAAAGAGGGATTAATCGCATTTCAGCAAAAATTAGAACAAAGTCAACCTAAGTGCATAGATTCAATAATTGATGAAACTTTGCGCCAATTAGAGTGGTTACATGAAATAGGATCAAATCTTCCCAAATCTGTCATTCACACAGCGCAGGGAGGAATTGCTATAAAAATTCCAAATTATACTGCACCAGATGATTGGCGCCCTAAAAAATAGAATTTTAATTCAAAATCACTCCAAAGGTTCGCACAAGATACATTGTGCGAACTCAATTTCAAACCCTTAAAGCACGATTTTTTATCCTTTTCATGGTTTTGGAAAATTACAAGAAACACCCATGATAAGTCATCCATGCACTAACCCACCAAAGTATAAAATTACCTCTTTCTAAAACTTAAACAGAAAAATAAAGCCGTACTTCCAGCCCATAAAATATTAAAGAAGTCCCTATCCAAAAAGCTATAAAGTAATAAAAGTCCCAAAACACCAAGTGGCCAATTTTTTTGAAATTGTTTGCCCTTAATCATAATTAAACCAGGCTTTTTAGGCTTTTAAACCTTTGGCCGCAGGCCGTTAGATCAAATTTTTAAACCTTTGGCCGCAGGCCGTTCTTAAACCTTACCGACAAAACCAATGACTGTTTTCCCAGAATCCACATGCTGTCCCTTGTGTGCAATTAAAACCACATTTTTTTTGGGCAAAATAATGCTTACTTGCGAACCAAAGTTAATTCTTCCGATTCGGTCACTTCTCTGAAGTTTTTGTCCAGGTCTAACCCAATTTTCTATCCTTCTAACAAAAAACCCCGCAATTTGAATAATCTTAAACTTTCCAATTTTCGGATTTTCAAACAATGTCTCGGTTTTTTCATTTAATGCCAAACTCTTAAAACTATTACTAAACCTAAACTTTCCATCCACATGCTTCACTCCTAAAACCTTTCCATCAACAGAAGCCCTTTGGATATGTACATCCATCGGACTCATAAAAATAGACACTAAATAGCAAGAATCCGCCACATCCTTTGCGCTTGTTTTAATTTTCCCAAACCAGCCCTTTTTTATTTCCATATCATTTTTTTGGTTTATTTCTAGGATTTCAATAATTTTTCCAGAAGCAGGTGAGACAATATAATTCTCTTTTTGAATTTCTACCCTAGGATCTCTAAGAAACCAAACTCTCCAAAAAACAAGAAAACAAGCCACAATTACTATTAAATATAATAAAATAATAAATGATATCATCCCTAGTCTCCTCCTTTTAACACTAACCCCTCTTTTTTTATAAAAAAATAAAAATAAATAAATATTGTTTGCAAAACTAAATCAGATTGTTAAAATCTGTTTGGTCTTGGCATTTTGCTGAAACATTCTCTGCAATAGACTGGTTTTCCCTCTGTTGGTTTGAAAGGTACTTCGCATTCTTTATTACATTTTGAACATGTAGCTTTGTGCATTTCTCTTGGTCCATCGAAATCTCTTCTAGGTCCTCTGCTGAATCCGCCGTTAAATCCCATTGTTGTATTTTTATATCCTCCGTGTGTATTTAATTAATCTGAGAAGTCTTAATTGCTTAATCTAACTCAAATACATAATTTTACATAAAATTGAGGTTATAAACCTATGCTATTTAAAATAAACTCTCTTTATTACAATATTTTCAGTCGGCCAATCAGACATTCCGCCCCTTATTCCAGTTTTAACAATGCCAATTTTTTCAACAACTTCCATGCCAGAAATCACTTTTCCAAAAACAGCATAGCCAGGATTTCCAGGAGTATAATCTAAGAAATCATTATCAATTAAATTTATAAAAAATTGTCCAGTTGCAGAATCCGGCACATTAGTTCTAGCCATTGCAATTGTTCCTTTATCATTTTTCAACCCATTATTTGATTCCAGTTTTATCGGAGCATTCGTTTGTTTCTGTTGTCCACTTTGTGTAAACCCGCCACCCTGAATCATAAATCCAGCCATCACTCTATGAAAAACCGTTCCGTCATAAAAATTAGATTTAATATAATTTTCAAAATTTGCTACAGTTATCGGAGCCTTTTCTGAATTAAGTTCTACTTCTATATTTCCTACCGAAGTTTCAATTACTACAATTTGTCGTTTATCCATTGTTGTTATTAAAAATCCCACAATAATCAGCGCCAAAATAAAAATTCCGGAACCAATCATAATGAATTTCTTCTTCATAAAATATAATATAAAAAAAGCTTTTTAATTCTTTCTAAACTCTACTAGAGAATAATGTTCCATAGTGTTTTCCAAATATATTTAAACCAAGGTTCGTACAATCTGGTATGAAAAAAGTGGTTGTTAGTGATTTAATGCAAAAAAATTATTCTTATTTTTTATCAGAACCAGAGGGTAAAAATTTTGATACAGAATTTAAACCCGAATTAACGCCAAAAAAAATGCTTGAACTTGGGATTTTCGGTGGCAAATATATGACAGATTGCAAAAAAGAATTTCCGAAGGATTGGTTTGTAAAAGCAAAATTTTGTCACGAATTTCATGACGCAAACTTAAATTTTTTTAAAGTAAATGCATCGCAACCTCTTTCCGTTTGGCGAAAAAAAAGTTGGATTTTTTCAGAAGATCCACGTGGTTGGTTTCAATGGTATTGTAGATATTTTTTAGGTCGAAGGATTCCAGAGATGGATTTAATTCAAATAAAAAGATGGAAAGCAATCAAACGACACATTTCACAGATTAAAAAAAATTGTTCAAAAGGAGATTTAAATTGTCGTCCCAAACAACGTCAAGCAGTTCTTCATTGGGCATACGATTCGAGGAAACTATGACGCCGGAAGAATTTCTTAAAAAACTTGAAATAGAATTAAAGATTTCCAAAAATTCCCCATATACTCTTAGAAATTATATTGATGCAAACAAACAGCTGTTTGAACACTCAAACAAACAACCAGAAGAAATGAGTATTGACAATGTCAAGCATTTTATGGCAGAAAAACTTTCAGATAAGTCTTCTTCATCAATTATTCTTTTTTTGGCAGCACTCAAATATGCATACACCAATATTCTCAAAACCGACGTGACTCTTGGCATTAAACGTCCAAGAAAAGAAAAAAGAATTCCCACTGTTTTAACAAAAGAAGAAGTAAAAAAGCTGTTTGCTATTTTAATAAACAACAAGTCACGTCTAATGGTTTCTCTGCTTTATGCCTGTGGTTTTCGAGTTTCCGAACTAACAAAACTAAAAGTTAATGATTTAAATTTTGATGAAATGTCTGGTTCTGTTAAGCAGGCTAAGGGCAAAAAAGATAGAGGGTTTAATATTCCAGCTTTTCTACTAGAGGATCTAAAATCTCAAGTTGATGAACAAAAAAAATTAAACCAAGAATTTCTTTTCTCAAATCCAACAACTGGAGCTAGAATGAGCTCGGCAAATTTAGAAAAAATAGTTAGAAAGGCAGCCAAAAGAGCGGGAATTCAAAAAGACGTTCACTGTCATACACTAAGGCATTCTTTTGCGACACATTTGCTCGAAAACAACGTGGACATAAGAAAAATACAAGAACTTTTGGGCCACGCAGATTTAAGCACAACGCAAATTTATACACATGTTTCAAGGGAAGAATTGAAAAAAATAAAATCTCCTATTGATTTGCTTTAATTATATAAAATATAACCAGCCCAAGTATTACTATTCCAATTATAACTAACCATATAAATAATTTTTCCAGACTATTTGTCTGAGTTTTAATAGAAAGTATTTCCTCTCTTTGCGCCCTACCTAGCGTACTTAAGTCGTCTCCCCATTCTCTTCTTTTTAATACACCTATTATAAAAAATAAAAAACCTATGACAATCAAAAACCACATCTTGAATAAAAAACCCAAAACAACCCATGCAATTCCAACCAAAAACATCATATAAAAATCAAATGTTTTTCTTTTAATCTTATAATTCAAAAAACCAAATGCAACAGCCAGCATGAGTGCTACTATAAAAATAATTATTAATAAAAAACTAGTTTGTAGCATAGAGAATTAACTGCAAGGAAATTTATAAATGTTCTTTATTCATCTAAGCGTGATATTTGCCATCCATGATATTTACCAATTGTGCTTGGCCATTTGAATAAAAGAGCAAATGTGTATGCATCCAGTTTGAAGCACCTTCGTTATATCCCAAATCAAGCTTTGAAGAAGTTCCAACTTTCCATGCGTCTCTGAAAATTCCAGGATGGTGTGAGTGTCCAGTCACTGATTTACCATAAACCCTAGCTTGAGTTCTTATTCCCATGTTTTTACTTCCACCGGGACCTTGATCTCCATGAACTGCAAACTGCCATCCTCTTTTTTTAAAGTCCTCATCTCGTCGTAAAAATCTCACTCCTTCAATATTTCCATAGGTTCTTTGTATACCGAGCTTCAGTGCACCACCGGCTAATTCTTCTATTGGATTTTCAATTAAGTCAGCAGATAATTTGTATAACAAGGAAAGATTTTTTCCATTAGATTTTCTAAAGTCTGCTTTTTGTAAATATCTATCTAAAAATGTATCATGATTTGATCTAACAATTACTATTTCTGAACCAGTGGGTAGATTTTTTTTAAGCCGTGAAAGCATTTCTCCACAACGGTATAATTCTTTTCCAAGTAAGTCATATCCTTCATTTGCCGCTCTTGCTCTTTTAATTTCATTTTCTTGTTCATGCGGATTTACAGACAATCCACTAAATAAATCATGAATAACGACATATCCAGGATTAAATTCTCTCATCATTTTTAACGTTGCTTTCAAAACTTCTGGATCCGTTTCTCCAGAGTGAAGATCTCCTAATACCATAAGTTCTATATTTTCTTTTTTAGGAGCAGTAATTCCATCATATCTTTTTCCTAGGTCATAAAAAACACCCTTATTATTTGCAGCCAACTGTCTAAAGTGATATCGGTGATCATCAACAACCTCCACAAGAACTGCGGCAAAATCATGATCAAGATATGCATGCGTTCCCCAGTTATTATTTTTATAACTAGGCATAGTCATAGCTCCAGTAGACATAAGTATTTTTGGTAAACTTTGTTTAGAATTTGGTTCCGGGCTCATCATCATTTTTGGCGAAGCAATAATTGCAGATTTATCTACCTTCACATGTCGATCCCAACTTGTTAGTGGAATCATTTGTTGTGCCTTTACCGGATAATTTACAGCATATAATGATTGATTTAATTTTCTTTTTTCTGCCATACCAACCTCGCTCATTTCATCATCAAAAATTATTTCTGTTTTTTCATGATTCATGGCCCAATCTCTAATGCTATTTTGTATTTTATCTTCCTCGTCCCTATCTTCCCCTCTTTTTGAAGTTGTTTGCCTCCCATTTGTAGGCATAATCCATAAATTTCCGTCTCTTTCTTTCCTTAATGTCTCCAGACCGTTTAGAAAATTCTCATTGGGGTTAGCACCACGCTGCGCCGTCGTGATTATATATGTTTTACCTCTCCCCTTCATGTATTTAAGAAGGGTATCTTGTTTAAAAATGTTTATGTCCTGTAGAATATAGATTATGACTCAACATATATATTTATAAAATTAAAAAATGTTCTATAGGCAATGGTAACTAGAAAATGCGATAGGCCACAATCCAGAAAACTTTTTAATACGCATATGAGGCTTACGCCATTTCTTGATGAGAATAATTCTAGATTTTTAGTTTACTGTTCCTGCGCAAGACATCCGGGTTTTTTAAGAACAATGAAAAGACTCGAAGATCATCCCTATTGCAAACCAACCGAGTGCGCTCATCATAAAAAATTATCCATAGAAAATAGTCATGAATATGATATTGATTTAATTAATACTAATTTGAAAAATCAGGAACACGGAATTCATCCAACCTATAAATTTCATCCTCAAAGAGATGACAAAGGCAAGCCTTTCTTTTGGGTTCTTGATAGGGGAAATTTTATTTATTTACTTTATCAAAACAAACAATCTCTTTTTGAACAACTGGATAGAGATCATTTTCAACTCTATTTCACTAACCCCTAATTTTTTAAACTCCCTTTTATAATAATATTTATGGTTTGTGAGAAATGCGGCTATATCGATAAAAAAGAAACAAAAAAGTTTAACTTTCCCTTATGTCAAATATGTAGTTTTTTTTCCCCAAGCGAGGAGGACAATTTTACATTTTATATTAATGAAAAAATAGACTGGAAATCTCTAGAGTCTTTCAGGAAATATGGGCAACAAGTCGGTGCCAAGCAAAAACTAGGCATGGAAGAAAAGGCAAAACAAGGAAAAATTATGACTCGTGTTGCGCTAGGATATTCTTTAGTGAACGAAGAGTTGATAGCAAATGAGTTTTCTTCAAAAGTTCATTCTATTTTTAAAACATTTTTAGATAAGAATTATTCCCTTAATAGTATGGCGAAATATTATGGGTTATCCGTAAATGGTCTGAAAAAAATTCTGAAAAACAGAACGTATTTGGGCGAAGTAAAATTTAATAATCAGCTTCACAAAGGAACCCATAAACCAATAATTTCCGCAGAAATTTTTTATGCAGTTCAGAGAAAATTAGGAGAAATTAGTAAAAAGAAAATTAGTCCGAGTACTACCTAGCGATATGAATGTCGGATTTTAAATGATATTTTGCACAAAGAGGTTTAGTCCTACTAATTAATTCATCAATCCCCACATTCCCCGTTACTGTTAAAATAATAACTCTTCCAGATTTATATTGAGAGTCTACATGCACTTCGAGAGCATCACCGTGAGATCCAATTAGGGCCTTTTTTAATGCAAGCGTATGGCCCGGTGAATCAGTATCATAAAGATTGATAGTATATACTCTTCTTGATCTTAATTCTTCCTCTAATTTTTGAGAGGAACTTAAAATTTTAGATTGTATAAATTCATGGAATAATTCTTCTCTTTCTGTTGGTTCATAAACAGAACTGTTTTTTTCAAGTCTGTCTTTTAATAATCCATTCATTAAAGCGATGTAAAGTCTCCTTTCTGATGTTGGAATAATTGCCGGTGGACAAGATGCACCTTGTAAATATATATCTTGAACCAATCTGGCTGCCCTTCCGTTTCCATCTGTCCACGGGTGAACCTGCACAATTGTTGCGTGAGCATCAATTGCTCTTAAAATAGGATGTAAAATTGGATCACTAAGTCTTTCAGTTAAGTCTCTCATTTTATAGATAATTATTTGCGGCTCTGCCCCTGCAAACTCCCCAAATTTAACCGCACTAGTTCTAAAGTTAGCAATATTTGTACCTGGTTCTAAAATTTTTCCAAGTGTAGATAAAGATGAAAGATTGATTCCATTTTGACAAAGATATTTTTGAGCCCCAATGAGAGTTTTATATGCATCTGTAGTAAATATAGCTTTTTGTTTGGATGTGGTATGTTCGCCACTCTCAGCTTCTATATTAACAGAATGCCGATTAGCCTCTTCTCTTAGCTGGTAGAGTTCTCGTTTTTTTAGACAATCTGAATATTCAGGATGAATTCTTATTCTGCCAAGAACATCTTCTATTTGTCTTAAGGTTTTATTTTTCATATTTACGATACCACATTTCATTATTTAAACCTTTCGATTTGTTATATCTATTAAGTGACAACATAAAGAGAAATAAAACCAAAATCTAACATAAAATATACTAAAAAATAATTTTCTTATCTATAGGAAGTTTGTTTCTTTGCTCTTTGGCAACATGTCTTATGAAAAAAAGTAAATAAAAATATAACTATCTGTAAGATGTTTGTCTCTTTGCCCTAGCCTTAGAATCTCCAGGTTTGTACTGTTCCTTTCTTCTTATGTCAGCAACTATCAAATTTCTATCATAACCTAAAAATGCAGCTCTCAGTTTTTCATCTTTTGTAAATTCAACAATAGCTTTTGCAATTGCCAATCTAGATGCTTCAATTCTAGAAGCAGTTCCGCCGCCAGTTACATTTACAGAAATATCAAAAGTCATTTTTCCTAAAAATTGATTTGCGATAATTAATGGTTCTCTTAATTCTAATTGTTGTAACATTGGTAAGGAATCAATAACATTATTATTAATTAAAACTTTTCCAGTTCCATCTTTTATTGCCGCCTTAGCAACTGCAGTTTTTCTTTTTCCAGAAACGATAATCATATTCGGTGAGCAATATCTCCAAGCTTTACGAATTTAATTGGTCTTTTAACTTCAACTTTTTTAGCAAGCTTTACTTCTGCTTCGCTCAGCGGTCCCTGTCCAATATAACATCTAAATCTTCTATATGCAGCTCTGCCCTTTGGTCTGTCCCATGGCAACATTCCTCTTATCATTCTTTTCAATAATCTATCCGGTGATCTTAAAACTCTCGGGCCTTTCAATCCAATTCCGCCTTTCTCTCTCCAATTAGAAAGTGTTCCCATAATATCAACTTCGCTTCCAGAAATAATAACTTTTTCAGAATTGATTATAGCAACTTCCTTTCCTTTTAATAAATCCTTACAAGCTAGGCTACCAATTCTTCCCAAAACCGCGCCGTCTGCATCAAAATAAACTTTCATAATATTCTAACTCCCTTCAATTCCTTATTTGTTTTAATTTCATCAACTAGATATATAAATTCTGCTTTTGCAGCTTTGATTTTTTCAATTGCCTTTTCGGAAGCATTCCATGAAACAATCTTTATTTTTTTTGTAATTTCGCCAGAAGATAAAACTTTTCCAGGAACAAAAACTTTTTCTCCATCCTTTGTAGCTCTATCAATTTGAGTTAAATTTATAGAAGCTTGTTTCTTTCTTGGTAAAACTAATAATTTTGCAACTGCAGGATTTGTTTTTTTCAACTGGACAACGGCATTAACTAATACTGGATTAGCCTTCTGTCTCATTCTTTGTTCAATCTTTGTTTTGCTTATTTCTTCATTCATTTTAATAAATCTGCTAGAAATCTAAATATTAGATTCCTACTCAACGCGTGAGCTCGCAGGATAAAATTCTTTGCTAAACTTGGTTTATAAATCTTATTATTTGAAAAAATTATAGATGGGGAGAAGAGGATTCGAACCCCTGAAAGCTTACGCTATAACGGCCTTAACGTTACCCGTTTGACCGCTCCGGCATCTCCCCACTATAAAAATTATCAAGAAAGAGTGCTTAAAAATATATCGGGCAAACGGGCGTTTGACTGAGCAATTCGCCTTTGCATAAAATTTTGAAAAGTAAAAATCGCAAATGCAAATTGCGAACAGTGTAGGCATCTCCCCACTATAAAAATTATCAAGAAAGAGTGCTTAAAAATATATCGGGCAAACGGGCGTTTGACTGAGCAATTCGCCTTTGCATAAAATTTTGAAAAGTAAAAATCGCAAATGCAAATTGCGAACAGTGTAGGCATCTCCCCACTATAACAAAATTCAATAAAGAACACTTATAAAATTAACAGATAATTTACGAATTTTTAGTTTTCTACCATCATAATACTATAAATCTGTAAAGATAAATTTAAATACTACTTTGGGCAATAATTTTGAAAGATGGTTAGAAAAACTACTAGTTTGAAAATAATAGAATGTCTATGGAAGAATATAACGAAGCCATGATTCAATATGAAGCGCGATTAAGTGAAGTAATTCAGGAAAGAATTAGAGCTGAAACAGTATTAGCAAATTTGATGAAGATAAAGGGAGAAAAAAATGCATTGAAACAAGAAAAAGATAGATTGCTAACATTAATTAGAGCTGCTCAAGAAGATTATTTAAATAAAGGAAAGTTAGACACAAGAATTTATGAAAATATGTTGAGAACCTATTCGTCCAGATTAAGTAAAATCGAAGAAGAAATGGTTTTCAAAGAAGCTCAGGAAGAAATAAGAAAAGTTACCGGCTGGAAATGGCCCTGGAGCAAAAAGAGATAATTAATATAACTATTTTTGAAATACAGAAATTATTGTGCTAAAGAATTATTTTAGTGATTTTTATTAAACGAAAAGTGATTGACTTAATAAGAACTTACTTTAGGGCTTTTGTAACTTCATCTAAATTCTTGTTCAAAGCTTTAACAGCTCCTTCAAAAATTTCTTCTGCTGGGATTTGTCCCCAAGATTCAATAGAGAAAACAATTTCTTCAGTAGGAGTTACTTTAATTCCCGCAAATTCTTTCAAATCTTCAACCTCTAAATCAAATGCCCATTCATTTTCAACCTTTAATTTTCCACCTTCAAATGAAAATGCGCTAGGATAAAGTTCAGCAAGCTCTTGTCTTTTTTCGCCATCTTTAGTTATATCTATTTTATTTAATATTCTATAATAAACTGCTCCGGGTGAAAATTTTGAATGTTCAATAGCTTTTCCCTGTCTTGCTCTTGCAACGACTTCAACTTCTTGATCCTTATCAAGGATTACTAATGGAATTTCTGCATAAACAACATCATTTCCAAACTCTCCAGATAAAACAGAAATTTGCTGTCCTTTTGCTTGAACATTAAGTTTCATTTCAACAAACTCGCCTTCTTTAGTTTTTTGATTTTTTAATGGAATTAAAGCCATTCTGTGTGCTAAAACTTCATCGTAAAGTGCAGAATCATTTTTATAAATATCAACTTCGTCAATAGCAAGAATTGGAATTTCTCCAGCACTTCTTCTAATAGCATTTGCTAAAGTTAAATTCATGTCAGTTGTAAAAGCAACCTTCTCGTCAGTTTTTGTTATTTTCTTCATGTTTATTTTAAATAAATTTGATTTTTAAATCTAATTAATCCTTTAAACTCTTCTACCTCTACGTCCGCCACCCTTCTTTGGACCGCCTCGAGGAACTCTTGTTATATCAGCAATACTTATAATTCTAAATCCTTCTTTGGAAAGTGTCTTAACTAAAGCATGCGCGCCAGGTCCAGGTCCAGTACTTGTTGTCTGTCCTCTAACTCTAACATATAATGATGTTATTTCATAATCTCTAGAAACTTCTTTTAATCTTTTTGCAATAAACATAGCTATTGTCGGATTTGCCTTTAATCTATCTTGTTTTGTAATGACTCCACCAGATATTTTAGCAATTGTATTTCCAGCTAAGTCTGTTAATTGTGCAATAGTATTATTGAATGTACTATAGATATTTACAATTGCTGTTTTTTCTGTATCTTTGCTCATTGTTTTTCTTCCTTTATTTTTCCTACTTTTAATGAAATCTTATCTTCTAAATATTTTGTTACCATAAACGAAGGAATATTAACTAATCTTCCGTCTACATAAACATTTTTATGAGTAATAAATTGTCTTGCTTCAAGTATTGTCTTTGCAAGTCCTTTTTTAAATACAACTGTTTGTAATCTTCTATTTAATAAATCTTCAATTGTTAAACCAAGTACTTCTGCAATTACACTAACATTTAATCCCTGAGCTTGTAGTCTCTGGAAAAATTCTTGCTTTTCAGCTTCGGATTTTGGAATTAAACTCTTAGCCCTATTTCTTAATTCAGAAACTCTTGCTGCAGTTTTCCAAATCTCTTTTTTATTTTTTAATCCAAATTTCTTTACAATATCGCCTTCACTTGCAATTCTAGCAGAGTCGAATAGCTTTCTTGGTCTCGAATACCTATTTGATTTTCTTTTAATATCTCCCATTAGTAATCCTTTCTATTCATCCTAATGGATGAAAAATTATTTAATAATTTTGCTTTCATTATTTCTTAGCTCCCTTTTTTTCTGGCGCAACAGAATCTTTCTTAACAGTAGGTGTTCCACTAGGCTTTATAACCCCACCGCTATGTTTTTTATTTCTTCTAAAGTGTGATTTTGTTCTCTGTCCTCTAACTGGTTGTCCAAGCGTGTGTCTTATTCCCTTGAATGATTTTATCTTTTTCATTCTTTTTATATCGAAGTCAACTTGTAGATCTAAATCAGCGCCATAAACATGCTTATCTGCTCCATCGTCTCTGTCTTTTCTTCTATTAAGCATATATTCTGGAACACCAACGGGATTCATAATAAACTGTTCAATCTTTTTAATTTCTTCTTGAGATAAATCTTGAATTCTTTTATTTTTGTCTAATTTTAATATTTTACAAACAACATTAGAAATTGCCCAAGAAACGCCATTTATATCGCATAGTCCATGATATGTTTTTCTATCCCCTCTGATATCTTTTGATAAAATTCTAACTAGCTTCACTAAATCCTCTGGTTTTGGTCTTCCAACTGGTTTCTTCTGCTCTTGCTTATCATTTTTATTTTCAGCTGCTTGTGGTTTTTGTTTTTCTTCTGCCATTTTATCTAATAAATAAATTGTGTCTTTGAATTTCCGTTAACTCCTCAAATATTCTTTTTTCAATAGCTTTTTGAGGGTCAGGAACTCCGGACACACGTATTTTTATTTCTTCAAAAGATTCAAAAGATTTTTTGTCTCTCTCGTCGAGAATTGCTTGACAATGCTTCTTTCCAAACCCTGGTAGTAATTCAAATTGGTGAAGTCGGGTATTTATAGCTTGCGCTTTATTAAAAAACTCAATAAATTGCACTTCTTTTTCTTTAACAGCCTTTGTTACAAATTCGGATAATTGTGATTTTCCACTTTCAGTAAGTTTCTCTCTCAAAAGTCTTCCTTGAATAAATTGTACTTTGTCTCTTTTTCCTTCGCCAATATATACTTCTTCCTGTGGCTCAAATGAAACTCCTTTTCTTGGAGCTAATTGTAAGAGAGTGAAATTCGCCTTACCGATTGCTTGTACAACTGGCATATTTCTGCCTTCAAGAGGATATCCGTAAGGTAGATAATCTAAAACAACTGCTATTTCTTCTTTTTCCATTTTTCCTAATATTTCTTAACTACATCGAGAATTTTATTTATTTCTTCTTGGTCCAAAGATGTATCAGGTAAAACTTTTATTACATCAGAAGCATCTTGTGGCATAAAGTTTACAACATTAACAATATAATCTTCCTTTAACTTCATTAAATTAAGTCCTGTTAATTCTTCTTTTAACTTTGCTGCTTCAGCTGGCTTAAGTTTATAGTATTCTTTAATAAAATCTTTAATTTTCTTTGATTTTTCGCCATCGCCAACTAATTCTAAAACTTCAGAATATGTAAGTGCCTTTTGATCTTTTATCATTTTAATTTTTTCAAATGTATTGGATGAATCACAAATGTTTTTTCTAGATTTCCATCGTTTATTTTTATTACTTTATATGTTCCTCGATTGCCAACAACAGTTCCTGCCATTCCTATGATTCTTTTTGGATATGAAGAAGGTATGCTTTGTTCATCGATAACTGCAACAGTTTCACCTTCTTTAATTTGTTTAAAGTATTGACTAAGTTGTGTCTTTCCTCGAGCTCGTATATTTTTTCGTTTTGTCATTTTTGTTTCTTTCCCTCTGTGTGTTTTATTTCATTTAACAACTTTTCCATTACGCCATCAATCGCGACGAATGGGTTTGAATCTTGTTTTTCCGACGTAGCCTTTCCATCTTTATGATCTACTCGGCCCTTTATTTCGAAGTGTTTATTCTTGTCTTTTTGATGAACCTTCATCTCAAGTTTTATCTGAACGGAATCCGTAATATTATTTATTTTTTCTGCGTATTTTCCGACGATATTCTTTGCGACAAGCATTTCCTCGTCATTGAGTTCAAATCTTTCAAGCAGTATTGTGCCTTCAAATTTGTTCTTTCCCATTTTAATCAAACAAAATAGTGGTTTTTAAACCTTTAGATAAAAGCTATCGAAACCTTTAGATAAAAGCCACCTCTCTATTTTAAACTTTTAGCTGTTCGAAACCTTTAGATAAAAGCTATCGAAACCTTTAGATAAAAGCCACCTCTCTATTTTAAACTTTTAGCTGTTCGAAACCTTTAGATAAAAGCTATCGAAACCTTTAGATAAAAGCCACCTCTCTATTTTGAACTTTTAATTCAACAGGAGCATTTGTAGATATTTAGCCGCAGGCTGTTTAAGGCATTTTAATTTCTTAAACACTATGTTTTAGAATTCAATTCCCTTCACTTACTCTTCCAAGTTCCAAGTTCCCCTTAGCCATTTCATTATTTGTTCCGTCAACAATTGCCTGGAACATTTTTTCGCCCCAAACAGATTTGCCACATCGGTCACAAACATCCATTGCTCTCTCATCAGGAACATTTCCCTTACAATAAACACAACACTTTTTTGCTACCATCTTTTATTATTTATTTTTTGTATTGTCTCTTTTTAAATACTTCTATTTTTTTGTATATATTTTATTTTTAATTCCAAACATTTAAAAACAAGATTGTAATTTCTACTATATGAAGAGATTGGTGGTGATAATTTTAGTTTCGTTCTTTCTTTTAGCGAATGCTCTTGCTTTAGAAAGCGCATGTGATCTGACGGTTCAAATGTTAAATCAAGATCCCTATCCAGCTGTTCCCGGTGATTATGTAAAATTAGTTTTTCAAGTAGACGGGCTTCAGTCTACTGGGTGTGGAGACGTAACATTTCAACTCTTAGAAAAATATCCAATTATGTTTGATAATGCCACGGAAAAAATAATTTCATTAAAATCTGGAACCTTCGTTAGAAGTTTTTCGTCTCATGCAACAATTGCATACAAGGTTAGAGTAGACGAAAATGCACTCGACGGAGACAATCCTATTGAAGTAGCCTATTCAACAAAGGGTTCAAATTCTTTTTCTCAGTCGAAAGAGTTTAATCTTTCAGTTGAAGACGTTAGAGCAAATTTTGAAGTTTATGTTAAATCTTTTGACGCCACAACAAATGATGTTACTTTTGAGATTTTAAATATTGCAAAGTCCAGCGTTAGTGCAGTCACTATGGAATTGGGCGATGTGGAAAATTTGAAAGTTTATGGTTCAAGAACAAGAATAGTAGGAGATCTAGATTCTAACGAATATACTACTTCGGATTTTACAATAGCTCCAACAAAAATGGAAATTCCAATCAATGTTCTTTATACAGACACTGCAGGAATAAGAAGATCTACAAACGCTGTAGTAAAATTTAATCCTGAAGATTTTGCAGCTGTTGCACAAAAAAGTTCACCAACAAAATATTATATAATAGGAATTATTGTTATCGCACTAGCTTATTGGTTATATAGACGGAATAAGAATGCCGCTAAGAGAAGTTATGTTACTCATGGAAAATAAGTAGGTTCTTTAAATCATTTATATTTTATCAATATTCTTTTCAGTTCTCGTTAGTTTTAATGTGATAGAATATTTATCCTTATTAATTCAATTATGTTTTTATTAAGTTGAATTTACTAGCCCGCACATCTCTTAATTTTATAGACTTACTCATATCCCTAGTCGAGTTTGGGAGAATAGTGTTACGAACTCATTCGTAACGCAATGCATCAACAATCTTTGTCTTAGATGCATTTATTGCCGGAGCAACTCCCGATATTGCGCCAGTTATTGTTGCAAACAAAACACATCCTGCAAATAAAGCAATAGAGTAATGCGGGCTTAAGAATCCCCAGCCTAAATTATCTAATACTAAACCGGCAGCATAGGTAAAACCCCAGCCAATAAATACCCCAACCATACCCGCAGCAAACCCAAGGAATGCAGATTCAAATAAAAATATTTTTAATATTTCCGAGTTCCTAGCGCCAATTGCCTTTATTATCCCAATCTCTTTTGTTCTCTCTAAGACGGAGGTTATCATCGTGTTAGCAGTATTTACGGCAGAAACCAAAACAGAAATTAGGGCAATTAAAATTACAAATCCAATAATTATATTCAACGCACTCATATAAGACGCAATCAAGTCTGTGAAGGATGCAACATAAAAATCCTCTTTTCCTTCTTTTATATTTCTAGAGTTTCTCAAAGATCTTTCTACATTTTTTATAACCGTTTCCATATTAGCCACATCCACCTTTCCTATTATCATAGCATATCCCTTAGCATTTGGGCTAATTATTTTTACATCATTATCTAAAATATAAACATTGGAATCATCTTGGGGATTTCCTAATTCAGAATAAAATCCAACAATTCTAAACTCTTCTCCATTTAATAAAATCTTTTGATTAATATCAAGCGCTTTCGGAAATATTTTTTTATCTATTAAATAACTATGCCCCAAAACAACTTTTCTAGAATCACTACTAATCAACTCACGCCCTTTATCTATTTTTAAATTACTCAGCTCCTTAAAGAGATTTGTTTTTGGATTAGCAGAACCAAACATCACATACTTTTGAATGTCATCCTTTTTCACGGCAACCACACCCATATATACACCTTCTGTCGAATAAACTCCCGAAGACTTCTCTACGGCCCGCAAATCACTATCGGTTAACGCAAATGTGCTATCTAATCCCGGTGCGCCTATGCCTTTAGGCTGAATAGTTATTTTATCCGCGGCAGTGCTGGATGTAAACGAATCTACGTAGTCATATAATCCCCAGCCAAAACTTACAAAAATAAACATTGCAGCTATTCCCACGAATATGGAAAAAATAGTAAGTAGGCTTCTAGTTTTTCTATGCCAAATATTATTTAGAGAATAATTAATATTTTCTTTAGAAATAATCATTTTCTCAAGGCCTCCACTGGATTTAATTTAGCCGCCATCATAGCTGGAGAAATTCCAGACACAGAACCAATTAAAAAACTTCCAAAGAGCGTTCCTACAATTAAAAATATATTTAGATTAAACGGAGTAGAAGCGCCAATAAAACTATTAATTCCCTGAATTCCCAGGAAACCTAGTCCCGTTCCAACCAATACGCCAATTACTCCACCAACAAAACCCAGTAGTCCAGCTTCAATAAAAAATTGGAAAAATATATCAGAGTTTTTTGCTCCAATCGCTTTCATTATTCCAATTTCCTTGACTCTCTCCATCACGGAAGTAGTCATGGTATTAACAATTCCAATCGCCCCAACAAATATAGAAATCAATGCAATTAAAACAATAAACGCCTGAACTCCTCCAAGTATAGAGTTTACCGTAGCTAAAGCAGCAGCGGGCGTAGAAACTTCAAAATCTTCTTGCCCCAACTTAACATCTCTTCTTTTTCTCATTAATTGCTCAATGTCTCCAGATGTTTTATTGATTAAGTTTTTATCCTTAACTCGAACAGCAATTATATCCAGATTTTTTTCCACACCAGTTAAATCTTTTAATTCTTTTTCGTTAATTAAAAATATTTTGTCCCAAATAAAACTACCCTTCTTTTTTAATATTCCAACTACTCTAAAATCTTTTCCATTAAGCGATATACTATCTCCAACTTCAATAGCTTTTTCATATCCACTTTTTTCGCTAACAGAAAAATCATTTCCAAGCACAACCTTGTTTATATCACTTTCTTGCAATAGTCTTCCAGCAATTAGATTAAAATCCTGAGTCTCATAAAAATAATCTCTTTTGACTCCAGAGGGAACATTAGTAGCAAACCCTATTTGTGATTTAGAATTAAATTCTGTCTGAACAGATTTAACTATTCTTCCAATGGCAAATTTTACATTATTTACTTTTTCAAGCGCCGTTTCATCATCGGTTGTTAGTGGTTTTACAACTCCACTTCCTGGCGGACCATAGCCAGAAATTCCTCCGGCTTGAACAGTTATTATTTCAGTTGATTCAACTCCAAATTGAGAAGTTACAGCAAGCCTTAATCCATCTCCCACGGAAATTAAAGAGACGACAGCAATAATTCCAATAACAATTCCAAGCAACGTTAACCAGCTACGAATACCTCTTCGTCGAAGATTTCTTATCGCGAGAATTACATAGTCTGATTTCATTTTTTGGCTAGTATGGCTAATTTATTTCCAAAAAATGATTGAATCAACTTGTTTGATTTTTTCATTATTTCCTCTTCGTAGTTTTTTCAAGTCTTCCATCTTTAAGCCAGTAAACTATCTTTGCATGTTTTTGTGCAAGTTCCGGAGAATGAGTAACCATAATAATTGTTTTGCCTTGCTTGTTCAACTTCTCCAAAAAATTCATAACAATTTCACCGGTCTTGGTATCAAGATTCCCAGTCGGCTCATCCGCCAAAATAACTTCAGGATCGTTTGCAAGCGAACGTGCAATAGCAACTCTTTGCTGTTGTCCTCCAGAAAGCTGATTTGGATAATGCTCCATTCTTTCTTCTAATTCAACAAGTTTCAAAAGTTCTTCAGCCTTTTTTTCTCTTTCTTCTAATGAATATCCCTGAAATAACATCGGGAGCATAATATTTTCTTTTGCAGTTAAATTTGGAATCAAATTAAATTGTTGAAAAATAAATCCTATTTTTTTCCCACGAATCTGCGCTAAATCAGATTCATCTAAATGCGAAATATCATGGCCATCTAAGAAAATTTTTCCATGAGTTGGAATATCAAGACTACCAACCAGGTTCATCGCTGTAGACTTCCCAGAGCCACTAGGGCCCATAATTGCGACGAATTCCCCCTGCCTTATAGATAATGTTAAATCGTCCAGGGCATGAACTTTTGATTCGCCCATGTCATAAATTTTATGTACATCATTTAATTCAATAATTACATCCCCTTTCTTTTTCATTTGTTTACTCCTTTTAAAATGAAATGTGAAAATTTTCTATTAAGAAAATTTACTCTTTCATAAAAAAATGAATATCAAAACCTTTAAAAATGCTCCTTTAATCATTATTTTATGATAGTTCCAATTAGATGTTTCAGTTGTGGCAAACCTATTGCTCACTTATGGAAGCAATACAAAGAAAGTTTAGCTAAAGGCGAAGACCCTAAAAAAGCACTTGATCAAATTGGTTTAGAAAGAGCTTGCTGTAGAGCGGTTTTCTTGGGTCAGACTGACGCTATCGAACTAGTTAATAAGTTCAAGAAATATTAATTAATTATCTAAATTTTTATAAACTTCTTTTTATTATATAATTTATGGCGAAAAAGACATTGAGGAGACTAATTGATGCCGATTTATTTTCTAAAGCAGAAGAGGTTTTAGGTAACAGTGCCGCCGTAGAAAAGTGGTTTTATTCACACTCTCGAGTGTTCGGAGGAAAAACTCCTTTGGAATTTTATCAGACTAGAAAGTCAGAAAATATTCAAGAAATCTACGACGTTCTAGGAAGAATTGAATACGGAGTTTATAGCTAATTATTTTTAAAAATTATCTTAAAAAAAGATAAGACGACTTTATAATTTCCCGATTTGTATCAGTACACATATAAACGTCGGAAGCTTAACTTCTGAGTTCGGAATGGGATCAGGTGGAACCAACCGACTATGGTCGTCTCAAAAATTCCTATTTTACTTCGTTTATAAACCTTACGATGTCTTCATTGTTGAAGTTTTTTTGTACTCCGTTTCTAACCAGGTCATATACTATTCCCAAAACTTTTCTGGCTTTTTCATCATCTATATTGAATCCAAGTTGTTCAGCTTTTTTCAAAACTCCATGAATTCCAGATTGCGGTCCAATTTCAATTCTGCTTTGCATTCCCAGCTCTTTTGGAATAAGTATCTCATACGAAGAACTATCATTAGCAACTCCATGCTGATGTATTCCCGACTTATGCACAAATGCGCCGCTCCCAGTTATTGCAGCAAAGTCATTTCTGGTTCCAGTTACTTTTTTAACTAGCTTAGAAATTTCATACAAATATTTTGAATTAATATTAGTCGTAAATGTTTTTTTAACCAAAGAATTTCCAACGATTGCTTCAAGTGCACAGTTTCCAGCTCTCTCGCCAATTCCATTTATTGTACATTCAACTCTATCCGCGCCATTTTTTATTCCAGCGAGAGTATTAGCGATGGCCAAACCCAAATCATTATGACAGTGTACACTAACAATTGCTTCAGGTTTTATTTTTTTGACAAATTTAGAAAACCTTCCTACCAATTTTCCAAAATCTTCTGGCTCAGAATATCCGACGGTATCCGCTACATTAATCACATTCGCACCCTCAGAAAGTACGGTTTCATAAACTTCTTCAAGAAATTTTTCCTCAGTTCTAGTTGTATCCTCCGCAGTAAACTCAATATAAGGGAACAAATCTTTTGCTCGTCTCACCGAATTTCTCGCCATTTCCAAAACTTCCTTCTCGGTTTTTCCTAATTTTTTCTCCATGTGAATTTTTGAAGTTGAAATAAAAAGATGAACCATTCTTTTATCATAATCTTTTAATGCTCCATAAGCTCTAACAATATCTGTTTCCAAACATCGAGCCATACTACAAACAATTGGTCTGGAAATATTTCTACAAATTTCCCTTATTGTTTCATAACTATCTTCGGAAGAAACCGCAAATCCAGCTTCAATTACATCGACTCCCAACTTTTCTAAACTCTTTGCAACCTCAATTTTTTCCCCGAAATACATCGTACAACCAGGGCTTTGTTCGCCATCTCGAAGTGTTGTATCAAATATAGAAATAATCTTTCTCTCATCAAGCAAGTTAGAATTAGAATAATCCATGAAGTCCCTCGGGTTAATAGAATTAGAGAAACCAGTTTACAAAATTAAGAGTAAGAGTGCTACTCTCGCGCTATTTGTATTGGCTTCCATGAAAATTAATACGTTTTCGGGTTTATAAATTTTCTCACTATTTACATTATTAAACTAAACAAACTTTTAAAAACGGTTATTTGCTCTGAATTCTAGGTGGGGAGTACCTGCGTTACTCGCAGTCTGCTCTTTTTGATTTTTAAAGAAATTATTTGATTTGCTCAAAAAGCCAAACGGCTCGGTCAAACGTCCGTTTTCCCACTTAGCCGATATCTTTTTAAGTGTTCATTTTATAAAAATACTAGGTGGGGGTACCGAAGTGGTCAAACGGGTAGGACTTAAGATCCTATGACTTTAGTCTTCGGGGGTTCGAATCCTCCCTCCCACATTATTTTGTAGATTGAGAAAAGCGAAATCTACCTATGAAGGAGATTCTAACGTCTAGTTTTTATCGGGGGTAAAAAAATTCGCTGTTGAATTATTATTGCCAAAGGCAACTAGCATTCGTTTTTTACAACTGCAAATTTTTTTCAGAATCCTCCCTCCCACATTATTTTGTAGATTGAGAAAAGCGAAATCTACCTATGA
>CAYPFA010000002.1:94668-198081 GCA_964410025.1 Candidatus Woesearchaeota archaeon
ATTCGTTTTTTACAACTGCAAATTTTTTTCAGAATCCTCCCTCCCACATTATTTTAATTCTTAATATATGACGAAAGACGATAATCTTTAAATAAGCCACAAGGATATTAGAAATATGAAAGGAATAATTTTAGCCGGTGGAAAAGCGACTAGACTTTATCCAATTACCAAAGCAGTGAGCAAACAACTTCTTCCAGTGTATGACAAGCCAATGATTTATTATCCGTTATCAACACTAATGCTAGCCGGAATAAAAGATATACTTATTATTTCTACCCCTGAAGATACGCCAAAATTTAAGGATTTATTAGGCTCTGGAAAAGATCTCGGAATGAATTTCTCATATGAAAAACAAGATGTTCCTCGTGGTCTTGCCGACGCTTTTATTATGGGTAGAGATTTTGTAGGAAAGGACAACTGTTCTTTAATATTAGGAGATAATATTTTTCACGGACAAGGTTTAACTGAAATGGTTACCAGGGCATCTAATAAAAAAAATGGTGCAACCATTTTCGGCTACGGAGTTCGTGATCCAAATAGATATGGCGTTGTTGAGTTTGATAAAGATAGGAAAGTATTATCTATCGAAGAGAAACCCATAAATCCCAAGTCCCGATGGGCCGTTACTGGCCTATATTTTTACGACAATAGTGTTTTAGATATTGCAAAAAATCTTAAGCCATCTTCTCGTGGTGAAATAGAAATTACGGATATCAATAGAGCTTATTTAGAAATGGGAAAACTAGAAGTTGAATTTCTCGGCAGAGGTTTTACCTGGCTTGACACGGGAACGGTAGAATCGATGGCAGATGCAAACGCTTTCGTGAGAGCAGTGCAGGACAGACAAGATTCTAAAATTGCGTGCATAGAAGAAATTGCATTTATACAGGGAAACATAGACGGAACGCAGTTGAAAAAGTTAGCTGAGCCACTTAAGAATTCCGGATATGGAGAATATTTACTTAGATTACTGGAAAGATAAAATTATGTTAATATAAGAAGGTTTTGTTGTTTGTTAAATAGTAATAATATTTTTGCCGCAAATCAAAGATGCGGTTGTTGATTGTCTAAAAAAATATAAGAATTCTCTATAAACCGAAGAGTTTAAATAAACTAATTATCTATAATATATATGAAAAAAGAGATGCTATCGATGCTTTTTAGGTTGCCAGCAGAAATACTTATCGCAGTATCTTTTTTAGCTAGCGTTTATGTAGCAATTAAAGGTAATATGGGAATTTCATGGTTTACTCCAATATTTTTATTTGTCGTCAATGTTTTATATTTCTGGGGAAGAAATATGACTAATAAGAATTCTTGGGATATTTAATAATCATAGATAATTCTTAAGTGATAAGAAAGATATTTAAATAAAACTATTTTAATTTAATTAAGAGGGAAAGGTGAAGAAAATATTTTTATGGGTTTTATAACAGAACTCCCTGATTTATCTAAAAGATTATTTAAAGAAAAGGGAATTGTTCTGACAAAAAAAGAAACTAAGGAAATTGGAAAGGTGGTACTAAAATACCCTATGCAGATAAGTGATCATTATTTTTCTTTAATTGAAGAAAAGGGAGATCCTATTTGGAATCAATGTGTTCCATCTATTGAAGAATTACACTCTCGTGGAGAAGAAGACCCGCTAGATGAAAACAATGAAATGGGACTCTTAACTCATCGTTATCCAGACCGATGCCTTTTTCTTGTTTCTGGAGAATGTGCCATGTATTGTAGATTTTGTACTCGAAAAAGAAAGTTTGGGTGTAATAAAAAAGAAATAACTCTCGAAGAAATTAATAAGGGCTTAGATTATATCAAAGAAAATAATGGTATACGAGATGTGCTACTTTCTGGTGGAGATCCTTTATTATTGAGCACTGGCAATTTGGAAGATATTATCAAAAAATTACGAGAAATAAAACATGTCGAGATGATTCGTATCGGTACTAGAGTTCCTTGCGTTTATCCAGAAAGAGTTGATCAGGATTTGTGTGACATGTTGCATCGCTATCGAAGTGGCCCTCCAATTTTTATAAATACACATTTTGAGCATCCAACGGAAATTAATGAAAGAAGTAAAAATGCTTGTGAAATGTTAATAGATTCCGGAATACCGATGGGAAACCAGAGTGTTGTTTTGCGCGATGTTAATGATGATCCCATAATTTTTAAGGAATTAAATAAAAAACTTTTGGAGATTCGAGTGCGACCCTATTATTTATATCAAGCGGATTTAACGAAAGGAACTTATCATTTTGCCTGTCCCATTGAAAAGGGAAGGGAAATTATCAGATTTCTAAGAGGACATACAACTGGAATGGCTTGCCCTCAGTATGTAATTGATTCTCCGGGCGGAAAAATTCCCGTAGATCTTGGCTACACTAAAATTGGAAAAGCTGGAGAAGTTCTTATGAAAAATTACGAAGGTCGAAGATTTCGATACCCCAAAATACAAGAGCATGAGTAACTAATAAATAAATTTTTATACTGCTTTTTCGAATGGTTTGTATTGCCCGGGTAGCTCAGTTAGATTAGAGCAGGAGCATCCTAAGCTCAAGGTCGGGAGTGCAATTCTTCCCCCGGGCGTAATGTAAAACAATGGAAATAAAAATAAATAAAGTTGGAATTGGCGTAGATATAGATGAAACTCTTTCGTGGACAATCGGGCATTGGGCTGCAGAAATGCAAAAATTATTTGGCAATCCAGAAAATCTGACAATAAATGAACTTGTTGACAAATATCAATATACTCAAAATGTTCCCTATTGGCAAACAAAAGAAGCGCTGTCTTGGATGGAAGAGATGCGAAATTCAAATGAGTTCCAGAAGGATTTGCCTTTAATAGAAGGTGCAAATTTTTTCTTGAAAGAGATAAATAAAATTGTGCCCATAGCAGCATATATTACAATTAGACCAGAGAAGGTTAGAGAAGGAACCGAGCATTGGCTAAAGAGGCATGGTTTTCCAGATGCGCCAGTTATTTGCAGGCCCAACGAAATTCCCTCGAAAGAAGGAAATAAGTGGAAGGCAAAAACTATAAAAGAGATGCCTAAGAATATTGTCGGTTTCATAGACGATAGTCCGGAGATCGCAAAGTTGCTCTCTGAAGATTATGATGGGCTAATATTACACTTTAATAAAAAGATTATTCCTCATTCTAAAATAATTAACTGTCAAACATGGAAAGACATCCACGAGAAAATTAAAGAAAGCGGACAGAACAAATCTTAAAACAGTAATATTTAAAAGACTAAAATCTCCCATATAATTAAGCGCTGGTAGTACAGTGGTTAGTATAGGTGGTTTCCATCAAAAGTCTTCGGATAATTGCGAAAAAACCACTTGACTCGAGTTCGACTCTCGACCGGCGCATTCGCTAAGATTATAAATACAGAAAATCAATAAAATAAATGGTATTAACAAAACAAAACGTCAGCAATTGGTACGATAAAAACTATAAGATTGTTTTAATTATTCCAGTAATTTTCGTTCTTATTTGCCTTGCATATATTATAGGATTCTATTTCCAAACAGGAGATATTATGAATAAAGACGTTTCCTTGGCAGGAGGAACGTCCATTACTCTCGACGGAACAATAGATTCCTCAATCCTAGAATCAAAATTATCTACGCTAATTCCGGACGTTGGTTTTAGAAAACTAACTGACGTGGCTACGGGAAGAAATATAGCGACTATTATAGAGAGCTCGGTTTCACCAGAGGAATTAAAAAATGCGATTGCCTCTCTAGGAATAAATTTAACAGAACAGAATTCCAGCACAGAGTTTACAGGCCCATCGCTGAGCAGCCAATTCTATAAACAATTAATGATTGCGCTTGTTATTTCATTTGTCTTAATGTCTTTTGTAATTTTCTTTTTATTCAAATCTTTTATACCAAGTATAGCGGTAATCTTCGCGGCATTTTCGAATATTGTTGTCGCCCTGGCTGCTTTGAATTTTTTCGGAGTAGCAATTTCTGCTGCAGGAATAGCTGCTTTCTTGACGTTGATCGGTTATTCGGTAGACACAGATATTTTACTTACATCAAGAGTTTTAAAAAAGAAGGGGGGCACAGTTAACAAGAGAATGTTTGGTGCGTTTAAAACAGGTATTTTAATGACGGGCACTGCTCTCGCAGCAGTTCTTCCAGGATTATTATTAATATCAGGTCTTCCAGTTGCATTCAAACAAATATTTTTAGTCTTAGCGATAGGGCTTTCTGCAGACATTGTTAACACGTGGTTGACAAATGCGGGAATAATTAAATGGTATTGCGAAAGCAAAAATATACAATGAAATTAACTTTAAGAGTATGGATATTGATTATTGTCTTAGTATTATCTTTTTTAGCAATTGCTCCATGGAAGGCATTTAGTTCCGGAGTTTTAATTAAGTCAGTAGATAAAAATTCTACAGAATATGATTCTGGCCTGAGGGCGGGAATGATAATCAGCGAAATAAATGGCAATACTATAAAAAATGTTCAGGAATATACTTCTGCCATTGGAGAAATTTTTACAATCAATTCTCAACAAAAAGTTACAATAAATACTAATCAGGGAGAATTTATATTTCTAAAAAATTCTTCGCCAGAAATAACAATTTCAGCAACTCCTACTTCTAGATTAAAAACAGGTCTTGATTTAAGCGGAGGCGCTAGAGCTCTTGTAAAGGCATCAAACGCAACATTAACTAGCGATCAGCTAAATGATTTAGTGTCAATAACAACGGAAAGATTTAATGCATTTGGTTTAAGCGATGTAGTTATTAAATCCGTCTCAGACCTTTCTGGGGAAAATTATATGTTAATTGAAATAGCAGGTTCAACAGCTTCTGAATTAAAAGAATTATTAGAAAGCCAGGGTAAATTTGAAGCAAAAATAGGAAATAGCACCGTATTCGTAGGGGGAGATAAAGATATAACTTATGTAGGATCAACAGGACAAGATGCAGGAATTTATTCTTGTGATCAATATCAGGAAGGATATTTGTGTCAGTTTAGATTTGTAATTTACTTATCTGAAAAAGCAGCACAAAGACAAGCAGATCTAACTTCTAATCTTTCAGTTAATATTTCATCTGGCGGTCAGTATTTAGACAAACCGCTTGACCTATATGTAGACGATAGTGTTATGGACACATTACAAATCGGTGCAGATTTACAGGGTAAAGTTACAACACAAATACAGATTTCTGGATCAGGCTCTGGAACTAGTGAAAAAGAAGCATTTGATGATGCGACAAAAAATATGAAAAAACTTCAAACAATTTTAAAAACAGGAAGTCTTCCCTTTAAATTAGAAATAGTAAAGCTAGATACCATATCTCCGACATTAGGAAAAGAATTTACAAAAAATTTAGTTAAATTAGCATTAGTAGTTTTTGTTATTGTTTCATTAGTCTTATTTATTAGATATAGAAAAATAAAGATTACATCGCTAGTTATTTTAACAATGTTTTCCGAGGCATTTATTACACTTGCAATTGCAACATTGCTTAAATGGAATATTGATGTTGCAGGTATTGCAGGAATAATTGCAGGAATGGGTACTGGTGTAAACGATCAGATAATGATCATTGACGAATCATCTTCAAAAGATGCCAATAGATTACCAATAAAAGAAAGAATAAAGAGTGCATTATTTATGATTTTCGGAGCATTCTTCACGATCATTGCAGCAATGATTCCTTTGTTTTGGGCTGGTGCGGGAATGTTAAGAGGATTTGCATTAACAACAATAATAGGAGTTAGTGTGGGAATATTGATTACAAGACCCGCATTCGCAAACATAGTTGAGAGAATGGGAGAAAATTAAAATGATGCCAAAATGGCACATTCTTTTTGGATTTGTTTTTTCATTTTTTCTTGTTTATTTTTTTGACTTCTCTTTTTTAGCAGGCAGCATAATTTTCATCTCGAGTGTCCTAATTGATTTGGATCATGTTTTGGTATATTTTTTAGAAACAAAAGACCTGCACCCAAAAAAATTCTGGGAATATTCTATGAAAAAAAAGTCTATGTGGGATAGTCTAAATAATGAAGAAAAAAAACAATTTAAGAGACCACACTTTCTTTTGCATGGAATAGAATTTGTCTTGCTTTTGTTTTTTATTTCAATTTATTTAAAAATATTCTTTTATTTTTTTCTAGGGATGTTATTTCACATGCTATGTGATTTGATTGTTGTAGCTTATAATAGAGAGCATGTTTCTGTTAAGTTTTCTCAAATTTGGCTTTGGCAAAGAAATAATCATTGCAAGTCTTTAGAGCAAAACATTTAAGAGATGGTTTAGGTAAATAGGATCATGAGAAGGATAAAAAAAGTAGCAAATGAGACATTGGGAATTTTGTCGCGAATAAAACGAAGAGACTTTTCAGGATATACTGGAATGGCTGTAAAAAATTCAGCACTTAATCTTTCAACGACAGTTGTAGCTAAGGTTGGATCGATTTTATTTACAATTATCATAGCGAGAATGCTTCTTCCGGAATTATTCGGCCTTTATTCTTTAGCTCTTTCTACAATTATTCTTTTTAGTTCAATATCTGACTTAGGCGTAGGAACGGCGCTGATTAAATATGTCTCCCAGGAACTCGGAAAAAAGAATGGCAGCCCAGGAAAATATCAAGCCTATCTTTTAAAATTAAAGATATTTTTATCAGTTGTTTCATCATTAGTTCTTTTATTGTGTGCAAATTATCTTGCGAATAATTATTATAACAAACCAATATTTCTAGCGTTGATTGCAGGAGCATTGTATATTTTAATAGTAAATATGGTAGGATTTTATACATGTATTTTTCAGGCACATAATGATTTTAAAAAAGGATTATTTAGAGAAATAATATTTCAAATTCTTAGGCTGATCCTAGTTCCTCTTGCAATATTTATTCTAATCGGATTTTCAGAAAATGTTTTGCTTTTTGGAATCATAATTGCACTAATTATATCATATTTTATTGGACTAATATATCTTCTAATTAAGCGACCAAGATATCCATCTGGAGAACTTGACGCATCAGAAAAAAAGAAAGTACTTTGGTTTATTCTTCCATTAACAGTAACTGGTCTCTCCGGAATGTTTTTCGGATACATTGACGTAGTTATGTTAGGTAGATATGTGGCTTCAGAATATATAGGATTATATCAGGCAGCCCTGGCACTAATAGGCTCAGCAGGCGCCGTAATAGGCCTTTCAGGCGCACTTTTTCCCCTGTTCTCAAGATTGGAAGGGCAGCAGCTAAAACTACTTTTTAGGAAGTCCGTGTTCTACACAATAATTATAGCACTTGCAGGTGTGCTTGCCACATTAGTTCTTTCTACGATTGTTGTCCATATTGTCTACGGTTCAGAATATGCATCATCTGCCATGATACTTAAAATACTTTCACCAATAATTATTCTAGATTCTTTAATAGCTCTTTATTCTAGCTTTATTATATCGCAAAATAAGTCATTAGTTGTAGCCAGAATTTTAATTTTTTCAACTTTTCTTAATATAGTTTTAAATTATTTTTTAATAACATTCTTTTTACAAACGAGCGAATATATGGCAGTTATAGGGGCAGGAATGGCCACAATTATTGCGAAATTAGTTTATATGGGGCTTTTATGGTTTTCAAAAAATTCCTTAAAACAAGAAATAGTAAAATAATAAGTAATATTACAACTAATATTAGATCAAACCTATATTCTCTATTTGATGCAATAACATTTCCAGTTACCAGAGAAATTTTTTCAAAAACATTTTCACTTTCTATGTCCAATTCTACCCAAGTACCCATCTTGATTAGGCTATCTTGCGGTTGAAAAAATATTTTTCCATAAAAATAGCCAGGTTTGTCACCCTTAAAGCAAATTTTATATTTACCATATTCTAATCGTATATAATTGATTTTTATTTTTACATCCTCTTTTGAAAGAGTATATGTCATGTTATCACTTAATTTTTCATTAGACCATTTGTTATCAAGGGTGGTATTTTTATCTGGCAGAAAGTATATTATTGTGCAATTTTCGGCTCCAATTTTAATTTTTAAAATTGTTTTTAATGGAGAAATTTTTATGCTATTTTGCGAAGCATTTGTAAAGCTGACACAAAAAATTAGAATAATTATTAAAAAAATATAAATTTTTACCCTAACCATATCTAGGCATTACTTCAAACACTACTGTTTTTTTATAGTTATTTATATCAAAAGGAATTATTTCTCCAGATCCCAAATAATCAGTTAAGTCAAGCCGAATAGAATATTTATGCCAGATGGACCAATCGTAAGAGCTGGTTGCATTAAGATCAATAGAATAATTACCTATAAATCTCCATGTTGATAGAGAATCGCTAATTAGTTTAGAAAATTTTAAGTTGTCAAAAATATCATCTGATCCAGCTGCAAGTACAGGAGTAACTGTGATATTTGTATTTCCTCTATTTCTTATTTCATAATAAGCACTTTTTCTTTTGTCTGTTAAAGAGCCCGTTACATTAACTGATCCAAAGTCAATTGAGGCGGTATTTAACTCAATTTCGGCCCATTCTTGAGTGGCAGGAATATCCACTGAAACCTCCATAGAGTCAATGGTAAAATTTTGTTCTGCATTAGAAAAAGAAATTAGAAAGAATAATATAACAAAAAATCCAAATAACTTATTCATTAATTATTTTATATTTTTTTTATTTATAAATGTTTTGCTTAAGTCGACTGTAAAGATTTTAAAAGAAAGTATTTATTTTTTTTGGACACTTCTCTCAATAAGCTCTCTTGCTGCAAGAATATCTTCTGGTCTCAATTGTTCTGTTCTTACGTTGCATTTGTATTCTCCCGCTTTACCCTTATAAAAAGTCTCTTCGGTGCTATAGTCAGGCTTTCTAAAAAATAGTCCATTGTATTCCCACGGAAATTCAGGAAATTTTCGAGAAGGAGTGGCATAATCATATATTATAGATCCTGGATATGGCTGAAGAATGCCAATATCAAAGGAATCTGGTGCATTTTGTTTTAACCAATCTTGAGTTAGTTGTACATCTTTCATAGTTTCTCCGGGGTGTCCTATCATTGTGAAGGCCTTGTAGCGAATTCCAGAGTTTTTTATGGCTTGAGCAGCACGAGAATTGATTTGAGAAGTTGTTCCTTTTCCAATGTTTTTTAATATCTTATCTGATCCGCTTTCTACACCACTACATAATTCTACAAATCCACAAGACGCAAGTTGTTGTATTGTTTCAGGATTTCTAAGCAATAAATCCGACCTAACAAATCCTCTGTGTGTGTAGTCTTTCCCCTGTAGGAGTTTAGAAAGTGCTGCAATCCTTGCCGGGTCTAAATTAAGTTCGTCATCAAACCACATAAATGAATTGAATCCAAAGGATTCGTTGAGATATGTTATCTCTTCTAGCGTCCTGATGGGACTATATTTTCGTGTTTTTCTGTACATGTCTATTTCCCTTCCGGAACAAAATTTACATTTGAATGGACAGCCTCTTTGAGTCATTAGTGTTGTGGCGTCACGACCAGCTATCTGATATTTATAGGAATGAATGTCATACAAATCTCTTTTGGCAATTGGGGTTTTATCTAAGTCTGCTACGATTTCGCCATATAGGAATCCAGGTTTTAAATCTTTAAATGAGAAGCCTTCGGCTTCTCCGGAGAACACAGTATCAAATAAATTTAAAGAAAGTCGATTTGGATCCTGATCAAACAATGAGGTATTTCTTTGCCTTAAGGAAAGCATGGCAGATGCGTGAGAGCCACCCAGGACAAGAACTTTTTTGGGATAATGCTCTCTAACTTTTTTTGCGAGGGGATATGTTTGTGAAAATTGAGGAGTGGTAGATGAAAAACCGATATAGTCCATGTGCTCAGCATGCCTTAGAAGTGTTTCAATTGGTTGAGGCTCACCTGCAAGATCCAAAACGTCCACGTCTTCGCCATTATGCAAAAGATTTGTCGCGAAATTTAGTAGTCCAAGATTAGGAAATACTCTTTCGTTGATTAGAAAAGGAGAAGGAGGATTAACAAGTAATATTTTTTTCATAAAATTTACCTACAATAGCAATATATAAAGATTGTGGTTTAAATTAAATAAAATCATGTAGGAAGAATATAATCTTTAAATAAAAGGTCTCGATACGGATCATTTTTCGGAGTTTTTGTGCTCATTATACCTTTTGGATCTAGCCTGTATTTGGTTAAGGGTAAGAAAAGATTGGTCATTTTTTTACCACATCTTCTGGCTCTTAAATAAAATTCCCAATCTTCACCGCGCTTATATTTTTCATTGTATCTTGTCCCATCATTTCTAAATAGAATGGAGGAATGTATAAATACGCAAGTATGATTAAGGCGATGATTTATTATGAAGGGAGTCAGCTGCCATTTCCAAAATGTTCTTAAAAGTTTTCCATTCTCGTCAATAAATTTAGCTGATGTACCTACCAAAAATATATCGGGGTGAGAGTCTAAGTACCTAGTTTGTTTTAAAAGTCTTTCTGGGTACATTAGGTCATCCGCATCTAAAATAGCGAGATATTTACCGCGTGCAAGATTAAGTGCTACGTTCCTAGTTCGTGTAGACCCCAGGTTTATTTTGTTCTTATGGGCAATAATTCGTTTGTTTATTCTCGCAAATTTTTTAATAATTTTCCAAGAACCGTCTGTAGATTGATCATCTATGATTATTAATTCAATATTTCGCAGTGTTTGTTTTAATACCGATTGGATGCTTTCTTCTAAGAATTTAGATTTATTATATACACCCATAATAACAGACACAAGTGGAGGCCCTTTATTTTTCATTTTTTCATTTTTAATTCTTTAATTAAACTTATATATTTTTCTATCATGCTTCTCTTTGTAAATTTTTTAGAGGTTAATATGGCATTTTTACTCATCTTCTTTACTATTTTTGGATGAGAATAGAGAAAGTTTATTTTATCAACGAATTCTTCTTCATTATTGACCACAAACCCATTGTGGCCATTTTTAACTATTTCAGGCATAGCATATTTGTTAAAACAAATAACTGGCTTACCATAGCTCATAGCCTCTAAAATAGGTAGACCAAATCCCTCCCAGTTAGATGGATAAAGAAAAACATCAAAATTAGAATAAAAGTTAGCCCAATCTTCACGAGGAAGATTTGGTGTTAATTTTATAGCCCTTGTTTTTGCTAACTGTTCGCAATCATCAAAATATTTTCTGTTCATGACATCTATTGCCCCAGCAACATAGAGCTTGCTGTTTGGTGGGAATCCTTTATAATTTTCTAGTAAGAATTTAAGATTTTTAGACTTAGAGAATCTTGCTAGACTTCCAAAGCTTATAGGAATTTTTTGCTTAACGTTATTTTTATTAGAAGAATCTATACCAAGATATATTAGTTTTATTTTCCTATCAGATACGCCATATCGCGATATTTCATTGCAAGCATACTTGCTAATTCCCACCGCTAAATCTATTCCTTTGCCAAATAAATATGAAATTTTATGCAAAAATTCTATAAAAAGATACGAAGAGGGTTTTCCGCCACTTGCGCTAACTGGCGTGTTGATGTATTCCGTATGTATGTGGATTATATTTGGATTAATTATTTTTACCAAACTGCCTATAAAAAACGTTCTCCCAAAATGAGTATGTAAAATAGTTTTTTCCTTTATGTACAATAGGTCTTTTAGCATTTGATAATAACTCTTCTTGATTAGGTTAGCTTTTGTAGACGGCAAATTTCTCAAGAAATATTTATACCAAATTTCAACTTGAAAATTGTCGACAAGCCCATCGGAAAGAGTCCTAATGACTTCCGAGATTCCATTTCCCATAGAAAATTCGTTAGTTAACTCAATTATTTTCATGTTATTTAAATCGTGGTTTATATGCAATCAGGCTGATGGAATACATGGGTCGGGCAATAATTTTATTTAATAAGGAATCTATAGTTGGAGGGAATATTCTTAATGGTAATATTATTAACCAAGCCAACTTAGAATTTATTTTTGAAAAGAATCGGTAAATAGCGGTTATTTTTTGACTTAAAAATCCACCGCAGTAAGATATTTTTTCAACTTTAAAATTGGATAATTCACATAACTCACTCAACATTTGAGCAGTGTACCCTTTTCTAACATGCCCGCCATCTTCCACTTTTCTAAACGGGCCCATATCCCCTTTTGAAATGGGTGTATAAAAATAATTTGGAGCCGTAAAAATTAATATTCCACCATTAGCTAGACAGGAGTTCATGTCTTTGAATAATTTTAAATCATCAATTATGTGTTCCGCATTTTCTGTGCATATTATAAAATCAAATTTGTTTTTTAATTCTTTTTGATTGCCTAACTGTCTAACATCTTGTATGCCAAATTGGCAACTCTTAATATCTAAATTCTTCGCCTTTATATTAGCATTATTTTCATCTTTTTTATCCCAGGTTAATCCCAAACAATTATAACCAAGTGCAGCAGCATTAAGACAAAACGAACCATTACCACAACCAATGTCTAATATTTTTTCTTTGTTATTTGTTTTTTGTAAAAATGCGCGAACAAATCTCCATCTGTCTAACGCAAGCGTATCCCCCCTCAGTAACATAATCTTTAATGAAAAATATTTATTTAAAGCGTTCATTGTATCTTTAGAATAAGAGTATTTATATATCTTAATATTCTTTATTTTATGGGTGTAAAATAAAATATCTTAGATATACTAAGTCTACATTCTTTTAATATAATAAATTATGTAATTTTTTACCAGAATAAAAATTAGTTACAATTATTAATAAGATGTACAGATGTGCTTTTAAAGATATTTAATTATAGTGGGTTATATTTTTTCTATAATATTCGATAGTTCTTCTCAAACCATCCTCTAGACTTACCCTGGGGGCCCATCCAAGTTCATGTTTTATTTTGCCAATGTCAAAAACAAACCCACCCGTTTCTCTGTTTTTCGCATCAGTCGGCCAGTCCATAAATTCTAATTTTATTTTTGTTCCAGTGATATTTACAATTTGTTGAGCCATGTCTCTAAACACAGAACCATTTCCGGAACCAACGTTATATGTTTTCCCAATAGATTCATTTTTAATTCCGGCAATGAGCATTGCTTCAGTAAGATCATCTATGAAAAGATAGTCCCTCAATTGAGACCCATCGCCATAAATTGTAATAGGTTGGTTATTTAATGCTCGTCCAATAAACCAATTAACAATACAATATCCAGGATTGGAAATTGAAGCTCTTGGTCCGAAGGGGTTAGCAATCCTAAAGGAAATGGTTTTTAGGAGACCTTTTTCAAAAAAATCTTGATGCATTTTCTCTCCAATCATTTTATTTTTAGCGTAATTGCTTATGGGAACCATTGGGTGAGTTTCAGAAACACATTCTTGCCCATCAGTCTTACCATATTGCAGTCTAGACCCAGAGAAAAGTATTTTTACACCAGGATTTAGTCTGGCGCAAGCATCTAAAATATTTTTATGTCCACCAATATTAATATCCATATCAATTTGAGGATTTATCTCACTTAGTCTTTCTCCTACTTGGGCTGCAAGATTAAAAATAATTTCCTGATCAGCAACATTTCTTTCAACAGCCACTTTATTTCGGATATCTGAAAAATCAATTCTTATTCTGTCTGTAATTGGGTAGAGATTAAAGGGATTATATCCACCATGTCTCAATCTTGTCATTATGGAAACATTCGCTCCAAGCTCAACAAGTCGTATGGCCAAATTGCTTCCAATAAATCCACCGCCACCAGTAATCAAAACATTCTTATCTTTGTACTGGTCTCCTAAATCCATAAAATTCCTTGAAAATTAGCATTAATAAGGTTTATTGTGTTGGGCTTCTCGTGTTTTTATTTTTTATTTAGGGCAGATTTATATGCATCAACTACGCTTTGTCCATATCGATCCCAGGAGAATCTTCTAACAAATCTTTTTCCATTTTTACCCATTTTTAGACGTTCTGAGGGGTGCAGGTACATCCATTTTATTTTTTCCTTTAGCGTGGCCACATCTCGAATTGGAATGATAAAACCATCTATATTATCTCTTACTAAAGTTCCTGAATTAAAAGTGGTAATTAACGGTAGCCCGCAAGCCATTGCCTCATAGTTAACCAAGGCAGAACCCTCCTCAATACTAGGGAACACAAAAACGTCTGAATTTTGATAGTGTTTTTTTAAGTCGGGATCAAATCCTATAAATTTTATAGATGGATTATGAATGTAGTCGCCAACCAAATCTTTCATATCTGCACAAATGTTTCCCACAACTAATAACTCAGAATTTTTTAGATTTAGCTCTTCCCATGCCTGAAGTAAATACTGAATTCCCTTTCTAAGCGTTACTTGTCCTACAAATATAGCCCTAAATTTATTGTCCATCTTTTTTATTCTAAAGTCTTTAAATTTATCCAAATTAATACCAAACGAAACAGGAATTAGTTTCTTTTTAGCAAATCCATGTTCAATAAAACTGTTGTAAGCAAATCCCCTTGGAACCATAACATAATCTGCTTGATTCAATTCTAACAATGCTCTTTTTAATTGCTTGTCTGAAAATGCAAGGAAACCACGTAGTCCAAACTTTTTATATTCATCTTCTAGTAGTTTTTTTTGAGTTAGTGGATGAGAGGAAGCGTTTTCTACAAATATTTTTGCTCCCAATTTTTTTGCCCTCATTATAGAGAAATATCCTTGGTTTCGCCAGCAGTGAAAGATATCGCATTTCTCAATCTTTATTGATGCTGCGAGATCATATATAACATCCATATAATAGTAGGATTTGAATTTAGAGGAAATATATTTTTCAATAAATCTCAGTGGGTATCTAACCAAATATTTGGTCCATGCTATTTCAGATATTTTTTTGGGAGGTATAAATGTCTGTTTATTTTTTTGGCATATTACCTTAAGTAGCATATCTTTTTCACATATTTTTTTCGCAGCATAATATGCAACGTTTCCAATGCCGCCACCAGCAAAATCCGCACCAATAGAATATATATTTATTTTTGGTTTATTTTCCATTTAATATCTCCAAGTATCTATTTCCCCATTTATCTAAAGAGAAGTTGCTAATTGTCTTCTGGGAATTTTTTATTATAGTTGCCCTCATTTTCTTGTTGTGCAATACACTAATTATCCTTTCTGCATCAATAGAATCAAAATTTTTAATTATTAGGCCATTAAAATCATTTTTTATAATTTCTTGATTCGCATCATTTGAACAAACAGGCAAACATCCAGAAGCCATAGCTTCACTTAGTGTAAGTATGGGTGCTCCCCCTTCATATCTAGAAAAGCAGAAAAATATATTAGAAGCGCAGTAGTAATTAGAAATTAAATTTCTATCAGCAGTAGGAATATAAGTAGAAAAGTTTTGCACTTCACTAATCAGTTTTCTATTTTCAAGCTTATCTTCTGGACCAATAATAATAAAATGGATGTTTTTATTTTGTTTATAAATTTCTTTCATTAATTTAACTGCACGATCTAATCCCTTCCTCCATGGCCCACCCCTACCAACATAAAGCATGTGGTCTTTTTTTATATCTAATCCTAATATTTTTTTTGCATTTACACTGCTTATTTTTTTAAAAAGACTTAAGTCAACACCGCTCCCAATAACAATCTTGTTTTTAGTTTTCCCATATAATTTATCCAATTCCGTCTTAACTCGTTCTGAAACACAAATAATCTTATCTGCTATGGCAACAGAAGGAGCCTCAAGTATTTTTCCCAAAACCATAAATGGCAAAGAGCCAAGTCTTTTTACCAAACTTTTCCCAGATAAATGAACTCCATAGAAATAAAATGCAACACCATGATAAGTATTAATTAATTTGGCATTATATTTGTTTTTAAAATTTTTCATAAAATATCCAGCCATCGCATGACTATTTATAATGTCAAATTTTTCGTTTTCAAGGAATTTGTTCACTTTTCTAGCATATTCAAAAAATTTAAGAGGAAATGGCAATGCTGTTTTTATCCCAATATAAGTTACATCTTCTTTGGAATATTTTTCATTTTTTTCCCCAGGAAAAACGCAGCAAATTTTCATAGGGATGTTCTTTTTTTTTAGGTATTTAATAATATTTTTTACATAAACGGCAGTCCCTCCTAAAAAATCAGGACAATTATCCATAATAAAGCAAAGTCTTTTTGTGTTCATTATAATTCAAATTAAGTGATATTTAAAAACATTCGTTAATTATTATTTATATGGACACCAGTATTGTTATCCCCGTAAAAGATGATGAGCATATTTTTTTATGCCTCCAGAAATTATTGAAAATAATTGACAAAAAGCAAGAAATATTAGTTATAAATGATATGAAGTCTGCAGATGACTTTTCAAATAGTCTTTTGGAGTTTTGTAAAATAAATAAAATTTATTATTATCGTGCAAAAAAACCAGGCGCAGCATATAATCGAAATAGAGGAATGCAGATTTCGAAGGGCAAAAATATTTTATTTATTGATTCAGATTGTTTGCCAGATAAAAAATGGGTAATAAATATGGAATCGTCTCTTAAGGAAAACGATGTCGTGGAGGGGAAAATAATCTATGGTTCTAAGGAAAGAACTGTTTTGGATAGGGCGGTAGAAAATTTAGACACTCCTAATTTATTTCTCACGGCTAATCTTGGAATAAAAAAGACGGTCTTTAGAAAGTGCAAATTCGATGAAAGATTTATTGTTTTCAGAGAAGATACCGATTTTGGGTTATCTGCATTAGAGCACGGATTCAAATCAACATTTAATACAAACGCAAAAGTATTTCATAAAAAGTCTAAGTTTTCTATAAAAAGATTTATTTTTGAAAGAGAAAGATATATTGGAGAACCGCTTTTGCTAAAAAAACATTTGAATAATGAATTAGTCAATAATTATATAAAAAGAATTGGTAGAATTTTATATCCGGAGGAATTAGTGTTTATGATACTGATGGTTTCTTTTTTATTTTATAATCCATTGATTTCGTTAGTCTTTTATTTTTTCCCAGGGGGATTTTATTTATTTAAAAAATATAAGACTAAAAAATATATTTTTAATGCACGGGATTCGGCAGTAGTTTTATTATTATTGCCCGTTACCATGTTTGTAAAGAGGTTGGCAATGTGGAAAGGGGCCATAAGATTTAAAATCTTTTGTGTTTAGTTCTTGAATACCCACCAGTCCATATTCCAAACATGAGGATCTAACGGTGCGTGCTCATGGACAAACTCACAAAAGGCTCTAAGAACAGAAGTGTAGGGTACATCATGCCCAGCCATTAATCCATGTTTATTAAGAATTGGCCAATAAAGGAGCATGTCTTTTTTTACATACTTATAATCGTGATTCCCATCAATATATATAAAGTCCGCTTTTTCATGTATGTCCTTAAGTGCCTTTTCAGAAAATTTTCTAATCCAAATTATCTTATCGTTATATTTACTAAGTCTTTTTTTAGCGATATTTAAATTTTGGTTAGCATTCTTACTTGAAACGTCGCTCTTATAAGAATCGTATTCTTCATAGGGATCAATGATGTATAGTTTTTTAATATTTAGTTGTTGTAAAATATTCAAAGCATTTTCGCCCTTGAATGTTCCTATTTCAATGGCTACAATTTCTTTGTTTTTAAAATAGTCTTTTGCAATGGAAACAGACGTTCTGAATGGGTAATTTATAACAAACCCTAATTTATATCTTTTCTGTAGCCAGTTGTTGAATTGTTTTAGTCTCTGGATCATTTTACCGCCTCACAATATATTTTCTCAAGTTTTTTATTTCTTTCTTTTATCGAGAATTTGCCAATTGCGATTTCCTTTATGCAATTTTGTGACATTCTTTTTATTAGATTCTTATCGTTTATCATAAGAGCAGCCTTGTTGGTCATATCTTCAATTACCTGTTCTCCAAAAAAATCAATACTCTTCCAGCCAAAATCATATTGATTTTTTATTCCTTCCGGATAATCTACCACAAATCCTGTTTTCCCGTTTGTGATGAGCTCTTTTCTAGAGTATCCATCCACGCTTATAATCGGTATGCCGAATGACATTGCCTCTAATATTCCGAACCCAAAAGAGTCCGCATATGCAGGATAAATAGAAATATCTGCTACTGAATAAACTTTTTCAAAAACTTCTTTTTGTGACATTAAAGGATAGAACTTTAATTTTGAATTATTTTTATTCTCATCTATAATTTTTTGAGGAACAGTAGAAACAATTATCCCTCGCACATTATCGTATTTTGTAATAAGTCTTTTCATCACTTCTAGCGCATGATATCCGCCTTTTTGATCAAAATATCTAGCTACATACACGAGGTTTATCTCCTTGTGTTTTATTTTCCTAATTGTTTGACTCGGAACGGCAGGATAGACGACCCTTACTTTATTTTTTATTTCTGGAAGAAACTCTAAAAGTTCGTTTTTGGTTTTTTCAGTCCATGCCAAAATACACTTGCAGTTTTTGTTTAATATTAATTTTGTTGCTCTTTGTCGAATTCTTTTATTGTCTTTCCCAATCAGATATTGCCAGCCACATTCAAAATCAGCAACCCAAGGAGAATCATTTAGACTTAGGCAGTGTGCACATTGAATTAAGTCATATTGTTTATCTGTTTTTGTGAGATGAGAATTGACTATCCCGGCATTAAATTTACTAAAATATCTTCTTATATTTCTTTTTAAAAAATTAGAAAGCCAAAATTTTTTAATAGATGTCATGGCCCCTTGCTGATTTTCTACGTTTAAGAACTCTATATTTTTCGGAGGGTTTTTTATTAAGTATTTATAGTAGGGACTATCAGGAAACCTCCATGGATATTGAAGATAAATTTTAATTTTTTTCATTTAGATTATTTTAGCACTTCTAGCTCATAGTACATCTCAGAAGCAGGAAATGTCCATGCAAAAAATCGGCAGTAAATCTTAGGAGATATGTTTATTAACGGATTAATGATAAAGTTTAATTTTTTTAAATACCCTATTCCAAAATTAATTCTTACTTTGTTAATTTTAAACATATCTTTATCTGCCCCAACCTCATGACTATAGTTTCCTCTGTTAAAATAATCAAAAGTCCATGGAGTAAAAAATCTAACACGTGTAGGATCGTTAAATTGTCCCCATGCGGAGTAGAAAGGAGTACGAATAATTATCTTTGCATTTTTTTTAGAGATTCTATGTAATTCATGAATGAGTGGTATGAAATTATTCACGTGCTCCAGAACATGATTAGCAAGCACCTCTTCGAATTGATTATTTTTAAAAGGTAAGGGAGTTTTTTCCAAGTTCCAAACTTTATCTGTTTTTACTTGCGATGAACTGTCTAAATTTAAATATCCCTTCCTATAATCATTGCCGCATCCCAAGTGAAGCTTCATTTCTCAAACTCCCTTTCGTATTCTTTTACAATTTTATTCCAATCAAATCTTTTACTAAATTTATATGCTTCATCTCCCATTTTTTTTCTTAAATTTTTATTTTCTATCAGTGTCTCACTATTCTTTACAAGTTCAGAAAATTTATTAGCCAAGAATCCAGTTTTTCCATTTATTATTAATTCCGATATAGACCCCTCATTATATCCTATACTAGGCTTTCCGCATGCCCCAGCCTCTATAAAAATAAGCCCAAATCCTTCCCATTTAGACGCAGAAACAAAAAAAGAACATTCTTGATAATATTTAATAAGTTTTTTTCTATTTACTCTTCCAATAAATTCTACGGGCGCAGATATTCTTTTTGCCAATTTTTTAAGATGCGCATCTTGCGTACCATATCCAACAATCTTTAAATTAAAATTTATCTTTTTACTAAGCATTATAAGCTCAGAAACATTTTTGTGTTTTTCCAATCTTCCAACGTAGAGCATATAATTTTTATCTATAGGCTTTTTAGTTTTTTTAAATTCAGGGGAAACGCCCAATAAAATAACCCTAGAATTTTTACCACCAATTAATTTAAATCTACCGTCTAGATATTGAGATATATTTATTACTCTGTTTTTTATTATTTTTTTTTCAAAGAAATGTCTAGCCATATTCCTAAATATATTTTTTGAAGGTGGAGATCCAAGCCATGTATAGATTATTTCAAGTTTATCCAACGCAGGACTTAATCCAACATGGTAAACGTTAAAGATATTAATATTATATTTTTCCTTTATGTTTAAAATTTGTTCATGTAGTTTACCCATGTTTCTAAAATATAAAAAATCTTTAAGTTTTCCAGTAAAAAGCTTCGGTAAGTCAATTTTTAAAAATTTAAAATTTTCCTCTTTGATATTTGTTTCGCCAGCAATAACATAAACACTATGTTTTTTACCTAATCGTCTTGCTAGTTCATAAATTACTGTATCGGCTCCTCTCCCTTCTAAAAATGTATCATTAATAAAAGCTATATTCATTTTGTAAAAACTGAATTATCTAATTCAGCATATTGTCCAGACTCTGCTATAAATCCCTTATTCTCTATAATATTATCTGGATAATCAACTTTCCATATTTTTAGCGGACCAATAAATCCATTAAAATAAGCAAATTCACCAATATCCATTCCCTGTTGTTTTAATGCAGTTATAACATAATCGTCCTCGAAGTTTGCCTTTTTTATCGTAGGGTATTCATTGAGTGGATCATTCATTAAATAAACTTTAGCAAATAATGTTTTACTAACTCTAGGAGATAAATAAATACCAGCTCCCAATTGATTAACTGAAACTTGTCCAGTAGTAGTTTGAGTAACTTGAGGAATAACTCTAAATGTCGCTTCTATGCCAGACTTAAAGTCTATTATTTGTCCATTGTAATAAACATATCTTATCGGTATTCTATATTGTTTATTATTATAGACATAAACTGCTTGAGGCTGTTTAATTACTGCGCCTTGTTTGTCATTTTGAATTTCTAATAATAATCCAACAATATAGGATTTATAACTTGGCAAATCATTTTCATCATAAGAAGGTCCGGGCAAGAAATTTCCATTGTAATTTATATCTTCATCAACAAAACTTCCACCAGTATATACGTATGTCGTCCCATTGGAACTTTCCATTGTTTGTTTTGAATCTTGAACCATTGTGTTTGGAGCAGAAAATCTATCATTATTTATATCTCCACCTATTTTTGAATAAGCACCATATTTGCCCAAGTCGGTAGGATCAATTAGTAAATAAGAAACATTATTTGTTTTCATATAGCTTAATGCAGTCTCTGGTTTATTTGTAGTTAAAAGATATCTACCGGTCAGATGATCCCAATAGCCATTTGCATGCCCGCCATCAGTCACCGTAGGTCTTAATCCAAGTGTTTGGACAAAATACCCGTAATCCCACCAATGTACGAAAACACTGCCTAATTGAGTATTATTTCTTGCCCATGCCATTGCCTCCTGCCATTGATAATTTGCAGATGGACCGATATTTTTTGCCTGGTATGAGACAATTTGATAGCTTCCTGCGGATTGAGTAACAGGATTTCCAAATAAAGAAGTAAGTATTGCGAGAGTAGATATTATTACTGCAGCCCAAAATATATATTTTAATAATTCATCCTTTGACTTTAAAGCATATGAAAATATTTTTTTAAAAGCATATGCTGCCGAAAAACAAACAAATGGAGCAACTGCAAACAATGTTCTTATCGCGCTTCTTCCAGAAATTAACATGATTATCATCCATGAAAAAACAAAAATAATTTCTTCGCTTATTTTGAATTTATCATTAAAATATAGCCATGCGAAGTAAACAATAAAAATTCCAAACCCAAGAACATAAAATGCCTGGCTGATAAAACTTGTACCGTTGAATAAAGAACTTTCAGAAATTCTACTAAATAAAATTCCAGAAACGGCAACAATCCAAGATAGAATAAAAAATAAACGATGTTTATATCCAGAAATGTTTTTGCCTATTTCTACGCCAACAATAATCATTCCTAAAACAAATAGCCAAAACACGGACTGTCCAGTTTGTCCAATCCAGTCTGTCAAATACGGTTGTGCATTCTCCGCAACAGTTAATGCTGTTCTTCCAAGTCCAAACGGATGGAGTAGCTGAATATATAGGTCAGAAATCATTGACAATGGATTTTTACCAATAGCAAATAAGCCAATAAAGCCAATAATTATTGTAATTATTAAAGAATAGAATATTCTAAATTTAGTATCAATTTTTTTTAGAATATTCATATTTTTAAATTTTTCAATCAGGTAATCCACTACTATAAACGCTAATACAAATGGAACAATTATTCCATAAGAGTTAAAAAATCTTGAGTAAACAGCAGAAAGGCTGAAATTAAATAATAAAGCAAATAGAGTAGACGCTAGCATCCAAATAAGATAAAACATAATATTTTTCTCTTTAGTTTTTAAGTCTTCATCATGTATATTAAATAAATAATAAATTAAAAGTGATAGCGGAATAATCATTAATACAAAACTTAATGCTCCACCCCAAGCTGCCATAGTCAGTGTTGTAAAGAATCCAGTTAATGCCCCCCAAATAACCGTTTCTTTCCATGATCGATTAAATCTCTTCATTCCTAAAACAAAAACTAAAAATACTGCAAAAAAGGGAATCATTCCAAGTGCCTCATGATCTGAAACCCCAGTCATTGTTCTAAATAAATATACAGGAGAATATGCAAGCAGCGTGCTAGCTAATAAGGAAATTGTTTTTGATTTTGTTAATACATAAACTAAAAAGAAAAATATTATCATTGCAAGAGCATAAAATATTGCAGGAGAAATTGCGTCTATAAATCTCAATGTGATAGATTTGTTAAAAAAATGAGTAAATTTGTATATTGCGGCAACAGCATACGGAGTGAGTTCTTGGCTAAATCCAACTTGTAATGGGATATATCTCATGTTATCTACACCGGATAAATTCCCACCACCAGCCAAAACCTCTGCCAGTCTTAAAAAGTATAACGCATCCAAATCAGATAAAATATATTGTCCATCAGTCTGATCTTTTAATAAGGGCAAATTACTTAATCTAATATTTGTTGAAGAAATTAGAACTATTAAAAATATAATAGCTGTTAAAACTATTTGAAAAGTTTTATTTGAAAATAAATCTTTAATGATTTTAATCGATTCCCCGCTCTCTTTAGCCATTTATTTAATAGAAAAAACTCTTTTAAAAACCTATCTTTATTTTAATTACATTACTAAAAATGCAATAGCAATAAAAATCATTTGAATAATATAGATTAAATAAACGACGTCGTTTTCAAAAACTCTTTTCTTGAATTTTGACAAAAACCATATCGATAAATGTGTCAAACCATAAACTTTTTCATATTTTAATTTTAAGCTTCCATCTTTTTGTGGTTCTCCAAACGAGCTAGGAAATTTGCCATTATGCAAACCAATTCTTCCTCTGACTTTTAAGATCATTTCAATAATGAATGGTATAAATACTATTATTGCAATTCTTTCAAAATTTCCTAAAATTGCCATACATCCTATTAAAGCTCCAGCGGCATAAGTTAATCCATTTCCGGGAAATACCTTTGCGGGATTTTTATTAAATAACCAGAATGCAAAAAGAGAAACAACCATACATAATCCAATTAGAGCCAACCACGCATAATTATTGATGTAGGAAACATAACTTAAAAATCCTATAGTTAATATTCCTAGTCCAGCTTCTAGTCCATTAAATCCTGCTAAAAAATTGTATACAGTTGTTGTTGCAGCAATTCCGAATGGAATTAAAATAAGAGGATAAATAATACCCAAGTCAATCGATCCAAAAAAAGGAATTAAAACAGTGCTTTGCCCAGCATTAATTACAACGAGAGGAATTGAGGCTACGAATGCCAAAACAACTCTTATCCAAATCGCCAATCCGCCCCTATACCAACCCAAAAAATCATCTACCGTACCTATTAATCCCACAAGAAGCATAACGGCAAGCAACGCAAAAATTTCAATATTAATTCCATCAGTTTGCCCCATGGTAAATGTCCTAAGCGCTATATATGTTAAAATTCCAAGCACAAATCCAATAATAACCACAATGCCGCCAGAACCAACAACGTTTTTAGGTTTACCAAATTTATTCATGTCTTCCCAGAACATGCCCATGTTTCCACATTTTTTTATCCACCCAATTAATCCAAAATATGTAGCTATAAAACTAGCTATGACTGCCAAAAATAAAAGTGAAACCATTTAAATCTCTTCTAAAAGTCTTTCTGCGCTTGCAACTTCGCTAATCCCACCGGATTTGCTACAATAGTTGCATCGTTCAGGTTTCTTTTCTTTATTTGTTTTATACCCGCAATAATTGCATCTGTATGTTTTCATTAAAATATTATACACTCTTTCTTTAAAAAACTTGTTATACTCAAGCAAATAGATTAATAAAACTTGGAGTAAAGTAAACTTCCACTAGTGCAGACAGAAATAAGATAACCAGGGAAATAATAATCAACATAAGAGAATCTTGCATTATAGACCATTTCCTTTCTCCGTCTAAATCTTTTCTAATCATTGCCACAGAAATAATTCCACCAGCCAATGCCCCGACGAAATATGCTGCAATTTCTGGAAGACCATGAACCATATATCTTAGTAATGCTACGGGTAGGTTGGCAAGACTACTTTTGGCAAACATTCCAACGGCAACGCCAATAACTGAAGCGTTCCATGCCAAAATGAATATTGCTCCCGCTCCAAAAACTAACGAAAATGCGAGTGTAAAAATTAATACTCTAACATTATTGACAAAAATACTCATTACATATCCAGATCCAGCGGTTTTACCAGTTATCCCAATTCCATTTTCCTGCAAACATCCATCATAATTTTGAGGACTATTAATAGAGCAAAAAATTTCTACTTGTGCATTGTAGTTTACCGCATTTTGCGAAGGTAAAACTAAATACCAAAAAGAAAATCCGACTACAAATCCCAAGAATAACCACATAAATGCAACAACAGCCTTAGAATGTTCTTTAACTAATCGTCCCTCGTCATCGATTTCCAAATCTTTTCCTTCTTCAGATTTTATAAGATGATACATAAACGGCCAAGAAAATAAAACAGTCATAGTTACGACTAAAATTCCCCCATATTGTCCAAGCACACTGTCTTTAGAAAGAATAAATCCTACAATTAATAAAGCGAGCGAAGAATACATTAGTCCAATAAAAAACATTTCCCATGGTTTTTTTTCAATTCTTTTTGGTCTAATAAGCATTTCTAACATTCAAGTTATTGTAAAATTCAACTTATAAATCTTGGGGAAACCTTTTTATAATCTCGCCGCCATAAATATTTATGGAAAAAGAGGAAGAGTTTAATAAAATAATCGAAGATATTAAAGATGTTAAAATCCAGGGAGCAAATAATATTGCAATAAACGGTATTCATGCAGCTATTTTAAAATCTGATAAAGCATCAATAAAAAAAATTCTTTCATCTCGTCCTACAGAACCCCTTCTTCAAAATTCCATTTCTATTTTAGAAAAATCAAAAAATCCGATGAAAAAATCAAAAGATTTAATTAAATATATTGAAAAATCAAAAAAACAAATAGCACATCTTGGGGCAGATTTAATAAGAAATGATATGAACGTTTTTTCACATTGCCATTCATCGACGGTAATTGATGTTCTAAAATATGCAAAAAAAATTCAGAAGAAAAAATTTGTTGTCTATACTCTGGAAGTTGAACCATTATTGCAAGGTAGAAAAACAGCGGAAGAACTTTCTAAATATGGAATAAAAACAATTGTCTTTCCTGATTTAGCAGCCGAGCAGGCTTTGAAGAATTGTGATATTTTTTTCTTCGGAGCTGACGCCTTTTTGCCAAAATCCGTAGTCAATAAAATCGGCACCTCAGCACTTTGTCATCTTGCAAACGAATTTAAAATTCCATCTTATTCCTGCGGTGTTTCTTTAAAATATATTGAAAAAGTTAAAGTGGAAACTCGTTCGGGTAGGGAAGTTTGGGATGAAAGAAATTCACAAATTACCGTCGTAAATCCTGCATTTGATTTAACAAAAGGAAATATTTTATCAGGAGTAATTTCCGAATTAGGAATTTTAAAATATCCAGAATTTGTTAAACACGCAAAAAATACAATAGATAAGTTTTAATCGTCGCTTAGTAAACAATCCGAGCCTGCGGAGGATTGACAAATGTCATTTTTTGATTTTCTGCCGAGCTGACTTGCCACGCGCTAGGGAAACTTTTTTCGGTGAAAAAAGTAATCCTAAGCCATCTTGAAAACTTTTCTATAAATAATGCTAAAAACTATTGATGAAATAAGATAGTACCAAATCCAGCGAGGCAATAAAGGAGTATAAATATTTTTAATCCAATTAAAAAGTAAAATAAATGGAATGAAGGTAATTAATACTGGTTTAAAAGAAGATTTCATCATAATCATCGAAATTTGTAGCATTTCACTTTGCAATTCATCGAATAACTTTTCTCCAGGTTTGCATTTTTTCATATCAATTTGAATTTGTTTTTGTCTATCTTTTAACGATTTCAAATGCTCTTGATTGGTCATCCATTTTGTAACTAATGTAGAAATAAGTGTAACCAATCCAGACAAAATTATCATAGAAACAACTGGAGAAATATTTATCCATCCAACAATAATATTTCCAGTAATCATATTAAACACCAAACATTCCTCTTAACGCAGGATTCATATCCACTGCATGTTGTTGCGCAATATTTTGGTATAACTGGTATAAAATCATTACAGCTAATAAGATTGCAGTTCCACCAACTAAAGCCCCAAGAAGATCAGCAAGTGAAGCAAGTAATCCAATTGCCGCACCACCCATTATTGTTAATGGAATAATATATCTTGATAAAATAGATTCTAAAACTCTTTCATCTCTTCTGAATCCAGGAATACTTAATCCAGAATTCATAATATTTCTTGCCTGATTTCCTGCATCCTGCCCTGATGTTTTCATCCAGAAAAACGCAAATAAGACGGAGAAGATTACATAGAATAATATGTGCCCAATTGCCTGTATTAAATAAACCCATCTAAAGCTTCCAGCTAAAATTTCTTGTAATATAGGTGTTGAGTGTATCCAATATGCAAGACCAGCTGTCGGTGTTCCGTTGCTAAAAGCTCCAAGGAAAGTTGCATGTCCCAACCAATTCTCAAATAATGAAGCAATTAATTGAATGTTTGCAGCAAGTGCAGATACTAAAATAACCGGTAAAACTCCTGTGTAGAAAAATTGTAATGGCCATCTAATTCCATAACCTCTAACTCTATCAAATGATAATGGAATTTCTACCTTTAATGATTGAGCAAAAACCACAAGTGCAAATAGGGCTGCAGTAATTAAAATAGCAAATAATGCCATCATAAATGCAGTCATATCTCCATTTGTTATAGCTGTGAATAAAACCAAAACTTTTCCAGTAGCTGCAAAGCCGCCACTTGTTCCTATGAATTGAAATAATTGACTAAATAATCTAGACCCAATTCCAGCTGCAATGAATAATGAAATACCTGATCCAAATCCCCATTTCTGCACAACATCATCCATAAATACAATTACCAATCCACCAAGACAAAGTTGCAATATAACAATGAATTCGTTTCCTGGCAAAGCCTCAAGTCCTTTCATCATTACATAAACAATCGCTTCAAACACAATAAATAATAAAGTTAAAATTTTTTGATATGCTTGAAATTTTTTCTTGCCTTCTGCCTCTTTCGTGTTAATAGAAATTATTTGTGCTCCAACAAGTAATTGTAAAATAAGAGAAGATAAAACAATAGGTCCAATACCTAAAGAAATAATAGAACCAAAATCAGTTCCTAATAAAATAGCTAAATATTCAAATCTATCCAAGGAATTTTTAGATAATCCAAAAAGTGGAATTGAAGAAAGTATGAAAAATGAAACTAGAATTATTAAAGTCCACTTTAATTTAACATTAAATGAAACCTTCTTTTCTGTTGGAGGAGTTACCTCTGGCAAATTATGCAAAATTGAATCTAAACCCATATTCTATTGATATAATTTTGGTTTATAAATGTTTATTTATTAGTTAACGACGAGAATTACTTCTTTCTGTCTTCAGCTTTTTTCGCAGCGTCTTTTACTACAGCTTTCTTTCTTGATTGGGATTTGTTCTCTTTATCTTTTTCAGCTTGTATATTTAAGATAATTTTTCCGCCAGCCTTTTCCATTTTTTCCATTGCAGATACAGAAGCATTCATTGCATGAATTTCAGCCTTAAATCCTTCGCCTTCTCCAAGTATTTTATAATTCTTCATCTCAATCTTCTGTCCTTCTTTCTGGAAATAATTTTCTTTTAACGCAGTAAGATTTATCTGATCCTTTTTATCTTTAGCTTTTGAAGCAGATGTATAACCACGAGTTCCAAAATATTTTTCAAAACCCATTGACTTAGCAATTCTTTGAGCTTTCTGTTGCTTCTGTCCCATTGTTCCAGACATTCCATGTCCACCCTTATTACCATGTCCCTTCTTTTTCTTTCTGAAACCCATACCGACGCTTCTACTTCCTCTAATTCTTGTTCTCTTATTTCTTTTGTGTACATTTACCATTAGATCATTCTCACTAATAATTTAGCTATTTCAGTATTGTGTCCCAAAACTCCTCTTGGATAATTCAATTTAGAGGATTTCTTTAATCCACCAACTGCTGGAGCTAGTCTACAGAACCCTCTGTATACTCCCTTTGGATCCTTTTGTCCTCTCTTTGCGATTATCTCATCCATTAATTTTTTATCAACTTCGCCATAAGCAACAAAATTAGTAGCAAACTTTACCATGCCCATTCTAACAGCATCTTTCTCGTCTACGAAAGTACATGTGTATTTTCTTTGAATTTTTAATCGATCCATAGTTTCTTTAATATCTTTATTCAAATCAACTTGTCCCGAAATTCTTAATACTGCGATTACCATTTTATTCTTTTAAATCTCCAAGTTTTATTAATGCTTCCATGCAAGCTTTTCCAACATTTAATGTTGTTCTAGTTTTACCGAATGATTTTCCATAAACATCTCTTATCCCAGCAAGTCTTAAAATCTTCTTGACTTCATCGCCAACAACAAGTCCAGTTCCCTGTGGTGCAGGCATTAGTTTGATAATTACAGACGAGCATTTTCCAGATGTTGTCATCGGAATACTGTGTAATTCTTTGCAAGAGCAATCATATGAGGCGCATCCTCTTCTTATTTTTATAATATTTAATTTTGCTTTTCTAATTGCTTTTTCTTTTGCAGGTAAAGTTTCAGCAGCCCTTCCAAATCCAATTCCTACATGTCCATTGCCATCGCCAGCGATTGCCATTACGGAAAATGTAACCGTGTTACCGTCTTCATTTTTCTTTTGAGTTTGTCTCCAATTTCTTCTTTTACCACCACCAAATTTTCCTTTAGCTTGTCCAGTATTCATTAATTCAGTTTGGATTGGAAGTAAACTATCTACAATTTCAGACTCCAAGATTTTAGTACCTTGTTCTAGAATTTCATCAATGTTTTTTATTTTTCCAGCTCTTACAAGTCTTCCTAATTCTGTTTTTGGAACCCAATTATCAAGCGCAATATCTTCTTTTGTTCTTCTAACATCTTCACCAATAATTGATTCTTCAGTTATTTTTTTACCAGCTTTTTCAGCTGCTTCAAGTTCCTCTATAATTCTTGTTTTTGTTCTTGCTTCAACTTCATTTTCTTTAGCTTCGACTATCTTTTCCATTTCTTTAGCAGCCTCAACAGCTGTTAATTCCTTTGTTGCTTTTGGTGTTACCATTTTTATTCTTTAATTTTTTTAGTTTTAGTTTCTTTTTTTGCTACTTTTTCTGTAGGTTTTTTTTGTTCAACTTCTTTTCCTGAATCAATTTTTGCCATAACTGTTTTTATTGCTTTTTGAACTTCTTCACTTTGATGTTCAGCCATTAATCTTTCTTTGGGTGGCAAAACTTCTTCATTCGCTCTAATTTTTAATCCGCCTTCAATCAATCCAGCGATAATAGCGTATATTCTTCCGCCCTTTTTATTTAAAGCCATCCCTATATCGATAATAAATTCCCCATCTTTTATTTTTTTAGCAGCCAAAAATCCAGTTAGATAAGCTGCAGAGATAGACTTTAAACTTCCTGCAAGTTTACTATCCCATCCATAATCTAAAAGTGCCTTTGAAGTTATTCCAAAAGTAATTTTATCTTGAGCTTCAAAAGATTCTACGACTTGCACTATCATGTATTTATTTGTTTTTCTGATAATAATTCTTGGCAAGCTAGATTTAAGCAAACCCAATCTTAACTTATAATCGGTTTTGCATTCTCTTCTTCTTCGTTTTATTGTTCTTAGTGTCATTATAGTTCCTTCAGACTTTCAATCAAATGTCGTCTGCTTTTAAACCTACTTGCTTTAATCATTGTTCTGATTTTTCTATATTGCTCATTTGTTATTTTTTTCATAGCAAGAAGTCCTCTCGCTGTTCCTCTAAGTTTTCTTGTTAATGCAATATAAATTGTTTTTTTCTGCGGAACTCTTTGTTTAACTTTACCAATTCCTCTTCTGTGTTTTCTTCTTTGAATTAATTTTCTTCCACGAACTTCTTTAATTTGAATTGCTCCAGATTTTTTTAAATCTGCAATATCTTGTCTTGTAATTGCTTCCTTTATTTCAGCAAGTGATGCAGGCATAAATATGATTCTATCTTTTCCAATTCCAAGTACCTTTGATGCTAATTCTTTCTTTTTATTTAGTTGCATTTTGATTCTCCCTGTATCTGTTTAATATTTTTAATCCCTTTTCGTTTGCTTTTTTAATTAATTCCATTCTTTTCTTTTTACCGACTGATGCAATAATTATTCCTTCGCCTTTCTTAACATTTTCAAGTTGAGTAAAATTTTCTACTCTAACACTATTCATCCCCTTAACCATTCCGAATGTTTCTTTATTAGCGCCCCAACCAATTGTAGGTCTTGTAGGCTTTCCTCTTTCTCTAAGTCTTTGTTTGCTATCTCCGCCCTTTGCTGCTCTCCATTTTCTTTTCTTCTTTACAGTTTTACCTAATCGAAGATATCTATCCCATCCTTGTCTTATGAATGCAGGCTTGTTTCTTTTTATTGTAATCATTGTTCTTCTCTCCTTCCTGGTTTTTCAATAATAAATATTCCGTCTTGGAAAACTCTTCTATCTCTATTTCTAATATTTGTAGCAAGTTCAATTCTTGCAGCAGTTGTTCCAGCAGCTTCGATATCTGGTGAGCTAACTTCAATATTATTTCCTTTTACATTAACTTTTACATTCGGTAATATTTGACAAGTTCTGTCAATTTTTTCGCCTAAAAAGTTTTTAATTTTTAGCATATTGCCATCCAACTTTACAGTCATCGGGAAGTGTACATTACAAACTTCTAATTTGTAAAAATAGTCTTCATTCAAACCAGCAACCATGTTTTTTAAATGTGCTGCAATGGAATTAATTAATTTTAATTCTCTCTTTGTTGCCTTCTTTGAACTGATTATAATTTTATTATCTTTCTTTTCAATAATTATCTTTGGACTTTCTGGAAATTGTCTTTTGATTTCTTTTCCTTTTGATTTCATAACAACTGCTGCATTGTGTAAACTTACTTCGAATCCGGAAGGCATTTCAATAACTTGTTCGAGGTCTTTTTTCATTAGTAGAAATAAGCAACTAAGCTTCCTCCAAGATTATTTTTATAAGCTTCATCGTGTGTCATAAGTCCCTTATTTGTAGAAACAACAACAGTTCCAAAATTTCTCGAAGGTAAATATCTTCTTAAATATTTTTCAATTCTTTCAATTGTTACAGAATATCTCGGCTTGATTGCCTTACAGATATTTAGTTTTTGTATTTTAACAATTGCAAATTTCTTTCCTTTGTCATCTTGTTTAACTTCGAAGTCAATATACTTTTGATCCTTCATCATTTGGAATAAGTTTATCAAAAAGTTTGAAATCCTATTTATCCTTACTTCTTGCTTTTCTACTTTTTTAGCATTCATTATGTTGTTCAGCGCGTCTGATACTATGTCGTTTTTCATTTTTTAGTTTATGAGTATTTTTTAAATCCTAACTCTACAGCAATTTCTCTGAAGCACTGTCTGCACAAATTGATTCCGTATTGACCAACATGGCTTCCAAGTCTTCCGCATCTCTCGCATCTACTGGTTGAAATTCCAAACTTTCTATCTTTCGGCTTATTATGCTTCATGAATTTCTTCAATTTAGCAGGTTTGCTTCTAAGTTGTTTGGTTATTTTTCTCCAATCACTTGCTGTCATTCTTTCTTCCTCCTAAGTATTTTAATTTTGAATTTGTCTACCATTATTTTTTCAATTTCTTCAATAGTTACATCTTGTCTTTTTGCCCTTCCTTGTTTTACTTTTCTTTTCTCAACTCTTTTTCCAGCTCTTACAAAAACAATTGTTGCTTCGAATCCCATAATTCCAACTTCTCTAATATATTCCATTCCCGGGATTTCAATATATTCATGAACTCCGAATGAAACAAAGTTTGGTCTTATTTGTCTTTCTTTGATTGTACTTGCAATAGCCGGTAATATTCTTTTAATCATTTCTTCAGCATCCTTTCCTCTAAGTGTTACCTTTGTTCCAACTAATAATCCAGGTCTAACTCCCCATGTAGGAATTCTCTTTGTTGCAGCAACCTTAACCGGTTTTTTACCAGATAATTTCTGTAATAATATAAATCCCTTTTCAAGTTTTTCTGCAGTTCCACCAACATTCAACACTACTCTGTCTATCATAGGTGTTCTCATAACATTATTACTCTTTTGTGATGCCTTCGCAGCAGATACTGATCTAGCTACTTCTTTTTGGTCTCTCATTAATTAACAACAAGAAGTGTCTTCAATGGAAGCTTGACTTCTCCGTCCTCAAATTTAATTATGAATTCTTTATTTTCCAAAACTTCCAAAACTTCTCCTTGTTTACCTGAGTGTTTTCCACCAACAATCAAAACCTTAGCGCCTTCTTTCATTGGTATCATTTTTTCAATCTTATTTTCTTTTAGTGAAATAACGGCGCTGTCTCCAGTATTGAATTTTTCTTTAACAATGAAGTTAGTGCCATCTTCAAGATTCATTTGTGTTTTATCTTTTGAAATTAAAACCTTTCCAATGATTCTTACTATTTTTCTTCCAGCATCCTTTCCAGATACTTCTTCAAATTTGATTTTTTTACCAACAATATTAAGTCTATAATTTTTCTTTGTTTTTTCAAGTGTTATAATATCAAATAATCTTACCGGGAATTTTTCGTCTCTTCTCATTTGTCCATTGATGCTAATTTCTTTGTTTAAAAGCATATATCTTGCTTCCCTTCTTGTTTTAACTATATTCAAAACATCTCTAAGTGCCATCAATAAAGGCATTGCCTTATTGTTTTCATGATTAGCTACGATGAAATACTTTGTTCCTTTTCTTGGCATTGGCCAATTTTTCGGTAATTCAGTTCTTGTATTGTGTGCCATTTTATTTATTTTCTCCTGTTTTGTTTTTCTGCTCCGTAGAGCTGACACCCGTTGGTGCTGATTTATTTTTAATTCTCAGTTTATCTTCCATGTTTAATACTTTGATTTTTAATTTTGATGGATGAAACCAAACATTAACCTTGCTTCCATCTCTCTTTGTGTTTTGAATATTTTCAACAGCAATTTTTTGATATTTTACATTTACTTCTACGACTTTTCCCATTTTCTTTTTGTTTTTCCCTCTCATAATAATAACTTCATCACCCTTTCTTACTTCAAGACTTCTTCTTCCATATTTTTTTCTCAAATCCTTATCAAGATTTGCAGCCATCTGTTTTTGTTTTAAATGATTTGGCATATTATGTAAATACTTTCTTTGCTTTCTAGGTTGTTTGCTTTCTGTCCATTTTGTTGTAAATTCTTGTTTCATTTTAATATACCACGCTCGCTAATTTAGATACTTCTTTCCATCTTTCTTGGATTTCTCTTGCAATTGGTCCCTTGATTTGTGTTCCTTTTGGATTTCCTTTTTCATCTTTTAATAAAGCAACTGCATTGTCTGAAAAACAAACCGTTTCTCCATTCGGTCTTTTCCATGCTCTTCTTTGTCTGATAATTACGGCATCGAAAACTTCGCCTTTCATCTTAGGATCTCCCTTTCTTACAGAGACTTTTACCCAATCAGCAACTTTAGCGAAAACCTGTCTTCCTTTATGTGATCTTCCACCTTTAACTGAAACTATTCTAACTATTCTTGCTCCACTATTATCAGCTGCTTCACATTCGCTTCCAATGTTTAATCCTCGTGTTACTTTTCCAGATACTGCCTTCATTTTGCTTTCTCCTTAGGTTTATTTTCTAATCCAACATCGATATTTGCAATTTTTTCTTGTTTGCTTCTCACTTTCTTTACAACGTAAAAATGTATGATTTTGCTTAATGGTCTACATTCTCTAATTTGTATCCAGTCGCCAAGTTGAATTTCGTTCGCTAAACAGTCAGGTAATCTTGCATGGATTCTTGTTCTTCTCTTATCGAATCTTTCGTATTTTTTATCATAAAGAACTCTCTCGAATTCAATTTTTAATCTTCCAGCTAACTTATTTATAACTTCTCCTTCGAAAGTTCTTCCTCTAAGTTTGACAGCATTTTTTCCGTGAGTTGGGCAAAACTGATCTGCGCAGCTAACTTTGATTTCCTTGTTTTCTGTTTTTGTTTTTTTCTTTTCCATTTTTTCTTTTATCTTTTTTCCTTTATTAACGATTCACTGAATCCAGCCTCAACCAATACTGGTTTGACTTTTACAAGGTGATTTCCTTGCAACTCAATGACTTTTCCGTCGATTGTTCCGCCACAAGCAAGCTTGTTTTTAAGCTTCTTTGCAACTTCTTTCAAGTCGACTCCTTCAAGGCCACTAACGAGCGTTACGACCTTACCGAATCTTCGTTTTTCGGTTCTGACCTCAACTTCCTGTTGGGTTTTCGCTATCTCTTCACAGACACACGCAGCGATTGGTAAACCGCATTTTGGGCATATGTCCATACTTATTTGTTTGCTCCTATATTTTTGTTTTGGAGTGTAAATAATCTTGCAATTTCCCTTCTTATGTCTTTCTTTTTTGATGTTTGTTTTAATAATTCAATTTTTAATTCTTTCATTTTTTGATTATCTTTTTCATTTACAAAAGATGATTGGTGTGATTTATTCGCAACCTTCATTTTTGGATCTTGCTTTCTATTTCCTGTCTTAACTGGTTTAGTATTTTCGGTTTTAACTTCTGTTTTTTCTTTCTTTATCTTAGGTGTTTTTATTTCTGCCATTTTATTTATTTTTTAACTTTCTTTGGTTTAGTTGTATTTGAATTTTCATCTTTTTCTTTTAAAAAGTTTGATTTTAATTTATTCATCAATTCATCGTTGACAATTACTTCTTCATTCAAGATTGTTTCAGGTGATAAGATGGAAACTTTAATTCCAACAACTCCTTGTTTATCTTTTCCAGTGCTTTCAGCATAATCTACATCATTAGCAGCATCGCCAGTTTTCTTTAAATAACCGAATTTGAATCTCCATGTCTTTGCTCTCTCGCTCGGTAATCTTCCAGATAAAACAATTTCAGCTCCAAGTGCTTTAGCAGATTTCATTCGAGTTAGGGCTTTATAAGCAATTGCTTTGAACCTTAATGAACCAAATCTCTCGAGGGATAATGCAATATCGTCAGCAACTAATTGTGCATCTAAATCTGGTCTTTTAATTTCTGCAATGTCAACATGCGGATTTTCCATCTTGAATCTTTTCTTTAGAGTTTCAGTTAATTTTTCAATTGATTCTCCACGTTTACCAATAATTAATCCTGGCTTGTGTGTTGAAACAATAACTTTTTCTCCGACGGGAGTATATTCAATTTTTACAGTTGAAACTTTTCCTTTTCCAAATTCTTTTCTAATGAATTCTTTGACTCCGAATTCTTCTTTTTTAATTGCTACAAATTTTCTTTCTTCCATTTTACATCATTCTCCTTGGTGTTAATTTCTTTACGAATTTTTTTAATATCAATTTAGTTTTATCTTTTGCTTCTAAATGAACATGTGTTCTTTTTGCCCTTCTTCCTTCTCTTCTGAAGGGTCTTGACGCAAGATTTGCCATTGCTATTGTTATAACTGGATTTTCAATTCCATTAACTTCGCAATTAGCTTTTAGTTGTCCAAGTAAATTTATAAATTCTATAGCTGCATTTTTTGGGAATCTTCCGCCGCCACCAAATGATTCAGGCATTAAGCTTCTTTTTCTATGTGGAATTTCATCATATGCCATAGGAACAGCTATTTTCTTTTTTACAACTAGTTCCATTAATTCAATTGCTCTATCAACTGTTTTTGTTCTAATAAATTTACAAATTGCGACGCTATTTTTTGTACTTACTGGAATAGCGTAGGCATTAGCAACAGCCATTTCTTTTTTTACAGAGTCATTTTTAACTTGTGGTTTTTTTACTTCAGTTTTAACTTCTGTCTTTACTTCGTCAGTTTTTGTTTCTACTGTTTCAACTGGTTTAGCATTTTCAGTTTTAACTTCTGTTTTTGCTTTCTTTACCTTAGGTATTTTTGTTTCTTTCTGACCTTCAGGGCTGACTTCAGTTTGTGCTACCATTTTATTTATTTAACAGACATGCTGGATGAACTCTTTGTAGCTCCAATTCCTGCCGTCCCGTGTTTAACTGGTTTTCTTGTTAATGTAAATTCGCCAAGTCTATGCCCAAGCATTTCTTCTGTGATTTTTACCTGTGTATATTCTTTTCCATTATGAACGCCAATAGTCCATCCAACCATCACAGGAACAATAGGAATTTCTCTCAAATGTGTTTTTGGAATTTTGTTTTTAGCGACATCTTTCTTGGATTTTTCAATAAATTTTTCAATTGTTTGAAAACTTCTTAAAACAGTTCTTCTGTCTCTAGAAGTTAAAAGTTTTGCAAATTCTCTAACATCCAAGATCTTTAAGTCTTCAACTAGCTTTCCCCTGAATGTTTTTACTTTCCCTACTTGCATATTTACATTTATTACCATTATTTCTTTGTCCTACCTGTTCTTCTAGGTCTTAAGTGTCCAACCTTTGTTCCTGGAGGTGAATTTCTCTTAGCGATCTTGGATTTGATTCTCTTTCCTCTACCAGAACCAAACGGATGATCAACAATATTCATCTTTACAGCAGACGTCTTTGGCCATAATTTATTTCTTGATTTTTTAATCCAGAACTGTGTTCCAGCTTTCAAGATTGGTTTCTCTAATCTTCCTTGTCCTGCAATTTCACCGATAGTTGCTCTGCAATTTCCTTGGAATATTTTTTCTTGTTTCGAAGGCATCATGATTTTTACAGTTTTACCGTCGTTGTTCATGATTGTTGCAGAATTTCCGCCTGTTCTTACAAGCTTTCCACCATCATTTGGTCTTAATTCTATATTAAAAACCTTTGTTCCGTTTTTTAATTTTAATAATTGTGCTACGTCCCCATTATTTGAATTATTGAATGTGATTTTTTGTCCTACATAAACTCCCTTTGCTGCGAAATCATAAAATGTTCTACCTTCGGAATTTCTTAATTTTATCATTGGTCCAGAATGTCCTGCTTCTGTCATCATATTAACTACTTCCCATTCGCCTGAAAATTTTATTGGATAAGCTGGTTTGTAAGAATAGGCTGCTCTTCTAACTCTGTATGAAAAGCTTCCGTGTCCTCGTGCTTGCGAAATAATTCTCTTTCCCATTATAATACTCCAAGTTTAGCGGCCAAATCAGCAGCAACGAAATCTTTAGTTAGTCTAACGTAAGCAAGTTTTTTATTTTTTCTCGTCATTGTTTTAACATTTTTAACTTTAACTTCAAATAAATCTTCAACTTCTTTTGCGATTTCATCTTTTGTAACTGTTCTATCTACTTCAAATACAATTACATTATTTACTTCAATCATTCTTACAGTCTTTTCAGTTGATTTTATTTTTTCAAGTATTACCATTATTGTTTCCACACTCCATCGATTTCCTTTAATGCTTTTTCAGTATAAATTGCGAATCTTCCTGGTTCTCCATTTGGCGCTAAATCAGAAATTTTTAATTCCTTAACTTTAACAACATCGACGCCAGCTCTATTCATTTTTTCATCAGAAGCAATAATAAAAACCAATCCTGCATTTGATTTATATCTTCGTCCTCTTGATTTTCCGCTTCCAGCTCTAACTTTTTTATGTTTCAATAACTTTTCAAAAGCTTCACCAAAAACACTTTTTAAGAATGCTAAAAATTCTTTTGTTTTTACGTTCAATAACTTGTCTTCAGCAATAACAGCAGAATGAGAAACTTTGATTGAATATTTTTTCTCTGTTGCTTTCAAATCAAATGTGCCAGCAAGCGCAGAACTTAATGCAATAACTAATTCTTTTTTATTTACTTTCTTAAATTGATTTTCTTCAGGTCTATGTGGATGTGCTACTCCTCCGCCTCTCGAATAGTTTGCAGACGCACCAACCCATTGGAAACTTTGACCATGTCGTGACATAATTTTTCTCGGAGCCCTAGAGATTCCCTTACCATAAGTTCCTTTCCATGCATGTCTTCTTCTCTTTAAAATACCTGCAGCAGAATAATTTCTACCAGCAAAATCCATTGCGCCATAAGGCTGTTCTCTTTTTTGTGCTTCAAAAACTTTAGCTAAAATATCTTTTCTAATAATTCCAGAAACTAATTTTGGTAATTCTACATTTCCTTTTTCTTTTCCCTTAACGTCGAATAATTTTGCTTTTACCATTTTATCTTAATTCAATAAATTCTAATTTTTGTTTAGTTGTGGATTTTGTTGGTCTTAATGGAACAGTTATTAAAAGCGGTCTTTTTTGTGGTCCAGTTACAGATCCTTTAACAAGTATATAGTCAGTTTTTATGTTTCCATAATGTACAAATCCGCCAGATCTGTTAATGTCAGTATCTGCAATTTTTCCTATTTTTAAAATTAAATTATTATAAATAACTCTTGTGAAAAATCCAAGTTGTCCAGCCATTGCAGTAACGAATGGAACTCTCGATGGTGACCATGGTGCTAAGTTACCTGGTCTTCTAACTCCCTTTTCAGATTTGTGGAACTTTAATGTAATGCCAAATCTTTTTACTGGACCCTGCAATCCTAATCCAGTTGAAACTCCTCGAACATCAACTAATCCTTTTGAGAAAACTTCAGAAACAGAAATTCCCTTTCCTGCTTTTTCTTTAGCGAAAGCAAGTTTTTGTTCTTTTGTTCCAGCGATAGCAATTTCAATCATATCAGGTGTTTTTTTGATTCCCGTTTTATTAACTTCAGAATAAACCAAAACTCTTAAATCGTCAAAATCAGCTTTTACATCATCTATTTTTCCAACTTGTTTTGGAACTTTAACAACTCTCTTTAAATCTTTATCATTAGAAACTACAACTTCAGTCACAACTTTTTTATCTTTGTAAAATCTTACGGAAAAAATCTTCATCTCAGGGCACTCAATAATTGTTGTAGGAACGACGATCTTTTTACCCTTTGTCATAGAGTCAGCAGTGTCGTCTTTTGCGAAAACAGAACCCATCCCAACTTTATATCCGATAAAACCCATTAATCCAGAATCTTTTTTCAAAGCTTTCCAATTAACGTTTGGCAAAATTCTTTCAGCTCTCTTTCTAGGCCAGTATTGTAAACTTCCAGCTTTTGGTTTATGTATTGTTCCCATTTGATATTAAACTAAGTCCTTTTTTTGTAATTCCTGCATTCATTCTCCGTCGGAGACGAGTGTGCAAGTCCAAAATAATAAATCTAAACATTTAAGTTTTAGATTTTAACTTACAAAAACCATAGAAAATGATGCTTTTTAAAGGTTTCCTCAGAAAACTTTAAATTGAAACGTCTGCAGATATTGTCAATTAGTCCTTTTTAACATATGGTCTAGGGAGACTAGAAAATCTCTTCTCTCCATCGGCTAAAAAAATAACTCTCTGTTCTGCCGAATTGGTGGCGGCGAAAAAATAAGATTGCCTGCAATTATCATATTCGGATTTTAAACCTTGAGGTAAAACAGTAGACCTAAAATATTTTTCATAAAGGACATTGATTTCTCTTGTTTTTTGAATATCGCCCCCTATAGAACTCTCTCTTAATTTTTTTAATGTATTGTAAAGATTTCTAACAGAACCCATTTACGCCTCAAACTTCGCTTCTCTAACTTCATTCTTCCCGTCAATCAAAATATTTCTAACAAGAATTCCTTTTCTTTTTGATTGTTCTCTAACTTCCTCGGGTTTCATTTTTGTAAAATCCTTTGGATAAATCATATCACTAATCTTCAAAGTATGTCTAATAGAGATTTCCTGAAAAGTTGGAAAATCAAAAAACATATCCTTGACAAAATTACTATCAGAAGTTTTTAAAGAACAAAATTCAGCTTTAGCTTCCTTATCTGTTTTTGTAGACGGCTTAGCGGATTTTGGAGCCTTTGCCTTAATTTTTAATTCATAGTCTGGCAAAATGAAACTCAGGGCAAAAAATACTCGGGGATATTTATTCATTAAGTCTAAAATTTCTTTTGCATCAACTTCTCCAGAAACCTGAAATTGTTTTACTCCCATAAATTGTTTTTTCCCACTAGAAAACGGAATATCAAGAGGCATTGTAGAAACAATAACTCCTGTAACATTAATTTTTCCAGGATTTTTTTCAAGTCCATTTCTAACAAGATAATTTGCAAATTCAGCTCCGGTCTTAATATTCCATCTATCCTTAACTTTTTTAGCTTCAACAAGATATTTATCCTTAAATTCTCCTTTTCCAAATTTTAAAAAGTCAGAATGAACTTCCGCGTCAAATTTTCCATCAAAAATATTTTTAATAATCATAATCTAATAAAAAAAATTGTGTTTATAAATTCTTTGTTAGCCAATTTTTCAATTTATATCAATAAAGAACATTTATAAATTATGTTTGATAATTACTGATATGGTAGACAGACAGATAGTTAACAAGGCAATAGTTTGGGTTTTGATTGGATGTTTAATAATCGCAGCATTCTTTTTACTGAAGCCAATTTTACTAGCAATGTTTATCGGAGTTTTTTTTGCATATATAATTAATCCACTTTATGTTTATATAAATAAATATATAAAAAATCCAAATTTATCGACGATTATTTTTATTATAGTTCTTCTATCTATTATTGCAATTCCGGCCTGGTTCTTTCTTCCAGTTTTTGCAAGAGAAATTTTTAATACCTATATGTATGTTCAGAAGGTAGATTTAACCGGAGTAATTTCTAAAGTTACGGCTTTATTTTTTAACGAAGACATGACGGCAACAGTTGCAGTGCAGATAAATGTTTATCTCGCAAAATTTTTCTCATATTCCTTTGCTTCAGTAACAGGCTATCTTTCTAACTTGCCAAACATATTAATACAACTTTCGGTTTTTATTTTTACATTTTATTTTGCCACAAGAGATGGTTCAAAAATCAAAGAATATCTTTCTGAGCTTTCACCTCTTTCTTCCTCAACAGAAGCAAAGTTTGCATCAGAATTTAGAAATATAACAAACTCCATCGTATTCGGACAAATATTAACAGGAATAATACAAGGTCTTTCTCTTGGGCTGGGGCTCTGGCTTTTAGGAGTTCCAAAAACGATATTCCTGACGGTAATCGCAATAATTCTTTCAATAATACCTATAATAGGATCATGGCTTGTTTGGATTCCCGTATCTTTATTTTTAATAGTTGGCGGCAACGTAACCGGCGGATTAATATTATTCTTTTATGGTTTGCTTTTTGTGTCAACCATTGATAATATTATTAGACCATATCTTATTTCGAGACATTCAAACCTAAATATTTTTGTGACAATTATTGGAACAATCGGCGGAATATACACATTTGGCCTAATAGGATTAATAATTGGCCCGTTGATACTTTCATATTTATTAATCGTAATGGAGTTTTATAGACAGGGTAAGTTAAACGAACTTTTCAAAGAGTAAAAGAGATGAAAATTAAAGCAAAAAATCTGAATTGGCAGGCCGGGCGTCCCGTAATTATAATTAATAGAGATGTCTCCAAGAAACTAAATGTACATGTAAACGAAAGAGTTCTGTTAAAATATAAAGATAAAAAAATTTATGCAGTCGTAGATATTTTTTCAGAAATTTTAAAAGGTGAAGAGGTAGGCCTCTCAAAAGAAATAAGTTCATTTCTTAAAACAGAAAAAAATTCTTTTGTTGAAGTTAGCATTGCAGAAGCATATTTGGCCAGCGCGATTATTAAGAAAAAAATAGAGGGAGGAGTTTTGAGTCAACAAGATATAGATATTCTAATTAAAGAAATTAATAATAACAATCTAACGGAACAGGAAATCGCATATTTCGTAGCAGCAGAAAAGTTAGTAGGAATGTCCCTGGAGGAAACAATTTCGCTAACTCGTTCAATGGTTTCTAATGGAAAAAGATTGCAGTTTGATGATTATATTATTGCCGACAAGCATTGCATTGGAGGAATTGCAGGTAACAGAACAACTCCGATAGTAGTTGCTATTTGTGCCTCTGCAGGGCTTAAAATGCCAAAATCATCATCTCGGGCGATAACATCAGCCTCCGGAACTGCAGATGTAATTGAAACAATTGCAAACGTAGAGCATTCGGCAGAATCGATTAAAAAAATAGTAGATCAAACAAATGGGTGTTTGGTGTGGGGAGGCTCGTTAGGATTAGCTCCTTCAGATGATAAAATTATTCACGTTGAAAGGGCTCTTAATTTAGATGTTGAGCCGCAATTAATTGCATCTATTCTTTCTAAAAAAATATCGGCTGGAAGTACGCATATTCTTATTGACATTCCCTATGGTGGCGGGAAAATAAAAAGTGAAGCGCAAGCGAAAAGATTGGGAAATAGATTTAATGCAGTGGCAAAATATTTTGGATTAAAAATGGCTACCATTTATACCGAAGGAACTCAACCAATTGGAAACGGATTTGGCCCAATATTAGAAATGCTAGATGTCTTGTCCGTTCTTGAAAATAAAAAAGATTGTCCAAAAGATTTAAAAGAAAAATCACTATTTCTTGCTTCTAAACTTATGACCCTTTGCGGAATTAAGGATTCAAAGTCAAAATCAAAAGAAATTTTAGAATCTGGAGAGGCATATAGAAAATTTATTGATATAATAAATGCACAGAATAGATCAAACGATTTTCATGAGAGAGTTAAAAAATTACAGCTTGCTAAATTTGCGCGTCCCGTGTATGCAAAAAAAGATGCAAAAATAGTTGGAATCAGTAACCACAAGATGAATTCTTTGTGTAGGATATTAGGCACACCAGAAACAAAATCAGCCGGAGTTTACTTGCATAAGCATTTGGGTACAATAAAAAAGAATGAAAAAATAATGACTTTATATTCAGAGAGTATTGATAGATTAGGCGATGCAGAAGAATTTATGCTAACTTCCAATCCTCTTAAAATAGAATGATTTTGAAATAGATATCTCATCACAACAATCTATAAAAAGTATAAAGAGGCATTTCTTTTATGGAAAAATTAAATAAAATCGTCGTGTCGTCTTCTACTTTTCAAACGAGCGAAGCACTTAGTAATAAAATTCGAAATAGTTTTTTTAAAAACGGCGAGGTAATTCCCACAAATTTACGTTCTGGACTTTTTTATACACATCCGGCGCCAGTTGGACAAGTTTATTTATTTGATTTAGAATTATCAGAAAAAGACGCCCAAGAAACACTGGGTTTTTTGCCATTAGTTTTGAGTAGAATAAAAAGAGCTTCGCCAAATTCCGATTTTGTCGAATGGAGTTATATGGGAGCCAAAATTCCCGAAGAAATTAGATCCCTAGTTGGCACGGTTTTATTTCCGACAGACTTGGGAAGTTGCGCAACTTTATTCGAAGGTTATTTGCGAGAAAAATATCAGTTCTAAAATTCAAATCCAACAATCTTAAAAACCCTCAATCTTTTTCATTTCTGAGCCCAGTTGACACAAGACATCAATTTCGATTGATTCAATGTTTAACTGGTTCAAAAAAAGCCCAGTTGGCACAATGGTACTGCGTCGGTCTTGAAAACCGATTCCTCACGGAACTCCCAGTTCGATTCTGGGACTGGGCGTAATACAGATTTCATTCTATGAAATCTGTTTCAGTCCCCTTATTTGATGTAAAATCGTAATTTTACTTTTCGATTCCGAGTAAAACGCTCTTGATTTTATTTTTGCGAAGCAACTATTTTTTGTTTTTCACAAGAGCATTTTGTGAGCCAGGACTGGGCGTAATTTTATTTGTAAAGCAAATAGAATTATAATTTTCTAGTCACCTTATTTGATGTTACGAAGTATTTTCTTTGATTATGAAAAATTCATTTCCATCATAAAAATTTCAAATGTAAATTGCAATTAGGGACTAAGTGTTATTTTGTTTTTCATAACTAGATTAAATTTAAAATTCCAGAAACGCAATGGCAATCATTAATTTAATTAAAACCAAAAAGTTACTGAAATAATTTTAATTTATTCATTAAAGAAATAATTAAAAAATATTTTTAAACATTTTATTTTCCAAGAAATCCGTCAAACTATCTTAACCCCATATTCAAATCAGATAGTCAAATTCTGAGACAAGCTAAACTTAGCCTATTACTCAGTCCGAATCAGTCTAACTAACTTAGCTAGACTACCCAGAATTAAATATTACTATTTAACCGAATAATGAAGCTAAGCCTTCAGCTGCTTCAGCCTTTGGCTCTTCTTTCTTCTCTTCCTTTGGTACTTCAGCGCTTGAACTAGCTGCAGGAGCTGCTGCGATAGCCGCATTAGCCAACTGCTCGTCAATGTTCACACCAACCAATGAAGCTACAAGGACTTTAACCTTGCTTTCATCGACAGATGCGCCAGTAGCTGAGATAACTTTCTTCAAGTTAGCTTCGTCTACTGCTTGCCCTAGTTTGTGCAACAAAAGTGCCGCATATATGTATTCCATTTATTGTGTTTCTCCCGTTTTAATGAGAGTTTGTAATGCTTTTTCATGAGCTGCTGCTTTGCCCAATATTAAACCTAAAGTATCTTTTGTGACGAAAGGTAAATTTACAGCGAATGCAAACGCTCTTGCATATTTATTCTTAAAGTCTTTCATAAATTCTTCTTTGTTGATTTTAATGTCTGCATAAACTTTTCCATTTGAATATGCTGCGATAGGTTCGATTCCAATTTTAAATGGAATAATGTTTAATTTTGCTAAAACTGCTGCTTTTTCAGGAGAAATTGGTTCACCAGCTTTACATAAAATTGCTCTTTGTCCAATTGCTAATTTTCCACCTTCAACCTTAACTTTTAATCCAACGGCAGAAAGTGCAGAAATATCAGGACCAGGTATTAAATCTGTTAATCCAGCTTCAGCCCAAATAGTTTCTTCAGGTATTTGTCCAGCTTTTGCCTTTGCAGGTGTTTTACCATCAGCAAGTATTCCAGAGATGATAAAAGCGTCTTCATCAGAATATAATAAAGCACAATCGGCGCCAACATATTTTACAAGTCCTTTTAGTGTTTCATTATTTGTATGTTCCAAAGCAAAATCAATTAAGCTTTTTTTCGCAACATTAATTTTTGCATTGATTCTTAATTTCTTCTTAATTTCTTGAAATTGAGCGGAAGGTAAACCCTTTATAGAAACAACCATAACAGTTTTACTTTTCATTAATTCAGCAAGTTGTTTTACTACTTTCTTTTTCAAGTCAGATACATGTGTCTTAATTTTTTCTGCCATCTTACTTATCCAACACTATTGGTTTTCCCATTGTTAATTTAATAGAAATATTTTTGATATTATCTCTCTGTTGTGGGAGTATTTGTGTAACCGCCTTTACAACTGTTTCAACATTTTCTTTTATCTGTGCATCAGATAAATCTTCTTTGCCAACAGCAAGTTTTAAACTTTTTTCTTTTACTCTAACCTTTAAAGATTGAGACATTTTTTTTATCATTGCTTTAATATTATCGTCAGTTTCTTGCATAATAACTCCGCCTTGTGGTGTTGGCATTTTTCCAAGTGGACCCAAATATCTACCGAACTTTGTAGCAACCAAACCCATTAAAGGTGCAGCAGCGATAAAAAAGTCATATCTATTTGCAAGTTTTTTAATAGAAGTAACGTCCTTGTATAATTCAAATTCTTCTTTTGTAATTGTATCAACAGCAGTAGATTTTTTAGATAAAAAAGCACATATTCTTCTCGGTGCTGGATTAGGAATAACGATAAAAGTATTTATTGTTTCTTTTCTAGGATCGATTTTTTGTAAGTTAATAACTAAATCAATTGATTGAACAAATTTTCTTTTATCTTCCTTTCTTAGTTGTTTTATTGCGTCTTCTATTTTCATTTTAGATTGTGCCCTACCAAATTTCGCTTTCGCTGAAACTCTCTCTCGAGACTCGTTGGTCAATGGTCTTAGTAATTATTTGTTAATTTTAGGCTTTTTAAATCTTTCCTGCAGAAAGTTTAAATTGAAACATTCGCAAATGTTGCCCCTTAATGTTTCCGAATAGAATTTCAATTTAAATTATTTCAAATACTTCCCTCTTATGCATATTTATCCTCTTCTGAAGATAAATACTTAAAAAGTCAAATTAAATTTCTTGAATATGAATAGACATTTGAACAAACGCGAATTAGCAAACATAAAGGGATCTATTCCAATATCTCTTGATGGGAATATTATTCCATGTAGATTAATTAAATCTCTTCATTATGACGACGGAGGATATGATTTAATTACTTGGGAGAAGTCCGTTTTTGATTCGCCAAATCCTCAAAATAAAATTATAAGATTTTTCCCGCAGATATATCCAGTTGAAGAAGTCGGCTCCAGATTCTATGAAAAAAAAAGAAAACTTGGCCTTATGAAATCTTCGTTAGTTGAAAGAGACACGTCTTTGGTGAGAGGTAATGATGGCTTGTATAGATTTTCTCCAAACGACGCCACTAGGGGAATTAGCAGTTATGATTCTGAAAATCCGGATTACAGTTTTTTTGAAAAAATATTAAGACAGGAATAATTCAACAAAGAGATATGTGTATTTAGCTTCTGTAGAAGATAAATACTTAAAAAGCCAAATGATTTTTATACACCATGACACAACTAGTAGCATTATTATCTAAAGGCGAAGGAACATGGGGACAAGTCTCTGGATTAATTAAGAGAGGAGAGTGGGAGAAGGTAGTTGTTATTGGAAATTCTTTCGCAAGAAATTTTTTGGTTGATGGAGCTCAGTTTGATTTTGTAGAAGTTGATTTGGAAAAACCACTAGTTGCTCTAAAAAAAGAGTTAACAGACAAGCTAAAGCCAAAATTAGACTCAGATTTTTCTTCCGAAGTTGCTTTATCTATCGCATCAGGTTCTGGAAAAGAACATATGGCTTTAATGTCCGCACTTCTAGCAGTTCCTGTCGGCGTTCGATTTACTGCACTAACTAAAGATGGAATAGTGTTTTTATAAGATGACAAGAAAAAAACAATCATTTGGATTGGATGTTGTGATTGATGGACTTCTTTCAAGCGCAAGAGAGCTTTCAAAAGATAGAAATGCACAGGTCCATCCAGGAGCATATAGAGGAATTCTTTTGACGGAAATGGAACTTAAATGGGCATCTACAATAACTCAAGGACTAATGTTGCCAGAGGGTTTTCATAATGTTCCAGAGTATTGTGAGTATGTATCGCAAAGACATCCAGATAGAATAAAAATCTTTGAGCAAGGAGGAGAAAAATATTATTTTCTTGCAGCTAAAAGATGAACCAAGTCAACGCATCCCACGTTCTAGTAAAAACAGAAGCTCAAGCCTTAGATATCTTGCATAAAATTATTTCAAAAGAGATTTCATTCGAGGATGCAGCAAAACAATTTTCATTTTGCCCCTCAAAGAAAAATGGCGGAAGTCTGGGAACTTTCGGAAAAGGAATGATGGTTCCTGAATTTGAAACAGTTTGTTTTGATGATAAAAACAAGCCAGGCGACATTGTTGGTCCAATAAAAACCCAATTCGGATTCCATATGATTAAAATTAATTCTCGAGATTAAAATGCCAAAAACATTAGTCGTTCCGAGTAGAGAAGTTGTTCCAGTTAGATTTCCAGCGCTTTCTGAAAGAGGGTTGGCAAGATTTCTAGGGAGATTAAAAAGAGAATATGCAGAAGCATATAATATCGAAGGAGCTGTAAATAATAAAGACCATGCGTTCATTGCGAATTGGGAATCAAGAGAAGAATCAGACGGAATTGGAACAAGTGAATGGATTGACGGTTTTTTATCAGATATAATGCGTATTCACGTCAGTCAAGAATTTGATGATATGTATGGGAGCTCTCATTATTATCTTTATACAAAGAATAATCAAACATTTGTCTTAATGGGGGATAATTGCTACGGAGGAAAGAGTGGCAGGGTTTTATTAAATTGGTGCGAAAGATTGCCAAAGTTAGAGCTAGAAGGAGCTTTAATTGGTCATGACTAAACCTTTCTAATCTTCATTTCTTTTTTATCTCTTCCAAGAACAACCACAACACTTCTAATTTCTTCAGCTAACATTTTCCACTTTTTGTCCTTTTTCTGCAATTCAACCAAAATCTTCCCAGCATATTCTTTCACCTCATCAAACGTCGGTTGTTTGTCATAAGTCATCCCACGAGGCCTAGAATGGCCAATAGACATAAATCCCTTAGCATGCACGAAGTTTGGATTTGCTTTCTCAATGATTTTTACATATTCAATAACATTTTCATCAGACATATTCATAATATCATTTAACTTATTCTTTTTATCTTTTCCAGGCTGCACAAGTGTCAATCTAATGACTCTACGGCATTTATCCTTTAATTTTCCCAAGAGTTCAACTGTTTCTTGAAATCTTTCCCATGAATCTTTCCTGCACGAGTTATGCCATTTAATAAATAATTCTTTATTGGGAGCATTTGTTGAAAGAGTTAGTTGCGTAGGCAAAGCATTTTCCCTATCTAATCTCTTAATCATTTCAGGATTTTGTCCATTTGTAACAATAAATGAGACGGCATTTCTACTTCTAATTTCTTTAATTAATTCTGGTAAATTCGGATAAAGAGTTGGCTCTCCCGAAAGCGAAAGAGTATATAGCGACGGAGTGTATGCCTTCTCAAGTGCTTTTTTATCAACTTTCTTATTTCCACCAAATCCCCTCATCAGTTTTTTTCTTTGAACGTTAATTTTATCAAGCAACTCTTTCGAATCAAAAATTTCTTTTACATCGATTCCCTGATTTAATTCAATCGGCCTCCAGCAATGAAGACATTTATTTTCACAATTCATTACATTTGGAGAAAATTGACAGCATCCTGCGGAAGAAATGCCATAAAATTTTTCTTTCCAGCACACACCCTCACCCCTCAGAGAACTTTTTGTCCAATTGCAAACCTGAACTGCTGCATTTTCACCGACGAAACCATAGTGCTTTTTTTCAAGCTCTTTTTTAACGTTAGAATTTTTCATAAAATAAAAAGAAAATAAAATATTATAAACCTATCTAAGAAGTATTATTACTTCTTCTTTTTTGTACCAGAAGATTTCTTCTTAGCTTTTTTTGCTGCCACTTTTTACATAACCCCTTTATACTAACAACAAATCGCTCTTCTTTATATACCTTTGTAAAATTTTCAGATATTTTTAGAAAAAATATTTATCACCAAAGTTTTGTCGTCGAGAAATTAAAATAGCGAAAACAGCCAAGCAATCATCATTGCCAAAAATATTAATCCAATAGCTTTTGTTGCATATCTAAAGCTTTTTTCGGCAATTTTTTCTTTTTTTGAAACACTTAGAACAGCCAAATATAAAAATCTTCCACCGTCGAGTATTCCCAAAGGTAGCATATTAAACAACCCAACAAATAAATTAATTAACGCAACCCACCAAATCAAGTTGTAGAAATAAGTAGCTAAATCCGGATTATATCTTGATTTATAATATGTAGATGGATTTTTGAACATTGTTATTTTCCCGATGATTTTTCCCATAATACCTTTGCTTATGACAGTTTTTTGGCTTATCCCGATAAATGGCTTTGATTCGTTATTCGGATTATTTGCAAGAGTTATAGAATAATTTTTTTCAACATCTTTCAAAATAGTTGTAATAGTTATGTTGTCTCCTGGTTTTTTTCTATCTAAAAAACTCGCTAATTCTTGTTGTGAATTTATTTTTTCACCATTTATCTCTGTTATTGCTCCATTTAGATGAGATCTTATGGCTGGCGCATCAAAATATAAAGCAATGCTTGAAGCGTTAGTTTTATTTAATTTTAAATAAAATTCGCTAAGATTAAGAGGATACAGAAAGCTTTGATTGCCAACATTTATTTTTGTAAAATTACCGTCGGCAATTATGGAAGATACGCCGCCCAAAGAAACTAGCCCGTATGCATAATCCCCAAATTCATATCCAGATGGAGCGTACGAAGCGTAGAAAAATACTATTAATAAAACAAAAAAAATCAAAGCAAATAAAATATTCGCAAATACTCCAGCGCCCAAAACAACCATTTGTTCAAAATTTTTCTTTTTATAGAATTGTTTTTTATCTTCCTCAACGAATGCACCTAAAATCGGTCCCAAAAATGCGAAACCAGTTGACTTTATTTTTGTTTTAAATAAACTCATATAAATTCCGTGAAAAAATTCATGTACAATTGCAACAACCAATAAGGCTATTAAAAAATATGCAAAATAAAAAGGAGGAAGTAAGCTTTCAACTCCAAATATTTGAGGGAAATAAGGAATCAATGGCATTACCGGAGGAGCTTTTATTATATCGCTGATTTGAGGAAATGCTATGTAGGTATAAACAGTTTGACATAGTAAAAAAATCATTATCGCCATCAGTGAGAATCCAACAATTACAATAGGATATTTTAACGCATGTAATAATTTTGAATTTTTTTTACTAAAACTTTCAATTTCCATCATTCCCCATTTAGTCCTATACATATACATAATTCCTTCACGTCCCAAATTTTTTCTATGAGAATACAAAAACCAAAACACGCCAAGGCAGAATAAAACTAAAAAAGCCAAATCATAAATCATTACTGTTTCCATAAACAAGAAAGCAAAATATCTTTTATAAATCTACTGACTAATAACTACTTCTTTCTAATTGGTCTAAAGTCTTTGCCCTTGCATTTTCTACAAGAAACTTTTCCAGATAATAATTTGATTGGTTCAAGTCTCATCTTTTGATTACAATTTTTGCAAATAAACATGTTTTTGAAAAGTCTATTTTGTGCTGCTGCGATTTTTGCTGCCATTATGTTATTAACCTCTTAATTATTTTAACTCCTTCCATATCCCAATATTCAACAGTCATTCCGTCTTTAACTTGTCCTGCAAATTCTTCAGGTATTGGTAATTCAAAATTCTCAAAACTTTCAGCATCCATTAAACTAACGCCGTCTGCTGTCATTGCAAGAACTTGCGCCTTTCTTTTATCAATCATAGGAACATCAAATCTATCATCGCCAGGGCACATCATCATTTTCTTTTTGCCTGTTGTAACAGAAATAGCATCAAATCTACATTTGTGAGCACCATGCTTTCCAGTTTTGGAAACATCCATGCTTCTGACAGTATATGTTTCACCATCTATAAGAACAAAACTACCAATTCTCAATTCAGTCGCACTAACTACTTTTAATACCATATAACACACTGAAAAAAATTTCATTTATAAATCTTTGGGGGGAATTTCAAAAACCTTAAAAACCCCTTTACTTTGAAAAAAACATGGCAATTCAGAAAAATGATTTTGTTGAATTAGAATTTGTAGGCAGAATAAAAGATACTGGCGAAGTTTTTGATACTAACATGAAATCTGAAATAGAAAAAATAAAAGCAAATTTTCAAGCAAAAAAATACATTCTTGCAGTCGGCCACAATATGACCATGAAGGGCCTGGATAGAGATTTGCAGGGAAAGGAAATAGGGAAAGAATATGAATCTGAATTTAAGCCGGAAGATGCATTCGGAAAAAGAAATCCAGCGATGGTAAAAACAATTCCATTAAAAGTTTTTATTGAGCAAAAAATTATGCCGCAAAAGGGGATGCAACTTTCTCTAGACGGAATGATTGTAAAAGTAATTTCCGTTTCTGGCGGAAGAGTTTTAGTTGATTTTAATAATCCATTAGCTGGGAAATTTCTAGCATATAAATATAAAATCACAAGAAAAATAGAAGATGTAAATGAAAAAGTTGACGCACTTCAAGAATTTTTCTTTAGAAGTAAATTTGACTATGAAATAAAAGACAAAGAGTTAATTTTCAAAGTTGGAAAAGATATAAGCAAATTTATTGAAATGATGGCAAAACCGTTTGAGGAAATTTTAGGTTTAAGTGTTAAAGTGGAAGTAGTGGAAAAGAAAATAGATAAAAAATAGAAACAAAACATTCTAAAGGATATAACTTCTCTATATAAATACTTATAAATCCTAAATCTCTAAAAAAAACATGGGAATAATTGGTGATGAGAATTTTAGTGCTAAAAACGAAATTGATAAAGAACTAGAGGATATTATCAAGAAGCAAGCTGCGAGAATAAAAGTTATAGGAGTTGGTGGCGCAGGAAATAATACTATTTCTAGAATGAGAGAGGTTGGCATTAGGGGTGGAGAAATTATAGCAATAAATACAGATGCCCAAGATTTACTTTATTCAAATTGTGATCAGAAAATTTTAATCGGAAGAGAAATTTCAAAAGGACTTGGTGCTGGTTCCAATCCAAGAATTGGTGCGGAGGCAGCAAAAGAGCAAGGTGCAGAGATAAAGAAAGCACTTGAGGGTTGTGATATGGTTTTTATTACCTGCGGTTTGGGCGGAGGAACTGGTACGGGTGCCGCTCCTGTAGTTGCTGAAATTGCAAAGAAATTAGGCGCATTAACAATTGGAGTTGTAACACTTCCTTTTACGGTTGAAGGAAGAAAAAGAATTGAAAACGCTATGGATGGTTTAGAAAGAATGGAATCTCTCGTCGATACTTTAATAGTAATTCCTAACGATAAATTATTAGAGCTGGCTCCAGATTTACCATTGCCAACTGCGTTTAAAGTCGCCGACGAAATTTTAACCAATGCGGTAAAGGGGATTACAGAACTAGTTACTCGTTCTGGTTTAGTAAATTTGGATTTTGCAGATATTAGAGCAGTTATGGCTGGTGGCGGAGTTTCTTTAATTGGAATGGGAGAATCTGATTCATCAAATAGAGCTAACGAAGCTGTCGAACACGCATTAAATAATCCACTATTGGACGTAGATATTTCAAATGCAACTGGCGCCTTAATTAATGTTTTAGGTGGAAATGATTTAACACTTGAAGAATATAAAACAGTCGTAGGAGTTATCGGAGAAAAACTTTCACCAGAAGCAAGAATAATTTCTGGAGCGCAAATTTCAAAAGATCTTGAAGGCTCTCTAAAAGTAATGTTAATAGTAACCGGTGTAAAATCTGCACAAATTTCTGGAGAAAAAAGAACGGTAGGTCAGCAGAAAAAAGATTCCATGGAAGAAGAACTTGGAATTGAATTTGTAGGCGGCGACGAGAGCGAAGAATAATAATGGGAATAATATATTATGGGACATTTAAATGTAGAGATTAAGGCTAGGTGTGAAAATCAAAATTCTATTCGAGAAATTTTAAGAGCACAAAGTGCCAAATTCGAAGGCATTGACCATCAGATAGACATATATTTCAATACCACATTAGGAAGGTTAAAACTTAGAAAAGGAAATATAGAAAATTTTTTAGTTCAGTATGATAGAGAAAATATTTCTGGCCCAAAGCAGTCAAAAGTAACCCTGTATAAAAATGAACAGAATTCGACTCTAGAAGAAGCTTTGACAAAATCTCTAGGCATCTTAGTCACTGTCGACAAACAGAGAGAAATATACTGGATAGAAAATGTGAAATTTCATTTAGATAAAGTTCAGGACCTAGGTACATTTGTGGAAATAGAGGCAATAGATTTCAGTGGCAACATCGGAAGAGAAAAATTAACTTTGCAATGTCAATCTTATTTAGATTTGTTTCAAATGCCAAAAGACAATTTAATTTCCGTTTCCTATAGTGATCTTCTCTTAACTCAAACCGCACAATTTAAAAACTAATTTATCTAAATTAAATTATGACAAATAAAACAATCATGTGGCTTGACGCGCAGCTTCAGCAATATAAGAGAGTTTGGAGACTTTTGAAAAAACCCACAAAACAAGAATTCACAATGATTGCTAAGGTGTCAGCGATAGGACTTTTAATTATTGGGGCTTTTGGATTCGTAGTTTCTATGATCGTAAAACAAGGTTTGAAATCTTTATTTTAAAATTTTTTCGTTTATTCTAGTTATTTCTGAAAATTGATTAACAGTAAACTTTAAAAAGCATTAAATTTATTTATAACTATCTACTTCTTATTTTTTAAGGGTAGTCGTACTATAATGGGATTTGGAAACGAAGAATTTGAGTATCTTGATGACGGGAAGAAGGAAGAGCAAGTTGTAGAAGCTTTACCAAAAATAAAAATAAGAGCTAAGCCGATCGAGGTTCAAGAAGAAAAAATTGAAGAGAAGAAAGATGATTTTCAAACAGATGCATTAATTTTTATTGTTAAAGTTACAACAAACAAAGAAGCTAAGTCTATTGAATTAATTGCAGACAAGGTTAATAAAAAAGGAGTTAATATTTATTCAGTTTCTAGACCACATGGATTAAGAGGATATATTATCTTAGAATCTCCAGACAAGGAGAATGCAGAAGAAGCGGTTTTTAATTTACCTTATGTTAAAGGAATTATTCCAAAGCAACTTGCCTATGATGAAATTAAAGCAATGATTGAGCCAAGAGCTTCCGACGTTAAAATTGAAAAGAATGATATTGTTGAAATTATTTCAGAATCTTTCAAAAATGAAAAAGCTAAAGTAGTTAGAGTTGACAAGACAAAAGGCGAAGCTGTAGTTTCACTTCTTGGTGCAATTGTTCCAATACCAGTTACAGTAAAGTTAGACAATTTAAGAGTTATAAGAAGAGAAGACGAAAAAGAAAATGGAGGATCTCAAAACAGTTAGTTTTAAAAACGACTGGTTCGAAATCAAAACATGGTTACAATAAAATTATTAGTTGATGGTGGCGCAATGAAGCCAGGTCCAGCAATCGCTCAGCAACTTGGCCCAATGGGAATCAATATGGGTAAGGTTCTTTCTGATGTTAATGCAGCAACTGCATCTTTCAAGGGAATGCAAGTTCCAGTAAATCTTGACGTCGATGCAAAGAAAAAAACTTTTACAATTACTGTTTTATCTCCATCTGTTTCAGCTTTATTGAAAAAAGAAATGGGAATAGAAATGGGTTCTGGCGAAAGAAAAAAGGTTCAGGTTGGAAATTTAGCAATTGAACAAGTTATCTCAGTCACAAAGCAAAAGATGCCAGGAATGCTTGCTAATAATTTTATAGGCGCTCTAAGATCAGTAATCGGAAGTGCAATGGCCATGGGAGTTTTAATTGAATCAAAAGACCCAAAAGAAGTTTTACAAGAAATTACAGACGGAAAATATGATAAAGAAATTAAGTCACAAAAAACAGAAGTAACTACAGATAAATTAAAATCACTTAAAGAATATTTCACTCAAGTTCAATCTAAACAAGTAGCAGCTAAGAAAGCTGAAGAAGAAGCTAAGGCAGCTGAAGAAGCAGCTAAGGCAGCAGCAGCAACTGCAAAGCCAGTTGAGGGCGCAGCTCCAGCAGCAGGCGCAACAGCAACTCCAGCAGCAGGCGCAAAACCAGCCGAAGCAGCAAAATCTGCGAAGCCAGCTAAGAAATAATCACATTTATAAAATAAACAATCATAACAAGGTCGAGGGGTTATGGGGTAACCTGGTTAGCCTACGAGGTTTGGGACCTTGTGATTCCGGTTCAAATCCGGATAGCCCCATCACGGTCAACGTCGGATTTGAACGTTCAAATCTGAGCGAATCGCTTTGACACAAAATGTCAAAAGTGGGAAATGCAATTCGCGAACAGGATAGCCCCACTTCAAATTAAAGAACGATAAAAACAAAACATGGGAGTAAAAACAAAAAAAATAAAATCAGCAGGCCGTTTAGGCGCTGGATATGGAAAGCCAAAAGAAAGGCTTGTAGCAGTAGAAATAAAACAAAGAGTTAAACAGGTTTGCCCATTTTGTACAGGACGAGCAAAGAGATTATCTAAGGGTGTTTGGAAATGTTCAAGATGTGAAAAGAAATTTGCTGGAGGAACTTTTCATTTACAGAGTTAGATTTAAATAATCTGTAAATAATAAAATTATATGGCTTTATACAAATGTTTTAACTGTGAAAAAAAATTGAAATCTGCTGAGTTGGAAAAGAGATTCGTTTGCCCTCATTGTGGTTCAAGAATTTTTTATAAACCAAGAACAAAAATGAAGACAGTTAAAGCAGATTAATGGTATCTAATTCTAAGTGCGGCGATGAAAATTGTGAATGTGAAGAGGGCGCTGATTGTAATTGTGAAGAATGTGGTCATGAACAAGGAATGCAAAACTCAATGGCACAATTTGATGACGAAACAAAAGCGTCAATACAAGAAATACAAATTTTAGAACAAAATTTTGAACAGTTAATGCAACAGAAACAATTATTTAATATGGAAATTAATGAAACAAATTTAGCATTAAGCGAAACAGAAAAAGCTGAAGGAGATATTTTCAAGCTCGTTGGTGGACAGGTTATTATTAAAACTTCTAAGGAAAAAATTTCTGCAGAATTAAAACATAAAAAAGAACTTTTAGAGTTAAGAATGAAGTCTATAGAAAATCAAGAAAAGGAATTTTCCGAGAGAATTGAAGATTTAAGAAGCAAGATAATGGCGAAAATTTCGCCTCGAGAGAACTAGTTAAAGTAGATTTAAATTTTTATTTTCTCCACAGGCAAAATTTGAGAGGCAAGATATCCCCACGGGATTAACTAATATTCTACTATAATAATGTTTAAATACCCCAGCAATTAATTTAGAGTTATATGGTGATAAATTTTTTCAAGAGTTTGAGAAAAAGCGAAGGTGACGAAGGCGCTTCCGATTTCATAGAAATCGATACAAGTGCTAAAGCAAGCGACTCCAAAGTTGCTGTAAAAACTTTCGTCTTGAAGACCTACGAAGACATCAATCCTATCTTGAATGCCTTAAGAGAAGGTTACTCTATTGCAGTAATCGACATTAAGTCATTGAAGGCAAAAGATGTTGTAGAACTAAAGAGAGTTGTTTCAAAGATCAAGAAGACCGTTGAAGCAATTGAAGGTTCTATTGCGGGTTTTGGAGACAATTGTATAATTGCCACACCTTCCTTTGCGAAGATCCAAAAGGGCGTTGTTGAGGAAGCTCCAGCTGCTCCGAGAGATGAGATAGAAAGATTCGGGCATTAAATTCAATTTTAACCTTATTTTTCAATTGTTTTATTTTTTAATCCACTTTTATTTTTATGGATTTAATCATTCTTTATTATACAAATTTTTATAAACAGGTGTATATCACTTCTGATTATGTTTGACACTTTGCCCAAAAAAAGATTTTTTCCAGAGAATAAGTCTCTGGCAGATTTAGTAATAACTGAAGTAGGTTTATCAAATGAATTTCAATAGGAGCAATTAAAATACCAGTCAGAAACGCAGGCAATAAAAACACTTTGCTTTGGTTTGGAAAAACCCATGAGAGCAGCATCAGAACAAGCATCCATTTACAATCAGATTAGTTCTCTTCGGGATTTTCAGTTTCAATCACACCGAGAACCAGAAAAAACCAGACAATCTTTAAATGTGGTAACTCAAAGACATGATAGTGAAATAAAAACATTACAGCAAAAATATCCAAAGCTTGCAAACACTATTTGGCAATTATTTAGAAGAACAAGTTATGTGGGTGATTTGGATATTAGAATGGCTTTAGACAATTCAAAAAATGAGCTTCTTTTAAAAATTTGTGAACAGGAAAAACATCAAGATTTAGTTATACCTGTCCCGATTACAGATGAAGAAAAAACTGTTCAGTATCCAAGTTCTGCAGATGCACCATCGTATGCAAAAGAAATTATTAAGCAATCTGTCAATTATCGACTTGTTGAATTCGACAAAAATTATATGCTCGGAATTGGACGATTTGCTTTTGCACGACCAAACGGAGATATTTTTCAAACATTATGGGATTTAAGACAAGAAGAAATCCAATTATTTAACTATCCAAAATAATCATCCCCTATTATATATGGTTAAATTCTAGCAATATTAAAAACAGTCTTCAGGGCTACAATAATCGTAGCTGGAACAAAAAGCAAAAGAAGCGAGCTAAGTATTGAAGTCAGAGAAGATAATACAGGAATATTTGAAATGTATATTAATGCAGTCTGTCCAAATCCGCTAACGATTACCAAGGAAAGAGATGCAATAAGGAATGTTAGGGAATCTTTATTTGAGACATTAAGGAATCCTATTATAATACCAAGTACAACCAGAAAAGCATAAGGTATGTTACTGTAACTAATTTCAAAAATTTTCTGAGTCAATCCAATAACAACGGCAAAAATAACACCCACTAAAAACGCATATGCTCCAACCAAATTTTCCTGCGATTTAACCATGTCCTTGAAATGTAGGCTCAATATTTAAACATTTCCATCGTCGGAATTGTACTTACAAAAGATTATTGTTAAAATAATAGAAAGATTTATAAAGCGTTGTAACTGCAGAATTACAACATGGAAAAAACAAATAATCTATTATTTGCATTTACATTCGCATTTTTAGTTTTACTTTCAGTAGGATTTGGAAGCGCAGCATTGAATGTTTCCGGATTTTCTGCTCCAACATTAGTAAATAACTCTCAAGGTTACTTTAATTTAACATTCACATTAAATAATTCTGATGTAAGTCCCATAAACGTTTCTTTTATCGGAAGCGTATTTACTTTGAACAATGTGGAAGCTTCTTATGCTGATTTATCAAACGTAACTGCTCAGAATAATACAGTTTCAACTTTTACAAAAAGAGTAAATTTTAATTCTGCTTTGGCAGGTTCAATCGCTGGATTCCTTTCGATTAATGGAATAGAAAAAAGCTTCGCAACAACAATACAACAAACACCATCAACTTCTTCAAACAATATAAATTCTTCAAAATTATGTTCTGCTGGAATAAAAAATGCAAATCTTTCAATCTCAGATTTAGAAGATAGATCAAATGTAGATGATGAATGGAATTGGAAAGCATTAGATAATGTAGAAATTAGATTAAATGTTGAAAATACAAACGGTAAAGATAATTCAGACTATAAAGTACAATTATACTTTTTTGATGATGCCGGTATAGATCGATCAAGTAAATTCGTAGACGATACAGATTCTCTAAAACAAGATATAAATAATTTAGATAATCAAGAAGATATTGATGTAGATTTTGCATTTAAATTAAGTACAGATGTGGATTCAGGTTCCTATACTATTGTAGCAAGAATAACTGGAGACAAAAGTCAATGTGATGTTTTAGAAGGAGATTTTCAACAAATTTCAATAGATCAAGATGACGATTATGCAATTGTTACAAATGCAGTTAGTGCAGTAACAGTAGGATGTGGAGACACAGTTGATTTAACTGCAACAGTAGCTAACACAGGAAGCAATGATCAAGACAGAGTAAAGGTAATATTATACAACAGAGATTTAGGATTAAACTTATTCAAAGAAATAGATAATTTAGACAGTGGAGACACTGCTGAGGTTACATTTTCTTTTGCAGTTTCTCAATCGGCTCAAGAAAAATTACAAAGATTAGCTCTTTCAACAGAATATAATTATGATGACGATGATGAATCTTACGACGATCAATCTGATTCTGAAGATGACTATGTCTATTCATTAAATATTTTGGGCGGAACATGTGTAGATGCAACAAAGCCAACACTAACTGCTAAATTGGATTCTGAAGCAAAAGTTGGAAAAGCTTTAGTTGTTCAATTATCAATAAAAAATAATGCAAACACTTCAATAAGTGCAATTATCACTCCAGAGAACTATGATTCATGGGCAACACTTTCAGGAATAAACTCCACTTTCTCAATAGACAAACAAGCTACAAAGTCAGTATATATTACATTTATGCCAACAAAAGTAGGACAGCAAACATTTAATGTAAATATGGTATACAACGGGAAAACATTGTCTCAACCAGTAACAGTTACTATCGCAGCGAAGGACGCAAGCTTCTTCCAAAAGGCAATAGATAATTATGGCGCGACAACAGTTTGGTTAATAACAGCAATAGTTGCGCTTGTGATTGTAATCTTATTAATCTTAATAACAAAGTTGATTATTTCTGCAATAAGAAGATAGGTTTTTAATCCATAAACATTTTAATCTTTTATGAGAAAATTTGTAGACATTTTACTAAGATACATTTTTATTTTATTTGCAGGACTAGGTAATTTATTTATATTTTATAAAATTTTTTCCCCTCCAACATTTTATTTGTCTGCATTTATTCTTAATTTATTTGGAAATGTGAAGCTTTTTCCATCGCTAGACATGTTTCTTTATAATTTTTCTGCAGTTTATATTGTAGACGCCTGCGTGGCTGGTTCCGCCTACTATCTTTTGTTTATTTTAATATTCTCAACTAGAAGTATAAAACTTATTGAAAGGGCAAAGCTTATCTTAATCGCATTCGCCTCCCTTCTTTTGCTAAATGTTTTAAGAATTTCTCTAATGACTATAATTACTGGCACCATATTATTTGATTCTGTCCATCTAATATTCTGGTATTTTATATCAATTTTATTCATTATCATAATATGGTTTACTTTAGTTAAGAAATTTAATATTAAAGAAATACCAATTTTATCAGATGTAAAATTATTAATAGAGCAAATTAAAAGCACCAAGAGAAAGCGCTAGTACTATAAATCCAGCAATTAAAACTCCTATTGAAATAGCAACAAAACTTTTTTTCCTACTAAAACCCAACATCCAGGATAATATAGCCCCAGTCCATGCACCAGTTCCAGGAAGCGGAACAGCGACGAAAATTGCCAAAGCAAGGAATAGCCAAAAGTCCGTTTTTTTCTCAAATCCTTCTCCTTTTTTTCTGACCTTTTCTAAATAATAATCCATAAATCTTCTATAAAATTTCAATTTCATAAAGTATTCGTGGAGATAATCCATAAAAAAATATATGAATATAACAACAATACAATTTAGGAAAACAATCAAATAGAAATACGGCCAATAGCCAATTCCATTTTTTATACAGTAGTCAATAACAACAGGCAATCCTCCTCGAAGCTCGATTACTGGAAGAAGAGTAAGTAGAATCGATATTAGTAGTTGTGAGTCCATTAGCTAATCGAGATATTGTTTATCTGAGCCATTGCCGACATCATATATCTTTCAACAGTTTCTAAGTATTGGCACTTGCCAACATTTAAAATAAAACAATCAGAGTTGTTGCCAGTTTCAATTGAGGGCACGTCAGACATTTGAATAATCATTACTGTAGAATCAGCCGAAGCATTTTTACAAGTTATTAGTGGTATTTTTAATGCCTTTGAAACATTTAAATCATTCACTCCAGATGTTAAATTTTTTACAAAAGGAAATGAGACAATGAAATTAGCCAGCTGCGGTTGTGCAAGTGCTATATTTTTGCATTCTTCAACACCAGGGGAAAGAGAAATAAACACTTTTTTTGACAAGCTTAATGTCGTATTTACTGAAATATTATTTTTCCTAGGATCTGTCCTAAAATAACTATTGTATAAAGTTGTTAAATTTCCTTGGTAAATTATTGGAAAAACGCCGTGATAAAAGGTTATCTGTCCTTGTTGTATTTTTTCAAACTTTACTCCACCATATTCAAAAACATTAAACATTTGATGATAAATCGTTGGCCCAACCAACACTATAATTATAATTGAAGTAATTAAAAAAACCAGCCAAAAAAATTGTTTATCACTTGAGCTAGTAGTTTTTTTAACCTTTTCTTTTTTTGCAATCTTCTTTTTCATATTATGATTTCACAGATGTTCTTTATAAATTTAAGCAATATTAAAAAATCCATACATTAATTTATCAACGGCTTTAAAGGAATTTCCTTCAAGAAAAACACAATTATTAATTTTATAAATTTTCGTATCTATTTTTGAAGCATCAAATACTATTACCGAATCATTGCAATTTTTTATAGGAAGTGCAGGATTTGTGCAATTTGTTTTTTCCAAACAAGCCTCTTGTGTTCTAGATGCAATTCCATCTAATGCGTAACTAAGTGTTTTGATCGCAGAATTTATATTTACAAAATAAACAGTCTTCCCATAAAAATCATCAAGTTTTATTGCTTCCGCTGTGGAAACATTTTCAATACTTGTAGGTAAATCATAAAAATAATAAACCTTACTATTGATTGTTGCGGACCACAAATCATTACTTTTTGTGAATTCTAGATTTCCATATTTTATTGGTTTTACTGAAGCGCTATCTGTTTTACTCATTATGGCATAACCCAGACTCGAAAGCCCAATTAAAAAAATCATAATTAGTCCAACAATAAGATTATTTCTCTTCTTTTTTCTCTCCTTATCTGCCTCTGTTTCAATTTTTTTCATAAAATACCTTCGAAAATTTTATATTTAAATGTTTTGTATTCTTCAAAAATGCAAATCGCGAATAGAAAAATCGCCCGGAGATTTTTTCTCCGAATAGAAGTTAAAAAAATAAAAAAAAGCCCAAAAAGGGTGAGCGATTCGCTTTTGCTTTTATCTTTGCGAAGCAACAATTGTTTCGTTTTCGCAAATGCAAATCGCGAATAGAAAAATTTCCCTATTAAAATTTGGCATATTTTTGCCAGATGAGTCTAGAAGTTAAAAAAATAAAAAAAAAGAAAAAGGGCAAAAATATGCCCATAATTTTTAGTCTTAAGCTGTTATAGCTGTAGCTGTAGTAGCACTTGTTACCTTCATTCCAGCACCACCAACAGTTGTGTTGATAGCATTGTTTGATAAGTAAGTAACTGCTTTTGAAGTATCTTCAGCATTGAAACCAGCAACTAATAAAGCAACCTTACCAGATCTCGCGAAAGATTTGATAATAGCTTCACCAGCCTTTACGCCAGTTGCAGTTGTGAAAGAATCTCCAGCACCAGCACCACCAAGTAATTCAGAAGCAACGGAGTTTACAGCAGAACCACCAATTACGATTAAGTTCTTACCTGATACCGAGGAAACCTCGTTATCGTAAACTGTCATTACACCAGAAGTTGTTGTTGAGCCTGTTGAGCCAGCAGCGATTGTAGCGCTAGGAGCATTTACATAAACATCTCCGAAGGATTCTCCTCCATGATATGTTATTGTAACCATTCCCTGATCACCAGAATTATCTTCTACTAGCTTTGTAGCTAGAGCAGAGTATGTCCAAGATTCATAAACGTCAGTAGCGGATTTTTCTCTTGAGGAGTTAGATCCTGCAACGCTTGAAACCTCAGCCAAATAGTCTGGAGATGCGGTTATGCCTAAAGTAACATTGAATGTGTTTCCTGCACCAATATCTCCGTCATTATTTTCCTCTTGGAATTTAAGGACATATGAAGAGGTGTTAGTACTTGCATTTACATCATTTCTAGTAGGTAATGTAACCTTCATTCCTTCCTTTGTATATAATACATTGAAAGCAACTCCAGTGTCAGAACCTCTCGAAAGAGTTACGGATTGATATCCTGTTGTAGAGTTCAAAGCAGTTATGGATAAATCCATATTGCCCAGGGAAAGTTCATCACTTAATGATAAATCTTTGTATCCTGTAGAGCTCCAACCACTTCCATCGTTTATCTCAAAGTCTACAGTGTCATCGCCACTTGTAGGGTCATTGAAATCAACCGGTCTAACTAAGTAAGATTCAGCATCTGTACCGTCAGTCCAAGAAGCAATCAAGAAATCATCGTTACTACTTGATGTACCGTTATATGTTATTGTAGCTGCCGAGGATGTAACAATTAATTGATCAGTGTCAGCACCAATGTATGTGAAGTTCACATTTCCATCAGCTTTTCCAAGGAATGGAACATCTACTGCTCCGTTTTCCAATTGAACACCGCTTAATTGCATATTATTATCTCCGTCAGATTCAACAGTTAATGATTCTTCCGTAGGGAAGTTAACACCACCAAAGGATACCTTAATAGCACCAAATCCTGGCATTACTAATTCTGTATCTTTTGTAATGAATGTTTTATCATTTATTGTCCATTGAAGAGTTATAGACTCAAGTTGAGTTGTACCTCCAATAGTTCCAATTACATTCTTAACAGTTTCATCATTCAATTCTACTTTACTTGCATTTACAATCTTAAGTTTTCCACTACCTATACTTAATTCTACCTTACTCACAGCAGAATCTTTTGAAGAATACATGATATCCTTGATACCTATATAAGCTCCATCAGATAATCTTTGTGTTTGTCCTGCTTCTAAGCTGTTTGTTGTTTCTCCATTGACAGTAATCTTAGCAACATTATCTGAGCCAGATTGTCCAATCCATGTAGAAAGTTCATAAGTTTTATCTCCAACAGTTAATGTCGAAGCTTCTCCTTCTGTAACAACAACGTCGTTAGCAGCATCCAATAAAGTAATTGTCTTATTATTAGACGCAACGTCCAATACATAATATTCCTTACCCATTATTGGCAAATTTGTTGTTTCAAGTTTATTGAAATAAGGCTTATCAGTCATATCTAATGTATAACTTAATACTTCCTCATCTCCGCTTAAGAAGAATCCTAAAGTAGGTGTATCCGACTTATAGTTTCTATCATTAAACATTTCAAGTTTTAGATTACTGCTAAGAGCAACTGACTGTTTATAGTCAAATTCATCATTATCAGAATCTATATACTTTCCTGTAGCCAACAAAGCTGGTAATTGAGTATCGTCTAGTGTACTTCTTATAGCACTTACGTTAGTTCCTAACCAGAACTTCTGTGAAGATTTCTCTATTTTATAAGAGTCTCCTCCAGATACGGTTGTAGAACTTGCCGTAGTTGTGCTTGTAGCAGGAGCTAAATTTGCTGTTAAGTCAATTGCAGCTTTCATATCACTAAGTGCAGCCTTTTGGCCAACAACTAATGCTATACCTCCATCTGTAAAAGAAGAAGGTGTGAAACTTGCAGCAGCAGCCAAAGCTACTGTTGAACCTAACATCAAAGCGCTTCCTAATACTGTAGCAACTTTTTTATAATTAAATTTCATATTTTTTAAACCTCCTTTCAGCACTATCAGCTTAGCCGCCTCGTTCGAGGCTCCCGTAAGGGATTAACGTCTAATAGTCTGGCCGGATATTGTGACTAGGGAATCACAAATTTGTAATCACTTAGTGTTATTTCTAACACTCTAGTCATGCACATTATTAAATAATGTACGAATACCCTAACTTTTAGCCCTTTTTAAAGCTTCTCCTTTGATAACCGAATAACTGTATTTTTTTGAAGGTTTATTTATAAAGCTTATGGTTTTTTCAGCTTTTTTGAGGCTTTTTTGAATTAATTTTTTTTGAAACCAAAAGCTTTATATATATGGCAACGTAAGACATATATATACAAAAATAGCGAGAAAAAATGACAAAAAAAAATACAAAAACTCTTTATGTTGACGTAAATGTAGCAGAAGAAGGCATTATTTCCAGATTCCTTTCTAAGAAATCCAAGGGTAGCGATTATGACCCGTCGGACATGGATCTTTTAAGAACAATTTTTAGTAATGAGAAGGCAAGAATCCTTTATTTCCTTAAAAAACACAAGCCCAAGTCCATCTATGAACTTGCCAAAATACTCAAGAGGGATTTTAAGTCTGTCTATCGAGATTTGAAGGTTTTAGAACGTTTTGAGTTTGTAGAATTTGTATCAGAAAAGAAAGGAGAAAGAGAATCCCTTAGACCAGTTTTAGCAATTGATTCATTAAATATTCAGATTTCTATATAGTTTCTTTACATAGATTTAACCGAACTTGTAGTGTTCCTTCAGATGAGCCAACTGGAATAGGCTGCCCACCACCAACAATACTTCCCATGGTTATATTACAAGCGCTAGTACCAACCGAAAAAATATTTCGCCTAGTTTCCTTATCAGAAGCTTCCCAGTATCCCATAAATTCGTATGAAATTACAGAAGTTTCCGTACTAATCAAATCATCCAACATAACCTTTGCACTATCATTAAGGTAGGCGCAGGCCAGCATGTTCAAATTTTTGCATCTCGAGCCATCATAACAACTTGAAATTAATTGAGCCATAGTCTCGGTTTCAGACCCAACAACACATTCGGTTGTAGAACGCATTATAGCAGAAATTAAATCATTAGTCATATCATCATTATCTTTAACTGTCGTTGTTCTTAGGGAAATAACCAGAAAAACCATAAGGGCAACAATAACGATAATCACAATCAAAACAAATCCAACCATTTCCTGTTGTGCTCGTCCACCAATTTTTTTCATAAACAAATAACTAAATCAAAGGTTATAAACATTTTGAAAAAATGATAAAAATGTTTCATTTGTTTTGAGCATTTCGCTTTGACACAAATTTTCTAAGCAAGAAATGCAAAATGCGAACCAGAGAAATTTTTCTTTTGTAAAGAAAAAGAACTCATTATAAACCTATTTAATTTCTTCAGCCGCAGGCTGGCGAACTATAATTGATTTTTAAATAACGTGAATTGAATTACTTCAATTCCTCGGTCAAAGCGGCGCCATGCGTAACGCCATTTAACTTATCATAGAATTCAAAAATTAATCCAGCTGGAACTCCAACAATAATTCTCAAATCTCCATTCGAAAGCCATTCTTCGCTTTGCTTAAATTCAGAAACAGCACCGTATGCCTTTCCAGTAAATTGTGCCGGAATGGTAACTTGGATTTTTTTAATTTCAATTTTTATCGGCAAAATTCTTTGTATTTGTGCAAGTATTTCAGAAATTTGTTTATCAATAGATTCATTCTTCACATTAACATTTGCTTCTTTCAAAGCCCCCATGATTCTATCCGGAGTGTAGGGAATTCCTGTCGGAGAAACTGCATTTTTTGACAAAAAGTCAACAACTTGTTTATATTTTCCCTCTTGCATTTTTTTAATATATTCAGCAGGCAAAACAACTTCACCATTCTTAATAATTTTTAAAGCAACCTCATCAACATTTGAAGTTCCAAAATCAATTTCTAAATCATTTACACCAGCAGTCTCACCAGACTTTAGATTGTGAAAGATAGCATTTGTTAAAACAGCAGCACTAATATTTGTAGATTTTCCTCCACGGATTTTTAAAGCCTCATCTAAATCAACGAGAATCTCATATTTCTTTCCCTTTTTTGTTAATCTTGCTTCTGTTTGTGTCATTTTTCAATAATCCGAACCTTTTTTTCTGGCGAGTTTTTTGTCTCTGCCGATAATTCCGACGTCAAATCTCGCCTTATCAAAATTTTCTTCTTGAATTTCCTTGAATATTTTTAATGCAAGTTTTACACCCTCTTCGCAATTTAAAGATTCTTTATATTCGTGTCTTAATTTTTCCCTTGTCTTTTCGTCATTTTCGCCAATAGCAAAAGCCCTATATTCAAAATAATTTCCAGAAACATCGGTAGCAAAAAGTTTTGGAGTACCATTAAATCCAGCAATCATCATTGCAACACCGAAGGGTCTAGCGCCACCATATTGTGTAAATTGTTGTTTCGCGTCGGCAATATCTTTAACAATCGATTCAGTATTTGCTTCAGAGTCATAAGTTACTCTGTGTTGTTGTGCAGCAACTCTAGCCTTATCAATTAAAACTCTCGCATCCGAAACAATTCCAGCAGAAACTGCCATAATGTGTTCATCAATTTCCATAACTTTATTTGCAGAACTTTCAACAACTAACTTATCTTTTTGTCGTCTATCGGAAACCAAAACAACTCCATCTTTACAAATTATTCCAATGCTCGCGCTTCCAAGTCTAACAGTTTTCTCTGCATATTCAACTTGTAAAATATGTCCGTCCGGCGAAAATGTTTGCGCAGCTCGGTCATAGCCCATTTGTTGATGTTGTATATCTTCCATTTTTTAACAAAATTCTTTATGGTTTTTAAAAAATGGTTTGAGTGACTTGTTCACTACCTCCATTGTTTATTGTTTAAACCATGTAAAATTTATAATCCTCCAAATCTTCTAAGATTTATAAGCTTTTGTGTAGTCTGTTTATCTTGCAAGCCCAGCAATCGTTCCAGAAACTTTTTGAATTTTTATTCCCCTAAACGCAAGCGATGCCCGAACTTTATCAAGACTTTCTCGAAGACAACTTCCAATTAGCTTATTGTTTTCGTCTTTAATAAACATAAATGCAGATTCTGCAAATCCAAGTATTCCAACATATTCTAAAATTGCACCCTCAATTTTTCTACGATCATCAGAATTAATGTAAAAATATCTTCGATTATCTTTTGCAGATGACATTAGTTTTGTTTTAGCCTGATGTTTCATAAATATACAAGAAATCTTTACTATAAAAACTTATTTTTTAATGATTTTACTATTTTTATTTTTAAAAAGTATATAGAAAAAGATTGCTATTATGACTAAGGCAATTGCAATATATATAAATTTTAAATCAAAAGCATTTTGTTTGTTTTCTGTAGGAGCACCACTTATGTTATGAATATTAAAGGTAGCATTCTTTTCTTCATCTGTAAGATTGTCAAATTCGCTATTGTTTGTTGAGACATTTGTTTTATTATTTGTAGTATTTATTGTAGTATTTATTTTTGTTGCACCGCCTCCCCCGCCACCGCCAGAGGGAATATTGGTAATTTCGTCAACAAGTATGGGGGCAGAATATGTGATAGAATAATTTTGAGATTGAGAATACGCAGAATTATTATTATAACTAAGGCAGTTCCATAAATATTCACCTTCTTCTAAATTATAAACAAAAACACTTGAATTGTAAAATCCGCTAATATTTTTTGTTTCGTTATAAATTAATCCAACTTTATATAAATTAAAACTAATATTTATCAGCCCATAATTCACTTCACTCGAAGCCGAACAATTGAAATTTATAGACGGAGAATTTGTGGCAGTATTGTTTGCGGGACTTATAGTGTTTGTTGAAATTCCTCCAGTAGTTAGGCTAAAATTTTCACTTGCCCATGCATAATTTCCATTTAAATCATAGGCAAGACAATTCCAGTTATAACTATTTTCCGGTAAACTATTTAGTGTTAAATTTATATTTGCACCCGAAGAGTTTGTGTAGTTGTAGAATATGCCTGAAGAATTCCATAAAACAAAAGTTATATTCGACAATTGCCAATCATAAGCAGAGCATGAAAAATTTAAATCTGATGTTAGCTTAACATAATTATTTTCAGGAGTTAACAGAGAAACCTCTGGAGAAATATGATCAGATTCTAGCAGTGCGGAATAAACATCAATTCGAGAATAATTTAAATTAGAATACCCAGAATCTATTATTGTTTTCCCGGTAAAATACAATATATCTTCAATTTGTATCGGGGTTTTTTTTATGCCAGCATAATTTAAAGATTGTTTTATCAGGGCAATCGCCCCAGCAACATGTGGCGCAGCCATCGAAGTTCCACCAAGTGTCTCATAATCACCGTCGTAATAAGTTGAATTTATTAGTGCACCAGGAGCAAATAATTTTACCAGCGAATTTCTATTTGAATGGCACACGATTTTATCTGCAGCAGTTGTCAAGTCAGTACAAACTCCCCATCCAACACCGCCAACATTAGCATCATAAACATCTCCGACGGGAATTGCGTTAGGAATACATGCAGGAGAACTTATTTGAGTATAGCTGCCGTCGTTTCCGGAAGATATAACAACTGAAATATTTTTTAAATTTGCAGCATTGATGGAATTATTAAAACTAGGATATGAAGAATCACAAAAATCAGAATATTTTTCAGAAGTTCCAAGACTCATTGAAATTACAGAAATATTATAGTTTTCGGCATTATTAGTGCACCAATCAATTCCCCTCTTAATACTCAGCGTGGAAGCATCACTACCACTCGATCCAGAGAATACCTTAACTCCAATCAAATTAGCGCCAGGCGCAACACCGGTTATTGATCCGCTAGCAGCAACAATTCCAGCCACATGTGTACCGTGTCCATTCAAATCTGTTTCATCACAATTCTCAGAACAGCTATCGCCAGAAGGATCGCAATAAATATTGCATGTTAAATTTTTTACTAGCAAATCCCTATGATTAAAATTTATCCCCGTATCAATAATACAAACAGTTTGTCCAATGCCAGTCAAATTTAAAGAATTAATTTTCAGATTCCAAGAACTAGTTGCATTTATTAGGGGGACAGATTGCGATAAAATTATTTTAAATTCACGAACTGGCTCAATAAACGCAACGTCTGGGCTATTTTTTAAATTCTTCAAGTCAGTCTCATTTAATTCTGAAGCAAATTCGCTAGCAGAAATATCGACAATATTATCAAATTTTTCAGAAACCCTGTCTTTAACCTGCTCTTGTTCTCTACTAATATCGCTTGCAGATTTTGCAATTCCAAATGATCTCTTTGGATTAGGTTTATTGACACCAATAATATAAGTTTCATCATAAGGGTTTTCTTCTTCTGGCGTAATGTTAAGGGATTCGTTATAAAATTCTTCAACAGTATTTTCTTCGTAAAGATTTATATCTGTTAAGTTTTCATCAGCAGATTCGTTATTTGATTTATTAGTATCATTATTTTCGACATCAGATTCATTGAAAACTATATCAATAGATAAATTATTTTTCAGTAAAGATTCATTGCTTGCGACAGATTCATTAGAGGAATTATATAATAAATCCTCCGAGATTACATTTCCAGTAAGGCTCAAATCCAAAAATGCAAAAGAAGCTAATGCTAAAAAAATAATAAGTATTCCTACTCCTTTGCCGGTTATCATAATAACTTTTGTATTGTGAAGTTTTAAAAACTATTTATTCTTTATAATTATGAAAAAATGGTGAAAATACACGCGATTGGTGGATATTCTGAAGTCGGAAAAAATATGACAGCTGTGGAAGTCGGAGAAGATGCTTTTATTTTTGATGAAGGATTTTTTTTACCAGCAATTGTTAAGATGCAGGAGAATGATAAAGGCAAAGATGAGTATGCCTATTCTGAAAAAAAATTACGTGATATAGAAGCAATTCCAAACGATCTAACGCTAGACAAGATTCGTTATAAAGTTCGTGCGCAATTTATCGGACACGCACATCTAGATCACGTAGGAGCGGTCCCATTCATTTCAGATAGATATAACGCACCAATTTACGGAACGCCTTTTACAACGGCCGTTCTAGATTCTTTACTTAAAGATAATGATATTTATTTGCACAATAAAGTAAAGTCAATTCATCCAAATACATCTTTTTATGTTCAAGGTAAAAATAAAAAATATCTTGTGGAATTTGTAAACATGACACACTCAACTCCCCAAACTAGCCTAATTGTTCTTCATACAGAAAAGGGCGCAATAGTTTATGCCAACGATTTTAAACTCGACGATAATCCTGTTCTTGGACTAAAACCAAACTATGATCAAATAAGAAAAATAGCGAAAGGTGGCGTTCTTGCACTTATTGTTGATTCTCTTTATTCTGGTTCTGACAAAAAAACTCCTTCTGAAAAAATTGCTAGAAGTTTATTAGAGGAAGTAATGTTTACAATAGATAATAGGAATTCCGGAATTGTTGTTACAACATTTTCTTCCCATATAGCTAGGTTAAAAAGTATCGTAGAATTTGGCCAAAAAATGAATAGACAAATTTTATTTTTAGGAAGAAGTTTGAATAAATATTGCACTGCTGCGCAAAGCACGGGAATTTCCCCATTTCTTAAAAATATTCAATTTTCAAAATACAGAAGACAGCTTGAAAAATCTTTGCAGAAAGTTGAAAGGAAGAGGCAGGATTATTTAGTTGTTTGCACAGGACATCAAGGAGAACCCGGAAGTATTTTGGAAAGAATCTCTAGAGGGCAAATGCCCCTTAAAATAAACGAGGAAGATAATATTATTTTTTCTTCAAGTGTTATTCCAGCAGAAATTAATATAAAGAATTTTACTGAAATGGAAGATAAATTAAAAAAAAGAAAAGCAAGAATTTTTAGAGATGTTCATGTTTCCGGTCATGGCGGCAGAGAGGATTTGAGGGAACTTGTAAAATTACTAAACCCGCAGCACATAATTCCTTCCCATGGAGGTCATGACAAAACAGCTCCCATGATGGAACTTTCTGCAGAACTGGGATATAAATCAGGAAAGCAATGTCATCTTCTTAGCGACGGAGATGTTCTTGAATTATGAGCGAAATTTCTGGAATTTTAAAAAATGGCATTGATCGTGGTTGGCAAATTATGGAGATAAAAAGAAGTCTTTTGAGTGCTGGCTATTCATCTCAAGAAATTGAATCTGAAATGTCTGCCTTCCAGGCAAAGCCAATTACTATGCCAGAACCACTTCAGCCAGATCAAAAAAATATGGGTCAAAATTTAAAAAATTATCAAACGCTGTCCGTAGAATCTAAAAAAAGTCCCGCAGTATTGCTTTATGTATTGATTTTATTATCAGTTCTAGGAATAGCAGGTATTGCATTTTACTTTTTGAAATTTTAAAATGGAAATTTATAAACCATCAGATGATTCTTTTTTTTTATCAGAACTTATATGTAATTATTTATCTAAAAAACAAAAAAATGAATTAGAAAAAATGAATTATTTAGATATGGGTTGCGGGTCGTGTTTTTTGTCAGAATCTGTTTCAAAATTTATTTCTAAAAAAAATATTTTGTGTTCTGATATAAATCCAGATGTGGTTAAATTGGCAAAATCAAAAAACTTTCAAGCGATAAAATCAGATTTATTCTTAAAAATTTCTAAAACAAAAAAATTTGATTTAATAACTTTTAATGCTCCATATTTACCAGAAGATAAAGAAAAACGAGAAGATAAAGGGTTAAAATTAATAACAACTGGTGGCAAAAAAGGTGATGAAATTTCTCTAAAATTTATTAAGCGAGCTAGGGTTCATCTAAATAAGAATGGAAAAATATTTTTATTGATTTCTTCGCATACTCCGTTGGAAAGAATGAATAAATTTCATCCCAAAATTGTTGCAGAGAAAAGTTTGTTTTTCGAAAAACTTTTAATTTTAGAATTTAATTAACAATCCGAGCCTGCGGAGGATTCCCAAGTATCCTTTTTTGATTTACAGGGAAACTTTTTTCGGTGAAAAAAGTAAGCCTTTTAATACTTGAATTTTCTTAATAGTTTATGCTTGCATCACAAATTCATAAGAGAATAAGTTTTAATTTTAATAAATGTAAATTAATTTTTGACACATCTAGAGAATTATTTAGCTATGCAAATATAGATCAGGGAACGAAAGAGCTTTTAAATTCTTTCAGGAAAAATACTAAAATAAATTACAAAAAAATATTAGATTTGGGTTGCGGATATGGAATAATTGGAATATTTTTAAAAGCAATTTATCAAAACAGCGATGTTATTTGTGCAGATAGAGATTTTCTGGCGGTAGAGTTTACAAAACATAATGCAGAGTTAAATAAATTAAAAATTGAAGCAATTCCCTCTTTGGGGTTTGAGAATATTAGAGAAAAATTTAATTTAATTGTTACAAATTTTCCGGCAAAATTAGAAAAACAAGGATTACAAAATTTTATTTTTACTTCATCAAGCCATTTGGAGGATGGCGGAACTTTGGCAATTATTGTCGTGAAAGAATTAAAGGAGGCAATTGAAGAAATCTTAATAAACGAAGACATTGAAACAACTTTTAAATCATTTTCTCAAGGTTATTGCGTTTATCATCTCCAATTTAGAAAAGAAATTGAGTCAGAAGAAAATTATACAAAAAATGAAATCGAATTTGAAATTGAAGACAAAGTTTATAAAATAAAAACAGCTAATTCATTGCAGGAATTTGATAATCTTCATTTTATAACACAGTTAATTGCAGAACTTTTACCAACTAAAAAAGCAAAAGAAATTTTTATTCAAGAGCCAAACAATGGACACTTGGCATTACTTGCATTGCATTTAATCAAACCCACTAAGATAAATTTAATCTCTAAGGATTTACTTTCATTAAAGTATTCTAAAGAAAATTTAGAGCAAAATAATTTTTCAAATACAGAAACTTTTAATACAGATTTTCTAGCCGAGAATAAAGGGGAGCTTTTAATCATATCACTTCATGACGAAGATGATAAAACAATTTCTGAAAAATTAAAGATTTATAGAAAGAATTTTAAGAGAATAATTATCGGCGGAAGGTTGCCCATATTAAAGAGAATCATCGCAAGAGATAAAATAGACATTCAGGAAGAGGCTCATAAAAATGGGTATGTGGCTATGACTTTGTAATTAATGAAAAAATTCTTTCGATTAAACTCTAAAATGACAATAACTTAATTTCAGCGTCGGCAAATCCCTCGCCAAAAACCAAAATGTTTATAAAGCTTCTTTTTTAACAAGATATTACAAAATGATAACTTTGGATATAAATTCCAAAGCTTCAATCAAATTCATTGAAGCTAGAATGAGTACTTTATCAAAGAATAAAGTATGATGAAGGCCATTTATTAAATAATTTTTTCGTCAATTTCTAGCAGTTTTTAGTTAAATATTAATTATGAGTGATTGATATGTACTAACAGAATATTAATATTCTGAGGAGAGATCTTGTTTATTCGATATGTATTTTAACCTTTACATATATCGAAGCTAAAAATAAGGATAATAAAACAAATGTTTTAGTTAAATTCCAGTTTATCCTGCTGGAGGTTGCGGCTATTTGATTCGAGATAAGGCATGCAAGTCTGACGCAAGTCGGCGTACTGCTCAGCAACACGTAGTTAATCTGCCCTTAGGTCAGGGATACCCTCGGGAAACTGAGGTTAATACCTGATAAGAGTTTTTTTCTGGAAAGAATGAACTTACAAATTCGCGCCTAAGGATGAGACTGCGGCTGATTAGCTAGTTGGCGGGGTAATAGCCCACCAAGGCAATGATCAGTAAGGGCCCTTAGCGGGGGTGCCCTGAGAGGGAATCTGAGACACTATTCCCAGCTCTACGGAGTGCAGCAGCTATGAATCTTCTGCAATGCGCGCAAGCGTGACAGAGCGAACCAAAGTGTTTATCTTTTTGATAAACTTTTGCCAGCTGTAAAAAGGCTGGCGAATAAGGACTGGGTAAGATCGGTGCCAGCCGCCGCGGTAATCCCGACAGTCCAAGTCGCAACCAACATTATTGGGTCTAAAACATCCGTAGCTTGTTTAGTAAGTCTTTTGTCAAATCCTGCATCTCAAGTGTAGGGCGAGCAGAGGGTACTACTAGGCTAGAGATCGGTAGGTGTAAGAAGTACGTTCAAGGTAGTAGTAAAATACGTTAATCTTGAATGGACTCACAATTAGCGAAGGCATCTTACAAGGACGAATCTGACAGTGAGGGATGAAGGCCAAGGGCGCAAAAGGGATTAGATACCCCTGTAGTCTTGGCAGTAAACACTGCTCACTAAACATCGGGGCCTCTTCGGGAGGTTTCGGTGCTGTAGGGAAGCTGCAAAGTGAGCTACCTGGGAAGTATAGTCGCAAGATCGAAACTTAAAGGAATAGGCGGGGAGACACTACAACGAGTGACGCGTGCGGTTCAATTAGATTCTACACCGTGAACCTCACCAGGAGCGACAGCAGGATGAAGGTCAGTCTGAAGGGCTTACCTGACACGCTGAGCGGAGATGCATGGCCGACGTCAGCCTGTGCAGTGATGTGACCTGTTAAATCAGGTAACAGGCGAGACCCGTGTGCATAATTACTACCGAAAGAAGAACATTATGCAGACTGCCTTGGTAACAAGGAGGAAGGTACGGGCTACGTTAGGTGAGTACGTCCCTAATCCCCTGGGCTACACGCGCGCGGCAATGGTAGATTCAATGGGCTGCGACACCGAAAGGTGAAGCTAATCCCCTAGCATCTATCTCAGTCCAAATTGAGGGTTGCAACCCACCCTCATGACGCTGGAATTCGTAGTAATCGTTTGTTATCAGCGAACGGTGAATATGTCCCTGTCTCTTGCACTCACCGCCCGTCAAACCAACCGAGTTTTGCAGAGTTGAAGTCTGTATAGAAAGAAATTTTGTAAGACAAGGTAGGTTAAGTCGTCACAAGGTATCTGTAGGGGAACCTGCAGATGGATCACCTCCTAAATTTAATTTTACTTTCGGGTAAAATTCAAGTTAACAATTTAATTATTGTCGACGTAAATATCGCAGTTTTGATAAAAAATGAAAACAATAAATGGCATCTAGCTTCAATTCATAATCATTATCCTGTGCAAGAGGAAAGACTCAAGCACAGCGTAATACTGGGCCTGTAGTCTAGTAGTAAAATGCTTCCCTTGCACGGAAGAGTCTCGGGTGCGATTCCCGACAGGTCCATTCGGCCGGCGCAATCAAAATAAGATTTCGCAAGGGCGAGCAAACTTTAGAAAAAGTTTGCATTCCTCGACGAGGAATAATAAATGGTCATTCACCGACGGAAATTAAAAATTTTCGTTGTTCACAAAATCACATTCACCTAAAAAATGAAATTCGAAGGTAACGAATTAAAAAAATACCAAACTATGATATTCGCGACGATGCGTCGTGAATGGAGTTGGAGATTAATAATCAATGAAGACAGAATATAGATCAGTTTTTGTGTCTCACAAATAAAATTGTGAAATAATAAAGAAGATTGAATCCTATTAATACTATTAGACGGATAGCTTGGCTTGAATAGCGAAGAAGGACGTGGCAAGCTGCGATAAGCTTGGGCGAGCTGCATGCGAGCGTTGAACCCGAGATTTCCGAATGTGAAACATGTTTTACATTTCGCAAGAAAAGCAAACGCCGGGAATCAAAACATTCTAGTACCGGCAGGAAAAGAAAACAAATAGTGATTTCCCCAGTAGCAGCGAGCGAAAAGGAATCAGGGCGAACTGAATCTTTGCTCGAAAGGGCGTAAGAGATGTGGTGAAGTTGAGGCTAAGTCAGCGAATCAAATTTCTCTGGAATGAGAGACCTTAGAGGGTGATAGTCCCGTAGATGAAGTTGATATGTCATGCTTTGAAAGAGTAGGGCCTCCCGGATTGGAGGTCTGAATACAGCACAATTAAGTGCTAACCCTAAATATTTATTCAAGTCCGATAGAGAACAAGTACCGCGAGGGAAAGCTGAAAAGTACTCTCACAAGAGGGTTAAAAGACTTGAAATCTAACAGTTACAAATTAGTTACTGCCCTACGGGGTTGTAACGTACGTTTGGGAAAACGGGCCGGGGAGTTTATTTTTGTGGCAAGGTTAATTAAATGAAGCCGAAGCGAAAGCGAGTATGAAAATGCGTTAGTCACTGAGATAAGACCTGAAGCCAGATGATCTATTCCTGCGCAGGATGAAGTTTTTCGAAAGAGAAATGGAGGTCCGAACCGGTGTTGTGTACATGCACTTGGATGACTTGGGATTAGGGGTGAAAAGCCACTCGAATCTGGCCATGGCTGGTTCCTGTTGAAATATGCAACGGTATAGCAACGTATTGTTTGTTAGCGAGGTAAAGTACGGATAAGTCCTGCAGAGGCTACTGCCTACGGGGAATTTTCCAACTCAGAACTTGCTAACTACAGATTACGTCAGTCAGCTGGGGTATGTAAGATACTCTAACAAGACCCGAACAAGGGAGACTGGAGTTAAGGTCCCAAAATATTCATTAAGTGTAACAAACGGAGTTTTTCTCCTGAGACAGTGGGGATGTAGGTCTAGAAGCCGCCATCATTTAAAGAAAGCGTAACAGCTCACCTATCGAGGATAAAAGCCCGGAAGATGGACGGGGCTAAATGAATTACCGACACTCCAGAGGTTCTATGTAATTAGAACTCTAGTAAACAGGCGTAGTGTATGCGTAGAAGTTTTCACGTAAGTGACGATGAAGCGTGCACTAGTGATCATCTTGGCGATAGTAGGATCTGATCTTCCTGAGAACCGGAAGATGTCGAAAGGGCAAGGTTTCCTTGGCACTAACAATTAGCCAAGGGTTAGTCAGTACCTAAGTCATACCTTAACTGAGTATGATGATGGACAACAGGTTAATATTCCTGTACTTTTTAATTTTGTTAAGTTTTCGAAAAGCTTTCGGATAAGTGGAGTGCCGAGAGGCATAGCGAGAAAGAAATAATTGGATCGTAATGATAAGAATTTTATGAATTTCCGTTAATCCGCTGAGTCCAAGAGTCAGTGAAAAGTTTGAAAAATAGAAATTAAATAGCTGTACCGAGAACTAGCACTGGTGCCCTAGTTAAGTAGACTAAGACATGAAAGGTGAAACTGGTTAAGGGAATTCGGCATAATTAGTCCCGTATCTTCGGTATAAGGGATGTCTATTCTTTTGTATGAATTTTTATATGGAAGAGTAGATCTCAGTAACAAGGGCGGCCCGACTGTTTACCAAAAACATAGCTGAGTGCTAATCCGAAAGGATGTGTATACTCAGTGAAACCTGCCCAGTGGTGGTGTCTAAACTCCTTTTTCAAGGGGATGAAAGCCCATCAAACGGCGGGCGTAACTATGACGCTCTTAAGGTAGAAACGCTGCCTTACATTTTCTCGTCGAGAAAATGCTTCAAGTATCATAGAGTGTATAATAAGTAAACGAGTTAAGAACTATTTATAGAAAATAAACCATAGAAGAAAATTGAACCATATGCTGGAAAATCTGAGAATTTTAAAATACTCGTCGAGAAATCGGCAGTGAAAATTTTTAAATGCAGACAATCAGCAGGAAAGGCTTTTTATAGAATAAAAAGAATCCTCAGAGACTAAACGTTCAAGATAATTTTAAAAAATTATTAAGTTATAGTCCGAACTTTGCAGCGATGTAAAGAATCAAGATGTTCATTGAAAAAATCTTGGAATAACATTATGAGCGTAATGCCTTGTCGCCTGATTGACGACGTGCATGAATGGTTTAACGAGGTTGCCACTGTCCCTAACCAGAACCTTCCGAAACCATTTAAGGGTGTAGAGACCCTTGTCACCCTGTGGGATGCGAAGACCTTTTAGACCTTTACTGCAACCCGTTGTTGTGATTTTATTGAGAGTGCTTAGAGTAGGTAGTAGCGTCGAAACAGTCTCTCTGGGGACTGCGGATGCAAAAGTGTAACACTACCCATTCTTGATAGAACCACTAACCTTTCTGGGACAGCAATTGGCGGGCAGTTTGGCTGGGGCGGCACCCGGTCGAAAAAATATCGATCGGGCCCAAAAACGAGCTCATCTAGGTCGGAAATCTAGAGAAGAGCGCAAAGGCAAAAGCTCGTTTGACTGTATTTCGAAAAGCAAGAAATGCAGGAGTGAAAGCTGGGCTTAGCGAACTTTCGTAGTCTTTTAATGGGACTCGAAAATGACAGAAAAGGTACCTAAAGGATAACAGGCTTGTCGCCTCCAATAGTTCACATTGACGAGGCGGTTTGGTACATCGCCGTCGGCTCTTCCTATCCTGCGCGTGCAGAAGCGTGCAAGGGTGCCGGAGTTCACGCATTAAAAGGGATCGTTAGCTGGGTTAAGAACGTCGCGAGACAGTTTGTATGATATCTACAGGGTGTGTTATTGTCTGAGTGGAAGAGATCTCTAGTACGAGAGGAACGGGATCTCGATGCCTCTGGTTTATCGGTTGTCATGTGGCAGGCCGAGCAGCTACGCATTGTATGGATAAGCACTGAAAGCATCTAAGTGTGAAGCCATCCGCGAAACGAGACAATTAAAGCCGTTATAAAAGATGACGTCGATAGAGTTGACGTGTAAGATCCAAGCTTCGGCGAGGATTTCAGCGTGCAACTACTAATAGCTTTATTTATTCAATCTATTTATAAAATTACTGATCTATATTCTGTCTTTATTTTTTAAAAATCACTTTTTTTTCTAAAAAAAGTTATAACTTAGTGAGAACTTTAAAAAATAATTCTAGAAATTTTTTAACCTAGCGAAAGCTATAATTTCTCATCACAATAATCTTTAAAAAACAAAAACATTCTCGATTTATATGAAAACACTTGATAAAATTTTAATCGAAAGTTTTGTATTTGCAGCAAGCATTGATTTATTTTCAAATTGGATAATAAATAAAGAAAATCAAAAAATCGCAGATGTAAGCGCAAACATAATAATGGCCGCTAGCTTAACTGGATTGGTATATAGAAAAAATTCAGATTATTTTCAGGAAGAAATAAAAAATAAAAATATCACAAAATCGTCGCCATTTTATCATAATTCTTAAAAATAATAACCAGGACATAGGCCACTTTCTGTTGCAATTCGTTTCTAAGTCGAACATTGCATGCTGACATCAAACTAAGCCTGCGTTAATGCAGTTGCATCAATCAAGGTGATCGTTTCACTCCAACTTAATGGATTCGTCTCTGTGTCAGAGCTCATACCTCGCGATAGCCGTCTTTCAACGGTGATTTTGTCGTCGGGAAATTACTCTCGACGGATGTGCGGACCTTCCTCAGAATTCAGAAATCATTTTACATTTCTTTGGCTCTTAACCCGAATCCCGAAAATCAGCTGTCCTGGTTAAATTTGCATAGAAATCAGGGATTAAATAGTTTGTGGTTACATGGAAATGGGTCCGGGGGGAATCGAACCCCCTACCTACCGAGCTTCAGTCGGACGCTCTCCCAATGAGCTACGAACCCTTATTAAATTGAAATTTTACAACCTTTTTAAGTTTGTTTGTTTTGCATTTTTGTGAAGCTCGACCGAGCTTCAGTCGGACACTCTTCCCGAGTGAAACGCTTTGAGCAAAAGAAAATTAAATAAGAAATATAATTTTTTGCGAAATGCATTTTGCGAGCTTGAGCTACGAACCCTCAATAATCCTCAATTTTGCATCCTTTTTAAGTTTGTTCTTTTCTAAAACATACTGCACACTATCAACATATTCGCCGTCAAGAAATCTGTCCTTCGGTAAAACTTTTTGTTTTTTAAATTCTAATTTTTCTAAGAATTTTTGTGATGCTAAATTATTTACCAAAGTTGTCGCAATTATTTTTTCAATTTTAAAATTTTCAAACGCATATTTTATAATGGCCTTCACAGCTTCGTTCGCAAAACCAACTCTTCTATATTTCTGTCCAATCCAATAACCTAGCTTTAGCTTTCCTCCCTCAGGGGAGGACTCCTGCGATTGGCCAGAATGCAGGGCAGGAGCTTCATTTATATTATACAAATCAACTAGTCCAATAACCTTATTAGAATTTTTTAATTCAATCGCAAATCTCTTAAGATTTTTAGTTTTCTCATTAATAACCCCAATCGCTTCCTTTTTTCCAAACGGGAACTTCATAAGAAAAAAACTATTATAGTGAATTTCATAATCATTTCCACTTTCAATCAAATCATCAGCATCTTTTATCGTCGGCTTTCTTAATATTAGTCTGTCGGTTTCAATTTTCATAAATCCTACTAGCCGAAAACATTTATAAACATCTCAGTGTTGAGTAATTTATGCAAAATAAGAGGGGAGCAATTGACTTATCAATCGGAACGGTTGTTATCGTAGTTATTGCAGTTATGGTTTTAATTATAGGCATTTCTATTGTGAGCAAACTAGGCTGCAGCGCAATTAGAGGCATTGATACTTTAAACGATGCAACTGTGAATGAAATATATGATAAGTTTAGTGACGGATCTAAGATAGTTGTGAAGGAGCCAAAAAATGAAATCAGGAAGGGGGTGGATTATAACATAGCACTGGGAATCCAGGATAGCGAGAGCAGACAGTCATCGTATTCATACAGCATTGAGGCTTCTGATTTAGGAACTTGTAAATTTTCGAAGGAGGTAGCAGATAGTTTTATAATTTTGGGAAGAACTAGCGAAAATTTTGGAATAGATGAAAAGGTTGCATTAATGGTTGTATTTTCCATTCCAACGACCACGGAAAACTGCGTTCTAAAATATAAAATTTCGGCAACTAAAGATAATGAATTCTATGATGCCAAAGAATTTCAGGTTAGTATTTTAAACAAGGGAATTATGAAATCATTTTGCTAACTCGCAAGATTTATAAAAGCTATTTAACTTAACAATTTATGCAAAAAGGTAAAAGGGGTGCGATTGAACTTTCTATTAGTACAATTGTAATCATTGTTCTTGCAATGTCTATGTTAATTCTTGGAGTAATTTTAGTAAAAAATATTTTCTCCGGCTCAACTCAAGCAGTAAATGTTTTGAATGACCAAGTAACTGGCGAAATTAATAAATTATTTGGTGAAGATAAACGAATGGTCATATATCCATCATCTGGAAAGGTTACAGTTAAACAAGGAATTATTGAAGGTTTCGCAATAGGAATTTCAAACAAACTAACGGGTGCGCAATCACAGAATGCTAAATTTTCCTATAAGGTTGTTCCAGTATCTGATGTTCAAACAGACTGCGGAGTTTCGGAAGAAGCAATCATGAAACGTTTTTCAGCAGGCTCACAGGAAACAAAGGATATTCCAATTCCAACCGGAGATCCAAAACCTATTTTAATTCCATTCAATACAGGTCAGGGAGATAATCCTTGCACAGTTAGATTTAGAGTTGACGTTACAGCAAACGGAAATAATTACGATTATGCTTTCGTTTTTGTAACATTCACAGCTTAACGAAACATCTAAAAACCCAAATTTCTTAAATAATTTATGGCAGACATAGCTAAACAATCAAGTGAATTCTCAGCTAGTGCCAACTATATTTGCAGTGCATTCTAATATTTTAGATCTAATTGGAAATACACCGCTTCTCAAAATAGGACTAAAAAATAATTCTAATATTTTTACCAAGCTAGAAAAATTTAATCCATTTGGTTCCGTAAAGGATAGAGTTGCCCTTAGCCTCATAGAACAAGCAGAGAAAGAAGCAGTATTGCATAAAGGAGATACTATTATAGAAGCTAGCTCAGGCAATACGGCGATAGGATTGGCATCCATAGCACTAATTAAGGGCTATAAAATGAAAGTAGTCTTGCCAGAAGACGCAAGTAAAGAGAGAATAAAACTTCTTGAAAAACTTAATGTAGAAATTATGTTTATCTCAAAAGCAGATTGGGGAAAAAATGCCATCGAGAAAGTAAAAAAACTAGCAAAAGAAAACAATTGGAAATTTCTAAACCAGTATGAAAATCCAGCGAATATTTTAGCACACAGAAAAACAGGAATAGAAATTATTAAACAACTCCACGGAATTATTCCTGATTTTCTTGTTCTAGGAATAGGCACAGGAGGAACTATAACAGGAATTTCCTTTGAGTTAAAAAAAGTTTTCCCAGATTTAAAAGTAATAGCAATTATTCCCAAAGATAAAATAGAGGGTATTCGCGACATAAACTCCTTTACACCGAAAATTTTAGACAAAAAATTAATAGACGATTTTATAGAAATAACTAATAATGACGTCGAAGAATCCCTTTCGGATTTAATAGGCAGAGGAATATTAGTTGGAAAAAGTTCCGCAGCAGCCTTTTCGGCAAGTAAAAAAATTGCAGTTAAAAATCCAAATAAAAATATTATAACTTTATTTCCAGATGGAATTGAGAAATATTTAAGTTACATTTAAATATAAAAGAATGTAGAAATAAACATGGCATTAAAAATTTACAACACACTAACAAGGAAGAAAGAAACTTTCAAGCCAATTGAAGAAGGAAAAGTGAAGCTATATGAATGTGGCCCAACTGTTTATTCTTATCCCCATATTGGAAATATGCTAAGATATCTCTTTGGAGACATTTTAACAAGAACATTAATTTTCGGCGGATACAATGTAAAAAGAGTAATGAATGTCACAGATGTAGGGCATTTAGCAGGTGATTCTGACGATGGTGAAGATAAGATGGAAAAATCTGCCGCGAAGGAAGGCCGGAAGGCAGGAGATATAGCTAATTTTTATTGGAATGAATTTAGGGAAGATTTTAAGAGACTAAACATTTCCGACCCAAATATTTGGTGTAAAGCAACAGAGTATATTAAAGAGCAAATCGATTTATTAAAAATACTAGAAGAAAAGGGATTTACTTACAAAACCTCTGACGGTATTTATTTTGATACTTCTAAATTTGCAAATTACGGGAAACTTTCAAAGAACGTTGAAAATCTAGAGGCAGGGAAAAGAATAACACTTAAAGAAAAAAGAAATAATAGTGATTTCGCTTTGTGGAAGTTTTCCTTTCCAGAAGATCATAGACAACAAGAATGGCCTTCTCCTTGGGGAATTGGTTTTCCAGGTTGGCATCTCGAATGTTCAGCAATGTCTATGAAAAATTTAGGAGAAACAATAGATATTCACACAGGAGGAGCAGATAACATGTTTCCCCATCATGAGAATGAAATTGCCCAGTCTGAAGCAGCAACTGGAAAGAAATTTGTTAACTATTGGATGCACACGGGATTTCTTACATTTAAAGGAGAAAAGGTTTCAAAATCCAAGGGAGGACTTTATACAATAAAAGAATTGGATGAAAAGGGATTTTTACCATTATCTTACAGGTATTTATGTCTAAATACTATTTACAGAAAGCCGTTAGATTTTTCAATAGAAGCTTTAGAAAATGCCCAAATTTCTTATAAGAAATTAAAAAATATCATCTCTCAACTAGCTGACGACCATAAAGAAAATAAAAAATATCTAAAAGAATTTGAAAAAGCAATGAACGACGATTTAAACACGCCGAAAGCTTTAGCTGTTCTATGGGAACTCGTTAGAGATGAAAAAGCAGAAGGTAAATTTCAAACAATAAAAAAAATAGACGAAGTTTTTGGATTAAAATTATTTGAACAAGAAAAAAAAGCAGACGTTCCTAGTGAAATAAAATCTCTCGCAGAAGAAAGATTAAATGCTAAAAAAATAAAAGATTTTAAAAAATCCGACGAGATTCGAGACAAGTTAAAATACCTAGGTTGGAATATTAAAGACACAAGAGAAGGTTACGAATTAGAAAAAATATAAATCATTTCTTACTTTTCAACGTAATCCTAATTTTTGCATTGTATATTATACAAAACATCAATATTTATAAATAAAATGTAGGCTCGTATAAATATGGTAGAGATATTAGACAATACAGATAAAAAAATACTTTTTGAACTCATTAGGGATTCAACACAAAGCTATAATAAAATTGCAGAGAATATAGAATCAAAGAAAGGAAATGTTGCATATCATATTAAGGAGTTATTGAATAAAAAAATAATAACAAAATTCGTTCCAGTGTTTTCTTTAAACAAAATGGGAATTTATTATTCAAAAATGTATATTTGTATAAAAAATATTTTAAAAGAAAAAGAAATTATTGAAAATCTGATTAAAAATAAAAAAATTTCTTGGATGGCAAGATCAGAGGGAAAATGGAATATTTTAGTAGGTTTCTATTCGAAAAATATTAAAGAATTGGCGAACACAAAGGAATGGGTTTTGTCGGCATTAGAAGATTATATAGAAGATCTAAAAATTTTGCAAGTAGAAGATCAACTAATTTTTAATAAAGATTATTTAACTAATTCCACAAGAAAAGAATTTGTCTCCCAAAAAGAAAAAACAAAAGAAATAGACGATAAAGATGCCCAGATTATAGCATCCATGAAGCATAATTCTCGTATAGAGATGACTGAAATGTCTAAAAAGTTAAGCATGGATCCAAGAACCATAATAAGTAAAATTAACTTATTAAAGGAAAACGGAATATATCAAGGAAATACTATTTTTATCGACTTACAAAAAATTGGATACAGTAATTATAAAATTTTAATTTCACTAAAAGATTTTAAAAAACAAAACAAAGAAAATCTAATTAATTTTTGCAAAGAAAATTTAAACATAACTCAAATAACAAAATTAATCGGAGAGTATGATATTGAGTTAGAAATTGAACAAAACAACATAAGCGATGTACAAAAATGTATAAACGTTTTAAAAAACAGTTTCAGTAATATAATAAAACAAATAGAAATGATAGAAATTTTAGAAGAAGTCAAACCAAGCTTTGCTCCAGAGTGGCGAATAAATATATAAAACCGTATATATCTAGTCTACACTGAATTATAATTTCTAGTAAACTATAAAAACCCATCCAGACTTAAACATTAAAGATGGTGAAAGCAAATAATAAACAACTAGTAAAATCTCTGAATTCTCATCAAGCAGCTTATTGCAATTTAAATTTAAAAAATCCAAAAAACGGCGAATATCTTTTGTGCGCTTTCCATTTAAAACCAGGAAAGCCTTTAAACTTTTTACAAGCAGCTTGTGAAGTCGCAGCCGAATCTTCAACCGGAACAAATTTTGCAGTTAAAACAGAAACAGCTTTTTCTAGAAAACTTAACGCCCTGGTTTATCAAATAGATTTAAAGAAAAATATGGTTTGGGTCGCATATCCGTGGAGAATTTTTGATAGAGGCGGAAATGTTCAGAATATTTTAACTTTTATTGTTGGAAATGTTCTAGGGATGAAAGAAGTCGCAGCTCTGAAATTATTAGACGTTTGGTTCCCGCCAGAAATGCTTGAACACTATGACGGACCAAATTATACTTTAGATGATATGAGAAAATACCTAGATGTTTACGATAGACCAATTCTTGGAACCATCATAAAACCGAAAATAGGACTTTCTGCGGCAGAATATGCAGAGGCATGCTATGATTTCTGGTCAGGCGGTGGAGACTTCGTCAAAAACGACGAGCCACAGGCAGATCAAGATTTTTGCGAATACAAAACAATGGTTAAGTTTGTAAAACAGTCCATGGAAAAAGCTGTTAAAGAAACAGGTAGAAAAAAGGTTCACTCATTCAATATTTCAGCTCCAGATTTTAATACAATGATTAAACGATGCGAATTAATTATCTCAGCAGGTTTTGAAAAAGGAAGCTATGCGTTTTTAATAGACGGAATTACCGCAGGCTGGATGGCAGTTCAAACTCTACGAAGAAAATATCCAGATGTCTTTATTCATTTTCACAGAGCAGCTCACGGTGCCTTCACAAGAAAAGAAAATCCTTTTGGTTTTTCAGTTTTGGTTTTATCTAAATTCGCAAGATTAGCAGGAGCCTCAGGAATTCATACAGGAACAGCTGGAATAGGAAAAATGGCAGGCTCTCCAAAAGAAGACGTGGTTGCTGCAAGAAATATTTTGAGCTTGGCGGCAAAAGGACATTTCTTTTCCCAGACATGGTCAAAAGTTCCAGAAGTAGACGAAGACATAATTAATCTAGTTCACGAGGACCACGCGCACCATCTAAATCACGACGATAGCTGGAGAACAATGAAAAAATGTTGTCCGATAATTTCAGGCGGACTGAATCCTACCTTGCTAAAACCATTTATTGACGTTATGGGCAGCGTCGATTTTATAACAACCATGGGTGCAGGAGTTCATGCTCACCCCAAGGGAACAAAATCTGGAGCTATGGCACTTATTCAAGCCTGCGACGCATATATGGAAAAAAAGAGCATTGAAGATTATGCAAAAACACACAAAGAACTTGCATCAGCAATAGAATTCTTTACGAAAAACAAGACAAAGATTCAGCAAGCATCAGATAGCGAGAAAAATTAATAGCTATAGAAACAATCAGAGCCTGCGGAGGATTGACAAATATTCTTTTTTTATTTTCCGAGAAGCTGACTTGCCGCGCGCCAGGGAAACTTTTTTCTGTGAAAAAAGTAAGCCTAAACTAGCTTTATTCCTCTCTTTGCAAAAAATCTCTGTATAGCATATAATATTGCAATGGCACAAACAATCAATAAAACCTGCGTCTGTACATAATTTATTCCAGCTAAAACATTATCAAGTCTAGCGTCGAGAAACGAGACAAAACTATAAATTATGGTGCACAAACTAGCATTCACAAGTATATCATAAAAAATAAATTTTCTAAATGGCATCCTTTCCCCAAGATAAATTAAACCAAAGATGGCAATTCCATACAATAATTTTATTCCCAAAACTGCAAAGAAAGAATGATGCTTCACCCTATGTTTTATTCTACTATGTACAGTGTGATAGGCCTTTTTGCCGAAGCTGGTTCCTTTTACGCCATCTAAGGCACCCTTTTTTCCAAGATAGAAATAAAATGCGTCTGCTCCGGTAAGGAATAGAAATACTATTACTAATATTATCACCAAATTCATAAAATACTAACGATAATTAGCTTTTTAAATTAACTAGTTTTTAGGTTTTCATGACGACTTTTGTTATAGAGCATTTAGAGCCAAAACTTTGGAAATGGTGCAAATTTGAATATGAAAATATCTCAAAGATAGTCGGCAAACCGAATCTCTTGTTCACTAACATAAAACGGAAGAATTCTTTACTAGAATCGATTGGTAAAACGGAAAAAAAGAGAATTTTCGAACTTGGCTTGGACCAAGCTAAATTATGTATTTTAGACCCCGAGGCAAAAGAAATTCTAAAGCCCGAAGACGCAAAAAAATTTGACTATTTTATATTCGGTGGAATTTTGGGAGACAATCCTCCAAGAAAGAGAACGGGTCCAGAACTTTCAGTTTTTATGCCAAAAGTTGAGAAAAGACACATTGGAAGTTTGCAAATGTCAACGGACAACGCGGTTCTTACAACAAAACTAATAGTTGTCGACGGTAAAAAGTTCGAAGATATTTCTTTCGTAGATTCTCCAGAATTAGAGATGGGAAAATTCAGATATCTTGAGTTACCATATAGATATGTTAACGTCGGAACAAAAGAAAACCCAAAACCCCAGATGTCGGACAAGCTTTTCAAATTCCTAAAGAATAAAAAGGGGTTTTAGTTGAGTATTTCATGCCAGAATTTATTTATTATTCGAAAAGCGCAGTAACTGCAGGGAATTTTATTAAAGATAATTTAATGGAAGCTGGAAGAATGGATATTGCCATTAATGTAATAATTTCTGCATTTTTCGTCTCTCATGATATAAGAAAAGACGTTAAGCTTCATTTAATCTTTGATGGTCCACCAACACCCCCACTTCACATTTTAATCGAATATCATCCCGATTTGCCTCTTTCAAAAAAAGATGTTGCGGGTTTAATTAAAAGAATTTTATACAAAGCACCTAAAGAAAAGGGAAAAACAACAAATCCTCTTCCGGGTTGCACTGTTGAAAAAAAATCTTTTGAAGTTTTAGTTGAAGAGTTAAGCGCCGAAGGAAAAAATGTTTTTCTTCTAGACAAAAGAGGCAAAGATATTAGGGATTTAAAATTCGAAGGAAACGAAGTTTTTGTTTTAGGGGACCAGGATGGTTTTCCAGATGATAAAAAGCATTTATTAAAAAGAATTGATAAAATAACCGTTTCACCAAGAATACTTTTTGCTTCCCAGGTTTTGACAATCGTCCATAACGAAATGGACCGACAAATGAGCTAAAAAATGGAAAGATGGTTATTTTTACAAGATGAATCTAGGAAAAGGATTAAAACATTTGCCTATGATTTAACTGAAAGTTTGGGAAACAATTGGGACTTTACAAGATTTGTCGATTACTCTCCTAGGCGGCAGCCAACAGAAAAAGGATATTCTTTAGACGATTGTTTTAAAGAAAAAGGTAAAATGGAAAATACTGTGAAGCTGGTTATTGGACAGAAAATTCTTATAAATAAACCAACAATTCGTTTCGCATTTAGAAAAAGAGATATTTGGGCAGATTTTACTTGCGAGTATAATGACGAACGATATATTAAAACTGACGGTGTTTTCCAGAAAATTTTTAGTTCTAAAATAGAAGATTATTCCCATCAACAAATAATTGCATAAATTACGGCAATCCATCAACCGCAGGTTGTTTATTTTATTGTAATATAAATACTTAAATACCCAAACAGACTTTTTATACTATGAAAAAAGCAGTGAAGTTTTTGATTTCCGGAACGGTTCAGGGAGTTTTTTTTAGAAACTTTTGTAAAGATAGCGCCGATTCTTTTGGATTAAGAGGATACGTTAGAAATTTAGCTTCTGGAGAAGTTGAAGTTTTAGTCGAAGGTGACAAAGACAAAATTGAAGAAATGTACGCGAAACTTAAGCAAGGCCCACCGCATTCTCAAATTAGAGAGATAAAACCCGAAGAGAAAAAATGGACAGGCGAATTTTCAGATTTTAAAGTAGTGCGGTTCTAACAAAACTCATTCATATATGCAGTCCATTTATCAAAGTTTTCTGCCACGTCTTCCCTATCTATTCTTTCAAATTCTTTTTTTGCACGCTCTCTATAAAAATCCGGACTTGGCGCAGCATGTCTTTCATATCTTCTTTCTAATGCCTTCAGGAAAAAACCACATGAAATCAAAGTTCGTGCCGCAAAATCATAACCGCTCTGTTCAGATGCGAGAGGAAGTATATTTCTAACTTTTAAATATTTAGTCGCAGTTTGTGCCACAAAAACAACTTCTTCATCGGTTTTATTGAAAGATGGGACGGAAAAAATTAGCATCATTTGTTCAAGAGAAGGAGAAATCAAAACAGAATCATTATGTAGCAGATCCATTCCCATTCTTTGCAAAAGCACTCCCTGTGAAACCTTATCATCCATTAGGGTTTCAATTGCTCTAGCATTATTTTCTCCGTATAACTCATTAGAGATTTTCATGGTCAAACCCTGAGAATACGCCTGTTTAAAACATTTTAGGTGGTAAACTGTTATTACAAAGATATTTAAATTAAATTTTTTTAAGCAGTTCATGGGAAGAGAAGATGAAATAGTTAAAGAAAGATTAAGAAAAATCGATGAACTAGTTAAGCAAGGAATTAAGCCATATGCTTACAGATTTGACAGAGAGGATTTTTCAGCCGATTTACAAGAAAAATACAAAACCCTTGAAAATGAAAAATTTTCCGGCGAAACTTCTGTCTCAGGTAGAATTATTTCCATAAGAGATATAGGTAAAATTGCTTTTTTCGTTTTGCAAGATTCAAAGGGAACAATTCAAGCCGTAGTTCAAGATAAAGAAACTCCGCAAGAGGTAGTTGATTTCTTTAAACAATTTATTGATGCAGGCGATATCGTAGGTGTTTCTGGCAAAATTTTCAGAACAAAACGTGGAGAGCTTTCAATTCAGGTTAAAAAATTAGAACTTTTAACAAAATCGGTAAAACCCCTTCCAGACCAATTCTATGGCTTACAGGATAAAGAAGAAAGATATAGAAAAAGATATCTTGATTTAATTTTGGACAAAAATGTTAGAAAAACTTTTGAAATGAGAGCAAAGGTTTTGAAGACCATGAGAGATTTTATGGATAAAAAAGGATTCCTAGAAGTTGAAACTCCATTGTTACAATCAATTTATGGAGGAGCTTCTGCAAAACCATTCAAAACACATTGTAATGCCTTTAACAGCGACGTATTTTTAAGTATTGCTCCAGAACTTTATTTGAAAAAAGCAATGGTTGGCGGACTTGGAAGCATTTATGAAATTACTAAAAAGTTTAGAAATGAAGGCGTAGATAAGTCACACAATCCAGAGCATATGACAATCGAATGGTATCAGGAAAACGCAGACTATGAGGACGGAATGAAAATATTTTCCGAGATGATGAAAGAACTTGCAATTGCAATCTTCGGAAAAACAACATTTGAATATCAAGGGCACACAATTGACTTAGGTAAGTGGGAAAAATTAACTCTAGACGATGCAATAAAAAAACATCTAAATATAGATGTTTCTAAAATAACAACCGATGCAGAAGCAAAAGAAATTGCAAAGAAAAACGGTATTGATCCAAATACAGTTACAAAAACAAATTTACCAGATGAACTAATGAAATTATTCAGAGATAAATTAATCCAACCAATATTTTTGACTGACTATCCATTAGGACTTGCACCATTGGCAAAACCAAAGAGAGGCAATCCCGAAAAAGCAGAAATATTTCAGCCATTTATTGGTGGACTAGAAGTTGGTAGAGCTTATTCTGAATTAAGCGACCCGAGAGTTCAAAAGGAACATTTTATGGAACAAGAACACGAAAGAAAAGTTGGCAATGAGGAAGCAATGCCCACCGACGATGATTTTGTCGAGGCATTAGAATATGGTTTACCTCCAGCATGTGGCGTTGGAATTGGCATAGAAAGAATAATAATGATTTTCTCAAATAATACGACAATAAGAGATGTTATTATGTTTCCATTTATGAAAGTTGAAACCACACAAAGGGAAAGGGTAGAAGAAAAACTCGTAGAACATAAAACAGGAGAAGTAATTTTAGAGAAAAAGTCAGCAAAAAAAGAAATCTCCGTTGAAAAACTTGATGAGCTGAATGCGAAGCAAGACAAGAATCCTTCTTTATTTCCAGGGAAACTTTCTTCTGTGAAGAAAGGAAGCCTAAAATAAAATGTCCAAAACACTTTTAGTAAAAACAAACGTAAAAGAAGCGTCCGAATTTGCAGTTTCTGAAGAATTTATTGACGCTCTTGAAAAAAAAGTTTCTGAAGATATAAAAAAATCAGAAGAAAGAGCAAAACTTAACAATAGGCATACTCTACTTGCTAGAGACTTGTAGGGCGATCGACTTTTCCATAGGAATTTTATCAACGAGCGATTTAATGTCCGCATTTCTTATTTCGTGTTCCGTTTTTCCTTTTTTTTCCATCTCCACAAGCATGCTATCTAGATGTTTTAATCCATCTAATATATCTATTTTTCCCTGATCTGCAAAATATCCATATCGCTTTGTGTCGTCAGGAATTGACTTTAAAACTCTTTGATAAACTCTTTCAAATAATCTAGAACGCGCTGTGTCTTCTTGTCTTGAAGTTAGGTGTATATACACCATATTAATATCAAAGTAAGAGACTATTAAAAGATTTATATCCTCCAGAATACTTGTAATAAACCTTATAACCTCTTTATTTCTTTGATAAATATGGACATCGAAAGAAAAGAGGAAATTTTAGAAAAACTAGAAAAGGCTTCTAGTGAAGATTATAAAACAGAGTGGGATGAAAAAGGATTGCCTGTTTCAAAAAGCAAGGCAAAAATAAAAGAAGGAAAAAAATCAAAAAAATCTGGAGCTGATTTTGAATTAAAAGTTCGTAAAGATTTAGAGTCTAAAGGGTGGGTTGTTGCCAAGTGGTCCAACAATGTTGACCTAGAAAAACAAGAAATAACGTCGGCAAAAAAGGGAATGGTTTTTAATCCATTTTTTAAAAGAATGATGCCAACCATAGCAAGTACAGGATTTCCAGATTTTATTGCATTTCAGCTTGTCGGAGAAAAAACTTACAATGTTATTGGAATAGAATCAAAAATTAACGGAACTTTATCTAGAGAAGAAAAAGAAAAATGTGCATTTCTTTTAAATAAAAAAGTTTTTAATCATATATGGATTAGTAGTAAAAACGAGCAGAAAAAAGTGATTGACTATTTAGATTTTAAAGATAAGTTTGGGGAAAAATTTTCGCTCTTGAGCAAATGATTGTGACAAAAACAACTAAATTTAAAAATTGCAATAGCAAAAATTTTTAAAAAGTTTGAACTAGAATAATTTATAAATCTGTTTAACTTCTTGTTATTATGAATTCAAATCTGCACCATATTAACAGAAGAAAAAGAAAGAGCATAAATCTAGAGGAATATCCGTCAAAGAAATTTTGGATAAGATTTTTAGATAAATTATTAATTTTCGTCGCTGCAGTCTCGCCATTTATGACACTCCCGCAAATTATACTTATATTTTCAACAAAAAGCGCTGAATCTCTTTCTTTGTTTTCCTGGGGAATGTATACATTTTTCAATATTCCTTGGATAATTTACGGATTTGTTCACAAAGATAGGCCAATTATGATTGCATATATTCTTTGGTTTATTATGAATTTAACAGTAACGGTTGGAATTTTATTATATTCTTAAGTCAATTTATAAAAAAGCAATACTTTTATACTCTTAGTATTTTAATAATTCAATGAAGTTAGCAATTTTATTTTTATCGCTAGTTTTTTTATTTAGTTTTGTTAATGCAAATTGTAATTCTAATCAGATAAATATTAATTCTGCCTCCTTATCCGAATTAGAAAATTTAGCAGGCATTGGCCCAGTAAAAGCCCAAGCAATTATTGATTCACGTCCCTTTAGCACCATCGATGAGCTCGATAAAGTAAAGGGAATAGGTGAAGTAACTCTTCAAAAAATTAAAACTCAAGCACTTGCATGTATAGAATCAAATTCAGAAGGCGTTATTTTGGAAGAAAATAATACTAAAAATCAACTAACGGAATTCTATCAAAATACTGAAATTAGCATAAAACAAGAGGCTGAATCAGTAGAAATAACAAAAGAAGATATTAATCAATGGGCATCAGTAGAATTAAATCATCAACCGGAGCAAACCAACGAAAGCATTATAAACTTAATTTCAGCTAATGATTTAAGACAAGATAATGTTATTTATCAGTCAAAAAACGAGCTAGTAAAAAAGTATTCAATTTATGCTTTTGCCTTGTTTCTTGTCGTGATAATATTGATTTTGTTAATAAAAGGCTAATGGAAGAAAAAATTAAAGCAATAATGATTATAGAAGTCGCAGGAAGACCTCCGCAATATTTGACAGATTCACTAAAAGCACATGTTGAAAAGTTGAATTCAATTAAAGGAGTAAGACTAGTTTCTTCAAAAATTGCCGAAGCAAGAATAATAGAAGAAGAAAAAGATCTTTACACATCCTTTGCCGAAGTCGAGGTTGAAACAGAAACTCTTGGTAAATTAATGGAATTAGTTATGGACTATATGCCCTCTTCAGTTGAGATTGTTGAGCCATCAGAAATTTGCTTTAATTGTCACGAAGCTTCTATGTTATTTAACGATTTGGCTGGAAGTTTACATAAATATGATGAGATTGCAAAAGTCGCTAGAATGCAGATCCAACAACTCTCACAAAGATTACAGCAGATGGAGGCTCAACATGCTCCAAAACCACTAGTTTCTCCTATTCAACCCATGAGAATATCAATGGAGCCACAAAAAACAGTAGAAAAAGAATCTATAAAAAATACTCAAAAGAAATCAAAAAAATCAAACAAGAAAAAACATTAACTTCCAGAAATTTTCTTTTCATAATTTTTCTCTATCTTTTCAAATTTTTCTTCAGGACTTGTTGGCTTAGTTTTTTTAGATTTCGTATATAAAACATATCCAATACCAGCCACACAAGCAAAAATTGCCAATCCGATAATAATTCCCAACGAATTTCCTTCGGATCCAGCCCCCTCACACTGCCCCAAACAGCATGATACTTCCTGTCCTGGCAACGCAACAAAATTACCATTACAGCTTTGCTTTTCACCGCAAGTTGTTCCATTAAAATCCACACAAGTTTTTTGTCCAGTGATTGGGTTTGCAATTTGTTGTTCAAATTCTGCCTGTGAGCTCTCGTCCGGAAAAACAAATATATGAAATTCTGATTCTGTTATTTTTTTATTTCCAACATATAGACTAACATTCCCATAATAATCTCCAACATTCGAGGGATTAAGATATAATACTATTTCGATATCAGTCTTAAGAAAACTGAAATTACTTTTATTTTCGATAAAATTAAAAGTTGTTTTTATTTCCAATCCACTTAAATTTACACTACCAGCATTTTCTATTTTCCAGCCATAACTTGACATTTTACCAACGACAATTTTAAGAGTAGCGTTACTTTCAGCAGTTAAATTTTGTTCATTTTTTATAATAGTTTCGTTATTTTTTACGATTAGATTTGTTATATTGTTTTCTTTGGTAATATTTCCAGTACTAAAATTAAGCCTAATTATTGGAATGGAAAATTTCTCATAACAATTTAGCTCAAAAAAACTTAAACCACTTGGAGAATTAATTTCAATTTTTTGAGATTTTCCCACAAGCAAATTAGTAGCGTTCCCATCGTAGGACATATTTACCGAATTGTTTCCTGAATTCTCCACGGAAATTTCCGGATTAGTCCCATAATAAAATCCAGGCCGGATAGTTATGGTTTGCGTTTTATTTGCATTTTCAACAACACTCACTTTTTTACTAATACTAGCAGATTTTAGAGCTCCAGAATCATTATATAAAATACTAGAAATATTGATAGAATATTCGCCAGCCTGATTAATTATTGCATAAAAATAAAAAACCCCCTCATGATATGTGATTTCTTTTTCTGGAGAAATTTCTCTTCTTCCGTCATAAATTTTTAATTCTGCCCTTGTAATGTCATTTTTCATATTAACATTATTTATTGTCCCAATTATTGTTTCATGCGGCTGATAAATTTCTTTCTGTAGATTAATCTCAGGAATTGCAGAGCAAAAACTGATCAGAATAATAAATCCTATCGCTAAAATAAAACCCCTCATGTTACTTAAACAAAATTTAGATTAATAAACTTTCCTTATTTACCAATATCTTTTAACTTCTTAAACACGTCGTCATCAGAAGAAGAACTTGGTTTAAATGCAGGTCTTGCTTGCATAGGTCTCTGTGTTTGTGGATTCGCTCCAGGAGCCATGGGTCTTTGCTGTAATGGTCTTTGGTTTGAGAATCCAGCTGGAGGAAAGCCACCCCGAGGACCAACGCTCGCTTGAGATGAGCCAGTTGTTTTTCTTTTTTCAAACCATAACTTTATTCTTTCTTTGAATACAATTGCAATTATGACAAGTACTATTAAGATTATTAATAAAATCCATAGCCACGTAAGACTTCCACTTGGAGTCGGTGTTGCAATAGCTTTACAGCATTTAGATGAAGAAGTTCCACAATCAAAAGAAACTGGCTCCTGAGATGTTGAGCAACTCGTTCTACAATAACCGCCCTCGCTTTCACACTCGCTAACAACTGGTTTGTTATCACAACTAGCTAGGCAGCAAGCACTACTATCACTTGATGTTTGCTCTGCTCCAGAACATTGTTTAGTAGAATCGCAAACACGTCCACCCATGTCTGCACAAGTTTTTTGTTCTGCTACTTTACAGCAAATCTTTCCAGTTCCAGCACAATAATAATTATCAGAAGTTAATCTATCGCTAATTCCACAAGTTGCTAAAATTCTACAAGTATAACCTGTCTGTTCACAAGTCGTTATGGTTGTTGTTCCAATATTAGCAGCCCTATGTTCTAGTGCCCAAAGAGCCATAGCAGTATCAGTTATATCCTTGTTATTCCAACAGCCATCACCACTATTTTGTGCTTGATTTAAAAGCCAATCTCTTGCGCTTTTAACCTGAGGCTGATTACTGTCTTGTAAAGCAATTAAAGCCAACGAAGTATCATAATATTTACCATTTGTAGTTCCTTCAGCTTCCCAATAAGGCACTCTATTTTGCTTAATTAGCTTGGTTCCATATTCCCCAAAGTCAATCATAATTTGTAAAAATGCGTCAGGTAAATATTGTTGATTAGCATCTTCAGCAGCAATTAAATAAGGAGTATAAGCTGAAATATCACTTCCAATTTTATCTAATGCAAGTGTTGCTAGTAAGCTAGTTTCATAATCACATGCGCCAGCACCAAAACAAGTAGATTTAATTTTAATAGAAACCGGTTGACTTACTCCAGCGGTTTTTGTATCAGATAATAAATATAAAGTTTGAGAGCTCGGATTTTTATACATTAAAGCAGCGCTAGATTCTTTATCACAAGTAAGTGTAAATTCTTTATCATAACAATTCGGAGAAATTTGAAACCAATAATTTGATTGAGTAAGTGTTAAACAATTTCCTGCAGAAACATCAATTTTTTTATTTTCTTGAACAATAAAAGGATAATCTTGGGAGTCATAATTTATTTTACAATTAGTTTTTCCCTCAGAGTTTTGTTGTAATTGCCATATTAAATCTGTAGCGGTTTTTGTTTGATTTTTTAACCAAGATGCATAGTTATCTGTTTTTTCTCCAACATGATTTAGTGCAAGTATTGCCCAAGCAGTTTCCTTTATATTACAAGCAGTTCCTGTTCCAAAACAATCGCCTCTCTTAAAAGTTTTTAATTGAGTAATACAATTTTTAGTATTATTTGGTGAAGCTAAAATAGTTAATGCAGCATCCTGAACATTTACAGCACCAGTACAATCCGGTTTTGTTTGTTGAACCAAGCAGCTAAATCCTTTTTCAATATTAGAAGCATTTAATGTTGTTGTAGTAGAAGTTGTTGTAGTGGTAGCCGTAGTAATAGTACAATTCTGGGTCAAAACAGGACTACCTCCAGTACAGTCGACGGGAGTAGAATTTGTAACAGTTCTTGTTTGAGTTCCAGAACTGCAAGAATTCCAATCAGAATAATTAAAAGAAGTGCAATTCGCTGCAAAAGCAAAACTTATCACAAATAAAAAACATAATACAAAACCAATTACACCACTTTTCCTCATGAAAATTTTACGATTATATACTTTATAAACTTTCTGAGTGATTTCAGTTCTTATTTTTATCTTCGTCTTTTTTATTTTGAGAAAATCCCCTTCGCATCGCTTCTCTTATTGTATAATTAATTGGATTCTTTAAACCATAAGTTTCGGACAAAACTCCCAGTTCCTTATACGTCGGTTTATCATAGTTTGGAGGAAGTCTTTTATTTCTCATTGCCCAATCCACCTGACTTTTTATATATCCGTCTCTAAGTGGTTTGTAATTTTTACCATTCCATTCCTGAATTTTTTCTTCAATAAAATCTTGCGGCAATTCGAGGCTAGAAAAAAATGAAAGCAAAACGGAGAGAGCTCTTTTTCGTCCATCCTGTTTCATTCCCTGCATTATTTTTTTTATCACATCTGGAAAAATGTCCTCTGTAATTTTTAATCCTTTAACATCTATGCCCTTTCCTTCATATTTTTTCGTCACCACATTGCCTTTCTTTTTTGCCCAATCCAGCGATTGAATTAACAATTCTCTCGCCTCATCTTCTTTAGGTTTTGGCGCATAATCCCTCATCTTCATTTTTAGAGGATCTGCTAAACTAACTTCAAAATTTTCCATTTCCTCTTTAGTTAAAACAACAGAAGCCAATGCGGTTTTTTCATGCAACGAATAAGGGGCTCTAAAAAGATGTCTTGGAGAAACAAGCACGATATCTACAGAATCAACCTGCGATTTAGTTGTCTCAGACACTTCAAATCTTTTTGCATTTTCAACCTCTCTACCTCCAAAACTACTTCTGCTTGCAGAAACCTGAGCGGTATTAATTTTACATTTTTCACAAAAATTTATTTTACTAGAACCAATTTTATCCATATTATACTGACAATTTGGGCACCTCAGTATTTTTCTAGAGGCTTTCATGGAAGTCATTTCGGATTTGCAGTTGCCACATTTATATTTTGAAACTTCCTTCTCTATTGTAGACTGATGACAATTTGGACACGAATGTTCTGAAATTAATTCTCCTTTTTGTTTAAGTTTTTCTCTTCCAGTCATTCCAATTATTGCCTGGTTAATTTTTTCTCCAGTCATTTCTTTAAGATATCCTGCAATTGCACGAGGCCATTCTGGAAATTTATCCTTTGTTTTTTCTCCATAAAGTTCTTTCGGAAAAGCCCCATAGGGAACTAGAATATGAAATCCCTTTGAGCCAGAATATTTAATACCGATATTTTTTACGCCATGGTATTCTAAAACTTGAATCAAAACTTTTGCGGCAATTTTAGAATAATCCAGATATTTTGAATCAATATCAATCAAAAAATCCCAGCCAATTTTTATCTTATTATATTGTTCAGGACTCATGTCTGTGCTAATGTCTAATGGGTTTCCCCAAAGTTCTTCCGAACAATGAAAACTTGTAGCTCCTTTTTTTGCCAAAGCGATAATATCCGAAGGATAATCAAAAACATCAGGTCTTTTTCCAAAACCCTCTAAATACCTCGGCACAGTTTCTCTATGTTGACAAAAGGCATACATAGCATCCTGCACATCTTTTCTAGAATAATACGCAGGTGCAATTATCTGAACTCGCCGCTTTTCAAGTTGCCCTTCCTCGTTTTCTTCTGTCATAAAAATCAAATCCACTTCAGCTTAATAAACTATATTATACTGCAAAACAACAATAGCCAAATTCTCTATAATAATACTTCAACTGCAGGTTGCGATGAACTAAAGTAACTTAGGTAGGGATTTATATTTCATGGAATATATAAATACTTATAAACACAAACGTTTTCCCAAGGACATGATCGTTCAATTAGACAATCCAAAAATACTGAGTGATGCAATTTCAATTATTTCTGAAATAGTTACCGAAGTAAGAATAAAACTTTTAGAAGAAGGTATGTCAATCATAGCAGTCGATCCAGCAAATGTTGCGATGGTTATTTTTAAACTACCAAAAGAAAGTTTCTCAAAATATGAAGCAGGTAGAGAGGTTTGGGGAGTAAATTTGGAAGATTTTAAAAGAATTCTGAAAAGAGCAGCTGGATCATCCAGTGTAATAATGGAACAAGAATCTAATCAACTTAAAATTTCCCTATTCGATAAAATAAAAAGAAGTTTCGTTCTTTCATTAATTGAAGTTGAGGCTGAAGATAAGCAAGAACCACCATTAAATTTTTCCTGCGAAGTTGAAATGAGCGCTCAAGAGTTTTCTCAAGCAATTGAAGACTGTATTGTAGTCGCTGATTCCTGTTCTTTCTCTGTAAAAGAAAATATATTTATAATTGCAGGAAATGGAAGTTTGAATTCCGCCAAAGTAGAATTTGCAGACACAAAATTAACAGGAAGTGCATCTTCCAAATACTCTCTAGAATATCTTGCAAAATTTACAAAAGGAAAAACTTTCTCAGATAAAATCAAAATAAGATTCGGAGACGACTATCCACTAAGAATAGATTTCGCCGGAACAAAAATGGGAATCGGATTTATTTTGGCGCCAAGAGTAGAAGGCGATTAATTTTTTAGTTTATTTATTAGGATGGATATTAATCAAAAATAAAAGTATTACTAAATAATACTAAATATGATTTAGTATGCTAAAATAACATAAAGTAATATTTATAAAGCAAAGATTTCTATTAAAATAAATGAAAGAGAGGATTTCTGCAACAGTAGATAGTGAAACGATAAAATCAATTGAAAAAATTCTTAAAAAAGGTGTTTATAGAAACAAATCTCACGTCATAGAATCTGCAATTAAATTATTAGAGCAAGAAAAATGAAAGCATTTAAAAAATCAATTCTAAACAATAATTTAAAAGAGGAGAAGGTGAAAAGAATTTTTAGTTTTACATTTGTAAGTTTATTTTTATTGATTTTATTTGTAAATTTTTCTAGCGCAGCAGACGGAACTGGTGGAACAATAACTCACGACGGAGCCTACACCGTTCATACATTTTTATCAAACGGAACTTTTGCGCCACCAGTAGGAGTTACTAATGTTTCTGTTTTAGTTGTCGCAGGCGGGGGCGGAGCATCGGGTGGCGGGGGCGGAGCTGGTGGTTTAATCTATAATAATTCTTATAATGCGAGTGGGAACATAGCAGTAGTTATTGGAAATGGAGGAGAAGGTGGAGGAAATTCTGCATCATTCGCTGGTGCAAACGGATTAAATTCTTCATTTGGTTCTTTGGTAGCTATGGGGGGTGGCGGAGGAAGACAAGCAGACACTAATCCAGGTATAAATGGGGGCTCTGGCGGAGGAGGGGGTCAGGCTTCTTCACTAACATCTATCGGTGGATTTGGGATTGTAGGACAAGGCACTAACGGTGGAGGTAATGTTGGGAATCTGGCTTCTCCATATCCTGCAGGAGGCGGGGGCGGAGCTGGTTCATCTGGCGGAAATGCTACGAGTTCTACAGGGTCAGGAAACGGAGGAAACGGATTAAACTATTCTATTAATGGTTCAAATATTTATTACGCAGGAGGCGGAGGCGGGGACTCTTTTGAACCCTCAGTTGCTTATGGTTTAGGTGGTTTAGGAGGTGGAGGAAACGGAGGAGTTACTGGGCAAAACGGAGTAGCAAATTCTGGGGGTGGCGGAGGCGGAAGCGAATATCCTAATGCGGGAGGTTCAGGCGGCTCCGGAATTGTAATTATTAGATATGCGACACCCCTTGATGTAGAAAATCCCGTAGCAACTTTAATCTCTCCTCAAAATAATTCTTATGTAAATAATGCAGCACAAAACTTCACAGCTAACCTTTCTGATGATGTAGGAATTGCAAATGCTACTCTGACTATTGTTAATCAAAGCGGAAATAAATTCTTAAATTTTGATGGAAACGATTATGTTCAAATTCCAGATTCAAATAGTTTGGATATCGGAAACGTTTTAACAATTTCTGCATGGGTTAAGGTGACAAATATAAGTAGAAGAAATAATATCTATTCTTCAAGTAATAATAATACTGCGGGTGCCTTGTGGCTAGAGGTAGGTACATCAGGTACTGCGTATGTTAATGGAGTTTCTGCTTCAATTAATGGTTTTTATATAGCTGCTACAAACTCTTCAATAGCCCAAAATAATGTATGGTATCATGTAGTTTATACAAGAAGTGCTAGTGGATCGAATACCCATAAGTTTTATGTGAATGGCGCAAGTCAGTCGGTAGGGATTGATGGAGCTACAGCGTATGTAGATAACTCAGCACCAAAATTAATTGGCGGGAGAACAAACTCAACACAGTTGTTTAATGGTTCAATGGACGAGGTTCGTATTTACAATAGGGCAATATCGCAAGCCGAAGTTACTGCATTATATAATAATGGTTTTGTGAATAATAAAAGTATCGTAAATTCTTCTGGCCTGGTTGCTTATTATGATTTCCAAGACGGATTGGGAGCAAATCTCACAGATCAGGCAAGTGGATTAAATAACGGAACAATTACAGGAGCAACTTGGGCAGGAAACATATCTACTGTAATAACAACCTATGGCGCAGGAATTTTAACAGCAACTATTGGAACAGTAGTAAACTTAGTAGATGGAATTTACAGATGGTATTACACAGCATTTGATACTTCTGGAAACTTTTCCACAACGAGCGTGTATTCCCTAATAATCGACACAATTTTCCCACAATACACTTTCACGTCGCCAATCAACGGAAGTTATTTTAATTCAACAAATGTCTTATTTAATGTTTCAACAACTTCAACTCCGAATGCTTCGATAATTCCGAATATAGATAATTCTTTAGTAAGCTGGTATAGAATGGATGATACAAATTC
>CAYPFA010000003.1:0-149468 GCA_964410025.1 Candidatus Woesearchaeota archaeon
TTTAATAAATTATATATATAAATATTTAGTATATAAAGAGAATACGCTCCCACCGCAATGACGGTCTTATCTTAACTGAAGAAGATGTAGCGGGTAAGAACACACCCGATACTTTTTAAAGTGTTTTCATTCGAGAAAATATGAAATTTGATCCATATAAACACCAAGAAAGATATATTGCATGGAAGGAGAAAATCAAAGAGGGGATTCCTTTCATAAGTAAAGAAAATTCAGATTTGATTATTCAATATGTGACTGACATGGAAAGAGGGCTAAATGTCGCCTCCAAAAGCAGTAAGGGCTCTAGGGGATTTATTAGATTAAACACACTAAGAGAAAAGGTGTTTTTCTTTGGAATAAAATTTAAAGAGTTGTTTGGAATAGAAAACGTTACTCACATAACAGAAGACCAAGTAGTAGGTTTTTTCTCTGACATGAAAAACGGTGTTATCAAAACAAAAAATAATCTTTCCTATAGGTCTGTAGATTCTTATTCTAAGGTATTCAAGGCATTTTGGCATTGGTGGATGAAGGTGAATAGAAAGAATGGCAAAGAAATACGAGATATTACATTAGATTTAGATACCAAACAAGAAAAACCCGACTGGGTTTACTTAAATGAACAAGAAGTAAAATTAATGGCTCAGAGTGCAAAGTATGAATATCGTGCCCTAATCATGTTTCTTTTTGATACTGGAATAAGGGCGCCAACAGAGATGATGAATGTTAGAGTTTCAGATTTTTATAATGACTTTAAAGAACTAAACATAAGAGAAGAAACTAGCAAGACATTCGGTAGAAGAATTAAGCTGATGTTGTGTTCTAGTATAATAAAGGATTATGTGCAGATAAAGAAGTTAGAATCTCAAGATTATCTATTTACCACACATCCCGGGGCTGTGAATCAATATCTTAAACGACTTGCAGAAAAATTATTCGGGAATAAGGTAAGTCCTGCTGGACAAAAATACTCTCAACTAACGATGTATGATTTTCGTCATTGTGCTTGTTGCTATTGGCTTCCCAGATATAAATCTGAATCAGCTCTGAAATATAGATTTGGTTGGAAAAAATCAGATAAGATTCATTATTACTCTGAGCTTCTGGGAATGAGCGACACTATATCGGAAAATGATATGTTTTTAGATTCAACAAAAACAGAAATAGAGCAGAATCTAGAAGTTACGCAAAAAGAAAATCATCTTCTAAATGATAGACTCAAAGATATGGAAATGCAAATGGTTAAGATAATGGAGTTAGCGAAGCAGTTGGAGATTGCTAGATAAAAAGGGCGGAAACAAAGTTGAATTAGTTAAAAAATTTTTAAGAGAAGAATGCCTGGAGTTGTTTAAGAAATAGAAAAAGCAATCCAATAGACTTTCTAAAATGCTCATAAATTAGCATTTTAGATGTATAAAATTCCAAATTACAACTATGAACAATTAGTTTCAATATTTTAGATTTTAGTTATACCTCCCCCACCCGAAGGATTGGCACACTAATTTAGAGCCTTAAAAAATAAAAACGAAAAGCTTTTAAGCTCAAAAAATCATCACAACATTATGGTAGAATTTAGTGGTGTTAGGGCCAATTTATACAAAGAATGTTTAAGGGAATTTCCTCATGCAAGAGATGAAGATATTGAAGTCATGAAAAAATATCTTGCACCAAAAGAAAATGAAGTTATTCTAGAAGCTGGTGCTGGAAGTGGTTTCTTTTCAGGAATATTATCCGATAAAATAAAACAACTTATTGTATCAGACCCCTCAAATGAACAATTAGATGAAATAAAAAGTTTAAAGAAGAAAAATATAAAATTAGTTGAGGCGGGTGCTGATACTCTAACATTAGAAAAAGAAATTGCTGACGCTATTTGGTCTTTTGGGGCAATACATCATTGTTTCAACAAAGCAAAGGCTTTCCAGAATTTTGCAAGAATACTAAAAAAGAATGGAAGATTAGTTATTGCCGATGTTTTTTCTGGCTCAAATTTAGCAAAACACTTTGATGATAAAGTTGCTAAATTTTGCATAGTCGGGCATGAAGTTGCCTTTTGGAGCAAGGAATATACAGATAGCCTCTGTTTCTTAAGTGGTTTTACTGAGCCAAAATTCTACGACTTAAACATTCAATGGAAATTTAAGAAAAAAGAAGATATTGGCTTTTTCTTGTATAAACTTCATGGAATGACTAAAACAACTCCCGAAAACTGCATGGAAGGAGCAGAAGAAATTCTCGGCATAGAAAAGAAAAACGGATTATATTGTTTAAATTGGCCCATGACTTTGTTTGTAGCTTACAAAAAATGAAAGCTCTAATTATTGGAGGAACCAAGGGCTTCGGAAGAGAAGTCGCAACCCAATTTTTAGATAGAGGTTATGATTTAATTACTATTGGGCGTTCTGCTTCAGGATATAAAGCCTATCCTCATTATGTTTGCGATGTTGGAAATATAAAAGATTTAAGAGATATTCTTAGAAAAATTGCATCGCAAAATAAATCTTTAGATGCTCTTGTTTGTGTTGCTGGATTTACAAGAGCAAAACCCTCAGCAGAACTAACTTCTGCCGATTGGGAAGAAAATTTAACTAAAAATTTAATTTATGTAGGGGTCGCATTTCAAGAACTAAAAGAATTACTTTACTGCTCTCCCAATCCGAGAGTATTAACAATCGGCAGTCAATGGTCTTATAAAACTGGTTGCGACGAATTAGTGCCCTATACAATCGCAAAACACGCTCTTAGAGATTTAACAAAAGATTTTGCAGATAGAGAGCCAAAAATAAAGGCAAACCATTATTGCGTTCCAACTATGGATACTCCTCAATATTGGGAAGTTAGAAAATCATTTCAAAAAATATCTAAAGAAAAAACAATAGCTAACTTCACTCCAAAAGGTTTGGCTCAACCGAAAATTGTTGCAAAATCTTTAGTAGATAAATTTATGAAAACTAAAGCTACTGGTTGCGCATTTGTTATAACTTCTCACGGAAAGATACGAAAACTATAAGTGCCAATCCTTCCCCCGCCCACGAAATTGCTAAAATCTAAATCTCGCTTGTCGTTTCAGGAGTGTTCCTTTCAGCCAGAATTTTCTAAAGTAAATCGGGTCAGTCACCTCGAAACGAGAAACTAACACACATTATGTTCAATTCGTAAGTGTGCTCCCCTAGTTAGGAGATTGTCGCGAGACCATAAAACAATTTCTGACAAAAACGGGGGGCTGACACGGACGACGAAACTTATACACTTATTTTAATACTTCATAAATTAAATGTAAATAAGAATTTTCAAGCAAACTAAATTTTTTTAACTTCAAGGCTTTTATCTTGCTTAAATCTTTATCAGACTTTAAAGATTCCCCATCAATTAGGCTAGAAGTATCCTTGCCCCCTATTAATGCTGGGGCAACTACTAGGGAAATTTCATCAATTAGACCTTCTCTTAATAATAAAGCGTTTAAAGTTCCTCCTGACTGAATTGTAACTCTCTCTGCTAAATATTTTGTTTTTAGGTTATTGAATAAATCCTTAAAATCTATTTTATTATTATATTTTATAATATGAACATTTCCTAGAGAAGAAAGACTATAAGCAGGATGTTTTGAGTTTGTTGTGACAATATAAACCTCTTTTGCTTTTTTCGCTAAATATTTAATTCCACTCTCTTTCAAATGAGGTTTATTATCTATTATAACAAATCTTAATGATTCAATTTTCTTAGGCTCATCTATTTTATCATTCATACCTACTTTAGCCATAACTCTTCCAGTATTTAATGACCAAAAGTCAGTCCATTTCTCAAGTTCATAATATTGGTTTAAACCTTCTTTTATTCCTTTAATTTTTGGGAAATCCTTATCTACATCTCTTTCATCAGTGCTACCAGTAGATATTTTTCCATCTACTGATGAAATCATAAATAAAGTATTAAAAGTTCTTTCCATTTAAATCCTAAAAAGTTCCAACTTTAAAAATCTTCGCCTAATTAAAACTAATAAGTCAGCCCCCCACCGCCCTTTGAGCGAAACTAAATACAAACCCCACACTCTTTCGTTTTAACTAATCATTTCCTCAACTTCAATTTTGTAAGTATGCAAAACTGCTTTTCCAATAAATTTATCTATTTTGGAAGTTATTTCCTTTAATTCTTCGTTGTCTTTAGCATAAAAAGCGTAATAGAGATTAACATATCCGACGGCTTTTATTATAATTCCAAAACGAGGGTCTTTTTTTGCATATTCTATAAACTTCTCGATCTCGTGATGATTTGAGGGATTTATTCTTGAAATAAACGTATATTCTCTAAGTCCTAATTGTTTAATATCTAAAATTACATAAAATCTTTCGATAATATTTTCTTTAAGCAAATAGCCTATTCTTCTTTTTATTGTGTTAGCATCTGCTTTCAAATCACGAGCCAAATCTAAAATAGGAATAGTTGAATTCTTTCTGAGTTTATCAATTATCTTCCAATCTAACTCTTTTAATTCAAAAAATTCTGGATTTCCTTTTACATCGCACTTTGCTTGTTTTTTAGGGTTAAGAGACCTGGCAAAATAAGTATAAGACTTGATGCTTTGAAACGAAATATAATTTTTTATATGCTTATGAAATTTAGAAATAATCTTTGTTTGAATTTCGTCGTATCTTTCAACTGTTTTTGTCCAAACAGAAATATACATTTTCCACTCAGAAACATCGTGCAACATATAGCAACAACTGACTTCATTAATGTCTGTAATGTGGTTTAGATATTTATCAACTTCTTTCCCGTCGATACTTCTCAAATCTAGATAGAGAGAATGTCTGCTATATCCTAATTTTGGATAATTGATATTAATTGTATATTTCTTAATTATTTTCTCTTTCTCAAGATTTTTTATCCGATAGTGAACTCTCTGCTGAGAAAGCTTTACGGATTTAGCAATTTTAGATAGAGGCTGTCGGCAATCTTGTAACAATTCAAAAAGGATCAGCTTATCCGTCTCATCAACCATATTTTGTAAAACACTGCATAATTTATAAGGTTTTGCATGATTTTACAAAAATTTTCATCAGCTTGTTTAAGTAGTCTTTTTAGAGTAAATTTCTATTCCAAAGAAAAAAAGAGCGATGTGAAAAAGAGATGAATCATATCGCAATGGAAAACGAAATAATAATACCGCAAGTAAAAGAATTAAAGTTAAACGGAAGTTTGTATTATTCTATCCAGAGTTCTTCTTGGGATACTATTAAACTAAAAAAGGAGATAATGCGAGAAATGCCCTCATTAAAAGAAAAATCTGCAAGATTTAATTATAATATGATTTTTTACAGAACCTATGAAGAACTTGAAAAAGCGATTAGAAAAATGAAAAGAGATAAAGAAGCTTTGCCGATTTTGATGTGGGTGACGAAAGAAAAACCTATAAACTAATGATTTATTGGTTAGTTATGCCAAACAAATTACTCTCAAAATCAAAATATCTTAATGGTATCCAATGCCCTAGACTCCTTTGGATTTCTGTAAATGCTAAAGACAGACTGCCCGAAGTAGATGAAGCAAAGCAAAAGCTTTTCGATGAGGGTCACGTGGTTGGAGAATTAGCTAAAAAGTTATTCCCTAATGGAATAGATATTGAAGACGAAGATTTTAAGAAAAACCTAGATATGACTAAAGAACTATTGAAAGAAAATAAACCTTTATTTGAGCCGGCTTTTATGATTGATAGACTCTATTCAAGAGCAGATATTCTAGAGCCAACTAAAGATGGCTGGAACATTATAGAAGTTAAATCTTCTACTGAAGTCAAAGATGTTAATCTTCAAGATGTTGCTTTTCAAAAATATGTTTATGAAAAAGCAGGTTTGAAAATTAATAAATGCTTTTTATTGCATATAAATAATCAGTATGTTAGACAAGGAGAAATTGAATTATATAAACTCTTTACGAAAGAAGATATTTCTATTAATATTCAGGAAGAAATTCAATCAGTTCCTGAGAGGATTAAAAACTTTTTAAGAATTATAGACGGAAATGAACCTTCGGTAACAATCGGCGAATATTGTGATGATCCTTATGAATGCTCTATGAAAAAAACTTGCTGGGCTTTTTTGCCTAAAGAAAATTCAGTATTTGATTTATATCGTGGTGGGAAAAAATCTTGGGAATTGTTTGAACAGAATATTTTAGCAATAAAAGATATTCCTGCAACATTCAAATTAGGCGATAAACAGCAGATTCAATTAGAATGCGAGAAAACAGGAAAAGTTCACATAAATAACACTGCAATAAAAGAATTTCTTAAAACCTTAGAATATCCTCTTTATTTTTTAGATTTTGAAACTTATCAAACTGCAATTCCGCTTTACAATGGATTAAAACCTTATTCACAAATTACGTTTCAGTTTTCGGTTCATAAGATAGATAAGAAGGGAAAGAAAACGCATTACTCATTTATTGCATCTGGTAAAAAAGACCCTAGAAAGAAATTTGTCAATGCAATTAAACGAAAATTGGGCAAATCTGGTTCCGTAATTGTTTATAATCAAGCATTTGAGCAGACTAGATTAAAAGAACTCTCAGAATTATACCCATTAGATGCGCAGGAATTATTAAGCATAAATGAAAGAATGAAAGACTTGCTTATTCCTTTTAGAAATTTTGATTATTATAATAGAAAACAAGAAGGTTCTGCATCGATAAAATATGTTTTACCCGCTTTAACTGATTTATCATATAAAGGTTTAGAAATCGCAAATGGCGGTCAAGCTTCTTTGCAATATGCTTATATTACTCACGGTAAAATTGACGGGACAAAAGCAACAAAAGAAGAAGTTAAGAAAGTTAGAGATAATTTAAAAGAATATTGCGGATTAGATACTGAGGCGATGATTCAAGTGATGGATAAATTAAAGGAGGCAACGAAATGAGCCTTATTTCTATTATGGTTTTTATACCTAGTATGTTATGTGGTCTAATTTTTGGATGGCTTTTTAGCAAGATTTTTGTTAAAATCACAAAAAACGAAAAATTTTGTCTTACAAAATTCGGAACCATAATATTTGGTAAAAAAACTGGTCTTAGTAATCAGTTTGTAAATGGCATAAAAGGTACCTTTTTGGTAATATTGGATTTAATAGTAATCGCAGTAGTTACTTTTTATATTGAGAAATTTGTAAGTGTGGAGGTGGAAAAACATCTAATATTTTATTTTCCTTTCACCCTAATTGTTTTTACATTCCTATATAACTTGATTAGAAAGACTACTAAGATCTCACTATATGAATGGATGGTTTTAATAATTATATATCTCGGCGGTTTTATGTCTTTATATGGTCTTTATCAGTATTGGTGATTATAATAGCTATCTTTTTATAGCTAACATTCTATAGAAAAACATGTCAATAAGTAACCTAGTTAGCTCGATAAGAGACATAATGAGGAAAGATGCGGGTGTAGACGGCGACGCTCAAAGAATTTCTCAGATGGTCTGGATGATTTTCCTTAAAGTATTTGATTCTATGGAAGAAGAAAGAGAAGCAGAAGATACAAAGTATAAATCGCCTATTCCCGAAAAAATAAGGTGGAGACATTGGGCTTCTAATCCTGAAGGAATGACAGGAGACGAACTTCTTGACTTTGTAAATAATAAGGTTTTCAAAGAACTAAAAAGTTTATCGCTAAACGATAAATCAGACCCAAGAGGATTTATCATTAAGGGCGTTTTTGAAGATGCTTACAACTACATGAAAAATGGAGTTTTGATTAGACAAGTAATAAACAAAATTAATGAGATAAATTTTACAAATCAAGAAGAAAGACATTTGTTTAATGATATTTATGAAGGAATTTTAAGAGAACTACAAAACGCAGGAAGCGCAGGAGAGTTTTATACTCCAAGACCAGTTACTCAGTTTATAGTTGATATGACTAATCCAAAAATAGGTGAAAAAGTTCTTGACCCTGCTTGCGGAACTGGAGGTTTTTTGATTTCTGTTTTAAATCACTTTAAGCATAAAATTAAATCTACTGAAGATCTAAAAATAGTTCAAGAGAATTTGCTCGGAATCGAAAAGAAACCACTACCACATTTACTTTGTATGACTAATTTAATTCTTCATGATATTGAAGTTCCAAAAGTAAGGCATGACAACTCATTATCAAGACCGCTAAAAGACTTTACGTCTAAAGACATGGTCGACGTTGTCGTCACAAATCCTCCCTTCGGAGGAGCAGAAGAAGAAGGAATTGAAAACAATTTTCCATCAGAATTTAGAACAAGAGAAACAGCAGACCTATTCTTAATTTTAATCACAAAATTGTTGAGAGATGGTGGAAGATGTGGACTAGTTCTCCCAGATGGATTTCTTTTTGGAGAAGGTGTTAAAACAAGAATAAAGGAAAAATTACTAAACGAATTTAATTTACATACAATAGTTAGAATGCCTAATGGTGTTTTTAGTCCATATACGGGAATCAGAACAAATTTATTATTTTTTGAAAAAGGAAAACCGACAAAGGATATTTGGTATTTTGAACATCCTCTTCCTGAAGGATACAAAATTTATAATAAAACAAAACCAATAAGGCATGAAGAATTTGAATTAGAAAAAGAATGGTGGAATAATCGAGAAGATAAAAAGTTTAAACAATATGCTTGGAAAATTTCAAAAGATGAAATAATTAAAAGAAATTATAATTTAGATATCAATAATCCGACAAAACCCGAAGCTGAAAAAGAATTAAGCAAAGAAGAAATTATTGCGAAAATTGAAACTAATCTTAAAAGAAGCCAAGAGATTCTAAAGGAAATTAAGGGAGATTTTTAAAATGAATTTTAAATTCTTTTTCAAAGGTTTTCCCTTAGCAATATTTTCTATAGTTCTTGCTTTATTCTTTACGTTAGTTTTAATTTATTTTAATTTTTATGTTCATGAATTAGGACATGCAAACTCGAATTTAATTTATACCACAATTAATCATATAAACTCTACAACCATTAATTTTACCTATCAAAATTTTATTTTATTTGGGAGAGATTTAGGACTAAATTATCCCCAGCAAACTATTACGGTTATGCCAAGTATAATGTCTATTTATGGTGTCTTATTTTCATTAGTATTTTATGCTCTTATATTTTTACTCTTAGCAAAAATAGAGTTAATAAGAAATAATAACTATCTTGGAGTATCCTTAGGAATAGCTTTTTTAACATTAATCATTCAAGATATTGTTTCTAATTTATTTTGCGGAACAGATGGTTTGGACTTAGCTTGTAGTGCACTTACTTTTAATATAATTTCTTGGTTTTTCTGGGCCACCCTTTTATTATCTCTAGGATTTTTCTTTAATATATTACTTGTAATAATTATAAATAAATTTAAATCAAGAAAAAATGAAAGAAGAGGCGTTTGAAATAAAAGACTTTAACCTTGATGGAAAAACTATAAAATTAAGATATTTTCCGAATAAAATCTTACCGATAGCCCATAGTGGAGGGATAGGAAAAATTCAAGTAGACAAGATATTTTATGAAAAGTTTAGCTATCCTCAACAAAAAGCAACAATTTATCATGAAATCGGACACAAAAAAACAAATTCAAAAACTTCTTGGAGATTAATAATAAAAAATAAAATATTTCTTATCTTTTTAGGACTATTCATTTTAAGTTCTATTCTAGCGTTTTATTTTAATTTATTTTTGTTAACTGCCTCTTTAGTGAGTATTATTTCTTTTTTTATACTAACTTTAAGAATAATTATCGGAATGAATAATAACAAAACATTAATTGAACAAGAGTTTATAGCAGATGAATATTCTGCAGAGATAAACAAAAAAGATATTTTAAGTGCTTTGATAAAAATTAAAGAACTTATTGAAAGAGAAAATTTACCTTATAATCTTACAAATCATCCATCAATTGAAGAAAGAATTAAACGAGTAAGGGAATTAAAATGACATTACTAATATCTATGTGTACTGAGAAGAGCATATTCATGATTGCCGATCAGAAAATAGTAGACTACAACGAGGATAAAGAAAATATTCAGAAAGTAATTCAAATTAACAAATACGTATTTTTATCCTTCTGGGGAGATATAGAATTTGGAGAATTTAAGTTATTGGATAAAATTAAAGAATTTAAGACAGTCATTCAGGTAACTGATTCTGTTTCTGTTGTTGCAGAGAAATTAAAGATCTTTTTACAAAACTTAAAAATATGGACCTGTGAAACACAATTAGGTTTGCATCTTACAGGTTATGAAAATAATAGACCTGTATTGAGACACGTTTTTCATGAAACTTGGTTACCAGATAATTTCTTTATAAATGAAGATTGTAGATTTGAGTATCATGATCCGGTAAACAAAGACCCCTCTATTTTTTTACAAGGTTTTAAAAAGATTTCAAAAATTGACCCATATCCCATATTATTTAACGGAGAAAATTCTGTTCCAAACCTAGTTATTAATGGAATGGCAATGTATAAAGACAAAATTGATTATAGTAAATTTTCTAGAGATAATGCAAAAGAGTTTATGTTGGCTGTTATGAGATTTGCTATTAAATTACAAGATTTTAGAGATTATTTTATTAAAGAGTTAAAAAATGTAATTATTGGATTTCCAATAAACTTTTGCGAAATAAAACCTAATGGAGAATTTACTCTAGAGGAAATAAATGAATAATAAACAAAAAGTTCCAATTAGTTCTTTCTTAAAAGAACGAGAAAGCAGAATAAAACCAGTTGAAGCTAATAAGCTGGGCAGTAAAGATAAAAAAACTAATAGGTTGCGAGAAAGCCTCCCAATATTTTGGAGTTCATATCAACACATGTTTGACGTAAGAGAGAGAAAGACCAAAGGCATGATAGACTTCTTGTTAATAATATCCACCTTTTTACCCGTTTTGGCGGTTGCACTATACTCTACAGATTTATTGCATAATTGGCTGATTTTACTTCCCATAATTCCTCAAATAATTTCTATTGTTGTTTTATTAAAATATTTTGTTGTTGGGAATCCCGCTGTTCATTGGTTTAAGCTAGATGAAAATCTTTTAAAGAAGTTAGAGAATAATAATTTTGAAATAGAAACTATTGTTGCTTTAAAAAAACTGGAAGGGCTGACTTGGATTTCAATGAATGCTGAGAGTAGCTTAATTAGACGGTCAAGGAATCTGATATTATTGTCTTTGTTTATGTTAATGTTATCCGCAGTGTTTGTATTATTTGTGGGGAATTATTTATTGTATATCTTTTTATTAGTTATTTTAATTATCTCTTATTATGTTTATTTTGTATTTTATAGAGAAAAGCCAAATTTTTCAGAGAACAGTGAAGATGTAAAGAATTTTAAATTATTGGTAGACTGGGTGAATAAAAAATGAGGGCATCTGAACAATTTAGAATTTATGGGAATAGTCCTATAAAACATATTGTAGATTTTTTTATTCATCATACTTTGAAACAAATTTCCTTTGAAGAGTTGGGGAATTATATAGAAGAGATAAAAACTGGTAAAACTCCCGCAAAAAAAGAAAATAAATATTGGAATAAGGAAGAATATAATTGGTTTAAACCAGAGGATATCGGTTTTGATATCTATTTAGAAGATTCAACAGATAAGTTGTCATTATATGCCATTAAAGAAGGGCAAGCAACAATTTACAAGCCAAACACACTTCTAATTACTGGGATTGGAGACCTGGGAAGATTGGGTATATTAAAAAAAGAATCTTCCTCTAATCAACAAATAACAGGAGTTTTATTTAACAATAAGGTGCTTCCTGAGTTTGCTTATTTCTATTTGTTGTCTATGAAAGATCAATTAAATGATAAATCTTCACAAACAACCTTGCCAATATTAAATCAAAAAAAACTAAGTTCTGTTAAAATAAAAATACCCCCCATGGAAATTCAAAAAGAATTTGTGAAATTTATGATGCATTGCTGGTCATGTCTAAAAGAAAATAAAATTCCAGAGGTGGAATATTCTAAAGATAAAGATTTAGTCTTATTCGCAAAAAAATCTTTTTTAACATATTTTGGGCAAAAAGAAATGATTAATATAAATAACTCTAATGAAGCGAGTATTTCATACCTTCGTCAATCAATTCTCCAATCGGCAGTCCAAGGTAAATTAGTCAAACAAGACCCCAAAGACGAGCCAGCAAGCGAGCTTCTAAATAAAATTAAAGCAGAAAAAGAAAAGTTAATCAAAGAAGGCAAGATAAGAAAAGATAAACCCCTTGCTCCGATTTCCGAAGACGAAATTTCTTATGAGTTGCCGATTGGTTGGGAATGGGTGAGACTAGGAGATATTTGTAACTACGGTTCTTCTGCAAAAAGCGACGGAGAAAATTTAAAAAATGATATGTGGGTTTTGGATTTGGAAGATATAGAAAGTATCTCTTCTAGGCTTATTAATAAAATTAGATTCTTAGAAAGAAAATCAAAAAGTACAAAAAACGTTTTTTATAAAGGAGATGTTTTATTTAATAAATTAAGACCGTATCTGGACAAAATCTTAGTTGCTGATGAATGTGGCGTATGCACTACAGAAATTTTACCTCTTAGAGTTTTTGGAGACAACATAAATCCATTTTATTTTAGGTGGATGCTAAAAAGTCCATTCTTTATGAAATACATTAATTCCGTCACATATGGTATGAAAATGCCCAGATTGGGAACAGAAGATGGTCAAAATGCTCTTATTGCACTTCCTCCTCTTGCCGAGCAAAAACGTATTGTTGAAAAAGTTGATAAATTAATGGCTTACTGTGATGAGCTGGAGAAACAAGTTAATGAAAATCAAGGAAATGCTGAAAAGTTGATGAGTGCCGTGCTGAAAGAGGGGTTTGAAGATGATTCCGACAAATAAGGTAAAAAGACCACACATAGTTCCCGCAACATACTTAAGAAAATTTTGTTTTTTAGATAATGGTCTTCTGGTTCTTCATTCCTTCAATAAACAAACGAATGAAATTAAATGCACTCAACCAGAAAAGATTTGCAAAATAAAAGAATTCTATGAGACAATTAATGAGGAACAAATATTGGAACAGGTATTTAGAAAATTTGAGGAAAAATATGATGGTCTATTTAATAAAATAAAGGAGGGAATTGATAATATATCCCAAGAAGACAAGAGGTTAATAGCAAATTTTGTATCTTTGCAATTTCTAAGAACAGAACCTTCAAAGAATAGTTGGTCAGAAATTCCAGACATTTTGCTAAAAACAGAAAAGAACATTGAACCAAATTTTAGAAAACAAATTGAAGATTCCTTAAACACGGAATCAATAAGAAAAAGAAATAGAGATTTTATTTTAATATGTTTCGCCCAATTTTCAAGTATTTTAATGGAAAGAAAGTGGATTTTAATGGTCAATAAAACTCATAAACCTTTTTGGACATCAGATAATCCTGTCACGCTTTACAGCCCAATAAAAGACAAATTTAGAGGAGTTGGGCTAGCTTCTCCAGAAAGCGAATTATATTTCCCTTTATCTCCAGAATATTGTTTGTTAATAGGTGATCCGGAGAAATGTAAATTATTCCCTTCAGAAGTAGAATCAAACGAAGATAACATAGAGTTTGAAAGATCTTTACAAGTAAACCAATCAAACAGGTTTGTTTTTTCAAAAGAAAAAGAATTTTCTCTTGTTGAAAAGATGATTAAAGAAAATCCAGAATTATCAAAGGTTAATCGTGCTTCAGTTAGAAGAGTCAATTAATTTAAATCGTTTTCAGCGCACCATTTAAGAGGCATATTTCCTTCATGACAATATTTCTTAGAGAGTTGTATTATACTATCTAAACCCATTTCTTGATAAAATTCTCTAGTTATATTGTCTTTTTGATATGGCAGATAAGTATAATCTTGGGCGTTAAAGACTTCTTCGCAAACTACGGTTCCATTAAAACCATAAAAGTTAAATTTGGTATGATTTACAGAAAGGGGGTAGTAATATTTAATTTGAAAGTCTTTTTCATTTGAAACTAGGTTTATAATAACCTCTCCTGGCGTGCAGAACCCTTCCAGTTTAGGTTCAATTGAAAAATAACATTTATTATTTTTAACATCGTAATAGGTCGTAGCAAATATTTCTTCAGTCAATAATTTACAGTCTTTGTTTCTTATATTACTTATGTTTATTAAAAATTCACCTTCTTGCCCCCTGAATATATTTTTATCGGAAAGTTCTGCAATTTTGTTTCTAAATGGTCCTGTTGGACTCAAAGAAGTTGTATAATTCCCATGAAGTCCTGTTATCGGTTCTCCGCCAATGTTTTTATAAATCGCCAAAATCTGATTTTCGTTTATTGGAGGATAACTTAATTCAATAGACATTTTAGGTCCGACAATTTTTGAATAAAGATTTGTTTCTCCATAGTTAAAAAGAGGACTAAAAAAGATTAATCCAAGAAGTGAAAGAACGGCTAGTGCATTCCAGCAATTATGTTTTAACCACGATAATAATTCTTTCATGCCCTATTTATACAATCTTCCCTCAATTTCTTTAATCATCTTCTTATATCCCGTAACTCCTCCAAAAAGTTTCATAATCTCTAAAGGTCTACCTAATTTATTTATTGGACTAACTTTAAGAACTTCTGGATTTTCTAAGTTTTCTATTCCTTCATCGCTGTATTTTTCTAAAAGAACTTCTATAACTTTTCTTGCTTTTTCTCCGTATTTATTAAAATAAGAATCTTTGTTTACTTTTATTGCCCTTTCTCTTCTTGTCAATGGTTTTTGACCATAAGCCATGTGAAGAATTAAATCGAAAGGGTCCATTTCTTTTCCGTTTGGAATTTGTTCTCTTAATGCCTCAAGCAAAAGACCTTCGTTCTCTAATTCTTGTATCAAAACCATCTTCTGGTCTACAATATTCCATTTTTGTATAAAATCGTTCAGGCTTCTGTAGTCTTTTTTCAATCCATTCTTGGTATAATCTGCTAGTGATTCTGTGATTATCTTTCCACTAGAATCTAAAAATTGCACAACCTCATTTATTACTTTGACTTCAACAGAACCTTTTTTTACATAATATTTTCTAACCTTCGAATCCTCTTCTTCTATGGAAACATCTGGAGAAACCAACATTTCTTCGCCAGCTTTTAATTCCTCTTCTTTTTTATTTAGCATTTCTTCTGGTTTAAGTTCGCCTTTCTTTGCAGTATATATTTGGATTGGTTCTCCATCGAATTTGGGGTCAGCAAATAAATTTGTAACATTTCTAAAATCAATTATTGTAAAATAATATTTATTGTATTCAGAATTAATTCTTGTTCCCCTACCAATAATTTGTTTAAACTCAGTAGGGGATTGGATTGGAGAATCCAAAACAATCAACTTACAAGTTTGAGCATCTATACCCGTATTCATTAATTTAGAGGTCGTTGCAATAACGGGATATTTAGAAGCAGGGTCTATAAAATTGTCTAATTGTTGTTTCCCAATATCATTATCTCCTGTTATTCTCATAATATATTTACTATTTTCTTTGTATAAATCAGAATTCTCATTTATCAAAGCCTGCCTCATTCTTTCTGCGTGTTCAATATCCACACAGAAAACAATAGTTTTTGAAAATCTGTCTGTATTTTTTAAGAACTCTGAAATTTTCTTAGCTACGACTTGCGTTCTTTCATCAATTACAATTTTTTTATCAAATTCTTTAGACATATAAACTTCGTCTGGAATTTCGTTTCCTTGCTCGTCTAATTCTCCTTTCTTCGGTCTGTATCCCTGAACATCCTTGTCTATAGCTACCTTGATAACCCGATATGGGGCTAAAAATCCGTCTTCTATACCCTGCTTTAAAGAGTAGGTATAAAGTGGTTTCCCAAAATAGTCCATATTTGAAACTTCTTTAGTTTCCTTAGGTGTTGCAGTCATACCAATTTGCGAAGCAGATGAAAAGTATTCTAAGATTTCTCTCCATGCAGAATCTACTTTAGCGCTACCTCTGTGACATTCATCCACAATAATTAAATCAAAAAAATCTTTTGAAAATTGTTTGTAAATATTCTTCCAATCCTCATTGCCAGATAATCCTTGGTAGAGAGCCATATAAACTTCGAATGAAGGGTCAGCCTTTCTACCGCCGACTTTTGTTATAACCTTACTAAATGGTTTAAAGTCATTAGTTTTCGTTTGGTCAATTAAAACATTTCTATCTGCAAGATATAAAACTCTGCTAGATTTTTTAGACTGTTTTAATCTCCATAAAATTTGAAAGGCAGTGTATGTCTTTCCCGTTCCTGTTGCCATAACCAGTAAAGCTCGCTTATTTCCCTTGGCAATATGCTCTACAGTTCGATTAATAGCAATTCTTTGATAATATCTCGGTTGTTTATATCCTGGTTCGTAATAATAATCAGTAGTTATTGCTTCTTCAACGTCTTCTGTAATTCCTTTATATTTTTTATATAATTCCCAAAGTTCTTTTGGAGAAGGAAATTTATCTAGTGATAATTTTATTGCTTTCCCAGCAGGTATATCCTGAAACATAAAACCATCGCCATTTGAGCTAAATGCAAAAGGGATATCTAGTGTTTCGGCATAATCTAACGCTTGTTGCATTCCGTCACCAACAGAACATTTATTGTCCTTCGCTTCAATTATAGCAAGTGGTAAGTTTGATTTATAATAAAGAATATAGTCTGCCCTTTTTCTCTGTCCTCTTTTGATACTGGGACCATAAACAATTACTCTTCCATCTGTAAAAGAAACTTCTTCTCTCATTTGAGTATCTTTGTCCCATCCTGCCTTAACTATTGCGGGAGCGATAAACTTCGTGCAGATATCTCTTTCGGACATTTGTTTTTTATCCATGAAAACCACAAGAAAACGGCATTTAAAGAGTTTTTGAAATTATTTCTCAAACAGCCCCAAACATTCCTCTCTCAAAAGTCCCTTAACTAATTTTATTTTATTTCCACTCTTCTTATCTAGCTCTTTATCACAAACATCAATTTCTTTGAATCCAAATTTAATCGCATCTTTCTGAGTTGCGCCATAAACTATTTTTTTAACTTTTGTTATCCAAGCCATATAGAAACACATTGGGCAAGGTTCGCAAGTAGAGTATAAAATGCAACCATCTAAGAATTTAGATTTCAATTTTTTTGTTGCTTTTAGAATCGCCTGAGTTTCTGCATGATACCTCGCATCACCCAAAGGTCTTTTTCCTGCTTTGGAAATAATTTTATTATTCTTCACAACAACTGCCCCGAAATGATGCTTGTTCTTTTTTGCGTCAGCAATCGCAGAACGCATAAAGATATCTTCTTTCATAAATAGACCAATATTTTGAGATTTAAGAAACTTTGCTCCCTCGCCTGAGTGCTTGCAGACCCTTATTATAGGGTCAGGCGGTGAATGGTTATTTGATAATTTTATTTAGTTCTTGTATAATATATCTAGGGTCAATTGCTTTCCCGAATTCTTTATATTTATTGACACATCCTTTATCATTAACTACAAAAAACCAAGAATCATAATTTTTATTTAATTCATTTACTTTTTCAATTAATCTTTGCTTGTATTTTTTAATTGAAAGACCAGTTTCAACTTCAATTGCATATTTTTTATTTTTGAATTCAAAGATAATATCTGGTTTGACAGTTGTAAAAGTTTCCACTTTAATTCCTTTCTTTTCTAAAAATTGTTTTATATCTTGAATAACAAAAAAATGCCCAGCCGATTCGTTAAACCTAGGAAGTAAGAGATATTTTTCATATTTGTTTGACATGATGCTTTTATGCTCAGACATTTTATAGCCTTCATCAGTTAAAAAATCTCTTTCGTCTTTGGAAATTTTATTATATTTGTAAATTCCCCTTTCGACATCCACTTTAATTTTTACATTTTTGCCCTTGGAATTTGTAATTATATTTTCTTTTTTATTTTGAGTTTCTAGAAGTTCATCAGCATTAGTTGTAATTATTTTGTGTTCTTCATCCGAAGCTTTTACTTTTATTATGCTGTGGTCATCTTCCATTATCAAAAGTCCTTCGCCGATTGAACATGTAAGCAAGTGTTGTCTTTCTGATGGGCTTAAATTAAAAGTGTTACAGATTTGGTCTATAACGGCTGGTTTTTGTCTCATTAACATTGTGTAGGCAGAATTAGCAAGAACAGATTTTCCAGCAGGTGAACTAAATAATCCTTCAACTTCTTGATTAATCATAAGTAAGCCCATATTAAATTTTCTACAAGTCTTAACAATTTCAAAAATATAACCCGCATCTTCTGTTCTTGAAAGTAAACTCCAAGATTCATCAATAAGTAAAAGTTTTCTAGATAAATCAGATTTCATTTTCATGTAAACATAATCAAGGACTAAAAACATTATAGCAGGTTTAACTTGCTTTGGTAAATTTCCAATATCGAAGCAAACAAGTTTATTTCCAAATTCTATATTTGTATGTTTATTCATAAATTTGAAAACTCCTGTCACATACATATCAAGTCTATTTACTAGACTGGTTATTGTTGTTCTCTCGATCTGACTAGCTTTTCTTTCGAGTGTTTTTAGTGCAGTCAATAAGTCCTCTAAAATTGGAGGTTTATTGTTCCATGTTCTTTCTTTGTCTTTTATTCCTTTTTTGCTATAAGCCATGGTTATTGCTTTATCTATAAAGGATTTTTGAGGTTCGGTCATTTTTCCAAGCATAATTTGCATTAAATCCATTAGACTTAGTCTTTTTTCTGCATAATCGTGTCCCATTAAATCAAGGGGATTAATCATCGTATTAGAATCTCGAGACAAATCAATTCTTTGACCTCCGAAATAATTTACAAGCGATTTATATTCTCCCTGGGGGTCGATAATCATAACTTTTGTGCCATTAAGGAGATATCTCATAATAATTAGTTTACAGAAATATGACTTTCCGCCACCAGATTGCGCCAGAACAAGCCCATTTGGGTTTGGGAGCTTGAAAATATCTTTTATTATAGGAATTCCATTCCGATTTAATCCGAGCCAAATTCCAGTGTTATCTGCTTGCAAGAATTGACTAGTGAAAGGAAAAAATGCAGATAAAGCCTCGGTTGTAATATTTCTGTTAGCACTTAATTCATCAATTCCCAGCGGCAGGGTTGACTTAAAGCCTTGAAGCATTCTTAATTTAGCAACTTTTGGCAAAATCATCAGACTATTAAGTTCTGACTCTACCTTTCTCGTAAGAAGATTTAGTTTTTCCAAACTTTCTGCCTTACAGCTGATATAAAGTCCGATGTTGAACAATCTTTCTTTACCCTTTTGCAAACTTTCCAAAGTGTTTCTAGTGTCACCATATTGAATTTCCAAAGACGGATTAATAATTCCCTTTTGTCCCATTGAAAATAAATCTGATCTCTGCTTTTGCAATTCTCTATTTAAATCAACAAGCATTCTTTCTATTGGGTAGGGTTTAATATGCAAACTTAAGTTAAAATCTGCCAATGCACTAACAATTTTATCTAAAAATCCTGCTTCAACATTTCTAGGATAGCCAGAAGCATAGATAATTCTTCTGAACTCTTCATTATTGATTTTTAAATAATCTTGCTTGTTTTCAATCGACTTTGGAGATAAATAGTTCGATATTTCCTCGCCTACTCCTTCTCCAGAAAGGCAGTTTAATAACAGTTTTTTTAGAGCTGAAGAATCTAATCTGGATACCTTAAGATTTAATGAAGCGAGCCTCTCAATACAAATATCTATTTGAATTCCTATGTCTCCTTGCTCAGGAATTACCAAATAAAAAACCCTGTTCATTAATTTGTTATTTGTTATAATTTTATGAATAAACTTCTTGTATTTTAAGAATAATTTCTTGAACCTCTTTCCCTCTAATTTTGACCGTAAAGACTTAAGGTAGTTTTTCAGGTTTATGCTTTCTGTGTTCATCATTATTTGTGTTGGAAAATCTAAAGAATTTAGAAATTTCTGAAAAGAATAAATAATAGCATCTTTTTCTGTTTGTGGTTTGATGCTGAAATTAATCGGCTGAACCTTGAGGATTGCTATTTTTTTATTTTTAGATGTAATAATCAAATCCTTTTCTATACTATTAATGCCAATTAACTCTTTCATTTTAGGATTTAGGGCAAAGACTTTCCGAAATCTCAAAAATATCCAATAGTTTTTAATTAATGTAGAAAGATTAAGAAAAATAAAACCGATTCCTAAAGACGAAGATACCAACATCAAAATAACTTTAACAGACATATTGTCTATTCTTCTAAATAACAAAAGAGAAATTCCACCAAATAAGAAGGCATAAGCTAGCTGAGAAAATGTTAAGCCAAACATTATCTTTTCTTTATACTCTAATTGTTGAGGTATTTGGTATGTCATGCGAAATATTTTGCTAAAGAAAAAATAGGTCCTGCTGTGCTTTCTACTGTTTTCAGAGCTGATTTTATTAAAGAGAATAGCATGAGATAAAACATAAGTAAATTAACAATGCTAAAGCATGTAATCATGACGAGTATTTTAAAATTCTCAAAAACAGGTATTTCGACAATTTTAGCACCTGCAAGTAAAATTAAAGAATCAAAAAACGTTACAGAAATAATTATCCCTAAAAAATTAATAATTAGTTTCCCATAGCTATTCAATGGGGGAATAAAATAAAGAAATATTCCTATTGGAATCAAAACAACTCCTATTGCGACAATAATGTATCTTAATGTTAAAAGTAAGACTGTTCCTATTAAAGTTAAGACATAGAAAAATCCTAGAAATAATTCTAAGCCAATATTAACAACATTATCTGCAGTTAGTAAAAAGAATTTAGAATCGACCATGTTGATAATTCCAGACGTCATTAAGCTAGTTATATCTATGAAAGTTGCATAAATAAAATAGGACATCTGAACTAAAACAATCATAATTAAAATATTTTTAAACCACATTTTTGCATTTTCTCTTTTAACAACATCATAACCCGAAATCATAAAATTAAAGCCCGTATAAAGCAATAGCAATCCATAAAACATCGAGAGGATATACATAACTATCGCCCAAATAGAACCGAACGCAGAAAGATTAACTGGCTCAGTTATCAGCGATTTTGTTAAGTCTAATAATGGCTGAATTGGTGCATTAATTAAGTTTATAATAAAATCATAAAGCTTTTGTGGGATGCAGGTTGCTAAATTCAATAAACCGCAATCGTCAGTCATTTTTTACCTCCAAAATACTTTTTCAAAACCACAAGTAGAACATAATTTAGAAACAGAAAAATGCCACAGTTATAAATAATCCAAAATCTATCTTGTTCTTGTACATAAATTATTCTTTCTGTCTTTGAACTTCCATTAAAAGCAACTATCTTATTTTCTAAGTTCTGAGAAATAAAACTCGTATTTCCGAAGATAATCTTGCTTTGGTTTCCATAACTAATATTTACAGATAAATTTTGAGGATAAACATAAACTTTTATTGTTTCATTCGCAAGATAATTTAATTTATCTGTTTCAATTCTAAAATCAATAGGTTTTTGCTCAGCATAGCATGATTTGTTTATGTAATTAAATAAGTCAAATGCCTCGATTGAACAATTATTTGTATTTTTAACAATTAAACTCGTTCCTTGCTTGAATAAATTCTTAATTTGCTCTTGTTTGTAGTCATTTGCTCTTAAAGTTAAAACATAGTAGGGAGACTTAGAATAATTAACAGAATAAATAAATTCGTCAAACTTATAATAAGAATCTTGAAAGTTTGCTTTAACAGAATTGCTATAACTTAAATTAAAATTAGTATTGCCTGAATAACTTGAAAGTGTATTAAGATTGGCTGTTAAAGAATTGTTATAATATTTTATTTGCAGATAATCTACTGCTTGTAAATTATCTTTCTGAACTTCATTATAATTATAAGAACATCGGTAGCTATATGTTCTGCAAACGCCATTCTTTCGCTTAGAGCAATATCTTTCCCAATAATAATGATCAATTGAATAAGAAACATTAATGGTGAAAACAGATTTAATTTGTGAATCGCCAAGTATATTGACATTTACTAATTTTCCACTTCCCTGATAAATATTATTTACAAAAACCTTATTTTCAGAGATATTTTTAGTCAGAGTATAGCTTCTTTTGCAGTCTCCGCTACTAGTTTGCGAATATCCTGGGCTATTATAATTAACAGGAGAGATGAAATTATAGTTATAACCAGTAAATACTTTTGTTTGATTCGAAACATATAAAGAATTATTGTACAAAACAGAAGGCATTGCTGTAAAAATACTCATCCAAAAATCTTTAATAAAAATACCTTGCTGTTTACTTACGCCATTTGGCGGATTAACAATTGCCAAGTTTGTATTCCTATCATAAATATATTTGTGGTCTGGAAAGAATTTATTAGAATAATCTAGGTTTGAAATAATTAGTTCTTTTTCTAAGTCAGTTAAATTCATATTTTTAATTTGGACGCAGGTATCATAATTAGGTGCAGAAATTTGAGAACACTCAATAGAATAAATGAAAGGGATTTGCACAGCTACTAAAAGTAAAAGTGCAAAGAGCCCAATCAAATATTTTTTTATCATGCTAGCCTATGATAAAATTTACTATCAAAGGTGCTAGCCAAATGACAATTAAGCCGATAACGACATACATTGCCATATTCTTTGCCTGTTCTCGTTTTCCTGGATCGTCCCCAGACATAATATATGTAATTCCAGCAAATAACAAAACTAAAACCGCTATGGCTGAAGCAAAGTATTTTACTAGATTATATATCTTCATCACTGGAGAGAGCATTGTGTCGAATGTCGCTTTATCTGCTGGAGAGATTGGCTGATTATAGTCCAAAGCTACAACAACCTGAAGAGCAAACATTATTCCGAGTAAAACAAGACCCATGATAGAATATATTTTCTTATCCATTTTTATACCTCCTGCAAAATTTAGTTGATTTTGAGGTACTTTCTAATAGAAGACTGATAAATTGCATTATATATTTAGGATAATCTTCTCCATATTTTCCTTTAAAAAAATCCTTGCAAGAATCACAAACATCGTCTTCATTGTCATCTATTTTCTTCTGGCAAACAAAACATCTTGTCATGATTCACCACCTATTTCTTTTAATCTTCTTTCAGCTGTTTTGAGATATTCTCTATTTATTTCTAAACCAATAAAATTTCTTTTCAATCTTTTGCAAACTAATGCAGTTGTCCCGCTACCCATAAAGGGATCTAAAACGATTCCGCCTTCTGGACAACCTGCAAGCATGCAAAATTCAGGTAGTTTGGAAGGAAACATGGCGAAATGTAATTCTCTTGAAGGTTCGAATGGGAACATCAAACAATCAGAGGGATTTTTACCATTAGGATGACAGGATTTTTTCACTCCATGCACATTAAATTGTTTTGCATAAGGACTTTCTGAATTTGTTTTATATAGTGTCTTTTCTCTTTTTAGAGAGCTCTCTTTATGAGGAATTCTTACCTTATTTAAATCAAAATAATATTTTTCATTTTTAACAAAGAAGAGGATAGATTCTGAAACTGTATTAAATCTGTCTTTCGCAGAAGAAGGTATCGCATTTCCCCAGCTTTCTTTTGTTTTCCAATTGGTTAGTGTTTTTATCCATTTAATATCGTTTCTCAATATTAATCCCAGTTGACATTGTGCAGATATTGCGATTCTATATGGGATCAGAAGCTTTTGTTTTGGTCTAAGCCAATCACATTTATGACCTAATGCCCTATTGTAGTAAGAATCGCCTATATTGAGAAAAATAGTTCCTGTTGGTTTTATTATTCTCTTACATTCTTTTAGAATTTCTAGAATATTATTAATATAGTCTACTGGACTTTTTTCTCTGCCTATCTGATTCTTAACTCCATAATCTCTTAATGCCCAATAGGGCGGGGAAGTTATAACACAATCCACATAATTATCGGGTATTCTCTTTAGTGATTTTAGGCAATCTCCGAGGTATATTTTATTTAGTCCTCTAATGTCCTGTTTGATTGAGTTTTTTATTTTCATGGAAACCAAACCCCTCACTTATTCTTATATTCCCTAACAGAAAAAACTTCGAAGTTTTATTCGAACTTTTTTTAGACAAAAAATCTGTTAGTTTCTATTTAAATCAAAGAACTATTTGTTTTGTATGGAAACAAAAAAGCCCCTGACGCCCGAAGAAGTTATTGCACAACTGAAGAAACTCATAGAATCTAGAAATAAACTTAATTCTTTAAAAAATGGGAATGAACTCAAAGCTCCACATACTGCTCAAAACTGAAGACTTCAATAAGCTAAAGAACGAGGCTTTTAATAAACAGGTTTCCCTGTCTGACCTATGCAGATTAAGACTTTTGCAGTATAACCAGCTTGAGAAAATTGAATTGATACTAGAGAATATAAATCAAAAGATAAAACATTGAATAAACCTCTATTGCCGAGTATAAGGGTCTTTAAATATAGGTATTTCTAACAAGAATCAATAAAATAGAATACTTTAAATTTACATCCCTTTCGGATAAGATAATATGTTACATTGGGCTGGAGAGTAATGTGTTTGTGATTTCAGAGAGACGGAAATACATCTCCTCGCAATCACAAAATACTGTACGCTCCCACCGGGATTCGAACCCGGGTTTCCACCGTGAAAGGGTGATGTCCTTGGCCTCTAGACTATAGGAGCTTTGATTTCTTCAACAAAGTTGAATTTATATTCTCTTCTATAAGATAACGCAGTGCGTGCATTAGACTATAGGAGCTTAATTTACCGAGCAAAAATTCGTTTTTAAAACTTCCTAAAATAAAAGATATATAAAACCTTAAATATTTCGAGCTTAAAAGGCTTTATCTTCACTAGAGAATAATATAAATTAACACAAACAAATAAAAAGCCTCATTTCTCTAGAAAAATATGGTAAAGGCACAAAATCCAAACCAATCGATCTCGCAAATCAATGATTTAATTTTTAAAGAACTTATTAAGCGAGGCTATTCTCTTGAGGGCAACACTCGTGTTTGGAATATAGCTGATTCTAAATTATGGTATTTAACCCCAGAGCAAGCTCAAGGCTACTTGGATTTGGAAAATGACACTAGCTACCAAAAACAAACAGGTCAACCACAAGCTGAAGATTTAATAGAATCAAACATGAAAGAAATTGTTGAAGAGGTTGGAAATGAACCAATAAACATTGTTGATTTGGGGTGTGGAGATGGCTCCAAGGCAATAAAGATTATTGAGTTATTAAGAATGATTAATCAGAATATAAAAATAAGATATTGCCCTATTGACATTAGTGGATATATGGTACAGAAGGCAATTGAAACAGTACTTTCTAAGAAAAATGTTAATGAGATTATAGAATTTCAATATAATATTTCTGATTTTGAAAATTTGGAAAACGTTACTCCCTTGTTAAATACGGGCGAGTATAAGAAAAATGTTTTTCTTTTGCTTGGAAATACGTTGGGTAATTTCGATATACACGAATTACTTTATGAAATAAGAAATGCTATGAAGCTAGATGATATATTTTTGGTCGATACTGCTGTCGATGATAATAAACAAGAAGAGAGGGCGGCTGCTTATAGAAAAAACAAGAGATTTAATGACTTCTTGGTAAATGTACCATTACAGCTTGGCTTAGATAAAGACGAAGTTGAGTGGGGGACAAGATGGAGATCACAGAGGATTGAATATTATTATACTGTTTTAAAACAAAAAATAATTAGATTTCAAGAAAAAGAAATTGCATTTAATAAAGGAGATCAGATTATAATTGCTTACTCATACAAGCATAAGAAGGATAATCTTTTGACTTACTTTAATATGCATTTCAAACAGGTCTCTCTGAATATCTCTAAAGACAAGTCCAAGGCATTAGTTATCTGTAAAAAATAAAAAACTCACAAAAATAAATGAGTTACTTAAAAATTAAATTTCTTTGCAATATTTCCTATAATTGGAGTTTCCTTTTCTTCTCCAGACAAAGCATAAACCCAGCTGAATATCCAAAGAACAGTAAAAAATAAACTAATTAATTTACTTATTATCCATCCGAATCCAGGAATCCAGAATATTATAGAGCTAATAATTGAACCAACTATTGCAAATAAAAATATTACCAATGATTGTTTTGCATAAAACATTACATATTTATTTTCTTTTTTTGTTAGTAATGCAATAAGAAATCCAACAATACTAAAGAAAGCAGCAACGAATGCAAATGTCTTGCTATCATCAGTTTTTTTTGCAACAACTTTTTTTGATTTCACCATAAAACCTCCCTTTTCCGATATAGAATACCTAAGTCGTCGTCGTTTATAAAACTAGTTATTTAAAAAATTTCACAAAAATAAATTCTGAGCCCAAAAAAATTTCGCTGTTGAGTTTATCATTGCGAAGCAACTATTGTTTAGTATTTCGCAACTGCAAAATTTTTTCACAAGATTTGACTTTTCCGCAGAATGATTCCCCCGGGACAAATATTGGTAACGAATAAAATGAGCTCACCAAAATGTTGAACTTCAAGCAATTCGCTTTTGCCTTAATATTTCTAAATTTAAAATTGCAAATGCAAATTGCGAGTCAGGACCCCCCTGGAGTCACAAGTGCGTGCATAATTTTCACAAAGTGAAAACAAATATCCTTCTTTATTTCCAGGGAAACTTTCTTCGGTGAAGAAAGGAAGCCTAATGAGCCCACCAAGATTTGAACTTGGGACCCCCGCCTTTCTTAGCATTTCTGCTTGAAATAATGTTTCTAACGAAACACGTTCTTATAAGAGCGGTGCTCTACCAGGCTAAGCTATGGGCTCATCTTTATCTTTTATGTTCCCACAGCAAAGAGCAATTTTTATTCTTTCTCTTTCATAAGCTATGGGCTCATAACTTCCATGTTTAGAAGATATTGAGCTTTTTTAAAGATTTGTTAATTAGTTTTATTTTTGAATTCTTTTGTCTACTGGTAAAGTGCATCTTAAATCGATATTAACCATAGTATGTTTTTCAAAGCGTTTTTCTCACCATAACCTTTATAAACACATTTTTGTACTAAAAATTGAACACAATGGAAGAACGAAAGATTGTTGTTCCTGGCGAAACGATTATCCAAGGCGATGAATTCTTGCCGGGCGACGGAACACGAAGAGAAGAGAAAGATATTGTTGCTAGTAGATTTGGCTTAGCAGATATTTCTGATAGACTTGTTAGAGTAATTCCTTTATCTGGAGTTTATGCTCCCCGAAGAGGAAATGTAATTATCGGACAAATTGTTGGAATAACTTTTAAGGGATGGAATGTTGATTTCGGCAGTCACGCTAACGGATTTTTGAATGTTGCTGAGGTTCCAAGATATATTGGAAAAGGTGAACTTAGAGATTTCTTAGATTTTGGCGACGTTGTTTGTGCTAAAGTTTTCGGAACAGACGGAAATAGTGTTGACTTATCCATAAAATTCAGAGGATTCGGAAAAATCGACGGCGGACAATTAATTAATGTTAATCCAAATAAAGTTCCAAGAATTATCGGCAAAGAAGGAAGCATGGTTAACTTAATAAAGGAAGCAGCTGAATGTGATATTACCGTCGGACAAAACGGAATTATTTGGGTTGCTGCAGACAAAATTGAAAACGAATTAAATGCAAAAAAAATTATAGAATTTATTTGTGAAAATTCCTATCTTGCTGGATTAACTGAAAAAGTTGAAGCTTTTGTAGAAAAAGAATTTGGTAAAAAAATTAAAGCAAAAGACATGAGTGCACAACAACCAATGGAAAATACTGAAAATCAAAATCAAGAAAATGAAGGAGAAGAAAATGTCGAAAACTGAAAGCGCTTATAAGAAAAGATATGATGGAAGAAAGAATGACGAACTTAGACCAATCTCTGCTAGGGTAGGAATTGTGCCTTCCGCTGATGGTTCTGCAATCTATCAATCTGGAAAAACAAGAGCTATTGCTGTTGTTCGAGGACCACGATTACTTCATCCAAAACATATGGAAAATCCTAAAAAAGGAATCTTAAGAGTTAATTATCAAATGATGGCCTTCTCTGTATGGGACAGAATCAAGCCAGGAAACTCAAGAAGAGGACAAGAAATCGGAAAAGTTACAGAATGGGCTTTATCTGAAATTGTTGATTTAGAAGCTTTCCCTAATTCCGTAGTTGATGTTATTATTCAAATTCCACAAGCTGATGCTGGAACAAGAGTAGCTGGAATCAATGCTGCTGCTATGGCTTTGGCTCAAGCTGGCGTACCAATGAAAGAAATGGTTTCTGCTGTTGCCGTTGGAAAAATGGATAGAACTTTAGTTGTTGATGTTGATAAAGAAGAAGAAGACTTTGAAGAAGGCGAAGGCGCAACAGATATTCCGATCTGTTTTACTTCAAGAACAAAAAAGATAAGTTTATTACAATTAGACGGTAAAATTTCAATACCAGAATTAAAAGAATCAATTGAAATGGCAAAGAAAGCTTCAGAAAAAATATATGATGTTCAAATGAGAGCACTTAAAGAACCAGGAAAAGAGGTAAAAGGATAAATGGAAACACCAAAATTACAAAAGAGAAGAATAATTGAATTTTTACGAGAAGGTAAAAGATTCGATGGAAGAAAGTTAGACGAAGTTAGAGATATAAAAGTTGAACTTGGAATAAGCGAAAATGCTGAAGGTTCATGTGCTGTAAAATTCGGAAATACAGAAGTTTATGCTGGAGTTAAAATGTCTATTATTGCACCTTATGCTGATGGTCCTGATGAAGGAACTTTATCTGTTGGACTTGAACTTGGTACAATGGCTGACGATGATTTTGATTTAGGCGCTCCTGGAATTGAAGCTATTGAGATGGCAAGAGTTATCGACAGAGGAATTAGAGAATCTGGAATTATTGATTGGAAAAAACTTTGTATTGAAGAAGGTAAAAAAGTTTGGCAAGTTTCTATTGATATTTATGCTGTAAACAACGACGGTAATTTATTTGACGCTGCTGCCTTAGCTGGACTTATTGCTTTGGCTAATGCTAAACTTCCAGTTTATGATGAAAAAGAAGGAAAAGTTAAGCATGAATTAAGTGATAAATCTATTCCATTAAATAAAGATAAAATGTCTTTCAATCTAACTGTTTATAAAATCGGAGAAATCTTTGTTCTTGATCCGACAAGAGAAGAAGAAGAAATCACTGAATGTAGACTTGGAATGGCTTTAGCAGACAACGAAGGAAAACCAAGAATTACTGCAATGCAAAAAGGAAGAGAGGGTGGCCTGAGTTCTGAAGATATGGAAAAGATTTTAAAGTTAGTTGATGATAAATTCCCAGAGCTAAACAAAAAAATAACTAAGCTTGTTTGGAATAATAAGTAAATATTAAACATGGTAAAAGAACAACAAGAATTTTCAAAATATGAACGAGCAAGAATTTTAGGAGCACGAGCTTTGCAAATTTCTATGGATGCTCCACTTTTAATGAAAGTTGATGATGCTGATTTGGAAAATTTAAACTTTGATCCTTTGAAAATTGCTCAAAAAGAACTTGACTCTGGAGTTTTACCAATTACAATTAATAGACCAATGCCAGAAAAGAGAGACGAGAAACTTAAAGAAATAAAGATTGAAGAGCTTGAAAAAGAAGAAGAAGAAAAAGCAAAAGAAGCACCTAAAGAAGAAGATAAAGAAGAATCAGATGAAACCGCAACAGTAGTTACTGAAGAAAAGGCAACAGAAGTGGCTGATATGAAATCTGATGAAGAAGTAGAAGAAGAAGTTGAAAGCGAGGGAGCTGGAGAAGATCTTGGCGGCGGAGACGAAGGCGGATCATCAGAAGAATAAGAATATGAACAGAAAAATTAGATTTATATTAATTATAAGGGAGGATTTCTATGGAAGGTTTTAATAGAGGCGGAGGACGTGGCGGTTTCGGAGGCGGTCGAGGCGGTGGCTTTGGTGGCGGAAGAGGCGGCGGATTTCAAAGAAGAAGCTTTAACGACGGACCGAGAGAAATGCACAAGGCAACTTGCACAGAGTGTAAGAAAGAATGTGAAGTTCCATTCAAGCCAACAGAAGGCAAACCAGTTTTCTGTAAGGATTGTTACTTCAAAAAGAAAAATGCTGAAGGCGGAAACGAAGGCTTTAGACCAAGACGACAAGAACAACCATCGCAAGATGCGGGTTCAAGTGGTAAGGACGATTTTGAATCATCTCAATCTGACGGCGAATAAAGCGCTTTGAGCGAAAACAAAAGTAAAATAAAATTTACTTTTCGCGAGATGCATTTTATGAGCAGGATAAAAGACTTTAGTATCTTAATTTAATTTTTATTTTATTCCTCTTTATTTTTTGAGAGATTTTTTATTTTTTAGAACTTTTATGCACAAGGTGTCATTTAGAAAGATTTTTGTTACTTATTTTTTTATTTCAAAACCTTTATTAACTAATTCTGAGTAATAAATTTATGTTCATAAAAAGTGGTGGTGCGCGAACAATCAAAAATTCTCGAGGAGAAAAAACGATTGAAGTTTTTCTTAAAACTTATACAGGTAATTTTATAGCCTCAGCGCCTTCTGGAAAATCAAAAGGAAAACATGAAGTTCAAGATTATAGCGATAGAGGAATTGATTGGAGCGTGAGACTCGTAGGATCATTTTTTGGAAAACTTGTTAATAGAAATTTAATGATTAAAGATTTGGACGACTTGGCAGAAGTTGAAAAACTAATAAATAATTTTGAATCAGTTCATGGAAAAATTGGCGGAAATGCAAAGTATGCCGTAGAATGTGTTTTTATTAAGGCTGCTGCAAAAGAAAATAAAAAAGAATTATGGAAATTTGTTTATGATTCTATGAATTTTAAGGACATAAAAATGCCAATGCCAGTTGGAAATTGCATCGGTGGTGGCCTACATTCAAAAGGAATTTATGGCAAAAAACCAGATTTTCAGGAATTTTTATTAATACCAAATGAAGAAACTTTTTCGCACGCTGTAACAAGAAATATTCATGCCTATCTTTATGCTAAAAAACTTTTGAAAGCAAGACATCATGCCTGGATAATGCAGACAAATGATGAGCATGCATGGAATACAAATTTATCTAATGAAGAAGTTCTTGATGTTCTTTCTACTGTTGCTGAAAAATATAATTTAAGAATTGGTTTAGATGTTGCATCTTCAAGTTTTGTTGATAAAAATGGTTATTATAATTATGAAAACAAATCCTTAATGCGAGATAGAACTGAGCAAGTGGATTATATAAAAATTTTAACCAAAAAATATAATTTATTTTATATTGAAGATCCCCTAATGGAAGAAGATTTTTCAGGATTTAAAGAATTGCTTGGAAAAGTCAACTCAAAAAATACAATGATTGTTGGAGACGATTTGACTACGACGAATGTTCAAAGAGTTGGAAGAGCGGTTCGGGCTGGTTCTATAAACGCGATGATTGTAAAGCCCAATCAAATAGGTTCTTTATTAGAAGTAAAAAAAGTTATAGAATTTTGTAAGAAAAATAAAATAAAAATCATTTTCTCCCATCGTTCTGGAGAAACAATGGACAATGCTCTTGGAGATTTTGCAGTCGGATTTCAAGCTGATTTTGTTAAAACGGGAATTTATGGCAAAGAAAGATTAATAAAATTAAAGAGAATAATTGAAATCGAAAAGAGTTTGAGGAAGATATGATGGAGATTAGAAAAGCTAAGAAAGGCGACTTAAAAGAAATTGCTGAGATATTCAGAGTTGAAACTGCCAAAGAGCCATACTTAATGAATTGGAATGAGAAAACCTCCTTAATGAAGATAAAAGAGCTATTTGAAATTGGAGAAATTTTTATTCTAGAAGAAAAGAAAATAATTGGTTTTATTGCGATTCAAATAAGACTCGGCTCAAAAGGCAAAAAGGCAATTGTTGATGAATTGTGGATTAAACAAGATTTTCAGGGGAAAGGATTCGGGAAAAGCCTAATTAATTTCCTCGAAAATTATTTGAAGAAAAAGAATATTTTTAGAATTGCCGTAATTTCAGATAAAAATTCTAAGGCATACGGATTTTATGAAAAATTAAACTTTAAGGCTTATCCAGAAGACATTTTAATGGCTAAAAAGATAGATGAAAATTGAAATCATAAAAAATAAAAATATTACAAAAGAGATTGAGAATTTTATTAACGATTTAAGGCAGGCTGAGTGGCCAGAAGATCCAAGAAAAGATTTTGAAAAATCGTACGAGCCTGAAACTAGATGGTTATTTCTCAAAGATAAAACTAAAATCTTAGCAATGGGCGGATTAAGACCTATAAAAATTAATTATTTAGGAAAGAAATACGTAATAGAGGGCATATGTAGTATAATTTCTGTTAAAAAGGGCAAGGGGTGTGGTAAAAAAATTATGCAAAAAATAGTTAAAATTCTAAAAGATGAAAATAAGACTGGACTAGGATTCTGCGGCCCTAGCGTTACCCCATTTTATCAAAAATCTGGACTTAAAACCGAGAAAGATTTTGTAAAAAGATTTATTTATAAAAACTCAGAAACTGGCGAAGAAATAATCGATAATCATGGAGATGGAATTTATTATGATGGCAAGGATAAATTTGTTTCTAAAGTTTTGAAAAGCCAAGAACCTGTTTATATTAATGTATTACACTGGTAAATCTAAACCTTTAAAAACCCCCAATTAATGAATAGATTAGCACGTACTGGCTGAAACAAACCCAGATCAACTCGTGCGCTTGTTATACTAAAATTACAAAAACGAAAAATGCCTACAAAAAAGAAAAAAGCAGATATTGTTGAAGGAGAAAACTTAGTTGTTGAAGATAGCGTAGAGGCTAAAGAAGAAGCTGTAAAAGAAATTAAGGAAGCAACAAAGGAACAAACAATTCTTACAGACATCGAAGATTATATTAAAACATCGTCCTATTTAGGAACTAAAGTTATTACTCCGACAATGAGAAAGTATGTTTATAGAAGAAGAATGGACGGACTTGCAATTTTAAATACACTTTTAGTTGATAAAAAATTAAAAGACTCCGTAGATTTTATTTCCAAATTTAAACCAAATGAATGGACATTAGTTTGTAAGAGAGAAGCTGGCTGGAGAGCAGTAAAAATGTTTTCTGAATTAACTGGCGTTAGAATTTTCACAAAGAAATATCCTGCTGGCATTGTTACAAATACATGCTTACCAGAATTTTTTGAAACAAAAATGATAATGGTTTGTGATCCATGGTTAGACAAGAATGCATTAACTGATGCAAAAAATATTAGAGTTCCAGTTGTTGGAATTTGTAACACAAATAATAATACTTCAAATATTGACTTTGTAATAATTGGAAACAATCATAGCAACAAATCTTTAGGATTATTTTTCTGGCTTTTAGCAAGAGAATATATGAAAGCGCATGGAATAGATAAGAAAGTACCTTCACTTGAAGACTTCGTCGGAGAAGCTCTTATTATGGAAGAACCAAAGAAGAAAAGAAAAGAAAAAGATGCTGCTGACAAATTGAAAGAAGCTGAAAACTCTATTGAAGCAAGGTTTAAGAAGATTACAGAGAAAGAAAGTGGCGCTGCTGAAGGCGTATAATAACATAAATCTATCTTCCTAAAATATATTTTTCACAACATATATCTTTAAAACCTAAGCCGGTATTTTTGTCCTATGATAAAAAGAGCGGTGATTGTTGAGACTCCATTTATGGGCGATGTTCCAAAAAATGTTATGTATGCTCGAGCCTACTGTAGAGATTGCATAGTAAATCACAATGAAGCCCCATTTTTATCTCATATAATTTATACACAGAGAGGAATTTTGAATGATAACAATCCTCCAGAAAGAAATCTCGGAATTGAGGTCGGGTTATATTTCGGACAGTTTATGAAAGCATCAGTTGTTTATACAAATCTTGGAATCTCTGGCGGAATGCAAAGAGGAATGGAGAGGGCAGAGAAGGAGGGTAGGGAAATAGTCGTTAGAAAATTAGACGACGATTGGGAAAAAGTTCAGAAGGAATTAATAGAAGGCATGCCAAATCATCCATTTGCTCTTCATCAAGTTTTCATGTAGATTGAGAAAAACCCAAACGTTTATAAATCGAAATTTCAAACTAAATATACCAATGATCAGTTTAACTGAGAGGAAACTTTCTGTTATGTTATTATTGGGAATTAAATTACACAAAAACAAAAATGATTTCAGTATACGATATTGTAGAAAAAGCAGCAAAGACTGGAAAGATTGATAGAGGGATAAACGAAGTTACCAAGGCTATCGAAAGAGGCGTTGCGTTACTTGTTGTTTATGCATCTGATGTTAATCCAAAAGAATTGACTCAACATTTACCTATTCTTGCAAAAGAAAAAGGAATAAAATGTATTGAAGCAGATTCAAAACAAAAGTTAGGACTTGCTGCAGGAATTAGTGTTTCAACTGGCGCAGTAGCTATAATACAAGCTGGCGACGCGAAACTTGATTCTTTACAATAATTAAAATTATTATTTGTAGGTAAGAAACTAATTAATTTAAATTCATAACATGGCTAAAGATCAACGAACAAAGGATGTACAAGGAAGTGCTACTAAGGGTTCTGATAAAATTATGGAAGCAGGCGGAGCTGTTCCCGGTATCGTTGAAGCTGTTGTCGGAAGAACTGGTTCTAGAGGCGAATTAACACAGGTTAAGGTTAGAGTTTTGCAAGGAAAAAATGCTGGAAAACAAATCAGAAGAAATGTTAGAGGACCAATCAAACCAAGAGATGTTTTAATGATGAGAGAAACTGAAATTGAAGCAAGAAAATTAATGAAAAGAATACAAAAGGGAGCGTTCAGCTAAAATGCCAAGATGCTCATTCTGCAAATCAACCTATGAATTTCCACTAGGTGTTACTGTAGTTCAAAAAGATGGAACAGCTAGAACATATTGCTCTTCTAAATGTAGAAAGAATTCTGAGATGGGAAGAGACAATCGAAAAGTTAAGTGGGTTACGAAGAATAAGGAAGCTGTAGAAGCTGAAAGATTAGAAAGAAAGAACGCTTAAATGGAACAAGAAAAATACCAACTTCAAGAAAGCATAAAATATTCTACTGATTCGGGTTCAAAATATTCTTTACAACGACCAATTTATTCTCCATCGATGATGTATTCCAGATTTAACAATTTATATAACGGAAGATATTAAATTCTTAAAATTAGCGTGATTAAACAGACAACTAACTGACAAATTACTCAGCCTATTTCATTCTGCTTCAAATAAACACCCTATTAGTAAATTAAAATTAATAAACTAAGATCCAAATAAACATTAATCAACTAATTACTGACAATGACGACAGTTGATACTTGGACTGCCAGCATTATTGCATGAACATGGATCATCATACCAACACGTAGGACTGTCAGAGCTGCATATGTTCTTATCGCAAGAGCATTCACTGTCACATGCACAATGCTTCTCACATTGACAGTAATCGTTACAACGACAGTGTCTGCACTCACTATCGCACCTACACTCTGTATTGCAGTCGCACTTATAATCATCGCAACTTGAGCTTTGTGCATCGCAACTGCAACCAAAAGTTTTTTCTGCGATTGTTCCCTTGCCGCTTCTCAGCAAGACTGCTCTTATTAACTTAGAATCTTCTGGTGTTGTGCTTAAGATGAACCTGTCGTTTGGTTTTTGCATTATATTTTATACTTTTTAGATTTAAATAAATTGTGCTAAATAATTACTACTCCCCAGTCCAAAGCTGAGATGTCTCTAATTCTGTTAAAATCTGAAAATAGCATGTGCTTATTCGCGCCCGCAAAACTTGGACCAGAATTGTGATAAATTATTCCAGTAGAGTCATACCCTACCAAGGGAATATAATGTCCTCCAAAACGATTTACTTTTAAGAAGGAATCGTAATTTAATAAGACGATGGGGATTCGCCCGCTGTCTATTTTCTTTAATAAAAATTCTAGGGGTGGGCGTGATGGTTTCTTCTGCGATAACTCGTCTGCAAAAACTTCTTTATTTATTTCTGCAACTTTTTCTAAATTTATTGAGGATAAAAGATTTTCTGCGAATTCTCCATAGAACTTTTTACTAGCTTGTCTTAATTGCTCTATATCTGTAGGATCGCATAACATTGGATCTTTTATGAAATATTCTACCGGGACTCCTAGTTTTCTACAGGCGAGAACAATCTGAGTAGGCAGTGTCAATTCTTTTTCCTCGTGCCTAGTTAATTCATTTAGTTCTTCAAAGGAAAATTCTCTTTCGGGCAATCTGACTTTCAACGCGGACATCATCGCTGCCTGGGCGCAATTTCTTTTCTGGCTTAAAAAAAATGGAACTTGCATTTTATCTAATAATTTATCCAAAATAATCTCCACCATTTTTACTTCACACGGAAATCAAAATCATCATAAGGGCATGCACCGTGATGCTCATTACAGCTACAATAATTATCACATCTGCATGGCTCTTTATAATCTACGCAAATACAATGTTTACATTGTGAATCGCACCTACATTGTACGTTGCAGTCACATTGAGGATCGCAGTGACTATCACAACTTGAGCTTTGTGTGTCGCAACTGCAACCAAAAGTTTTTTCTGCAATTGTTCCCTTGCCACTTCTCAGCAAGACTGCTTTTATTAACTTAGAATCTTTATGTGTTGTACTTAATATGAACCTATCTTTTGGTTTTTGCATTGTCAATTTCCTCCGAGGCATTTAATCTTTGAAGTATTTGGCTTTTTAAAAGTCCTCTGTTAATCACGCATCTAGCATTATTTGTTGAGTCTAGAATTTTTCCTGATTGCTCCAATACCTTGGCCGGGCAGTCGCCTGCACAGTTATATTTTGCAAAACAATCTTCACAAAATTCCATATTTGTTACTTTTCTGTTTCGGAGATTTTCTATGTTTTCTAAGTTGAAATCTATTTTGCCGGTCGTCTCATTGTATTGCCCAATCTTAAATGAATTAAAAATTGGGCTCTCTTCCCTACAAGCCTCAAGACAAGTAGTTACAAATCCCGTCGGAGTAATGAAAAAATTTCCACCGCATGCACCGCAAAATGTTTCACTGATCTTGTCTATCGAACCGCCTGAATAATAAAATGAAACTCCTAAATCTTTTGCTCTTTTTTCAGCAATAAGCATTTGTTCTAGAAAAACACCTGGGTCCGGTGCTTTGGCTCCAGTTGTTTGACATCGTCCGCATTCAAATAAAGGTTCTAGATGAAAACTTTTGTTCCGAGATATTGAAGAGAAAAATTCTAAAATTTCTGGAATTCTCTTTACGCTATAGTCCGTTATTGTTGCCCGCATCCCATAGTTATAACTTTTTCCATCTTTTGCTTTGGCTTGATCAAGGTATTTAATTGTCCTAACTACATCATTGAAAGAACCCTGTCCGCCTTTTTTCGGTCTTTGCCTATTTTGAATATCTTCCGGTCCGTCTATGGAAATATTAATCCTATCAAAATTTTCTACTGCCCACTGCATTGTTTCTAAAGAATGAACTCCATTTGTTACTACATCTGCACGACTTTTAAGTCCAGCAGCAGATGACGTTTCTTTTAAATACGCAAGCGCATAGTTAATGAGTGGCAAATTACTAGACAATAAAGGTTCGCCTCCGCCATGAAAACCCACGTTAACATTATCCGATTTTTTTTTAAGTGCATTTTCGACAATAAAATCTATAGATGCCTTTGCTATCTCTGGTTTTATAACTTGAGACAGATCGCCTGCACAAGCATAGCAATACTCACAATTAAGATTGCATCCAAATGTCGGTAGAAGCGTAACAGATGTAGGACTATAATGTGTCTCATGGCAAGATGAGCAGGAGGATGATTTATTTTGTCCTTCCGGAACTAAAATTCTTGTCTTGAATAAATGTTCTGCCAATACAGGATCTATTTCATATGGATTTGCCCCTTGTTGTATCTTGAAAAAAAAGTTTTCAACTCCTGGCGTAACCTCTACGACCGAGCCAGCAAGAGGAGCATAAAGAATAGTTCTGTTTTCAACCGGAATCTTAAATAATTCGGAAGTTATTCTAAGCTTATCTTGGTCTGTTGCCATGAGTCTGATACTACTTTGGAGTTTCGTCACTATTTAAAGTTTTCTTTGCGTATTTTTGAAAAAGAAAAATTTATCTTAAAAACATCCAGATGTTCGTTAACAAACTTTAAAAACAACATTAACATTTAATTTTTATGGCAGATATAAGGGCGGTGATAGCGGCAGTCGTGCCAGATCGCTATTCTGCGATAGATCCAGATCAAATAAAGAAAATAATTCATTCAAATGGGATTGCTAAGGCAATAGAGAAAATCGAGAATAAATCCGAGGGTAAACCCAAAATAAAACCCCTTTCTTCTTATAGTCTTATTTACGACTCTCCACAAAATCAGCTCGAACCAGTATACTATTGGATTTTAGATTTTATGGAAAATTTGCCCGGCGTTAAGGTAGATAAAGTTGCAGATAATTTTATGGCCTCTCCGGGAAGCGGACAATTTTCAGAAATGGGCGCGAAGGCAACAGCGATGCAGCAACAGGCAACAAAACTTCTTGCTGATACGAATACTTTAGTAAAGACAATTCTAAATCTAGTTTATGATTTAAAAGAATTTGAAATGAGACTTGAGCAATATAAGAGAGCAAATTCCAAGGATAAAAAAGAACAAGAAGAAGGAATGCTTGCATTAAAAAATATTTGGTTGGATCAAGTAGATTTGAAGAGAGGAAGGGGAAGTATTCATCAAATGTCTGCAGAAATGGGATACACTACTTTACGAGAAGCATTTTTAGTTGCCAATGATGTTGAAAGTTTAAAGAAAATGGCCGGTCCGGATGGAGTCATAAATGATTCGGTGCTTAGAGTGTTAATTCCGAGAATGGGTGAATTTTTAATTTGGAAAGATATGTCAGAAAAAGAATTAACAAAAAGATTTGAAATAGAAAAATCTTATTTAAAGTCTGAAGTCGAAAATTTAAAAATGTATACAAAATGGGCTCGTCCATATTTAAAAGCTGCAGAAGAATTAAGAATGAAGGGTTTTGAAAACCACGCAGCATTAGTAAGTGCTTTTTCTACTTCAATGTTTGAGCTTACCCTAATGGGAACAAGCAAGGCAAAAATGCAGCCAGTTTATGAAAAGGCCGGTTATAAATTAAAAAGAGATTATTCTGCAGTTCTTATCGTTTCTCTTAAATATAGAGGGCATCTCGGACAAAAGGCGGGACAGGGAGGACAGAGTGGTTACACATACTCTTTTGGCGGAAGATTTGATATAACATTTGATTGCTATGCATTAAATTCTGAAGAAATGGCTTTAGTAAAAAAAACCATGGAAGATGCTGATATTGGAGACGGCATTACTCTTGTTGAAAGAAATACGGGTGTTGCTTTAGAACAACTCAAGGAAGATATAGATCGTTTCACGGGCGATAAAGAAAAGAAAAAAGAAGAAGAAAAAGCGAAAAAAGAAGATGACATAAATCCGTTCAGCGCCATATTTAATCTTTCAACGTTTTCATTCGGAGGGAAAAAAGAAGACAAAAAAGAAATTAAGTCTCCCAAGGATATAGAAAAAGATAATTTTGTAGAAAAAATAGTTAGAAAAGATGCAGCAGATAAAGCCAATACTTTTTTGTATTTAGTATATGATATTTATAAGAAAGCTCATGCAATGGCTTCCTCTCCAGAGAATTTTGACAACGGTAAAGTTGAAAAATCTGAAAAGGATATGGCAGGATTATTTAAAGAAACATTTTTGAATTAGCAACCGCTAAATAATTAAACTCTTCTAAATTGATTTATTTATGGTTGAAGTAAAAATAAAAAAAAATTTAGATGACGAAGTTAAAAGTCTTGAGAAAAAATTAAACGAGCTTATTAAAAAAAATTCCCCACAAAAAGAAAAAGATAATTCTGAAAAAAAATTAGATAAAAAAGAAGATTTGAAAAAAGAAACTATAGAAAATGAGTTGCCAGTAGAAGAAAATAATTCCAGAGATTTTACATCTTCTTCATTAATGACATCGCAAAACATTTCTTTAGGTCCGGAAGGTTTAGGTTTTGCAAATTCCAGAGCAGGTTTACAGAATACTCAAAATCTTGAAAAGAATCTTCAGTTCGTGGAAACAGCATCGGGAGAAAAAAAGCAAGAGGCGCTTTACAGTGAGGCAAGAAATAGCTATGAATCATCCGATAACAATAGAAAATTAGTGCAGAATGTGCCAGACAATAATCCTCTTACAAGATCAATAGTAACATCAAACTCTTCTGGTCAGATGCGAGGATCTCGTGTAGTCGAAAATTCTTCCGGAGATTCTGAAGATAATCTTGAAGGCACAACAAAATATGCACCAGTTCAAATCAGCACAACAAACACTCTGCCGTGGGAAAGGCCTTCGGATAGGTTCAAAAAATACACAGGATAACTTTAAATATATCCTCGCCGTTAATTATTTATGGGTGATACTAGTTACGAAAATTTTTATGGCGGAGGAATCTCTAGTTTTGATTCCAATTATTCTTCAGGTGGAGCTTTTCTGGGAAATCATGATTATAAAATGTCAAATAATCTAGGATTTCCAGGCTCTGCTCAAACAGCAAATCAGCTCAAGGAAACCGTTAATGCAATCAAGCAGGGTGTGAAAGCATTCGAGGTTACAATGGTTAGTCCAGAAACTGCCGATCAAATTCCCATACAAAATTTTGATGAAATGCGTGCGTTAATGAAATTAACTGGAGTCAAGCCATCCGTTCACGCGCCAATTATAGATCCATCGGGTTTCGAACAACGAGCAGGATATAGCGAGGAGCATAGAAAAGAGGCTGAAAGAAAATTATTTGACACGCTAAAAAAAGCAAGCATGTTAGATAGGGAAAATAATGTTCCAGTCGTAATTCACTCGACAGCCAATGTTCAGGGCGCAGAATATCGTCCAGGAGACGAGTCAAAAGGAGAATCGAGATGGAATAGAGTTTCACTAGGTGTATTTAATAAACAGAGTAAACAAATCGCCGGAGTAATTCCAGAAGAAAGAGAATACGCTTTAGATATGAGTGCAAAAGATTATGCTAATGGCGGTAAACTAACGAAAGCAGAAGACATGATTGCAAAAGAAAATAAAAGCAGTTGGATAAAAGAAAAAGAGCACATAAATTATTACACACGTATAATGGATCAAGAGGTTGAAAGTTTTAATAGACAAGGGCTGGATAAGACTGGAGATATAGAAGATAAAGAAATACAAAAAAGTTTTTTAAGCAATATTAATCGTGCTCAGGGTCTCGTTGAAACGAATCAAGAACAGGTTAATCAGCTCTGGAATAAGCTCGGAAAATTTGGTACAGATGAACAAAGAGGAGAGCTAAAGAAAATTTCAGAAAAGTATGCGGATGATGTAAAAAAGTTTGATGAGAAAAAGAAGGAAGCAATTGATGATGAAGCCAAAAAAAGATTGATTGTTGAAAAGGCTCAATTTATAAATAGCGTCTATGAAGATCTAAACAACATAACTAGCGGCTACTCCCCTCATGATAAAAATAAACTAGAAACTAAAGAGTCTGAAGAAAAATGGGGAGCTCCCAAGATACTTGTAAACGCAGAAGAATTTGCAAAGGAAAAGGCAGCTGAGACTTTGGGCGCAGTTGCATGGAGAGGATATAAAGAACTTGGAGGAGAAAAGGCTCCGATGATTGCGGTAGAAAATATGTATTCAGGCATGGCTTTCTCGAGGGCAGAAGACATGGAGGGATTGATAAAGAATTCAAGAAAAAAATTTGTTGAGAATGCGAAAAAAAATGGTATGGATGAAAGAGATGCTAGTGCAGCAGCAGAAAAATTAATAGGAGTTACTTGGGACGTTGGACATCTTAATTTATTTAAAAAATCTGGATTTACGGATAAGGATGTAATTGGTGAAACGGCAAAAATTGCGCCTTTAGTTAAACATGTTCATCTAACTGATAATTTTGGCTATTCAGATTCTCATCTCGCTCCCGGAATGGGAAATGTGCCATTTAAAGAAATTCTTAAAGAACTCGAGAGAACTGGAAAACTAGGCGATATGAGAAAGATTGTTGAGGCACCAGGTTTCTTCCAACATTTTCAAAAATCTCCTCACTCATGGACCATGGCGGCGCTAGGAAGCCCAATCTACGGCGGAATGATGGGTCCCTATTGGAATCAGGCATCGGGAGTTTCAAGTGGCGGCGGATATATGGGCGGACCTATGGCTTATCTTCCAGAGAAACATTTTTCAACCTACGGAAGCGGATTTTCATCCTTGCCAGCAGAACTGGGCGGACAACTTCCAGGGACACAATCGAGATTTAGTGGGACGCCGAATACTTAGCTCGAACACAATATTTAATTTATTGGAGAGCTGAGGATGAGTAGAATAATTAGGTTTTGATAATCATAGTCGCTAAAATTTAAAAATCACAAAGACTGAGGATAAAATAAATCCTAACATTTATAAAACGCAAAAACATAGAATATAAAAGAGAGATGGTTGATAAAAAAAAGAAATCTGTTCACGTAAAGAATGTAGATGAAATCCCAAAATCTAATTCTCAAAATGTTCCCACAATGCTTATCGCTACTGAAAGAGAAATTGCTTTAGATTTTGCAACAAAAGTTTACAATCAGTTTGAGCAAACGGTTAAGGCAATCGTTTATTTCGGAAGTTCAGCTAAAAATGAATCTAAAAAAGAATCAGATATTGATTTAATAATAATCATCGACGACGTAACAATTATTTGGGACGAAGAATTAATAGCAACCTACAGAGAAGAGTTGGGTAAAATAATTCAAAGAAATCCTTATATTAAATCTCTTCATATAAACACAGTCAAGCTTTCTACCTGGTGGCAAGATCTTATGCGTGGCGATCCAGTTGTTATAAATGTTTTACGATATGGCGAAGCATTAATAGATCACGGAGGTTTTTTTAATCCGCAAAAAGCATTATTGCAACAAGGGAAAATTCGTTCAACGCCAGAAGCAGTTTATAGTTTATTGCAAAGAGTTCCAAATCATTTAGCAAGAGCACGATCTTCAATACTCGGTGCCATCGACGGATTTTACTGGGCCTGTGTTGATTCCGCTCATGCTGCATTAATTTCAGCAAATATTTTACCGCCATCTCCAGAACATGTTGCTGAGATAATGGAAGAAAATTTTGTTAAAAAGAAATTAACTAATCAAAAATTTGTGGATTTTTATACTGAAGTTCATTCTCTTATGAAAGAAATTACGCACGGTAAAGTTACATCCATCTCGGGAAAAAAGTTAGATGAAATAAGAGATAACACAGATGCCTTCGTCGGAGAAATGTCAAAAATTTCAGAATTGCTAATTAAAAGTCAATAAAATTTGTCTAGAATATAGCCAATCTATTCGGAGTTTCTTGATGTTTATCATAAACAATTTGAGCATCGCCCCATCCGCAATTTCCACAGAAAGGCGTATTTTTATTAACACAACATGATTTTTTTATTCTTGGACTAAATCCTAAATATTTTGCATTTTTTTCAAAAGATCCATCACCAGTTCCTCTGGAATATGTAATATATGCTCGATCTCGTTCGTGACCATCACAACTAAAAATAGTATCATATCCGTGATTCATTAATTGATTAACAATATATCTCATACCTAAATCAATCTTTTTGTCATCAAAAAATTCTAAAGGAATTTTACCAGGAATTATAATTAAAGGTTCTTTCATTTTAAGCAGCTTTCTTTTCTTTAGCCTTTTCTTCAGCTGCCTTTTTAGCCTTCTCTTCTTCAATTGCTTGAGCGGCTCCCTGCATTATTCCAAAAGTTAGTTGCTTAACAGCTTCTCTTGCAGATATATTATCTTTATATTTTTCATTAAGCTCTTTTTCTGCTTTTTCAAATGTCTTCATTGCTTCTACCTTTGCCTTTGCATTATCCCCCATTTCAATTTCAAGCTCAAGATCATTAACTTTTTTTTCTGCTGCCTTTTCTTCATCAGATATTTTCTCAAGTCCTTTTGCTATTGCGAAATTTTGATTCAAATAATTTTTATATCCATATTTGTCAATAGTCTTTTGTGCAATGATTTGAGAAATATGACTATCAGCTTTAAGTAATTCTTCTTTACCTTGTAATAAGAATTTGTAATACGCACTCTTTTTATCAACCTTTAATTTTTCTATTCTTTCATTAAAATATTTCTCAGGATCTTCCTTAATTCTTCTTGCTGTTTCCTGATATTTTGAAATTTTCTCTACAACTTTATTGTATTTGTCTTCCTTTTCTTTTCTTTTTGCTTCTTCGTCTGGATTATCGCTTGCCTTTCCCTTTTGTTTTAATGCGGGAGTACTAATTGCAGCCACAATTCCATCTTTCTCAGAAAGAAGGGAACTTAAATCTTTAAAATTTTTTTGCGTAAATTCGCCAAGACGTCCAGCTTCATTTCCAACCATTCTCTCTAAGTTTTGACGAGCATAATCTCTATCTAATGATGCCGCAGAAGGATCTATATTTAAATATGATTGAAGGGAGTCAGAACTTTCCAATTTTGATTCTCTTAATTTTTGCAATTCAGAAAAATATCCAACTCTTCCAGAGAAATAATCTTTGCTAAATTTCTCACTAGCATTAGTTTCAGAATATGTGATGGGTTTAGCTTTTTCGTCTGCCATATTAGCTCCTTTTGATAAATATACAAGCACTAAATACTTTATAAATCTTTCGGTTGTTGTATCTTAGTAGGAGTAACAATAATAATCAGACATAAATCATATAATATAGTCAATTAAACAATTATAATTTTATCTTTGAAGAACTTGTCTGAACGGAGTTGTATTTTTCTCGTGTTTTACCTGTTGAGTTTGTTTCTTAGCTTTTGCTTCTGTTTTATTTTCTGCAAATCCAGCTTCAGCAGTTGCTTCTTGCTTTTCTTTGTTTTCAATTTTGTCTTCTGCAGTTTCTTTCTTTTCAGATTCTTCAGTATGATCATTTGCTTTATCATGCTTAATATTTGTTTTTTGAACCGGAGCATTTCTTTTTGCATCTCTAGCCATCTTGAATTTTACAACTGCTGCAGGTTCTGCAAGAGTAACATAGACAATTCCGCCTTTTTTAACAGCTTTAACTTTTACCTTATGTATTGGATTTTTAATACCTCTATACCAAAGCTCTTCGTTAAGATACATATCAATCTTAACTTTTTTTAAGTCTCTTTCTTCAACATGCATATGTTTAGCAATAAATTGTTTTAATGCGATAACCGCTCTTCTTGCTTTCTTGTAACTTTTAGCCTTGTGAAATTCACTTCTAAGTGGAACGATATATTCTCTCTCAAGTTCAATTTTATCTTCGATTTTTGTTTCTACCATTAGCCTAAAAAGCTCTTCTGCATTCTTCTTGGTTTAATTTTTAATTTTCTATGTCTCCAATTTCTTTTGACATGAGTTATAGCTGAAGGATGCGCTTTCTTACCCTTTCCTTTTGCCTTTAATACAGCCCAAAACGGAGCCCACTTAGTTCTTTTGCCCCATACTTCTAAATGAAGCTTCTTACTCTTCTGATTGTGTTTCAATACCATTTTCTGTTATGTTCTCATTTAATTCTTGTTCGACAATAACTCTGTCTTTTCCAATATAATCTTCTAATTCTCTGATTGTTACGTCTGCAACCTTTATAGAATCCAAATAATCTCTTCCTTTTTGTGTTAATCTTCTACCAAATTGCTTGTCTTTGATTGTTTCCACTAAACCAGCTTTTTCACATTGCTGTAAAATTAATCTAATCATTTTTCCAGATGATTTCTTGAATCTTGCCGGTCTTACTCCTCTGTTTTTTCTTCCACCATATCTTGTTCTTAATCTTTCAACACCAACAACTCCGTTGATATATAATTGTCTAAGAATAGAAGCTGATCTTGTTTGCCAGAATGTAAAACTTTCAGGAACTCTTTGTTTTGAAACTCCAGTTTTTACATAAAATGCCCATTCGGGTGCTTTAATTTCTGGAATATTTTGTAATGCTTCAGCTAGTGCGACATTAAATGCTTGAGGATCTTTTGTAAATATTGTTCTTGCCATGTTTTGTAATTGTGCCCTTCTTTCGAAGATAAATTGTCAACGTTCTTTCGAACGGAACTTTAACACATAATATTCTTAGTTTTTGGGTTTATAAAGGTTATTAATCTCTAACTTCTCGTCTAAACTTATTGATAGTTACTACATAACCAACCAATCTTGCTGTATAATTTTTCCCAAGCGTCTCAACAATTTTGTTTGCGATTTCTTGTGCTTCCGCCTTATCTCTGCAGGCCGATTTTAAAATAGAAATTTTCATTATCTCTTCATCTACAAATAACTTTTTAATTTGATCAATAACTCCCTGAGTAAGTCCATTTTTCCCAATTTGAATTTGCATTATCTGATTTCGTCTGTTTGGCATATTTTAGAAAAAGATTTATTGTTTATAAGCCTACTTATTTTGGGTTTTCTCAAACTCTAAAATCGTTTGTTTTTTTACTAGAATTTCCTTGCACTTACCTACGCCAAATGTTCCTGTTTTCATATCTTTTGATTTAGAAACATCGTTTGCTAAAAAATAATGAACTAAAATATCTTTTTTATTGTCTCTCCAATCTTGAGAATGTTTTGCACACATGACTGCGGCTTCTTCTAGGTCTTTTTTTGTGACTTCAGATGAAGGAGATTTAGTGTTTGTAAACGGACTTCCTGGTGCTTTTGTGTGCAAGAGAAATTCGTTTTTTTCAGCTTGTGCGATTAGCCCTTCATTTGTTTCTGCTGACTTTCCCATGAGAACTATTTTACCTGATGAAGTTTTGTATTCACGAAATTTGTTTGGCATGAAATAATTAGGAGAATTGGGTTTTTAGAGATTTGGGATTATCTCTTATTCAGCTTCCACAAAGAAAAATTCAACACAGAAGCAAATGTTACCCACATCAAATAAGGTATTTGAATTAGTCCTGCAATGTTAGAAATTTGATAAAATACGAACATCATTGAAATTATAGAAATCCATAAAAGAATTATTTCTGCGAATGCATAGCCGGGTTTTTTAATTCCAAAAAATAAAAATGACCATACCATATTCAAAATTAGTTGAATACTAAAAATTATTATTACTAACGTAGTTATTTTTCCAGAATTCCATACGAGATAAAGAGAAATTCCCATTAATAAATATAAAATTGTCCAAACCGGACCGAAAATCCAACTCGGAGGATTGAAGCTTGGTTTCTTTATTTTAGAATACCATTTAGGAATTGATTTTATATTAAAAATAGAACCAATAATTCCTGCAAATTCACATATAAAAATACAAATTAAAAGTTTAATAATATTTAGTGGCATGAATATAAATTAAAATTCTTCTTCTTTTGCTTGGCTTTCGTTTTCCTTTAATCTCTTTAAAGCTGCTCTAACGTTTTTATTCAATTGCTTCATAGATTCTTCCAATTGATCTTTATTTTTTGTTCCAGTGCAAACTAATTTACCGTTGCTGAATAGTAAGAAAGTTGCTGTTGGGTCAACCAATTTGTAAACCAATCCTGGAAATTGTTCTGGCTCATATTCTGTATTTTCTAACTCTAATGAAAGAGTGTTTAAATTCAAATCAAGATTTATACTTCCAGATGCTACAATGTTTTGAACATTTATTTTTGGTTTTACCGTAACATGAACACCGATTTTTTTCAATTGTTTTATAACTTGTTCAACTACTTCCTTAACTTGAGCAATAGATTTTACACCAGTGCAAACTAAATTTCCTGATGAGAAAACAAGAACTGCTGATTTTGGTTTTTTAACTCTTAAAACTAATCCCGGAAATGTTTCTGGATTATATTCTGTGTTTGGTTGTGTTCGAGCTAATTTGGATAAAGAAATTTCTTTTTCGAGAGAAGTTGTAGCAACAATATTTTGAACTTTTAAAGAATCTTCTGGTTTTTCCTTTGCCATCTTATTTATAAAGGGCGCGAGGGGTTTATAAAGGTTATGATTTGAGTACGACGAGGCTTTTAATTTCCTTTCTTGGCTTCGTTTTTAACGTCTTCCAAAGTTGCAATATCTTTCAAGCTTTTATCTGGTCTGAGAACAATCATTCGCGGAAATCTCATTGCATAGCCTGAAGTATACGTTGGAGAGGCTTGGATATTTTGATAGCCAATTGTTGCAATTATTTCTGGTTTAACTTGAATATGTTTTCCGTCTTCGCTAATAATAATTTTTTTTAGCTCTCTTGTTAATTCAAGAAAACTCAAACCTTCCTCTTCTTTTTCTTTTAATCCCGTTGAAACTTTTCCAATCTCTAGTAATTCTCCATTTTCATCTTTACATGAAACATCAAAACTTGTAAGCCAACCAGCTCGTTTTCCCGTTCCATATTCTGCACCTGTAATTATTAAATCGAATTCGTTTGGATCTGGTTTTAGTTTTACAGCATAACCAATTCTTGCGCCCGGTTTGTAAATTGATTCTAGATTTTTTGCCATTAAGCCTTCCTGGTTTTCTTCAAGAGCCTTATTGTAAAACTTTTCAGCTTCATCTTCCGAATCAGTTATAATTTGTTCTGCTAGTTTTATTTTGAAAGGAACTTGTTTTATAATTTTTTCAATAATTTTTCTTCTTTCTTTAAATGGTTCTTCAATTAAAGATTTCCCATCGTAATAAATTATGTCAAAAACATTCAGCTCTACAGGAAGCTCTTTTTCTAATTTTTCAATGTCATATTTTCTTCTTATTCTCTGAGAAATGTCTTGGAATGGTTTATATTTTTTTAATTTCGGATCATAGCCCACCGCTTCGCAGTCAATAATAAAAGTTTTAGCATCGACATTTTTTACTGATTCAACAGCATCGGGAAATTGTTTGGTTACATTATCTAGTCTTCTTGTGAAAATCTTTATTTCTCCATGTTCATCTTTATTTATCATCATTCTAAATCCATCATATTTGAATTCAAACGCTGCAGGTTTTCCAACAATTTCAAACGCGTCCTTGATATCTTTTGCTTTTGGATAAAGCATGACCTTTACTGGTTTTCCAGGGGAAAGTGAAATCTTTGCCAATTCTTTTTCTCCTTTGGCTGATTTTTCAAAAACTTCCGCAAAATCTGTTGCCTTATCTAAAGCATTTTGTACAATCTCAATTTTTTGCTTTTTCTCTTCAATATCTTTCGGATGAAATGCAAACTCAACAATAGAATCTCTTAGTAAACCGCTTCCAATTCCAACCTTTAAATCACCTAAAATTGTTCTGATAATATACTTAGCTTCTTTTGCCGAAGCAGAATTCATCATTTCTGAAATAATTCCAAATTTTCTATCGACTGCACCCTTGCCCTCTGTTTCCGGAAGTTTTCTTAAATTTTCTAAAACTTTTTTTGTTGTTAGTTTTTGCGCAAATAAACTTTGTTGCTTTCCCGAACTCATTAAAGATTCTGCGGTTTTACCCAAATCCCCTACTTTCTTAAATTCCTTAACAACTTTTTCTTCAGCAACACCTGAAGATTTTGAAATTGATTTTATTGCCAGCTGTTCTGAAATTCCAGTCTCTTTCTCGTCATAATCTGCGAAAAATCTTCCCTGCAATAAATAAATTGTCTCTGGCTCCGAAACTATTTCTTTTAGAAATTCAGCTAAAATTGAAGTTTTTTCAAGTCCCTTTTTTGTTGCTTCAAGTTTTTCATAAACTTCGCAAAGTTTTGAGTATAGCATAAAACAAATAGAGAAAATAAGTTAATAAAAGTTAGTATTTACAAATAAGAAAATAAGAAAAATTTATAAACTGCCCTTTGCCCTTAACAGAATGAGTTTTGATTGCCTCTGGTGTTCATAAGAAAATTGTAAGTTTTCCTATTTGCGATTCTAAATTTAACTCTTCAAAAAATGGATAAAATTGGCGTTGTTGTGTGTTTGCATGGAGACGAACCTGTCGGTCTAGAGGTGAAGAAAATGTTATCCATCAACGCACAAACTTTTATTGCAAATCCAAAGGCATTGACGAAAAACGTGAGGTTTTTAGAAACAGATATGAACCGTTGTTTCCCGGGAAAAGAAAATGGATTACATGAAGAAAAATGTGCCTATAATCTTTTGAGAGATATAAAAAAATTCAAATATATCGTTGATGTACATTCTTCGTCAGGCGGGATTGAGCTTTTTGGTATAATTACAAAACCAAATGAAGAAAAATTTAATCTTGCAAAAAAAATGGGTCTAAAGAAAGTTATTGTTATGACAGAAAAATTTGCAAAAGGAGCTTCTTTGATAGATAATGTTAACTGTGCAATTAGTTTAGAAGTCGGCCCGCACGATAGAAAAGAGAATGCCTTAGAAATCGCACATTTAATCAAAAACCTAGAAAGGAATTTTGATAAAGATTGTTCATGCGTTAAATTAGATGTGTTCGAAATATTTGATATTATTTATGGAGATAAAACTGCAAAAAGTTATCTTTCAAATTTTAAAGCCGTAAAAAAAGGAGACATAATCAAAGAGGACATGGAAAAACAATTTGCCCCATTTGATTTTGTTCCAGTTTTTGTTGGAGAAGATTCTTACAAGGGAATAATTTGCATGGCTGCAAAGAAAATTTAAATTTTAAAATTACTTAGTTCCTAGGCACAGAACGGAATCACCATTTTTGTAATCAACTTTCAAGATATCGTCAAATAAGCGGCTAGCGGTTTGATGATTCAATGCGAGGGGATATAATGAAGTTCCATAGAAACCCCTTGCTACCATTAAGGAATCAACTTTTAAGTGTAGATTATCTGCCAAGTCTTTCATTACAGTTGATATTCTTTCTGGAAAAATTAGAGAATCATTTGGGAAAATTTTATGAGAAAACTTTTCAAGCGCACGATACATCCTCGGATTTTGGGTTTTTAATGCAACAAATTTTTCGTCTTCTTTAGCTATCAGAGTAACTTCTCCGAAAACACCACGTCCTTGTGCGTTGGGATTAATTGCAATCCCATCAACAAATAAAACCCTTGTTCCGTTTAGTATTTTTGGAGAATAAGAACACATTCCGAAAACTTTTCCGCTATCTTTCAATAGATATACTTTAGATGGCATAGTTAGGTGTTGATAAATATCTTCCTCTGTCATTGGTGTGCCGAAAGCATCACGAACAACTTGCACAATATTCATAAAATCTTCTTTGTTTTCTCTAAAAAAAACTTGAGGATTGGTTATTCTTTCTAAATCGCTACCAGATGGTAGTCTAATAATACCAGTCACTTTAATCCGCGCCTCTTTTTATCAGATATTCGACTTCAACTTGTTTAGTCATGGGAATTATTCTCTCTTTAAAAAAATCCTCAATAATCATTGAATTTAATTTATATCTTGCACCCTTCTCCCTAACTCGTGCTAAAACATCATACTCAACCCTTGTATCAGTAAGTGCAGCAAGAATTGCTCGTCTGTCGTTTGTCTTAATCATCGGTTCATAAACACCAGGGCTTTGTTGAAATTTACTTTCGGCAACATAAGTCCCAAAATGTATTCTCTGAGACAAATCCTTCAGACATTTAATATCACAAGTCGCACTTGAACCATAGTGGCCATCGTCACCAATTTCACAAATGAAAGGAATAATATCTTTGTACATTTCCGCTATAGCTGAATTTAAATTTATTCCAGTTCTTTTTACAGGAACAGGCTGATACTTTTGATCAACAATAGGCCGAGTATTATTTGGGAAAAATGGTCGTTCATCTGGGTGAGTAAATCTTCCGGCTCGTGCCTCAAGATTTTCAGTTTCTTTAATCATAAATTCCAAAAAGGAAGAAGGAATATCCGGAGGCAACATCATTCCAAAATAATCTGCTTGATTTTCTAAAGTCGGAACGATAACAACTCCCCCAGGTTGATAAATTCTATCGTTAGATTTTAATTCTGATCTAGAAAACAAGTCGAAAATAAGAACATCCTCCATCCTAGCAAGTTTTGGCCTAATTATGTTATCCAAATCTAACCCGGAATCCATATATCTTTATATTTTAGCTATTTTTAAATCTTGTTGTGATAGACCATATATTTGTAACTTGGTGCAATATATAGAAACTAGTAAATCAATTATATTTAAATTATTGTAATTATATCCTACTCAAGCTCTTTTCTGCCTCGTTTGCTATTTTTCTCATTGTTGAAACACACAGAACTGGATGTTTACCAATAGCTGTTTCTTCACTCAACATAATTCCATGAGAACCTAAAAATATTGCCGTTGCAACATCGCTTACCTCTGCACGAGTTGGAGAAGTTGATTTAGTCATAGAAAGTAACATTTCGGTTGCAGTTATTGCGAATTTTTTTGAGGCTCTACATTTCTTCAGAATTTCTCTTTGAAGAACAGGAACATTTTCAAACGGTACATTTTTTGCCAAATCTCCCCTTGCAACCATTATTCCCCAGCTTGCTTTTATTATTCCATCTATATTTTTTATTCCCGATTGTGTTTCAATTTTTGCAATAACTTTTATTTTTTTATCAACTTTCTTTTTTATGTTGTTTATCATTGAGGAATTATTAGCAAAACTCACCGCAAGATAATCGAACTTCTGTGTAATCGCCCAATCTATCGCACTCAAGCCCTTTATATCAATCATTATTTCAACTCCTATATTTTTTATACTGTCCATTATTTTTTCCCATTGTTCTGGGTTTCCATACTTGGTATTAATTCTTGCAATATTCATACCAGCAACTTTCATTTTTTTTAGAATTCCGAAATTTATACTCGCCGGGCCGATTGTACAAATTATTTTTGTCTTCATAATATTATTAATAAATACTGGTTAATAAATCTTTTAGTCATCACCCTTTCCAAATCTTTATAAACAAAAATAATTAGAGATTATTATGACAGAAATTACAGACGCAAATTTTGAAAAAGAAGTTCTTGAGGCAAGCGAGAAAATGCCTGTTGTTGTAGATTTTTGGGCATCCTGGTGCGGACCATGTATGATATTAAAACCAATTATTGAAAAGCTGGAAAAAGAATTCAAGGGCAAAGTTATAATTGGAAAATATAATGTTGAGGAAAACCAAGTTCAAGCTGGAAATTATGATATAATGTCAATTCCTGCTGTAAAAATGTTCAAAGGTGGCGAAGTTATCGACGAATTTGTCGGAGTTCGACCCGAAGATTCTATTAGAGAATGGATTAAGGGAAATTTGTAGGAATATAAATTTTAATAGTAATTTTTCAGAGTGTTCTATTTGTGCCGTACTTTCTTTTAGTCTATTTTTGCCACTTTGATATTTTTAATGTTACCATTATATAGTTACATTTATAAATAGAAAGCCCATGTTATGCATATGGAAATATCTTCAATACCAGAATTTGAGGGATTAAAGCCTAGAATACAATCTGAATTAGAAACAACATTAAAGGAAAGAGCAGAATTGGGACTTTCTAGTCCTAGCGATGTTAAAATTATTACGTCATTTTATAATACACAGGGAGCATTGGCAACTGCCAGGCGAACACAGGATGGTTCTGAAATTCATATCAATGTTGGCATGTCTGTCATGGAAAGACTTGGAGGATCAGATCGTGAAAAGATGTTTGGGATACAGGAATATTTTGATAAAACAAGAGATTTTTTATCGGCAACAAATGAAAAGGAAATTTTTGAAATTATTGAAGATCCTGAAAAATATATTAAAAAATTCGAGCAACGCTTTCCCGAAAAAGGACTATCGGCACGTCAGAATTTTTTAAAGGAACTGGGTGAAGATTATGAAACGCGTAGGAAATATGTAATAAATAATGCTCCATGTGTGAAACATGAATTAAGTAACTTGTTCCCAAAAATTTCCAAAGAGTTTGAGATGACTGATCTTTGTTCTCTAAGACATGAGATGGATCATGTAGATTTTTTTAATTGCCCATTCATTAAGTATGAGCATTCATTATATGAAGACGTGGCAAAACTTTATGCAAATTTTGATTTTAAAGGCGGGGATAAAAATCAGTCATTAGCTATTGCCAGGGCGAATATGGATATTCTACAGGCAAGGTCGCAATCTTCGCCACTATTAGAAGCTCGTGCTTTCTTTTTTACTTTTGTAAAACCCGGACAGTGGGCCAATGTAGATTTTAGTGCTATTGGGAAAAGTGTCTACGAATATTATTCTAGAAATTATATTGAGGCTGGAATGTCCGAGGAAATTATTGATAAGTTAATCTCCGTTGCTTGGTCCGAAGGTAAAATGGATAGACAAACATCAAATTTTTTATTTCACACAGTGAATAAGGAAAGAGGAAGTGTTAATGCCGACAGGTATGTTGTTAATCCAGGACAGGTTAATTATGCTGTTGCAGATAATATTTTATATAAAGAATTTCCAGAATGGCAAAATATATTTGCTACAAATGCAAAGAAATCAGTTGATGTTATTAGTAATGCTTATGCAAGCAATCCTTCCAGATTAAGAGAGGCTAATCGCGCTAGAACCTTCGAAGAATATTTAGAGTTATGTAAGCAATAGAATGCCCAAACAAATAAAAACCCTCTTAAGTTCTGTAAACTATGCCGAAAAAGAAAATATCTACAAAAAAAGAAATTTCTAACGAACCAAAAGTTGCACCTACTAGTGTCAATCCTACAGAACAGAAAGAAATCACAGCTCCTGCTCCAAAAAAGAAAGTTTCCGCCAAGCCAAAAGTTATTGCAAATGGAAATACTGTTTTAATTGTAACTGAAAAACCTCAGGCTGCTGAAAAAATTGCTGCTGCGCTTTCAGATGGAACCGATGAAAAAAGCAAAGACAAAAACGGGGTTGCCTATTATCAATTTAACAAAGACGGAAAAAATGTTTTAGTTGGTTGTGCAGTTGGTCATTTATTTGGAATAAAGCAGAATGAGTTAAGAGGCGAATTTCCAAATTTTGATGTTTCCTGGATGCCAAACTATCAATCTAAAAAAGCAGATTTTACGAAAAAATATTATGATACACTGAAAAGACTCGCAAGCGAAGCAACGGAAGTAGTGGTAGCAACGGACTACGACATTGAAGGAGAGGTTATCGGTTGGAATGTTGTGCGATTTATCTGCAAAAGAAATGACGCTAAAAGAATGAAATTTTCTTCTCTAACGAAAGATGAGCTTCAAGAATCTTGGAATAATTTACAACCGACAATTAATTGGGGCGAAGCTTATGCTGGTGAAACTCGGCATCATTTGGATTGGTTTTATGGAATTAATCTTTCTCGTGGTCTAATGAAAGCGCTTTCTTCTACGGGAAAATTCAGAATTCTTTCAATCGGTAGAGTCCAGGGACCTTCACTAAAAATTATTTATGATAAGGAAATGACCATTCGAGCATTTAAATCCGAACCCTACTGGCAAGTTTTTCTAAGAGTTAGAGATTTAAACCGGCAAAAAATTGAAGTTAAATTTCCAAAAGATTTATTTGATGAAAAGGAACTTGCACGATTTAAGTATCTGAAAGATCAGAAAGGAACCGCAAAAACAGAGCTAGAAGAAGAGAAGGTTCTTGCGCCATTTCCCTTTGATTTAACGACACTTCAGACAGAATCCTATAGAATGACAGGATTAACTCCATCGCAAACCCTAAGTGTCGCACAAGAGTTATATCTCGGCGGAATTATATCTTACCCAAGAACCTCTTCTCAAAAATATCCAATTGGAATTGGCTATGATAAAATTATGAAAAAACTTCAGAAGTATACCCAACTTACAAAATATGCTGTTAATCCTAATCCAACTGAAGGACCAAAATCCGACCCTGCGCACCCAGCAATTTATCCAACTGGAGACTTTAAAGAATTGAATGAGATGGAAAAGAAACTATATGATCTAATTGTAAAAAGATTTATAGCTTGCTTTTGTGCGCCTGCAATTGTTGAAAACAAAAAAGTAACCGTTGATGTAAACGGACTTTTATTTAATACTCGTGGATTAAAAATCGTTGAAAAAAATTGGATGAATGTTTATCCGAACTCAACTAAAGACGAAGATATTCCAACAATTATTGGCGAAGTTAGTGTAGAAGAAATTAGGACCGAGGAAAAACAAACAAAACCGCCACAAAGATATTCGGCAGCTTCACTTGTTAAAGAACTTGAAAAAAGAGATTTAGGAACAAAGGCAACTCGTGCAAATATTATTGAAACACTTTACGACAGAGGTTATGTTAAAGAAAAAAGTGTTGAACTTTCTCCACTTGGCGAAAAAATAATTGACACACTTTTAAAATATGCACCAGCAATTGTCGACGAAGAATTGACTAGAGAAATTGAAAAAGAAATGGAAGATATTTCTGCATCTAAGTCTGGTTGGCAGGAAAAGGAAAATAAAGTTATGGAAGAAGCAAAAGTTTCCATTAGAAAAATAGCTAAAGATATTACAAAGAATTTAGATAAGATTGGCAAGTCTTTAGCTGAAGCAAACGAGGCTGTTTATGAACAAGAAAGAGAAGACAGTACTTTAAATCAATGTCCGAATTGCAAAGAAGGAAGATTGAGAATCATGTTTGGTAAAAAATACAGAAGATATTTTATTGGTTGTGACAAATATCCTGCCTGTAAAACTATTTTCTCTTTGCCGCCAACCGGAATGATGAAACCCGCAAGAATCAAAGATGAGAAAGGCGAAGAAGTTAGTGAGCTTTGTAAAGAATGTCAATTCCCGATGGTTATGGCTCTTAAAAAAGGAAGACGACCGTGGAAATTCTGTTTTAATCCGAAATGCCCTAGTAATGCAGAATGGCAAAAGAAGAAAGAAGAATATGCAAAACAAAAAGAATTAGAAGGTGCTGAGGCAGAAGAAGGAAGCGCTGAGAAAAAAGAATCTGCGAATAAGAAAGAAGAAATTAAAGAAGAAGTTAATGAGGAAAACTAAAATGAGATTGAGAGACCCTAAAGATGTTGTGAATATGGATTGGCCAGATATGCCGATTACCGATAGAGCAGTTGAAGCAATGAGGCAATATGGAAGAACTGGAAAATATTCTTCTGGAGATATGCGAGTAAATACGGGTAGAGTTTATACGGATGCTGAATACGAGTCTTTGCGAACAAGAGTTCAAAATACACCTCTTCCTTAGTTACTTTTTATTTTGACTTATGAATTTGTATACTTCGTCAAAAACAATTTCCTTATCATAATCCATAGTTATAACGTGCCCAGAATTATTTAAATAAACCAATTTTTTATTTTCAGAATTTACATTATCAAAAATGTATTGTGCTGAAGCTGGAGCAGCACGATTATCAAAAGAAGATTGTAATATAATAATTGGAGAATTTATTTTTTTAATATTATCTCTTGTTTCAATTCTAAGTTTTTCACCCTCGAGCAAAACACTTAACGGAAGTCTATCAAACGAGGGAAGTTTTTCCGCAACACTAGGATCTTTCGCAAGGCCATACTCTATTCTTCTCACGCTAGGTGAAATAAACTTAACGGTCTTAAAAAAATAAAACGTAAAGTCTCCCAGAAAATTTGACCCATAAATAATTGGAGTTGCCAAGGAAATAATTCCGCTCAAATTATATTTTTCTCCAAGTTTCAAAGAAAGTGATCCGCCAGTAGATAATCCTCCGATAAAAACATTCTCATAACTTTTATTCAATTCTTTATGAATTTCTTCAACTTGCAGATATTCTTCATATCCATCCAGTTTTTTTATAGAATCATAATCTCTGCCCTGATTGAGCATTAACGGAACAACTACTGAAATGTTTTTATCTCCCAAAAAATGTGCCATCTCTTCAAGCTCAATCGGAGTTCCACCCATTCCATGCAAAAGCAAAACGACGGTATCTTGACTTCTATTTAAAAAAATCGGCTCCGTTCCATTAAATATTTCATAGCCATAGTTAATAAAAGAACCATTTCCAAAATTAAATTTTTCATAATAAACCATTTCTCTTTGCTTGGAAAGATCTATATTCGAATACAAAAAAAATATAATGTAAATTATAATTAACAAAGCAAAAATCCATAATATTTTTCTTGATTTTTTATTCTTTACCATCGCCAAACCTCTCGCATCCTTCTTTTATTGTAATAACACTAATGTTATTTTCTTTTACATATTGAACAACTTCTTTGAAAAATTCAAAACTTACCGCATTCTGCCTAGCAACTCCGCCATATAATCCTTCTATTTTAACATCAGAAAGATTTCCTATATCATGAAAGGTTATAATATTCCACTTGCCAGGTTTTATGGCTCGTTTTATAGTACCCAAATCATTAGACGCTCTAAATGTAAAATCCTTTAGCAAATGTGTTCTTAATGGAATAGAATTTGTGCCAACATCTTGTGTCGAAGCACATTTGTAATTTTCTTCAACTTTCTTTATAGTTTGAGTATTATAATTTCCGCCAGGATAAACAAATGTAGACGCGTTAATTCCCTTTTCTGCCAAATCTTTTTTGCTGCCATTTATCTCATTTTCCAAATCTCTAGAATATATAAGATTTGTATGATTTCTCGTATGACTTCCCATTTCCATAAACGAACTAACGTTTACAATTTTATCCCACCCAAGATAATATTTTTTCTCCCATTCTATATTTGAATCCGGTTTAGAAGTTATCACATAAATTGAGCCCGTCATATTATTTTCTTTTAATAGCGAATATGCCTGCGCCTGAGACGACAGAGCATCATCAAATCTAAATGAAATATATGTTTGATTTAATTCCGGAGTTGAAAAAATAAAATATCCTTTTGCTTGATTCATATAAATCACCGAAGAGAAAAAAGTTACAAAAAATATTACGATAAGCCAGAATATAATTGTTTTTCTTGCCATTTTACTGAACTCTTTTTATTTCTCCCCTTAAAAGAAGAATTATATAACTTAGTTGTGCGATAAATAAATATGGTAAAATTACACCATAAATCATAAGTTGAAGTATAAAACTCACAACATTCAAAACGATGTTTCCATAAGGGAAAAGCGTAATATAATAATTAACTCCAAAAATTGTTACAAGCATTATTAATGAGATTAAATATCCTCTGACTGGGAAAGTATTACCGAATCCTCTTTTTTTAATATCAGTTATTAAAAAAATTGTAGTAATAATTCCGAGAGCTGAAAAAATAATAGAAGTTACGGCAGTCGGTATAAGTAAATTAGAGAAGAAATTATAGTTTATTGTGAAACCGGTCAAAGATATTTTAGAAAATAAAGAAAAAAAATCCCTAGCTAGGTAAATGCAAGCAAAAAGTCCAACAACAATAAGACCAAGCAATTTATTTTTTGATAATTTATACATATAATAATTAGCGAAATATCATTTAAAAACTTGTCTAGTTAGAATATTCCTCGTCTTCTAATTCCACTATTTACAATTTCAAATTCCAATTCTTTTTCTGGCAAACTTCTGTGTTTTCTTAAAATTAAACTTCTTCTTCCGTGATTGTTTCTTACTTCCATTATGCATTTAGACCAATATTTCAGCAAATCTCCGCCAACCATTGACACCTGTCTTTCTTTCTGCTCATTTTCGTTTTGAATAAATTGTGAATAAACCTGATTAGTTACTACGACTGGAATATTTTCTTTTCTAGAAATTTCCGTCAAAACCCTAAGCTGATTTGCCAAGGCTCGGTTAACCGATTGAATATTCTGAGTATCCTCCGATTTAATTGCATCTCCAAGTTCCAAACGATAAAGCATTGCAATACTGTCAATAATTATTAGAGAAATGCCCCCCTTTTTTACAAATTTTAAAAGCTGATCAAACGATTCTTCCTGTTCTTCAAACGAGGTTGGTTTTAGTATCATGATATTTTTAAGTGTCTGTTCTAAGAGCGTTTTGTCCTTATCCAAAAGTTGAGCAACTCTTTCGGAAGAAAATCCGCCTTCAGTATCAACATAAATAACCTTGTTGCCCTTTTTTGCTTGCGAAACAGCAACTATTAAGCAAAGATTTGTTTTTCCGCTTCCGCCTGCCCCATAGATTGTTGTAATAATATCGTTTTCATAACCGCCAAAAAGAAATTTATTTAGATCATAACTTCCTGCTGAAATTCTATTTCTAGAATCCTGTGACTCTTCCATGAAATTAAATAAATTTTGCAGTTTTAAGTATTTAGGTTGTTAATTATGTTTAAAAACTCCACAATCATAGATATTTCATGGTGAAAAAAGTAAACTGGGTTTTGGCATTGATAATGTCTATAATATTCGGTCAGCTTGGAGTTGACAGATTTATTATGGGCCAAGTCGGTCTCGGAATCTTGAAACTTATTACCCTCGGCGGTTGCGGTATTTGGTGGCTTATTGATGTGATTCTTATAGCTACAAAACACGACTTTGAGGGAATACAGTGGGCAGACTAGATTTTAAAAAAATTCTCAAAGAATTTGGAAAAATCATTAGTTTTAACTCTGAATATCGTCCGTATGTTTTTATAATTGTTTTAAGTCTTCTTATGATAATACCATTATCAGTTTTGGAGATCACGCCCAAATTTTCAATCTGTCAAAGAATTTTAGGAGACAGCTGCCCATCAGCAGGAATTACTAGAGGTGTATCTTGTTTATTGAAAGGAAATTTTGAGCTTGCCATGCAATATAATAAAATTTCAATTCTTGTCCTAATCGTTATGATTGTAATAATTTTAAACGATTTCTATAATAAATTTAATACCAAAAGGATTAAATAGTCAGAAAATTCTATAGAAGGGAACAAGATAATGAAGAATAATAAATTTGATTATAAAAAGAAAAATTCTAAACCAAATTTCGGATTTGATACGAAAGAATTTTCTAGAGAAGTTAAAGAAGCTAGTCGCATCGACGTAGGAGAAATCACCGTTAAAAATAAAGGTGAATCTTTCAGCGTTTATGGGATGATTGATCGAGTTGTACAAACTGGCGGACCAACAATTTTCTATATTTCTGACGGAACTGGAATTTTAGCACTTAAGGCCTTTGAGGGCGCAGGTGTTCGTTCTTATCCTCATATAGATGTAGGAGATGTTGTCAAGGCTGTTCTAACAGTTGAAGAGTATAATGGTGAACTTGAAGGAGAGACTAACAATATTTGGAAACTAACTGAGAATGAGAAAAAAGAGTTAGTCGAAAAAATCATCAGAATAGAAAAGGAAAGAGCTAGAGTTACACCAATTCCATTTCTAGTGCATAGCCCAATTCTAGAAAAATTAAAAGAAAGATTTACAAAAGCTGCTACAGAAATTAGACTTGCGATAATACAAAGTAGGCCAATAATCATAAGACATCATAATGATACCGATGGCTATTCCGCTGGTTTTGCACTTGAGAGATCAATTTTACCTTTAGTTGAAAAACAACATTTAGGAAATCCAAAAGCAGCATGGGAATATTTTTCAAGAGCTCCTTGCGCAGCACCATATTATGAACTTGAAGATTCAATCAAAGACACTTCTTTAAGTCTGAGAAATGCAGCAAAGTTTTCTAACAAAATGCCACTAATTGTAATTGTAGATAATGGTTCCACGCAAGAAGATTTGATGGGAATTTTACAAGGAAAGGTTCACGGATCAGATTTTATCGTCGTAGATCATCATAAATTTGACAAGGACGTAATTACAGATAAAGTACTAGTTCATGTAAATCCATTCCTAGAAGGCGAAAGCGGAGCATCCATATCTGCAGGAATGTTGTGCGCAGAACTAGCTCGTTTTGTAAACCCAGAAACAAAAAACATTTCTCAAATTCCAGCTCTTGCAGGATTAGCAGATAGAATTGATTTGGAAAATGAAAATCTTGTTAATGAATATTTAAAAGTAGCCGAGAAAGAAGGATATTCAAAGGAGTTATTAAAAGATCTTTCACTTGTTATAGATTATGTTTCAACTAGAATTAGATTTCTTGAAGCAAGAGAATATTTCGAAGTTGTTTTTGGAGAGCCAAGATCTCAACAGAAAAAACTTGTTGAATTGCTAGCTCCGCATATTAAAGAATTAGATGCAAAGGGTTTAGCTATCGCTATAGAAAATGCAATTTTAGAAGAGATAAACGGAATTTGTTTACAAAAGATAATGGTTGAAGAAACATTCCCAGGATTCGGATTTTTTCCTAAGCCAGGAAGAAGCGTTGGGCTTGTACACGATTCTCTTAAAAATAGAGGCAAGGAAAAACTTATTTCCGTAGGTATAATGAATACGGCAATGACCATAAGAGCTACAGACAAGGCAAATTTTTCCGTTCACGATTTTATTGCGCACATAAATAAAAAACTTCCTAATGCATTTGCAGAAGGTGGTGGACATAAGAATGCAGGAACAGTAAGTTATTTGCCTAAATATAAACAAAAGGTCGTTGAATTACTAGAAGAGTTTATTAAAACAAGATAATTTTTATAAATCTGTTAAATTTTTCTTAAAAGAAAAAATAATTATTTAGAATTTTTATTCTCTGCATTTTAACTTATCAAACAAACGAATTTTAAAAAAAACAAAGTAGTTAATAAACACTATAGTTCCTAAATTTACAATTGCCAAAAAAAGATCTTTTTGAGCCAATTTTATAAATACAACCCCGCATATTCCTAGAACTAGTCCGACTATATCCACATATGTTTTTGTTTTGCAAAATTCTTTTATATGTTCTTGTTTGCTAGCATATTTTGTATATAGGTTAAATACTATTCCAATCACGAGTACGGCAATTAATATAAAAAACCACTTAGTTATATTTTCCCAATTTGAAAAGAAAATTAGCATCACAATCCAAATGGATCCTAAAAGAGAGTATTGTAAGAAATTCATTTTCTCCTGTTGTTTAAGCATGATATAGCCAGCATACATTGCATGGGCTAGGGTTAGCTCAGTTGCCACAACCAAAAGAAGATTTATTAAAGTCCACTCCAGACCGACAAGAAAAGCCACAGCCGGGATTAAAAAAAGTATGATAAATAGTATTTTTGAATTAGTTAGTTTTTTAAAAAACATATTATTAGCCTCGATTAATACTGTCAAATCATATTTATAAAGATGATGCTAAGCCTTTTCAACAAAGATTTAAAAGCAAAGTTCACCAAGATTATTCATGGATTTACTGAGCCTTTCTATGGGTACAATACAGGATTATAGCTACTTTTTTCTATTTGTATTAATGTTGGTTGAGGGTCCTGTGGTTACATTGTTTGCCTCGTTTGCAGCTTCATTCGAGGTATTTAACATTTATACAATAATAATTCTTTCATTTTTGGGCAACATACTTCCAGACCTAATCTTTTTTCATATAGGAAAATATTCAAGAAAGAGCGTGGTTGAAAAATTAATTCAGAAAATAGGACTTACTAAACAAAGAATTTTAAGACTTGAGGCCAATCTTAAGGAACATACAAAAAAAGCGATTATATTCATAAAAGTTACGCCAATGATACCCATTCCAGGAATTATGTTGGCTGGTTTTCTAAAGATACCCTTTAAGAGATTTTTTTCAATTTCAATTGTTGTAGATTTTTTTGCAGTTTTGATTTTTTCAGCGGTAGGATATTATTCGGGAGTTGCGGGTTTAGGCATTGTTAAGTATTTCAGATTAGAAAAATTTATTATTCCAATAATATTTCTGTTAATAGTCTTTATCTATTGGTTGTCGAAGAAAATATATCGTTTTGTTATTAAAAATATAAAAAATAATGAAATGCCATGAAACCATTTCTAATAATTACATCATCAGATTTAAAATATGGAGATTTTCTTTTTAGCCACTGGCTAAAATCTTTAAAGGACAATATTGATTCAAAGAAAGTAGACATTGTGGTATTAGACTATGGATTGTCGGTAAGTCAAAAAAACAATCTACAATCCGAGAATGTCAAGGTGGTGAAATGTGTTCGTGATGGCCATGTGGTTAATATACGTTATAGAGATATGCTGTCTTTTCTTAAATCTAAAAAATATAAGCAAGTTTTATCTTGCGATAGCGGAGATATAATATTCCAAGCCAATCTTATGCCAGTTTTTTATGATTTTCCAAATAAATTTAGAGCGATTCAGGAAAAGTTAAAAGATCCATTTTTTATCAAGATGCAACTCGAGAAAGGCTCCCTAAGTAAATTAATACATGATAAAGTTATCTTAAAATTAAGAAATTCGCCTAGTATAAATGGAGGATTTATTATTGCGCCTCAAAAAAAATTTATGAATCTATGCGATTTTGTTTATAAAAACACAGAAGACGTTTCGAGGTTTGGATCGGATCAGTTTATAGCAGATTATTATTTGTCTCAACAGAATTATGGGTGTTTGGATGAGACCTTTAATTTTATACCAATGATGTCAGGGCAAAAAACCAATGTAAAAAATGGCGTTTTCGTTGATAAGAATAATGCACCATTCGTAGTGGTTCATAATACTGGTGGGAAAGATTTATTGCGAGTTATAGATAATTTCGGATATGGTAAAGAATTCAATAATGTGAATAAATTAAAATATTTTATAAGAAGAGTTTATATAAAAATTGTGAATTCTAAAATTATAGCCTTTTTACTAAATCTTTAGAAAATAATTTTTATTTGAAAACTGTTTTAATAAATTTCTTTACAGATTCTGTAGTTTTCCATGGAGCCTTAAAGCCATTAAAGTTGTTTGTTTTATTTAGGTCTTCTTTTAAATTAAGCTGATCCTGATGCATATGATGAAAAAGGCCTCTTTCTTCGTATAGGTCGGCAAGATACTCTTGTTCTGGTTGGCCAGGAGTCGGAATAATTAAAGCTTTTTTTACACCAAGTTCACAGAATTCCATCATCGTTGTATATCCAGGTCGGCTTATGATAAACTTAGCCCTATTCATCATTTCTTCTTGTTTTTTTTGATTAAGAAAGCTATAGAATTGTATTTTTTCCGTAGATTTATGTGAGTCTGATTCGGGTTTGCCAAGTGCAACAACTATTTTGCCATCGAGATTTTTTAATTGAGGGATTACTTTTTTTTCAAATTCAGTTCTTTGTGGTTCCGGTCCCGAGATGCTAATAAAATAGTCTATATCTTTTTTGATATTAAGTTTCTTTAATTGAGAAATTATACCAATGTAAACTACTCTAGACTTTGGTACATTTTTCAAATTATGGCTCAGGTCGCCGCTAATATCATTTTTATCAAAATCAGGAATTAATAAATATCCATATTTGTTTATTACGCTAAAGAGAAAATATTCATAAAAATATTGAAAAAGCGGAAACATTTTCAGACTTATGTGATGATGTATAAAATATGAGTTTTCTTTTTTGTCATAAACATCGTATCTGCAATCGGATATTATTTTATCGTAGTTCCCAGACTCTATTATTTTTTCAGTTTTATTTCTGGAGACTTTAAGGTCGTAAAGTATTCGTGGAATAGCAAGTATGAACTTCGGGAAAAAAAATTTTGTAGCACTAAATGGAATGTATAAACTAGATACATCAAAGTAAGTACATTTTTCACCGAAACGATTTTTTAATAGACTTAGCGCTCTCCCGGTTGAAATAATATCCACGCTATTTTTTCTTTTTAATAATTCCTCAATTAGCGAGATGTCTCTTGTTGCATGCCCAAGACCCCAATCAAAAACTCCGAATAATATATTCATAGAATAATATGCAAATTAATGTTTAAAAAGATTATGTACTAAAAACTCTTACTTCATTTTTTTAAATTCTTCAGAATATTTGTCTAGGTCTTTTTGTGCAGCTGCGATTGCTTTTTGGACAATCTTGGATGCATTTTCGCCTTCGACATGTAACATTGGATTCTTTGTTGGATGTTCTCTTTTCCAAGCTGCGATTTTAGCGCCTTCCTTATTACAATAAACTCTAAGAAGTTCAACTATAGTTAGATTATCCATCTCGATATCAACTTCGTTCTTTTCGTCTTTTAGAATTTTGATGTTCATAGAAATAGGTAATATTTTGGGTTTTTAAGGCTTTTGTTATCCCTTCACGCTCTCTATTTTACTCGTCCCTTCTTTTTTTATTCTAATAATATTGTCTACGAAACCTTCGATCTTTTGCTCGTGGCTAACCAGAATGATTTGTTTTGCTTCAAGTTGTTCAAAGATATCTCGCATCTTGTCCAGCTGAGCTTCTGAAAATCCATCTGTTGGCTCGTCTAGGATAAGCAAATCTTTTGTTTTTAGTTTCGAAATCAAGGAGTTTGTAATTTGATTTAAAGCCAGACGATAAGCCAAAGCCACCGCAGTTCTTTCTCCCCCGGATAAAAATTCATAATCAATTTCATAATCTTGATTTAAAATAATTGGAGTAAAATCCTCATCTATTCTTACGGAAAGCGCATCAGAAACTAGCATGGTAAACCATTCATTAAAAGTTCTAGAAAAATCCCGTCTAAGTGTAAGCATAACATTATTCTCAGTCATACTAACAAGTGTGATAAATTTTTCCTCAAGCCAGTCTTGAAAACTTCTAATTAAAATCATCTGAGCCCTTATTTTTTCCTTTTCCGCAATTTCTTTCCCGAGTTCTTCAGAACGATTAATTAGCATCTCAAATTCTTTTCTTTTTTCCGCTAAACTGATTTCAGTTCTTCTGGACTCAAAATCCATATTGTCAAATTTCTTTTTTTCAGAGTCAAATATTTCTTTAGTTTGCTTAAAGGACTCAATTTTATTCCTAAGTTCAAAAATTTGCTTATCTGAAGATTCAATTTCGCAGATAGTTCTATCTAAAATCATATAATCACTTTTTATTTTAGTTTCAGCAATTCTTTGGTGTTCAAATCTTATTTTATTTTTTTCAAGAAGTGTTTTATCTTGTTCATATCCATTGATAAGTATTTTTTCCTTTTCCATATCTCTTAAAATTTGCGTTTTCTCAACGATCTTTTGCTCTAAATCTCTTTCAATATCTTCAATTTCAAATTGAGTTTTTTTACTAATCTTGTCCTTGTGTCCTTCTAATACCGACTGGAAGCATGTTGGGCAATTTTCCATAGAAACAACTTTCTCCTTCATTTTTAGCGCAGTTTCTTTTTGGGAATTATATGAATAAACTCTTGAATTAACTTCCATAAATCTAGAATTAAATTCATCAAGTAATTTTTTATGTTTAATCAGGAGCGCAGTAACATTTTCCAATTCTTCTTGCCTGAAATCAATCTTGTCAGAAAGTTGTATTTTCTCAGTAGATATATCTCTTTCAAGCCTTATTTTAATTGATTTTTTCCCCTGCAGCTCACCCTCAATTTTTGAAAGTTGCACATCCAACCTTGCCTTTTCATCCAAAATATTTCTTAATTCATCAAGCTTTGTAGTGAAAGATTTTTTTTCAAAATTAACTCTCTCTAGACTAAAAACCAATTCTGATACCTCTTTAGAAATTCTAATTCTATCTTCGTCTGTTTTTGCAAGTTTTTCTCTAATATTATTTATCTCCCTTATTTGCGATTCTTTTATTTTTACACTTTCTTTTATTTTTTGTAAAAGTATTTGCGCATTTTCTTTTATTCTTCTATATCTATCAATACCAAATATATGCCTAAGAATATCGAGTCTTGTTTCTGGCCTTTCATTTATAATTTCTTTCATGCCTTCTTGCGGAGTATAAACTGTAAACTTATATAGCAAATCGGATTTTTTAGCAAACTCCTTAGGGTATCCTAAAAAAGAAATTACCCTGTTTTTCATTTCAGAAGTGGAGAGTTCATATTTTTCCTTACCGATATAAAGAACACTAGATTCTTGGGCAATGCTCCCGTTTTTACTTTTTTTTATGCTTCGTTCTATAAAATAAACTTCATTATCTATCTCAAATTCCAGAGAGACTTCAGCCAATTCTTCACCCTGTCTCAAGATTGAACTTCCCTTTTGTCCAGGCTGCAAACCAAAAATTGCAAATTGAAGCGCTAGAAGCACTGAAGTCTTTCCGGCTCCAATATCTCCAGAAAGAAGAATTGAACCAGTGGGAAATTCTATTTCTAGTTCTTTATAACTTCTAATATTTTTTAATTTTAATTTTTTAAGTATCATTGCAACACTTCCTCGAATTTTAATAATTTCTTCAAATCATCCATTAACCTTTTTTCATAAATTGATTCTTTTTCATCTTCATTTTTTTCTATTGCCAAAGAATTCATTAGTTGCGGTAAGACATCCATGAACTCTTTTATATCATTGGGATTTTTTTGCCGGTAGTCCGAAAAAACTTTTTCTTCAATATTTTCCACATGTTCAACTTCTACATGCATCTCCATTTCTTGAGCCTGTATAGACGAAATATTTCTTAAAAAAGAATAAGCGCCCTTTTTTATTATAAACTCTTCAATTTCATTAAATCTTATGTCTCCCGTTTTTCCCTGCTGCAAAACGCCCTTTAGTTTTAATAAAAATACCTTATTTACAAGAAATAATTTGTCAATTTCCGAAATAATTTTTTCAGTTGCCGTAAGCGCATCATTAATTTCTACCTCAATACTCACAACCTCTTTTATTGGAAGCAGAATCTGTCTAGTTTTTATTTTTGGACCATCAGTATCTACCATATAAAAACCTCCACATTTCAGATCAACAAGTTCTTGAAAATTGTTTGGAAAAATTGGACCGGGGTAAACAAAAACAGAGTTTGCTTGTTTGGTTTCGAATCTCTGATGAATATGACCGAGAGCATAATAATTTGCAATAGGTAGACGTTCTTTCTCAACCGAATCCATAGGAATATTCCCAACAACATCTTTAATTGTCGAGTGGATCATGAAAATAGAAAATGGATAAAATGATTCAAAATAAACTTTTTTTAAGTCTTCAATTTCCATTCCAGATTTTTTACCAGAATAGCCAAGAATAGCCACCTCATTAAAAAATGTTGGAGAAAGTTTTATTCTTCCGTCTGTTTGAACTTCGGATTTATCAACACTTCTAACAAAACCCGCTTTTTCTAAAACGTCCAAAAAAGTTTTTCCAGAGGCAGAAAAATCATGACTTCCGGCAATCATAAAAACCGGAATTTGTGCCTCTTTTATTTTTTTAAATTCAGAAAAAGTTTCCTTCAAAATTTCAATTGGGGGATAGGCAGAATCAAACAAATCTCCAGCTAATAAAAGAAAATCTGGTTTTTCCTGAATTACAATTTCCACCGCTTTTTGAAAAGACTGAAAGTTCAACGATTGTAATTCCTCCTGTCTCCATCCTCCCAAGTGGCAATCTGCAAAGTGTGCGAATTTCATCGTTTTATCTCCTTACCATCGATAATTAATGTAGATTGATTTCCATTAAGTTCTCCAGCATCAATTACCCTATCAACTTTTTTTATAATTTCTTGTGAAATTTCCTTAACAGATTTTGCAAACGGCTCCCCTGATAAATTTACAGATGTGGTAACAAATGGTTTTCCAGATTTTTGGATTTCAAAGCACGTATCGTTTTTTGGGATTCTTATTCCAATCCTATCATTCGCAGAAATATGACTTAAAAAATTAAAATCTTTTTTCTTCAAAAGAAGTGTGTATGGTCCAGGCAAATAACTTTTCAGATCCACGTCCACAATAAAATTATTTAGTATCCAGCTAAAAGATGGCGCAATTACAGAAAGCGGCTTGTCTTTATCTCTCAATTTTATTTCCTTTATCTTTTCTACAGATTTTTCATTCGTCGCATCGCAGCCAATTCCATAAATAGTATCCGTAGGATAAATAAATATTTTTCCAGCCAATATCTCTTCTTTTAAATTTTCCATTTGTCTTCCTCTTTCTTGAAGATATTGTGGTGTTTATAAGAATTATTGTTGTTTATTTCCACGTCACTTCAATATCATCAGTTCGTTCTCTTGGGTCAATATCTAATTTGTCTAAATCTTCTGGTTTGACAAAAATTCTTGCGTTGAACATCTTTATTCCAAGGTAAGCTAACATCGCAGCATTATCTACGAGTAATGGTCTTTCCGGACAGAAAAATTTAGCGCCTCTTTCTTCACACATTATTTTACACATTTCCTGCAAACGAGAATTGCATGCAACTCCGCCACCTAATAATAATTCTTTTTTGCCCGTATGAGCCAACGCCCTTTCAGCTGCCTCGACCAGCATCGCAAAAACGGTTTCTTGTAACGAGAAAGATAAGTCTTCCAGTGTTTCCTCTTTTTTGTCTAGCATATTTTTGAGCTTTGTTAGAATCCCGGAAAAAGCAACATCCATTCCCTTTATAGAATAGTTTAGCTCAACGAATTTCTTTCCATTTTTAGCGAATTCCTGAATTTTTGGTCCGCCCGGGAAACCCAAACCAGCATATCTCGCAAAAGTATCAATAAAATTTCCAACTCCAACGTCAAGCGTTTCACCGAATATCCTATATTTTCCTGATTCATAAGCAATTATCTGCGTGTTAGCGCCTGAAGCGTAAAGTAGAACCGGATCTTTCGCGCCAGTTATCTCTCCAATTTCTAAATGAGCAATGCAATGGTTTACAGGAACTATCGGAATTTCAAGCTCTTTGGCTATTTTTTTAGCAAATCTCATTCCTTCAAGCAAGCTCGGAGCCAAACCAGGAGCATTTGAAAGCGCAATGAATTTAATTTGTTCTTTTGTTATCTTTGCATCCGCAAGTGCCTTTTCAAATAGCTGTGGAGCTAATTCTTTATGATGTTTTGCAACTTCGTTTGGAATTAAACCACCCTTTTCTGTTGTAAAAATATCTTTTATGTTAATGAGAATCATCTTTGTGGAATATTCTAGCACTGCGAAACCTAATGTGTGCGCTGTGCATTCAATACCTAAGACGAATGATTTTTCCATGAATAAACATGAAAATTATAGTATAAAAATGTTGAGAAAAATTTGAATGAGCCGGAACTCCCTATAGCCCGGCCCATTGAATATGATATTTAAATAAAAAAATAATAATTATTTAAAAAGAAAAATTACTTTTTCTTTTTCTTTTTACCGCCTCTAGCCATCTTAGCTTCACATACGTTTCCTTTTCCGTCTACATAGTAAAGATATCCTGGCTTTCTTGTGATAGCGTTTTTTACAAGTATTGATCCCATATTTACCTCCTTTTTCCTCTTAAATATAATCAATTTATATTTAGTTTGTATTTAAATGTTTCGTTTATTTGTCGACGAAGATTTTATCATTCTCGAGTGAACATTTCCATCGTCGGCAATCGGAATTTCTAGAAGATATTTTCCATATCCAGAAATATATGGCTTCCAATTTTTTACAATTTTTTGTTTAGTGGTTCTCATTTTATCGTCGAGCCAAATAGCTTTAAAGGGTTTACAAAAAAAAGAATGAATTGCTAAATTTTTATTTTTATTAAAGACAAATAATAATGGTGGAGAACTTTTTCTAAACATTAATCCAGAAAATTTTGACCAAACAGTATCACAAGCCTTAACGTTTATCGTGAACTTATTTTGACTAAGATAATAAGAAATTTTTTTTAGAACCATCTCCATTTCCCTTCTTTTTTTGCAATCATTTCTTTAAACGCCATATTAATCTGAAGCGGCGCTGGCTGAATTGGTTTTTTCTGTTCCTTCTGATCATCACTGACTCCGACAATATGTGCCTGAGTTTTTGTCTGTCCCCAATTTTCTATTGATACGAAAGTTGTTGATTCTTTATTTTTTTTCAAATTTACATAATGACTATAAACATCTCGGACACTTCCTTCGTGAACCATGTTATGATGAATAAACCCTCCACCGAAAGTTTTTGGAATGTGCATTAGTTCGTGAATTATTGTTTTTGTTTTTTCAGATTCTGGAAGTCTGTCAAATTTCTCAGAAATAACTTCAATTAAATAAAATCCAGTGTTTCTTCCCATGGCTATTTGCATTGCCTTTCCGAGTGCATGACATCTCGCAATTGTTCTCGGAGCCATGGAGCCTGTGCTTCTTAGAAAACCCAAATTAGAAAGATCAACATGATCCCAATTTAAAGTCTTGCAAATTTCTTCTGCTTCTTTTTTTATATCATCTGCTTGAAAATATTTTATTCCCACTATAAAACCTCAATCAACTTATGCTTACTTGTCATTCCAGACTTTATCTTAATATTCTTCCAAGGAACGCCGTAATGTTTTGCCAACATTCCAATAAGTTCTATATTCGCCTCGTTATTTTCTGCTTCTCCAGATACGTAAACTAATAAATTATTTCCACCAAAATCTTCTATTTTTGGATTTGGAGAACGCGCTTTCACCATTACTCTTACTATCATAAAAAATTAAGAATTTGTTAGATTAAAAAGATTTAGGTACTACTAAAAATCCCATCCGAGATGTTCGGTAGATTTGTAACAACAACCATGCTTTAATTCTCCATTTACTCCATAATTTTTAAGATTTCTAAATGCTCCGCCCAAGCAACCATAAAGAGTATCTGGATTTATTATGTTTCCATAAATCTCTCCACCCGCGAATTCAAATTTCGGCGAAACTTCTAATATTTTCTTAGCCATATTCTCCCACTGGCTAAGAAGTCCTGCATTAGTTGGTGTCGAATTATCAGGTTCTGTTTCTATTAAATACACACCGTCTAATCCCCGAGCCTTTCTAATTATATTAAGGGTATTTTCTTTACTATTAGTTGTTTCAAATAAAATAATATTTCTATCCGGCAACCAAATTTCTTTAATATTTGATATATAGTCTGTAGAAGATTTTAATTGCTCATGTTGATAATATCTCCAAATATTTTTTCCTAATCCAAAATAAAAAGGATGCACAACAACTAATGCTGGTGCTTGTGAATTAATAGGATTTCCCTGTGGAAAAAAATTATTAATTCTATTTGTTCTAAACAAATGGCTTCCAATTCCTTCTAGAGTCTGACTTAATACCATATAAAATTAGAAAATTTAAAGATTAAAAAGATTTAGGTACTACCTAGTTATAATCTCTATTCCGTCTCTATGATTCAGTGGATGGTCTTTTCCAACAGCTTGCTTTGTCCGAGCGTTAATTGCTTTAACGAAATTGTTTCCCAAATCTGTGTGAAGTTTAAATGCGAATTGTAAAGCCGTTGTGCCGCCAGGAACTAAAAAGCAATCTGGCAAAATATTTCCCTTCGAGTCTGCAAGTTTATGTGCACCTGCCGGAAAGACTGCAATGTATTTTAACAAAGAAAAAACCGTTGCATCTAAAAGAGCTTGAACCCCAGTACCTTCTAAAAATTTATCCAAAATATTTTCTTTAATTGTTTTCAAAGCTTGTTTTTGTTTATCGTTCAATTTTTCTTCATGTATTTTAAAATCCTTATTTCCTGGCACATAATCAATCATTCCTGCCTTCGCTGCTTGTCTTAGAGAAAGTTCAGAATCTGCTGAGCAAGGAATAATTCTTAGCATTGGAAAATCTTCTCTAATCTTTTTATACCATTCCATTCCACTGGGCTTATCAATTTTATTTGCAGCAATAATCATTGGCTTTGTCATGTGTCGTATTTCATGAGCGAATCTTCTCAAATCTTGAGCTGTCCATGTTCCCGCCTTTTCTGCATCGAGGTTTAATCTCCTATTCGCTGCTTTTACATCGTCTTCTGTAACATTTAACCCAGAAAATTGTTTTGCGATTGCTTTAACCAAATCGGTTTTTTCTATAACCATTTTTCTCACCAGCGGTCCCCATGCTTTATTTAAAATTCCAAGATACCATAAATCTAATTCATTTTCCAACATCGCAATATCTTTTATAGGGTTTCCTTTATCTGGAGAACATTCCTTGCCTTCTGCATCTGTTGTTGCCGAAACATCTACTATATGAATAAAAGCATCCGCTCTAGATAAGTCTGTTAAAAATTGATTTCCCAAACCCTTTCCCTCGGAAGCTCCTTCAATTAAACCAGCCACATCCATTAATTCAACCGGAACAAATCTCGTTTCTCCATTGCAGCTTCCCGTTCGCGGATTGCATTTTGTGTTAAATTCTTTACAAATACACGGAACTCGTACATATCCGACGCCGGTATTTGGTTTTATCGTTGCGAAAGGATAGGCTGCAATTAAAACATCCATAAGCGTTGCTGCCTTAAAAAAAGTTGATTTCCCGCATGACGGCTTTCCTACTAATCCAATTAACATAATTTATCGAGAAAATGGCGGTTTAAATAAATTGGGGTTTGATAAAATATATGACGAAATAAAAGTTGCAGCTCTCCAAAATCTTTATAAACAGAAAGATACTCATTTAAGAATGGTTAAAGAGGCGAAGAATTCATCTAATACTGTTAAAACTCCAAGGAAAAAAAGGATGTCCGTATCTGAAAGAGAAGAACTTTTAATAGAAAATTTTATAGGTCTGCAAAAAGCAATGATTCATCTTTCTATGAAATTTGAAAATCTCTCAGATAATATTTCAAAACTTTTAAATGTATTCGAGCTATCAGCAAAAGATTATTTAATGACGAAAAAACCAGGTACAGAATCTGATAAGGATTTGTTAAATAAAATTAATTCTCTTTTAGAACAAAACAAAACAATTGCAAAAGGACTTGTAACAATTGAAGAAAAGGTTAGAAATAAAACAGGAGATTTTGTTCCGGAGCAGGTTCAGAGACAGCCACTTCCACAGCTTCCCCAATTTCCCCCATCCAAACCAAGGATAGTAGATCAAATATGAATGAGTCAGCACAATTCTCACCAATTGCTAGGGCGATAGTTTTAAGGGCTATAAGTTCTTTGCAAGTTAAAAATTTCAAAATAGCTGAAAGACATGTGATAAATACCGATATGGTTCCTAGAATGTCTGAAAAAATTCTTCCGCATAAATCTCTAACTGAAAGCCCCGTTCATGCTCATATTTTAGCAGCGCAAGTGTCAAAACCACTACCAACATTTTCGGATAAAAATACATCTGCGCCAATGCAGGTTATTCCACAACAGTCTTCAGGAAGCTATGGAAAAATTGCAAATTTAGTTCAAGATATAAATGTAACTCACATAGAATGTTTCGGACCGCATATTCCAGTAACCGTTATAAAATTCGGTCAAAAACAAATAACAAACATAATTCTTTCAGAAGATGAGATAAAATTATTTTTAGCATTTGTTTCCGAGAAATCAAAAATTCCACTTACTAGCGGAGTTTTCAAGGTTGTTGTAGACGGAATGCTAGTAAATGCGATTGTATCAGAAGAAATTGGCACAAAGTTTATGATTAAGAAAAATTATCAAATTAATTCTGCATAAAATGGCAAAAGACAAAATTACAAAAGAAATAATAGAAAAATATCGAGCATTATCCGAGAAAGCTTTAGCGGAAGTTAAAAAAAATATTGTCAAAGATAAAAAAGATCAAGCAGAAAAAATCATCGAAATGGTCGAATGTTATTTATCTGACTCAAAACATTTTGAAAAACAAGGAGATTTAATCAATTCTTTTGGCGCTATTTATTATGCACATGGTTGGCTTGACTGTGGCGCAAGACTGAAAATATTCGACGTAAAAGACGATAAATTATTCACAATATAAAATGGCTAAAGAAAGACTTGTATTTTTAGATATTCTAAAAATAATTTCCATAGTACTTGTTATTTCATTTCACTTTCTATATCAACTAACGCTAGATAATTCATTGAGATCAGTAGGATTTGTGGGAGTTTCTCTATTCTTTATAATAAGCGGTTTTTCTCTAGCAAAAAACTATTCACATCACACGAACTTTTCTTTTAAATGGTTTCTAAAGAGATATTTGAAAATAGCCTCGGCATATTATGTTGCACTAATTTTAATTATAATTTTATTTGCCAAACAATGTTATTCTGGAAATTTATTTTTAAACCTCCTAGCTCATTTCACCTTTACAGATTCGTTTTTTCCGCAATTTAGTTATGGTATAATAAGTCCAGCCTGGTTTCTAGCGCCCCTAATTGTTTATTATTTTCTTTTTCCATTTTTGAATAAAATAATAAAAAACAACTGGAAACTAATATTTATTCCGTTCATTTTTTCAGTTGCCATTCGTCTTTTGTATTCTGAAAGCTATGTTTCAACAAACTTTTTATTTTTCCTTGGAGAATTTTGTTTCGGCATAGCATTTGCATATAGCAGAAAAATTTGGCTAATGATTATTCCATTGATTATAATTTTAGTACAGCCACTAATGTATATTCCATTCATGATTTTCTTTTTATTTTCATTCGTAGAAAACAAGCATCTATCTTCAAAAACAATAACATGGATTTCTGGAAATATAATTTTCTTATTTTTATTTCATGAGGCCTTAATTAATCTTATATTTAACAAATGGCAAATTTATAATCTATCTGGATCAATATCGATAATTGTTTATATAACTTTAGTCGCATCTTCCATATATTTATCTAATATTATACAAAAAGCTTTGATTAATAATAACAAACTTTTTTAAACAGCCGTATCTTTATTATTTCATGCAACCAAATAGGTCAAAAAAGGTGGTAGTTTTAAGTCTTGGCGGAAGTCTTATCGTTCCCTATGAAATAGATTTGGAATTTTTGGGAAAATTTAGAGAAGTAATTCAGAAAAATTCTGATAAATATAAATTTGTCGTCGTATGCGGTGGCGGAAGTGTTGCGAGGAAATATATCTCAGCTTTAAAACAAGATAAGAAAAGTGATTATTTACAAAGCATGATTGGAATTTCCATAACCAGAACCAATGCCAGATTTATGACATATTTCTTCGGCAAAGATGCAAACGAAGGGATTCCCCACGATATGAAGCATCTTGAAAATTTATTAAAGAAAAACGACATAGTTTTTTGCGGAGCTCTACGATACGCGCCCGACCAAACTTCAGACACCAATGCAGTTAAACTAGCAAATTACTTTCAAACAGATTTTGTGAATCTGACAAACGTAAAAGGACTTTATAATAAAAATCCGCATGAAGACAAATCCGCAAAATTTATTCCTCGTGCAACAATTAATGAATTTAATAAAATTGTAATGGCGATTCCTCAGAAACCAGGAATGCACGCACCCGTAGATCATTCGGCAATGAAGTTAATTAAGAAGCATGAGATTAGAACTGTAATTATTGGCAAAGACATGAGGCAATTTGATAATTTTTTGAACGGAAAGCCTTTTGAAGGCACGATTATTGAGGATTAAATGCCACAAGATATGACATTGTTCAAGCAGGAAGGAAGTCTTTATTTTAAAAGAATTAAAAGAAGATTGTATCTAGATAAATATGAAGATTATGAGGGAATAGACGGACTTTTAATTGATGCTGAAGAAGATGAAGCAAGAAAGATTATGCAATTTGTTAAAGCTAAAAATCTAAAGTTAAAAATTGCAGTTGTGGCCAGAGATGACACATACAATAGAAGAATTTTAGATACAATAAAGATTGATTATCTTGTTTCTCCAGAGCTAAGCCCCAGAATTGATACCTTAAAACAACGATCTTCTGGTCTAAATCATGTTCTTGCGACAATCGCCAGGGATAAAGATGTTACAATCGTAATAAATTTATCAAATTTTATTTCAACGCAGGATCCAAAAATAAAATCAATCCTAATTTCAAGAACCATTCAAAACATAGTTGTTTGTAGAAAGGCTAATTGTAAGATAAAATTCGCCACCTTCGCACAATTTGAAAGTGATCTTTTAGACGAAAAACAAATATTTTCAATCGGCTCGTCATTGGGAATGTCAAGTCAACAGGCAAAAGATGCCTTTGAGTTTTAGAAAAACGAAATTGACATGGCTTGTCCATGGCCTTTACTTTTTAACAAATTATTTCTAATTAAAAAGTAATTGACACAACTTAATTGTGGCCTTTGAGTTTTAATTATATCTTCCAGAATATCTTGCAAAAACTTCAATATTAATGTTGTTTCTTAAATCATAAACTTTTATCTCGGGCCCAAATCTTCTAATTTTATCTTCGAAAATCTTTAGTCTGCCTTCAGCTTCCCTGTGCTCTGCTAATTCATCTTTTTTCAAAACATAAGGTTTGCATGGCTTGTATATTATTTGTCTAACTGGCCCATTATTCATACTTTTGAAAATTGCCATTTGTGTATCCATTTTTAAAATCTTAAAGAATTCTTACTTTTTCTTTGCTGTGAATTCAGTATAATGGCATTTGCCACAATACATTCTATTATCTGCCTTCATTAAGAAAGAAGCAGGTCCACATCTTGGACAATACGGTGCTCTAACTATTTTTCCGCCTTCGATTTTATACATTGCGGATTTTTTAGAAGTAGGTTTGTTTTGATGTTTCTTCTTTCCTTTAATCTTTGATTTTACTGCCATTTTATTTTGCTACCTCTGCTCTCTTTTTTTCTTCTTCAGCTTTTTTAGCATCAGCTTCTAATTTTTTTCTAATTTTTCTTCCAACTACTTCAATTTCATTCTTTGCCTTTTCATTATCATAAACCACAATGTCAACACTAAATTCTTCCTTTCCGAAGCTTCCTCTGATTTGTTTTACAACACAAAGAGCTTCATCTTGTTTGATTAAATCAATAACTTCTTTTTTAGAAGGACTTTTTTCTGCAGTTACTTTTAAGAAGAATTCTTCTCTACATAACGAAGGATTTTTAATTTGTTTTATAATATCGAATTTCATTTTGTTTTTATAGCAAATCTGCCTTTTGAATTTATTTTTAAATTATGAGCAATAATTGATTTTTCTGGATTAAATATAACTGTTTCGCCTTTGAAACCATCTGAAAAAGCAGTTTCTCCACAGTTAGGGCACTTAGCTCCTTCAACCATCATTTTACATTTCAAACATGCTTTTTCTTTTACCATTATTTCTTTTTCTCCTTTTTAGCTTTAGGTTTTTCTACACTCTCTTCTTTAGTTGCAGTTTTTGCCTTTTTAGACCTTTCCTTATCAGCACTTATCCATTCAAGTTTTCCAAGTCCAGGTTGTCTCATTGTTAAACCAATTTTTGGTTCTTCGCCTTTATATGAAATAGCAACGATTCTTGCCAAGCAATTGTCTCCAACATTCAAAGATTTCTTTCCATCTTTTCCAGTTAAATTTCCAGTTTTAGAAAAAGAAACAAAATCATCCATTGTTTGTGAAATATGAATCATTCCTCTAACTACGCCCATATCAATAAACGCACCGAAGTTTGTAATTTCTTGAATTTTTCCGTAAACAAGTTCTTGTAATTCTGGTTTAAAAACAACAAGTTTAAATTTTGATTTATAATAAGCAGCACCATCACCAGGAATAATAATTCCATCAGCAACACTATTTACTTCTAAAACATCAACAACAGTTCCAAGTTCTCTATCTTGAAAATTTTCATAACTTTTATGCAACTGTTCCTTTACAGCCTCAGCTGTTTTTAAACCAAACAATTTTGGCTCTACTCTTACATAATCCTCAACTTCGACTAAATAGAACATGATTTTATTAGAAAAAGTTCGTTTTTAAAGCTTTCGTCAATCGCCGAGTTATTTTTCACAAGCTAACTTGAAATGCGATTGACGACCGAAAAAGAATATTTTCGGCTAAGTCGTTGAAAAATAATCTTTTTTAGGACAATTTTGAAACGATTGACACAACTTGATTGTGGCCTTCGAAGTTCGATTATTGTTTTTATCGACAATACGAACTTCGATAGAAAAAGAATATTTTTGACTATTATGTTTTTATTTTTAAACTAATTAATGCCGTAACTGTTCCACAAGTGCAGATTCAACAAAAATTCTTCCGTCGTCAGCAATCATATATGGAACCGAAGTTTGTGTAAGATTTTTTACTTCTTTAGTAAAATCAATTCTTCCAGAACCAGAAATCATAGTGTCAACAAAAACCTTTGTTGGCCCATTTTCATCGCCAGAAATTAAAGAAATTCTTTTTGCTTCCAATAATGCTCTCTGGACTGCATAAGAAAGCTCTCCGTGAAAAGGTCTACTAAGATTAGAATTTCCATTAGTATTTTCTATTGTATAAATTACTCTATATTCTTTTATCATAAAATTCCCTATAAAACTCCACTTAAAAACGTTCCTATATTAACTCTAAATCCTTGAAATCTTTAATCACAAGAATCCTATTCCCAATTCTACTTTTCAACTTTTTATCCAGAGTTGCAAGTGCAATATCTTTTCCTTTAATGAATTGAAAAATTCCTTCGTCAACATGTTTATTTTTTATGGAAATATATTCTGGTTTAGCCATGTCTAAAAGCATAAGTGCAAGTTTCGCAGCATCCTTATCTTTTCCTTTTAATCCAGCCCTAGAACCAAGATCTTTCAATTCTGAAATAACTTCATTTGGCACAATCCACTTTATTTCTTCGCCAATCTTTTCATTTGCCACGCTAACAAAATCAATTTTTTGCTTCGCGCACGCCAATAAAAAATTTGTGTCTAATACAATTTTCATAATTTATACAAAGAAATGAGGTTTATATTATTTGTCTAATTCAATTTTTAGTCCAAATTATTTGGAGAAGTATCTTCTTATAATCGTTAAATCAGCTTCTTTATACATTTTAAATTCATGAGAACTTATTCTATCAGCCAACTTACCGTGGCCCAAATCAACCAAACATGCATCCTCTCCATCGGGTGAAATAACAATATTTGAAGTTCTACACAAATCCAACCTGGAGATTCCTAGTGAGTGCAGTTCATAAATAGTGTCTTCTAATTTTTTTTGAGAACGAGTGTTTGTAATTAATTTTTCAGTCTCTTCAAGAGTTTTGCCGTCGTAAAATTCTTTAAGTATAGCTCGGTTGTGTTTTTCTGTTTCCCTATATGCAGCCACCAAATGAGTTATTCCCGGAACTCCTCTAGCCAAATTTAAAAGTTCTTCCTCTGCCCTTAAATGTTCAACCACTTCTTCATAGCCTGGTTCGTTTTCATAGCCCATTTCAGTTGTTTTTAAAACATAAAGCTTGCCTTCTCTTTCTACTTGGCATACTAGTAATGACGACGGCCTAAGTCTTCTCTTGTAGTGCAATGAGGGATCAATTGCTCTTACTATTTTTTTCATAACATCTAATGGGTAAAATCCTTTATAAATCTTCTTAATTGTAACTACTATTAAGATACATATATAATCAACTGCCCATCATTATTTTTAAAAAATAAAAAAATAAAAAATTTGTACGAGATATTAAATATCCGGTAACTTTTTTAGCGAGTCTTCAAGTTCTTTTGAATCAAGAGCTACGTCTTTCAGCTTGCCTTCCATATAGTTTTCATAGGAAGACAAATCTAGAAACCCATGTCCACTTAAGTTAAAGACAATTGTTTTTCCATCATTTTTATTTGCTTCATCTATTGCTGCTTTAATTGCATGAGAAGATTCCACCGCCGGAATAATCCCCTCAGCTCTAGCAAAAACTATTGCCGCTTCAAAAACTTCCGACTGCTTATAGGCACGAGCTTCAATATATCCTTTTTCATAAAGCTGTGAAATCAACGGAGACATTCCATGATATCGTAATCCAGCCGCATGAATTGTTTCAGGAATAAATCCCGAACCAAGACTATACATTTTAAGTAAAGGAGTCAGTCCAGTAGTATCTCCGAAATCATATCCATATTTACCCTTTGTAAGCGACGGACATGCTTCGGGCTCAACGGCAATTGCTTTAACGTCTTTATATTTTCCGCTACCAGATAACTTATCCTTTAAAAATGGGAAACATAATCCGCCAAAATTACTTCCGCCCCCAACGCAACCAATCACGGTGTCCGCTTTTTCGTCGATGCTATTAAGCTGTTCGATTGCCTCTTGACCAATTATAGTTTGGTGCATCAATACATGATTTAAAACAGAACCGAGTGCATATTTTACATCATTATTTTTCGCAGCTTCTTCAACAGCTTCGCTAATTGCGATTCCCAAACTTCCAGAACAATTCGGATTTTCTTTTAAAATTTTACGTCCTGATTCTGTTTGGTTACTCGGTGATGCAATTACCTGCCCATTAAATAATTTCATTACAACTTTTCTAAAGGGTTTCTGTTCGTAACTACATTTTACCATATAGACTTTACAGCCCAGTCCAAATAGATTACATGCAAAAGAAAGTGCAGATCCCCATTGTCCCGCTCCAGTTTCTGTAGTCAAAGATTTCACTCCTTCCATTTTATTATAGTAGGCTTGAGCCAAAGCAGTGTTTAATTTGTGTGAACCAGCAGGACTAACAGATTCATTTTTAAAATAAATCTTGCAGTTAGTTCCAATTGCTTTTTCCAATCTTTCTGCCCTAGTTAGTGGAGTTGGACGATATATTCTATATGCGTCTCTAACTTCCTCCGGAATTTTAATATATCTTTCTCGACTAACTTCCTGTTTGATTATTTCCATCGGAAAAATAACCGATAGTTCCTCTACACCAATAGGTTTTTTCGTTTGAGGATTTAATGGAGGAGCTAGCTCAAAAGGCATATCGGCCTGTATGTTATAATAAAATTCAGAGATTTCATTCTCTGAAAGAATAATCTTTTTATCAATATTTTTCATATTGTAAATACCTCCTTTCAACTTTTGACACTTTTGCCAATCGGTAAAAACCGAAATAACAAAAGGTAAATGTAATTGACTTAATGCATTTAAAAAAACAAATATAAGGTAAACTAAAAGAAATTAAATTAAAGTAAAAAATGCCACCGATAATTGACAACTAGGGATCTATCTAAGAATAATTTTCTAAATCCACCGATACACCATTTGTGTTGTCATGATCTTAAAAGTTATAACTTATATTTAAACCTTTGTAATTTAATTTTTTTACTTTCCACAATCCTTAAATAATACGATATTCTTAATAGAAATATGGAAGAGAGTGATAATATACTTAGAATTTTAAAAGAGGCGAGAGAAGCAATCGAGCTAAATGATTCCTATAAATTAAAAATTCTTTCAGACCAAACCATTCATGCAGCAACTATTTATCAAGACGCCGATAATATTTTAGTATCCGTAGTTATTTATTCTATGTCAAAAATAATTGAGCGAGAAAATTATAGAAAGATGCCTGGCTGGAATGAATTTTTCGCAATATTGATAAAAAATTTAGATCTAGCAATAAGTGCAATCGAGAAAAAACAATTAGAAAAATTTGTTCTAGCAATGGGAACCATAAGAAATTCTATAAATGAAATAGAGGGAGATTTGCCAGTTTACATAAAAGACATTTTCTACAAAGCCGGAATAAATAAGGCTTTCAAACTTTACGAGCACGGTTTATCCGCAGAAAAAACAGCAGCATTATTGGGAATTTCTCTTTGGGATTTAGCATCTTACATCGGACAATCAACTGTTTCTGAATCGCATTACAATGAATCAATTCCTGCAAAAGATCGAATTAAATTAGCAACAGATTTTTTCAAATGAAATTCGTAATTCTAGATTCGGGCCCAATGATTTCCCTAACTCTAAATGGATTACTAAGCACATTAAGAAGATTAAAGGAAAAATTCCCACAGATTAATTTTATAATAACTCCTGAGGTATATAGAGAAGTCGTCGAGAAACCAATCAAAGTTAAAAAATATGAGCTAGAAGCAATTAGGGTACAAACGTTAATTGATGAAAAAGTTATTTCTCTTTCTTCTGAGTTTGTAAAAAATAATCTGCTTCAAAAAGAAACCGCAAGAATTTTGGAAATGTCTAATTCAATTATGAGAGCAGATAGGCAAAATCTTCAAATTATTCAATCTGGCGAAGCTTCTTGCGTGGCTTTTGCAAACCTATGTAATTGCGAAAACCTAATAGCTGTGGACGAAAGAGCAATCCGTCTTTTAACAGAATCTCCAGAAAATCTTAAGGCAGTTATGGAAAGAAAACTACATATGTCTGTTTCTGTAAATCCAAAAAATTTAAGGGAATTTAAGAAATTCAGATTTATCCGTTCCGCAGAATTGGCATATGTCGCATTAAAAAATAAACTCTATGATTTTAAACCAGATAAACAAACTTTAGACGCTATTTTGTACGGACTAAAATACGCCGGCACATCTATTTCTAGCAAAGAAATTGAAGAGATAAAGCAATTAGTTTAATTAGATTGTTAAAGTGGTTTTGTATTTTTTCCGAGATAAGTGTTCTTTACTAATTCATCAAATCTTCCAGAACGTATATAATTACCAACTATCAATGATGAAACCCTCAACCTTTCCCAGCTAAAGGTGCCAATTATATATGCGTCAGAAGCAATATTGATGGCATCCACGTGGAAAAAATCTCCGCCGTCAAGTTTAGAGCTTACTGCCTTAAAGACATTTTCCATGCCAAACTTTTTTACTATATATCGTGGTTCAAATTGTACAGCCGCAAAATCATCGTATGTTATCATCGTATTATTTAACAATCCCAATATTTGTTTGGAATTACATATTGTTTGAAAACCAGGAGATACTGTTCTTTGTAATAAGGCAGAAAAATAATCTTTCTGAGTAATTCTTTGACAAGAAAAGTTAGGTGTTATTAATCTTCCTCGTTCTTGTCCGCCTTGTTTGTAAATTTTAAGAAACCCTTTGAATCTATCTTCGTCAAAAGTTACGCCTTCGAACTGAAGGTATTTATCGCTTGGTTCTTCATCAGTTAAAGAATAAAGTTTCCAGTTCTCCCTTTCGCTAAGGGTGGTTCTTGTTGTTTTATTCCCAAATTTTTCTTTAAACTGTTCTGGGCTGATGACTATTTCCTCAAGCTCACCTCTTTCTATTCCGGAGTTAGGATCATCAAATTTGAATTTCATAAATCTACTTTTACCCAGTGAACCATTAAACGTTAGTCCGTACGGCTCATTTGTTCCAATCCCAATATATACCGGTATTGCTTGCACATTACCATTTTTGTTTTTACCAGCTGCGAATTGAATGTGAATTTTTTCAGTTTCCCTGTAAAGAGGTGAATTTCCTTTCTTAAATTGGCTTGCAATTTCTTTTCCATTTATATTTAAATTTCTACACAACTCACGCACTTCAGTAGAGCATTTTTGTCCGTAATAAGATTCATTTAAAAAATGTGGAAATTCAAGTGTTTCAAAATCAATAATAGAATCAGCAGAAAAACCCAATCTCCCCAGTGTTTCCCTAAGCAGCGGAGAGATTTCTTTTTTGGAAGCAATAATGTCTACATTTGTATGCGGCTGGAGATCGTTAGCGTCGGTAGGATCTGCATAATAGTAAGTGCAAAAAAGCGAACCATCTCTATATTTTTGTTTTCGTGTCATGGACGGCTCGTCTTGTTGTATTAATGGATAGCTATCATTTCTAAATAAAAGATTTTCAGTTTCTTCATTGCACAAGCTGTCCAGACTAACATCGTTTAAGCCATACATAAAACGTCCTAATGGTTTCATGATTTTGGGATCATAAGTTTTCGTTATGTGCTGGTCCCACTCATCCGCTTCTCTTCGCCATTTTGCGAATAATTCATCAAAGTGCTGTTGTGTTTTGTCTATTGTCATTTTATTTCTAGAATTCTTAGGCGACTCTTAACCATCACCTTTTCTTTTTATTGCCCACGAGGAATTGACTTCCCCCAGGAACGATCCCTTGCGGAAACCCCGAGCGATTCACTTTTCAAGATGAACAACTCAAACTAGTGAAATGTAAATCACGAGTATTGGGGTGAAATTCCTAGCCCTATGGGCCCAGGAGGAATTGAACCCCCATCGCTAGCTTTGGAGGCTGGCAGATTAACCTTTATCCTATGGACCCTTAATTCTTTAAGATTTTCATCTCTTTTAAATATTTGTAGAACCCCCCATCGCTAGATTTGAATGCAGTAGTTAACTTGTTTCTTACCAAATCACAACAATCTTTATATACTTTAAAAAATTCAAAAAAACATGAGTGGATTAGTTCAAAAATTAAAACCCATCGATGGTGAAAAAGTAAGTATGAATGAAGTATTAACTCGTTTTGCACCCGCTGTTCAAGAATTCTACGATTCTTGGGGAAAGCCAAAACTAGAAACAGATGAAGAAAAAATAATTGCACTTAAACTTGAAACAGGAGTAATCCATTTTCATGCATATGGTCCAATAGGCACACCTGAAGAAGAAGCAAGAGTTGAAAGAGTATGTTTAGAATATCACTATCTTATCGATAAGGGTTACGTTCTTTAAATTAATATATTTTAATATTGGCTTCGTGCCATAAGATTTTTAGGGTCTATTTCAAAAGAAACTAATTTTGGAAAGTCTAAATGCCTCGCATTATCTTTTTTAATAGTTAAAATATTTGCATGTCTGTCATGCTTGCCTTGTTTTATTATTTGTCTAGCTCCACTAATTAACTGGCCATTATTATGAAAAGAACAGAGTATATCATTAAAAGAAGGAGAGATATATTTATTTTCCAATCTGGATTCATTGCCATCATAGCTAGGTTTCAAATAATTTCCCAAATCAATAATTCCAATTCCCCCAACTTTCAAAACCCGATGAGCTTCAGTCACCGCTTTTAACTTGTCCGGAATATAATTAAAAACGTGATATGAAAAAACGGAATCAAAAGAATTATCTTCAAACGGCAAGTTCTCAGCATTTCCTCTCGAAAAAGGTATTTTATTCACACCCTCCCTGCCAAGATGACGAGAATCATATCTATCTAATCCAAATGAACTAGTGTCATATCTTTCTTGCATATCCGCTAAAAAATTTCCAGAACCACAACCAACTTCAAGCAAGCTTTTCCCGCCAAAAGTTTTTTGCAAATCAATTCCTCTTAAAAAAGACTTAATTTCTTCGTCGTCTAATCCTCTACTTCTAGCCTGCGCAGGTAATCTTGCAATCAACTCGTCATAGTGGGTTTTTATTTCCATAAAAAAATTAATAAACTTCACTTTAAAAATCTTACTATTGTTACTACTTTATAGAAACATCACTCGTAATCGCCCATCTGTCCCATATTTGCATTCTTTTGCTTTGGTCTTCCTGCAGCAATCACATCATCAATTCTCAAAATCATTATTGCAACCTCGCTCGCAGAGGAAATTGCCTGAGTCTTAACTCTAAGCGGTTCAATAATTCCACGGCTTAAAGTGTCTTCAATTTTTCCATTAAATAAATTCAATCCATGATTTTTATTTCCAGCTTCATGAGTAACTTTCAAATCTGTTAAAATATCCAACGGATCAAGTCCAGCATTTTCAGCCAAAGTCGTCGGTATAAATTCAAGTGCTGATGCAAATTGTTCAACTGCAAACTGTTCTCTTCCTCGAAGTGTTTGTGAAAACTCTCTAAGTTTTCTAGCAAGTTCAATCTCAACCGCGCCACCGCCAGCAACAACTTTTTGATCTTTTACAACCGCAGCCAAATCTCCAAGCCCGTCTCTAATTGCTCTTTCAACCTCGTCTATAACATGCTCAGTTCCGCCTCTAACAAAAATTGTAATTGCCTTTGGATTTTTGCAACCAGTAACATAAGTCATTCCCTCATCGCCCTCTCTAATTTCTTCAACGCATTCTGCGAATCCTAATTCTTTTTCACTCAATTCCTTAAGATTAGAAATAATTTTTCCGCCAGTTGCTTTTGAAAGTTTTTGCAAATCAGTTCGTGCAACTCTTCTGACGGCATAAATTCCTTTTTTCGCCAAATAAAATTGTGCAACATCATCAATTCCTTTTTGGCAAACCACAACATTTGCGCCAGATGAAATTACCTTTTCAACCATCGATTGCAAAATTTGTTCCTCTTGATTCAAAAAACTCTGAAGCTGTTCTGGGGATGAAATCGAAATTCTCGTTTCTCTTTCTGGAGTTTTTATTTCCAAAGCACAATCGATTAAAGCAATTTTAGCATTATTAATTCTCGTCGGCATTTCCATAGAAACTTTTTCTTTGTCTAAAATAATTCCCTGAATAAGTCTAGTATCTTCAATTGATTTTCCTTTTCTTTTTTCAATTCTAATATCTTCAAGATTAACTTTTCCATTGTCGGCAACAATTTTTACCGCCTGAACCATTAACTCAGAAAGTTTTTCTTTTGCATGTTCCGCGCCTTTTCCAGTAATAGCTGTTTGTGCAATTTTAATAAGTTCATCTTCCGTTGTAATTTCAACACAAAGAGTCTTTAAAATTTCCTGCGCTTTTTCTTCCGCAAATCTATATCCTCGAGTAATAATTGTTGGATGAATTTTTTGATCCAAAAGTTTTTCAGCATTTTCCAATAATTTTCCAGCCAACATTACAGCGGTCGTTGTTCCGTCGCCAACTTCAGCTTCCTGAGTTTTTGCAATTTCCACAAGCATTTTTGCAGCGGGATGTTCGATTTCCATTTCAGAAAGAATAGTAACTCCGTCATTTGTAACGGTGATATTGCCTGCATTGTCTACAAGCATCTTATCCATTCCTTTCGGTCCAAGCGTTGTCTTAATAGTTTCAGCCAAAACTCGTGCAGCAAGAATATTATTTCTTTGGGCATCTCTTCCCATCGTTCTCTCTGTGTTTTCCGGTGAAATTCTATCTGCCATCTTTTCTTCCAGTCGGCCAGACAATCGCATCAGCCTCGTCAAGTTTATTTTTTAAGGTATTATCATGAGGATATTTCGCAGAAATTTCAATCATTTTATCATAAGCTTCTCTTCTTTCCGGCATCAATATGGGTCTGCCTATTTTAATCAAACCTCGAGTTACATCAAAATAAGTATAGAATTTATTATAGTCTGTGGCTGCTTCCTTCCTGGTGTTTTCTTCAGTAGTTCGGGCATATTCTTTTTTTGTCATAAGCTTTTTATTCAACTTCTCTTTATAAAAATTATTGTGGTGAAGTTTTGTTTAGAATAGATTATTTCATTTCAAGACCAACTGCTATGACTTATTGTAGCTTCTCAACTACAGTTAGACTCTCAGAAATTTTCCAATGTAATTTCTCTGGCTTTCCATATTTTATATAATCACGGAAATCAATTTGTTTTTCGAATTGTCCAGCATTATCAGAATAACAAGCTGACGTGATATAGCAGGTTGGAAAGGTTTCTTGAGTTGCAATAAATGAGACCCCATAAAAGACTCCAGAATCTTCTATGTTTTTTGATATAAAACCCAATCTCATGTCCTAAATGACAGGGCCTATGTTCTTCGCATTCACGACCAAAAAAACGACGGAGTGTTAAAACCATATCTTGTTCTACTTTAAGTACGTTTTCTAAATCTTTTTCCATAAAAAACAACCCCAACTTCTCTTTATAAAAATTATTGTGGTGAAGTTCAATTAAATCAAAAACATTTATATATAGCCGTTTTATTATATTTAAAAGATGGCAGAAATAGAATCAATATTTAAGGAAACAATAAAGCATAAAAGTTTTTTCAATTATACAGAACTGTATACTTTTTGTTATAATTGGTTCAAGAATGAGGACTATCTACTTTCGGAGGAAGAATATCTAGAAAAATTTACTGGAGTAAAAGAAGTTCAAATAAAGTGGAAAGCAAGGAAAAAAATCTCTGATTATTATCGTTATATTTTCGACGTTAAGTGGCATATATTAGTAATGACAGATGAAGTAGTTGAAGAAAACGGTAAAAAAATAAAAACAAATAAAGGAGATTTGAAAATAGTATTTGAAGCAAGTCTTGAAAAAGATTGGGAAAATAGTTGGGATAAGCATCCATTCTGGAAATTTATGCGAGGAGTGTATGACAGATATATTATAAGAACAACAACTGACAAATATGAAACAGAGCTTATAGACAAGGCGCAAACCCTCGTTGAAGAAGTTAAAGCATTTCTTAATCAAGAAGGTAAGAGATAATAAAAAGATTTATAAAAGGAGTTATGTAAAAAATATTATGAAAAAGAGCATTTTATTATTACTGGTATTGTTCATTGCAAGTTTTGCATATGCACTTGAAGTAAAACAGGATTCTTTAGATGTTGCAATTATTCCAGAATTTAATCAACCAGCAAGAATAGGTCTTTCTATAACTGGTGCTCAACCTGGAAACTATAATATATACACTTTAACTGCAGTTAAAATTTTACCTTCCGATTCTTTTTATCTTAATAGCGGAACAAATCAAATGACCGTTGATGTTTATCCGACTTCTGAATTAGTTGCTTACGGTCCAACAGCTTATGCATTTTCTTTTAATTTAAGAGGAACAGATACTGCAACAACAGACGAAGGAAGAATGACCGTTCGTGTCGTCGGTTTAAGTGATGCATTTTCACTTTCTTCAGATTATAATAATCCAGACTCGGACAAGGTTTCTTTTTATATAAAAAATAGAGAAACAATAGATCTTTCAAAAATTCACGCAAAATTCACTTCCATTTTCTTTGACGTAGAACAAACATTTGATATTAAAGCAAATGAAAAAAAAGAATTTAGCATTTCGGTAGACAAAGAAAAACTTAAAAAAATTGAAGCAGGTTCTTATTTATTAAAAGCAGAAATACAAACCGATAGAGGAGTTAAAACTCTTGAAGGAAGAATTCTTCTTGGCGAAAAAAAGGGAGTTGTAACAAAACAAGAATCAAGAGGATTTTTTATAACAACAAATGATTTAACAAAAACAAACAACGGCAACGTTGTTGAACAAGTTTCTATTACGGTTACAAAAAATATTTTTAACAGATTATTTACTTCTTTTAGTATTCAACCAGAGACGGTAAATAGAGATGGGTTTAGAGTTACCTACGTTTGGAATCAAAAACTAATGCCAGCAGATTCTTTTAAAATAACAACAAGAACAAATTACCTATTCCCTCTTTTAATTATTCTTGCTATCGCTTTGCTTGTAATAGGATTTAAGAGATATACAGAAACAAAATTAGAAATTGAAAAATCCGTTGTTCCAGTAAAAACAAAGAATGGACAATTTGCATTAAAAATAAAATTACACTTAAGAGCAAAGAAATCTGCAAAGAATGTTTCCGTAGTTGATAGAATACCAGGAATAGTTCAAATATATGAAAAGTTTGGTTCAAATATTAAACCATCAAGAATAGACGTTAAAAACAGAAGAATCCAATGGGACTTTGGCGATTTATCTGCTGGCGAAGAAAGAATTTTTAGCTACATGGTTTATTCAACCGTTGGCGTTGTTGGAAAGTTTTCCCTACCGCAAACACTTGCAGTATTCGAGAAAGATGGACAAATACATGAAGTAGAATCAAACGAAGTTTACTTCTTAGCCGAGCAAAGAGCTCCTGAGCTTTAAAATTCTTAAATTTCTTACAGAATTCACAATCGAAATCATTAAAAAGCCCCTAATCCTCTGAATAGTAGTATATTTATATTTGAAAGGAGGTATTATTTATGGCAAAAGAAAAGAGTGTTGTTGATTGGATTGCGCTTGTATTGGTAATTGTTGGTGCTCTTAATTGGGGACTAATAGCTATTAACGCAAATTGGAATCTAGTAAGTTTGTTATTTGGTAACTGGGCATTGATTGAAAGAATAGTTTATGCTTTAGTGGGATTATCCGGTCTTTGGGCAATCAAAATAGCTGCTGAATAAGTACAAAAATTTAATTTAATTTTTTTTATTTTATACGCCGCGAATTATTTTTTAATATATTGAATATACGAAAGAGTTAAAAACTTAGTTGCTCAAATATTATTTTGATGGACCTTAATCATTTCATAGAAGCGCAGCAGCTCACGCCAGATTTACTATTCTCATTATTTCAAGAGGCAGATGATATCCGATGTGATAGAAAAAAATACTCTTCTAGCCTTCAGGGAAAGATTCTAGCAACACTTTTCTACGAACCCAGCACAAGAACTCGACTAAGCTTCGAATCAGCCATATTGCGTCTTGGTGGCAATCTGATAAGTACAGAAAATGCAAAAGAATTCTCATCCGCAATTAAAGGCGAAAGCATAGAAGATACAGTTAGAGTGGTTGGAAGCTATGCAGATTTTGTCGTAATTAGACATTATGAGGAAGGTACTTCAAAAAAAGCTAGCGAAGTTTCTAGGGCACACATTATAAATGCGGGAGATGGCAAGGGTCAACATCCGACACAAGCATTACTAGATCTATACACAATCTATCGTGAAACCGAAAAAATAGAAGGACTTAAAATTGCCATGGTGGGTGATTTAGCATCGGGAAGAACAGCTAGAAGTTTGTGCTATCTTCTTGGAAAATTTAAAAATAATGAACTTACATTTGTTTCGCCAGAAAATTTGAGAATGCAGAATGATATTAAGGAATATCTTGCAAGACATAATGTTCGCTTTAGAGAAGATGATAATCTCAATAACGTTTTACAAAATTCCGATATAATTTACATGACTCGAATTCAGAAGGAAAGAATTTCTCCAGAAGCTTATGAAAAAGCAAAGGGAAGATTTGTAATTAACGAAGAAAATCTGCAACTAGTAATGCCCAACGCAAGAATTCTTCATCCGCTTCCGCACGTAGAAGAAATTTCACTTCCTCTTTCCGTAGAACAAAACGACAAAAGAGTGGCTTATTTTCGTCAATCAGAAAACGGACTTTATATTAGAATGGCTTTACTTAAACACATGAGTTCGTAAGCTTTTTAAGCACACTTTCCTTCCTATAGTTATGAATAAGTCTTTGAAAAACTCACAAAATCAAGATAAAAAACTTTGGTTTAAAGCTAAATATTATGGCTGGGGATGGTATCCTTGCTGCTGGCGTGGAGGTTTGGTTTTACTTTTATTTATTCTTTTGTTTATACCAATACTTAAATTCCTAATTAATGCAACAACAACTCTAGAGATCGTAAGTGGTATTATGGCTGAATTAATTTTATTATTAATACTACTTATTGTTTGTTATAAAAAAGGCGAAAAACCCGGATGGCGATGGGGTTGTTCTAAGAATCAATAATTATCTCTTTCAAAACGCTTTTAAACACGCAATTTCTTGATTGAACATGATAAAAAAACGAACTTGTCCTGATTGTAAAAAAGAATTTGATTTCGATACACTAGCTCATTTTAAAAAAAGATATTGCCCAGCATGTTCAAAAGAAAGAAAGAAAGCATACGAAAGCATTCATGAAATTTCTATCGAAGATTGTGACGACTAATTTTTAATTTTTTTTATTTCAAGAATTATTTTTTCGAGCATTCATGCATTAATTGAAACACTAAATCTACCCATCTAAATTAATATCTTCTCTGGCTATTCGAGCTGGAGCTAGAAGGTTGGCTTTCGCCCTGTGTCTGTTGTTTCATCTCTGCTTTCATTCTTTTGAATTCTGCTAATCTTCGGTCGTAATCCGGATCAACAAAATCTGATGCTCTTACCATAAAATAATTTGTAATGTCCTGCTTAAAAAGGTTTCTAAGAAATCGCAACTACTTATTAGTTATTATAATTTATTTTAGCTAATGACTTTTTAAAATTATAAAGAATTACTTTTCTGCTTCTTCTTCGTTCTCTTCTTCCTCTTCGCCTTCTTCAACCATCTCAAGAGAATTTAAGATTTCTAAAATTTGATCTAATTTTTTATTCATTTGTTGAAATTGTTCTACTGAAATAGCTGGAGCTGATGAAGCACTAGTTGCTTCTGGCCCTCTATAATTATCTCTTCCGCCACCTGCACCTGCGCCAAAACATTCACTGCAATAAACTGGTTTATCACCTGTTGGTTTAAAAGGAACTTGACAATTTTTTCCACACTTAGCACAAACTGCATCACATTTAGGCATATCTCTTCGATCTCTTCCACCGCCGAATCCGCCTCTGCTTCCGCCGAAACTTCTTCCGCCACCGCTAGTAAATTTTCTACCTCGTCCGCCAAAATTACTTTCAGAATCTCTTCCGCCAAATCTAGGCCGGCTATCTCTATCTCCTCTGTCTCGTTCAAATGATCTAAAGTCTCCCATAAAAATATAGAGAAATGAGGCATTATAAAGCTATCTTATTGTAAAAAATGAGAAATTTAAATTCCTAAAGAATAAAAATCTTATCCCCTCACCAGGAGTTGAACCGGGGTTTCGCGGGTCCTGCCGACATCATATTCTAACGAATACAATCTAATCACATTTCATCCTTTGCCGTTGGGCAATGTCCATGCTAGTAAACTACAGCCACGCGCACTAACCGTTGTGCTATGAGGGGATAAATTAAGTGGGGAAAATTGGTTTTTAAATACTTCGAATTGCACAAATTTATAAAACAAAATATACTCCCTATTTCATGGAATCATTTTTTATACTAGGCAGAAATCCTAAACTTTCCTATGCAGAAATCTATTCTTACTTAGAAGCTCGTGGAATAAAACTCGAGAAAATTTCGTTCGAACAGAATTTTTTGATAATTTCAACTAAAGAAGACCTCAATTTAAACATTCAAGATTTCGGCGGAACAATCGGTTTCGGAAAAATTTTATTTTCTGGAAAACAAAAGGATTTTGAAAAATATTTTGAAGGATATTTTATGCCCGAGGAAAAATTTACATTTTCAGTTATGGGTAATTTAATAGATGATATTGAAGAAGTTATGATGAAAAAATTTAAAACAGAAAAACTTAAGGCACAAGTTCGGCACGTTCAGACAAGATTAAAACTTCAGGACGGAGATTCAATCGGAATTCTTAAAGCCGATGCGCAATTTTTTTGTTATGAAATTGGAAGCAAGATTTATTTTGGAAGAGTTGATCAGGAATATTCTAGTAAGGAAGTAAAAGAAAGAGATATGAAAAAACCCATGAGGAGAGAATCTCTTGCAATCTCTCCAAGACTGGCGAAGATTTTAATTAATTTATCTCAAACAAAAAAAGGAGATTTATTACTAGACCCATTTTGCGGCGTTGGCGGTATAATTCAGGAAGCACTTCTAAAAGAAATTGATTGTTTTGGTTGTGACAAAGATAGAGAAGCAATAATTGGCGCAAGACAAAATTTATCTTGGCTAACAAATAATTATAAAATAAAAGCGACCTATCGTCTTCTAAACGCAGATTCAAAAAATCTTCCGGACCTAAATGTTGACGGGGTTGCCACAGAACCAGCTCTTGGTGAATTAGTTAGAAGAAAAATGGACAGCTATGATGCTAAAAGATTTATTTCTGAATTTGAACATTTAATCGTCCCAATTCTAAGAAGAATAAAAGAAATAAAAAGCCCTAAGGCGAAAATTGTTTTAACTATGCCTTCGGTGAGAAATGTTTCTGTTGATTTGGAAAAACTTTGTGATGCCACAGGATTAATGGTTTATCAAATTCCAGAAATAGAAATGCCAATAAAGGAATTCAGAGAAGAGCAATATGTTGCCAGAGACATCGTAATTTTATACTAATTATTTTCTTTTTTTCAAATCAGCAAGCCATTCTTCGTATGACTGTGCGTTGTCTTTTGCGTGTTGTATAAGCCCGTTGGGATCAACCCTGTCTAAAATAGACCTTTCTGCGACATACGATTTTGCCAATCCCACCGTAGTATCCGAAACAAAATCTTTAATTCTCAGGTGCACATATCCAACATAAACATTTCCAGAATTACAATTATAAATAATATTTGTAAGTTGCTTATGCTGTTCTGGTTTTGCTAATTCTAATCCGGCTCTCAGTTGTTTTTTTGCCCAACTCTCAAGTTTGTCAGTTCCCGCGATTCCAAGATTCAACCATCTTCCCGGAGCTTCTATGTCCATTAGTTTTTCAGCTCTTAATGCAACATATTTTGGCAAAACATTATTCCATGTAAAATTTTCCAAAGCCTCCAAATCACCGTCGGCAGTTAAAACAACAGAAGCAGATCTGGAGCTGAAAAAATTTATTCCAAAATTTGTTAAAGTAAGAATTTTATCTGCAACATAATTAGTTTCATTTCCTTTCTCTTTATTTTTAAGTAAATCTGTAAACATAGAATGATATGCTTGTTGCATACCTTCTTTGAATTTCATTTTTTGTGATTTCATAAAATCTTGTGCAGCTACTCCATTTTTTAAATCACCATGCATATCATGAAAGCGAAATAAAGACGAAACAATTCCAGAATATGATTGTGTAGCAATATCATAGAATTGACGCACTTCTTCTTTTAATTCAGAGGGCATAATACATTTTGATAAAAGTGCTTTCTCTCCTCTAAATAAGCATTCCGGAAGATTATTATTATATTTTTTTAAACCATCTTGTTGAAGTTCTTCATCAATTATCGTTAGCTTGTCTATTTCTATTTTTGCAGGATGATTCCTAGCTTGAAAATTCAAGCAATCAATGAATTCTTTTTTATTGCTATAAATATTTGTATCGGGAAAAATTCTAACTGTAGGCTCTCCAAAAAATTCATCCCATTGTCTAGCTTCTGGTCTCAAGAGTGATTTAAACTCAGGAGATGCATTGCTAACATCACAAAGTATTTTTTCTAGGTCTAATCCATCAATTAATTTTACCATAAAAATCAAGAGAATACACACTTTTTAAATTTGCTTATTTGTAACTTCTTTGTAGTAAATACAAAGTTTTATTTTCCCTGAGTCAAATTACTTTCCAATTCCCTTACGTATTCAGAAATTTCCTTTGCAGCATCCGCATTTACCGAAATAGAATCAATTCCCTTTTCAACCAAATATTTAACCATTTCCTTATTACTTCCAGCCTGTCCACAAATAGATGTTTCAACTTTAAAATCCTTGCAGGTATTTATTACTCTTGAAAGTTGCTTCAAAACAGCGGGATTGGTTTCATTATATAAATATTGAACTCCATCATTTCCCCTATCTAGCGCTAAAGTAAATTGAGTTAAATCATTTGTTCCGAAAGATATAAATTGAATTCCTTGTTCACAGATTTCTTTGATTACTATCGATGCCGCCGGTGTTTCAATCATGACTCCGAATTTTATATTTGGAGTATTAAGCATATGTAAATCACTCAAATATTTTTTAGCAGCTTGAACTTCTTCAACTGAAATTATTTGTGGAAACATTACTCCGAATTTATGTCCTTTGTCTGCAAGTTCCTTGATTGCCATAAGCTCTGCTTTGAAAATCTTAGGATGTTTCAATGAAAATCTAATTCCATGCAAACCAAGCATAGGGTTTCTTTCAATCTCTTTCGGCGCACCTTCAAGATGAGAATATTCATCGGTCCTAATGTCTGAAGTTCTAACCCACATTTCCTTTCCGATAAAATTATGAGCAATTTTTTCAAATCCTCTCTTTAACATTTCCTTATAATCATCAAGAGTATCATTGTTTTCATAGTATAATGGATGTTTACCGCTAGAAGCAATTATTCCTTCCATTCTAACAAGTCCGACACCATAAGCTTTCGTTTTCGCAGCTCTTTCAGCAAATTCAGGCAAGTCTACCAAAACTTTTATTTTTGTTTTCGTTTCAACAATCGGTAAAACTTCAACACTTTTACTTTGAGCCTTTCCTAAAAATACTTTTCCATGAAAACCATCAACTGTAACTTCTTGACCATCTTCTAAAACAGAAGTTGCAGTTTCAGTTCCAACGACAGCAGGGATTCCCATTTCACGAGAAACAATTGCAGCGTGAGCAGTTATTCCGCCTTCATCCGTAACAATTGCAGCGGCCCTTTGCATTGCAACTACCATGTCAGGATTTGTCATCTGCGTTACCAAAACATCACCTTGTTTTATTTTATCCAAATCTTCCATTAATCTAATAATTCTTACCGGTCCAGAACCAATTCCAGGACTAGCAGCAAGGCCAGAAACTAAAATTTTTCCTTCAAGTTGTTCAGATTTAACCATTTCTTTTAAAGTTGTAATCGCTCTAGTCTGCACAATGTATATCGTCCCATTTTCAATCGCGAATTCAATATCTTGCGGTTGCTTGTAATGCTCTTCAAGTTTCATAGCGTATTCAGCAAGTTCTTTAATTTCGGAAGTTCGTAAAACTTTTTGTTTAGATTTTTCTTCATTTAACGTAATGGTTTTTGTGGCGCCAGAAGAATCTCTAACAATTGCAATTTTTTTATCATTAATTTTTTCACTTAATATATCCAAGTCTTTAGATACAACATAATTATCTGGTTTAATTCTTCCCGAAACAATTCCCTCGCCCTGTCCAAAAACAGCTTCGATTAAAATATTTTCTTGTTTTACGGGATCAACGGAAAATATAACACCAGATTTGTCTGAATTAATCATTCTTTGAACAACTGCTGCAATTCCAACTCTTGCATTAAAACCTTTTTTAAGTCTATAATAAATTGCTCTTGCTGTAAAAGCAGACGCGAAAACTTTTTTTACCGCTTCAATAACTTCATCTTTTCCCTTAATATTTATGAAACTATCTTGCTGTCCAGCGAATGAAGCATCTTTCAAATCTTCCGCAGTTGCTGAACTTCTAACCGCAACAAAAACTGGTTCTCTAGCGGTTCGCATAATTGCAAGCGCATTTGGTGATCCTTTCATTTCTCCAAAATCAACATTAAAATTATCATAGGCTTCCAAAATTTCCTCTCTTAAATCGTTGGGTATTTGAGTAGCGATAATAAGTTCCCTAATCTCTTCAGCTTTTTTTGTTAGTTGCGCCGTGTCCTCAACTTTTATTTTAGAAAGTAAATGATCAATCTTTTCAATTAAACCTGTTGTTCCTAAAAAGTGTTCATGAGCTTTAGTTGTAACGACGAACGCAGGTGGAACGGGAAATTTAGAATTATACATTTCGCCAAGATTAGCGCCCTTGCCACCGGCAATCGGCACATCATTTTTAGAAAGCTCAGTTAGCCAAGCCACAAACCCCTTTTCCATAATTAAATTAGATGATTTGAATATTTAAAGGTTTGGGAAAATTTACATTACCTTGCTGCCGTTTTCAATTCCCTTTTCTGGAGAAAGTAAAATAACTTTCGTGTCTTCCTTGTTAGCCGCAGCCAAAAGCATTCCCTGAGATTCTTGCCCTTTCATTTTTCTATACTCCAAATTTGCGATTACAATGATCTGTTTTTCAGAAAGCTCTTCTTTTTTGTAATATTTTTTTACTCCAGCAAGAATTGTTCTTTGACCTATTTCATTTCCCAAATCTACAGTTAGTTTAAATAATTTATCAGCTCCTTCGATATCTTCGACTTTCTTTATTGTTCCAACTCTTAAATCAAGCTTTGCAAAATCGTCGTATTTTATCATGTCTGCCATTGTAGCCACTCCAACTATTTTAGTTTCCTGAGGTTTATTAATATTCTGCTTTTGTTTAAATAATTCAGAAATATCACTTGTATCTGAAGCAATTTTTTTAAAGTTAGCCAAAGATTCTTCAGTTATTTTTTCAAATAAAATTTGCGGCTCATTTACCTTGTGTCCAGATTTGAGTGTTATTTCAGAAGCACTGTCCCATATTTCTGGAGAATCTACTTTGTCTGTTAAATTTAGTTGGCTCCAAATATTTTGCGCAGTTTTTGGTAAAAATGGTGCAGAAAGTATTGCCAGCGTTCTGCATAAATTAGCACAATTGTAAAGTATTTTTTTAGTTTTATTTACATCCGATTTAACAATGTCCCAAGGTTTAGTATCGTCAAAATATTTATTTCCCTCATTTGAAAGCAAAAGCATTTCTAAAAATGCCTCCCTTACTCTAGAAGCTTCAAGTAAATCAGTTATTTTTTTCGTCCTTTCTTTTATGGAAGAGTATAATTTTTTATCAATATCTGTTAATTCTGAATCCTTCGGTTTAATTATTTCGCCATCGAGTCTTTTAGCAATAAAATTTATAGTTCTATTTATTAGATTACCATAATTACCAATTACATCTGAGTTAACTCTTCGTTGAAAATCTTCCCATTTAAATTCTGTATCGTCCGTCTCAGGAATAATAAATGTTAAATATGCCCTTATTAAATCCACATCTATTCCCGCTTCTGGAAGTTTCTCACAGAAAACTCCTCTTTTTTGGCTCTTAGAAAACTTTCCGCCTTCGTAATTTAAATATTGAAGTCCGATTACATTGTACGGTAAATTTATTTCCCCCCTAGCTAATAAAATTGCCGGCCAAAAAATTGTATGAAACGGAATATTATCCTTTCCTAAAAAATGATAAACTTTAGAGTCGCCAGTCCAAAATGAATCATTGTGTGTAATTTCTCGTGCAAAAGAAACATATCCTATCGGCGCATCAAACCAAACATAAAAAACTTTATCCTCGTAGCCTTTTAATAAAACCGGAACTCCATGTTTCAAATCTCTTGTGATGCATCTTTCCCTTAATCCTTCTTTTATCCAACCGAGCGCAAGAGCACTTACCTGACTTCTCCACATTGTTTGTTTTTTAATCCATTTTTCAAGTTGTGGACTAATTTTATCCAATCTTAGAAATAAATGTTTTGTTTCTCTGAGTTCCAAACTGCTTCCAGAAATTAATGACTTAGGATCTAACAATTGCGAAGGATCTAATACCGTTGTGCATTTTTCACATTGATCTCCGTTAGCTTTTTCGTAACCGCATTTCGGACAAGTTCCAATTATATATCTGTCAGGTAAAAATCTTTTTTCTTTTGGAGAGTAAAAAACTTTCATTTTTCCCTCTTTTATAAAACCATTATCATATATTTTTTTAAAAAATTCTTGCGTTGTTTGATAGTGTATTGGCTTAGGTGTTCTAGAAAAATTATCATAAGAAATATTAAACCATTCATATATTTTTTTATGTTCTGCATATAATTTATCTCCAAAAGTTTTTACATCCACTCCGCATTGTTCGGCGGCAATTTCCGTTGTTGAACCATGCTCATCCGTTCCACCGACAAAAAGAGTTTCATAGCCTTTCGCACGACAGAATCTTGCAAATATATCTGCAGGCAAATGAGAACCAACAATATGTCCCAAATGGGGGATATTATTAATATATGGCAAAGCTGCGGTAACTAATCTTTTCCCCGAGATTTTCTCTTTCAATTTTGAGGGTTTTTTCACTTTTGTTGCTTTCTTTTTCTCCATGAAATCTTAAATAGAAACACATATAAAAACCTAACTACTTTTTAAAAAATGAGCGCGATTAGTATATCGGTAGTATGGAGCCTTCCCAGGTGCAAAACAAGTTAGCTCATGTTTCATAACGGAAAAAGGCTCAGAGGCGGGTTTAATTCCCGCATTGCGCATCTTTTCTTTCATATCTCTGGTTGTCTCTCTTATAACATTTATCCATAACTTTCTTAAAACTTTCATCCAAATCAATTTTTTGAGAATTTGCAAAACCAAGGATAGTAAATAAAATATCTCCCAACTCATCTTCAATAGAGTTTTCTTTTTCTCCTACTTTTTTATTTTTCGGACCATAGGCGCAATTAACTTCTCTAGCTAACTCGCCAGTTTCTTCTACCAATCTAGCAAGAATTTCGTGTGGCGTCCAATAAGGAACCTTAAATTGATTCATCCAAACGTCCACTTCACTTTGTAATTCTTTCAAGCCCATTAATTTTTTCCAGCAACCTCCGTAAGTTATTTTGTATGTTTTTTAAATTTGGCGTAGGGTTCATCATATAATCATATATTTTATCACATTCTCTAGGATTTAGTGTTGTGCAATGTCCAGACTTTTTTCCTTTTGATTCTTCATATTTCCACGAAGGACATTCGTAGCAAACGTTTTCTATGGTATCTTTATTTATTATCATAAAAATATTCTGATTAATTATTATTTAAACTAGAAAGTCAAAAGCAATTGACTAAAGCATTTCTATCTTAGTTTCTTTTGTGTTCTTTATAATTCGATAGTTTCTAGGTTTAATATTGTATATCGCTTTCTCTAAAAAAAACTTGTTATCTAAAAATAAATCCTTAGGCAGTTTCTTCAAAGAATACCACTTTCCATTTTTAGGTTCTTCAATGGTTTTTGCAGTGAACAAATAAACAATCCAGTGCTGATTAATTTTAGTACCATTTACAACAAGACTCTCGCTTATTGCCCTAAGCTTAAGATTGCTAATTTTAACGCCAATTTGTTCGAATACTTTTTGTTTAGCAGAATCTTCTATACTTAGTTGAAAAGGAGCAGTTCCCCCAGTTAAAATCAAATTTCCCCTTCCAGGCTCACCAGGTTTATTTTGTAAAAAAACTTTATCATCGCGAATAATAGCAACTGCTGTGACCGGCATAATTGGAATTTGTTTCTGGGTAATTATTTTACGATATGGAAAGAAATTTTTACACTCTTCTGTTAATTTGTAAATCCCATTTTCAACAAAAATAAAATTTGCGCCAGAAAGTTTTTTTAAATGGTATGTGAGTTTATTAGAATCAATTTTAATCTCTTTCCTAATGTCGTTAAATTTGCATATTCCACGATTAAGTATGTCTAAAATATGTTTTCTTATGGGATCATCAAGAAGGCCAATTTCCATAATTTACCAAGTCCAATAGTATTTTTAAAGATATATAAAAAATAAAAAAGAGCCATATTTCAGGCTCATTGTTTTTAACCAATCAAGATGCTTCTTTCGCCGTCATCTCTTTTTCTAGAGATACTTCTACTTGTATCCATTAATGGACCGTAAAGAGTTCTTGCTTGCGTCTCTGTAAATCCAAGATTTGCCATTACGCCCAGATAATCATCTGCTGTTAATCTGCATCCTGGTTGCATTCCAAAGTGCAAATATGTTTCGCTTATGGATCTCTTGTCTTCAATCAGTTGTGTCAAAACTTTTCCTTGTGCAGGATATGTTTCGCAATATTCGCTAACTGCGTCCGACATAGATCTTGCTTTTAGTCTATCTTCAACTTCAATTCTTGCATAAACTCTACCGCCTCGAAATTCTCCAGTAGGAAGATTAATTGCATCTGCAATTTTGGGCTTCATTCTTTTCAATTTTCCGTCAAGGCTTGAGAGTGGTATGTGTAATCTGTCTACTGCGACCAATTCAAGTAACTGTGTTTCTGTGTTTTGTGTCATTTTATTTTCCTCCATGTTATTTTAATTATTTATTAAAGAAAAAATGACTAAATGAATTTATGAGGTGATAGTTGATACCACAAGTTTTATATATTAAGCCCTATTGGCTATCCTATGACAATTCGTAACAATCTAAAATCAGCTGGACTTACAGAAAACGAAGCAATAGTTTATGAAAAATTATTAGAGCTTGGTTCTAAACCAATAGGTTCCATTTCTAAAAAAACTGGTTTACATAGACGAGTAGTTTATGATGTTACTGATCGATTAATTCAGAAGGGATTGGTTGGATATATTGTTGAAAACGGGAGAAAAATATTTAGCGCTTCAAATCCAGAAAGATTTAAAGAAATACTCAGAGAAAAAGAAAACGAAATCTCGCAAGCCATTCCCGCAATGATGGAATTATTTAATTCAGCAAAAGAAAAGCAAAAAGAAGACACACTATTTTTTAAAGGTAAAGAAGGTTTAAAATCAATTTTTGAAGACCAATTAAGCGAAGGAAAAGAATTGTTTATTATGGGTGCTTCGCCTGAAGCCTACGAAATATTTCCGTTTTATTTCGGCTGGTTTGACAAGGCAAGGGTAAGAAAAAAAATGAAAGCGAAAATTATATTCGATAAATTAGATAAACAGGTTAAAATAAATTTAGCTGAAATAAGATATCTTCCTGAAAAATATTCTTCAAATCTCGCAATAAATATTTACGCAGACAAAGTTGCAATAATTCTGTGGAGTAGAGAAAATCCATTTGGAATTTTAATAAAAAATAAGGAAATTGCAGAAGGCTACAAAAAACAATTTGAAATGATGTGGAAAATTGCTAAAGATTAGTCTTCATTATAAACAAAATTATTTAAATACCCATTTCTTAATCAAATCATAGGTGAAACATGTCAAAAATAATTTGTCCTAATTGTAGCAAAAAAATTGAATCTGAATTTCATTTTTGCCCCTGGTGCGCATTCGCAATCAAAAAAGCAAAAGAAGCAGAGAATTACGGTATGCTTGGATTGAACGATGAAATTGAAAAAGCTTTAGCTCAGCCTGGCTTACCATTTGGTTTGCAAGGAATGATTGGTGGATTAATGAAGCAATTAGAAAAAGAATTGTCTGGTATGGACGTGGCTCAAAATCCGATGCCAAAAGGATTCAAGGTGCAAATTTCTCGAGGAATTCCACAGAATATGAACATGATAAATCAATCACAAAAGCAAGAAAGAATGGAAGTCGCTCCAAAAGTTTCTCCAGAAGAAAATGAACGAAGGTCAAAGTTGCCGAAAGCAGAAGCAAAATCTGTTGTTAGAAGATTGCCGGAAGGAATTATTTATGAAATTGAAACGCCAGGAGTTATTTCAAAAAAAGACGTTGTAATAACAAAGCTTGAGAATGCCATAGAGGTTCGTGCCTATTCTAAAACAAAATGTTTTATTAAATCAGTTCCTATTAAAGCTGACGTCTTAGGATTCGAAGTTGAAAACGAAAAAGTTCTCGTAAAATTTAAAGGAAATTAGTAAATCAACAATTTTATAAACGCCCATTTTCTGTCAATATTAACAGTGAGCCCATAGCGCAGCCTGGTAGCGCATCGCTCTGATACGGCGAGGGTCCTCAGTTCAAATCTGAGTGGGCTCATTTTTTCTATTGAACGAAGTGAAATAGAATTGAACTTCATATTATGAAGCTACGAAGTAGCTTTTCAAATCCGAGCAAAGAGGCTTTCATAATATTTTTAGAAATTTTTTAACATTAGAAAGAGCTCTTCGCGAGCCGAGTGGGCTCATTTTAGCATATTGAGTAAAACGAAATATGCCTTAAACTTCCTCATATTATTAATCAGACTTGACCAATGCAACTTGTTGCACTAATTTGTTCTTTTGATTTTCTGCAGAGCTGACTTTCGGCCAGGGCGAACAAAACGCCTTTGTCTTCAAAATTTGAATTGCATAATTGCAAATGCATTTTGCGAGTTGAACTTTTCTTCAAAAGAAAAGTAAGCCTAGTTCTTTCTGAGTGGGCTCATTTTAGCATATTGAGTAAAACGAAATATGCCATGAATTCTCTCATATTATGAAGTGAATCGCATTCACATTTCAAATCCGAGCAAAGAGGCTTTCATAATATTTTTAGAAATTTTTTAACATTAGAAAGAGCTCTTCGCGAGCCGAGTGGGCTCATTTTCTATTTCAAAAAGTTTTTAAATCACATTGTCAAAAAAAATTAATGACATTAGTAATTTCAGAACTTAGGGCAATTGCTGGAATAGAAGGATTAATTATAGATGGAGAGTTAGATAATTTACAAGATAGCGGAAAATGTAATATTGCAAAATTGAATTTTTATTTAGATAATTTAAAAATTGGCGGAAAAATGAAGTCCTACGAATTTTATGTTGGAATATTTAATGATTTAATGCCGCAGATTTCCGTTTATTAATCATCACCATTAATTTTATAAATACAATTTTTATTTTTTTAGTATGAAACATGTAGTTAGCGGAAAATATGATTCAAGTACGTCCGGAGTAGACTTGAGTGAAAGAGTGCTGACTAGGCTTTTTTATTCCAGAGAGGACAGGGAAGTGATGATACAAGCTGTTAAAAAAAGAGCAGAATATGCCGACGGGGATCCCGTAAGAATGTCGTCCGATGGATGGACAGAAATAAAAAGAGACGGCAAATGGAGCAGTGGATATTTTAATCATGATCTGAGAACGGCGTTAGAAAAACGACAGCGTAATCAAATAGAGATTCTTCTAGACGAGATTGCACAGCATATACTTTAAACTACTAACCGAAGTCTTTAAAAACCCATTTTTGATAAATGATTTATGGTAAAAGGACTAGCTTATTATTTGAGACAAGCATGGAGAAAGCCAGACACAGAAACTCTTAGAAAGAGAATGATTGAATGGAGAGCTTCTGAAGCTATTGTTAGAGTTGAAAATCCATTAAGATTAGACAGGGCACATTCACTTGGGTACAAGGCGAAAAAAGGCGTTTTCGTAGTTAGAGTTAGACTTATTAGAGGCGGACACGTAAGACCAAGACCGAATAAGGCAAGAAGATCAGCAAGACTTCACACAAGAATTAGTTTAAAGATGAATTATAGACAAATTGCAGAAGCAAGAGCTGCTGTTAAATATCCTAATTGCGAAGTTTTAAATTCATACTGGATTGGAAAAGATGGAATGAATTATTTCTATGAAGTTATACTTGTTGATAGAACTGCTCCAGAAATAAAAACAGACAAAGAATTAGGCTTCTTAGCAAAACCTGCAAATTACAAAAGAATTTTTAGAGGATTAACTTCCGCTGCATCAAAAGCAAGAGGACTTAGAAATTCAAACTTTAAGGTTCCAAAAGTTAGACCTAGCCTAAGAGCAAACAATAGACAAGGAAATTAATTCTACCACATAAATATTTTTAAACTATAATTTAGTGTATATTTCATGGGAGAGCTCTATAAAGCATACCATCTGATGATGAACGATTTAGATAATTCTGGATTAATAGTTCCCTCCAAAATGGTAGATTATTTATGCGTCATTCCCATGTCAACTCTTGTAGGATACAGTCATTTTAATAATTCTAAAAAAGGTTCAATTTCAAATCCATTTGATTTGGTTAATTTTATTAAAGCAAAAAGACTTATTGATACAGGGATTTATATGGGGAAAAAAATAGAGATTGCCAATAACCCAGGGTTTTATAAAACATCTCAAGAGGGAGTATGTGTTAACGATAAAATAAAAGGACTAGACTCTCATGGAATGCCGAATGGAATTGAATTATTATCTATTGATTCAGAAATAATTAATGAAATTTCTAGAATACCCGATGGTTTTAAAGTCGAACTTCAAAAAGAATATGATTATTCATTAAACGGACTTGTTGACATTTTGTCTGGCATAAATATGACTTCAAAAACAAGATTCAGAAAATTTTGGAAAACATTATAATAAAGACTTAAACCAAGTTTTTATAAACGGAGAAATCTTTATTTACTTATGATAAAAGAGGCTGAAAAGGATTTAGGTAAATACCTTCTATTGGGAATTATTATAATTCTTGTCGTTTTGTCCTATAAAATTCTTGCCCAGTATATAGTCGTTTTGATTTCTTCATTTGTATTTACTTATCTACTTAGACCAGTCTATAAATTTTTTAATAAGCATTTTAACAAATATATTTCAGCCATTATCTGTATATTAATTATACTTTTTATTTTTGTCCTTCCAATGACAATTGTTATAACCAATGTGGGAATGCAAGCCTATTCTTCTTTTGATACACAATCATTTAATGATGCGGTAGAAAAAATTTCATCCATGAAAATTTTCGAAAAGATAAATATAGACTTTCAAAAGGTTTTGTATGATGGCGGAATGTTTTTTGTTTCGCTTCTTGGTTCAGCAGCCTCATACATTCCATCAATTATTATTAGTTTTATAGTATTTTTGTTTGCAGCTTATTACTCATTTATTAATTGGGATAGTCTAGTAAAACTTGTTAGTCGTTTTATTCCATTTGATAAAAAAACATCAGTAATAAAAGAAATAAAAAATTCAACAGATGGAATTATTCACGGCTATCTTTTATTAGCTCTAATTGAATTCGTAGTTTCTGCTGCAGGGTTTTATCTTTCGGGAGTTCAATATTATCTTCTTTTGTCATTTATTATCGCAATTTTAGTTTTTATTCCAGGACTAGGAGCGATAGCAGTAATTATTCCAATGTTAATTTATTATTTTGTTCTCGGCAATTGGTATTCTTTTATTGGAGTTTTAATTACGGGCATAATAGTTTCATTTTTTATAGAGATTATTCTTTCAGCAAAACTTTTAAGTGAAGATTCGGCGGTTCATCCGATGATTATGTTATTAGGAATACTTGGCGGAACTGCAGTTTTCGGATTATTTGGTTTTATAATCGGCCCACTTGTTTTAGTTTACACGTTAAAAATCCTTAAAGATTTGCTCAGTAGAATTTAATTCTTTAAATAATTAATTAATTATTTAATTATTTAACCTCTATTATTTTTCCCCTTCTTCCAACTTGAAACACCTTTGTCTTACCTATTTTTTGCTCAAGCCCTTCCGCTTCATGAATGTGTGAGGAAATTAGTATATCTGGATGAAAATATTTTATGGCTTTTCTTACTGCGCTGTCTCCAGGTATGCCTGAGAATTCCGCTATTCCACCTTCCGGGTGCAAATGTGAAACAAGTATCTTTGTAGAATTTTTATCTTTAATTTTATCAAATACTTTTACTAATTTATCAAGTGTTTTTTTCTCATCAAGTTGCAACCTAAAATCAGGACTCCCAATTCCAACAATATCAACTCCATTGTAATTAACATGATATCCATCTATATTTTTTATCCCATACTCATCTCTTATCGAATTTGCTTCAACAGTAGTATCCCAGTTTCCCGGTAAAAAAACTACCTTTTGTCCTCGTTTTTTAAAAGGATAAATCATTCCCTTCGTAGCCTGCCCACCATTAATATCTCCAGAAAGAATTACCAAATCAACCCCAGATTTTTCAGCCTTCTCTGCCAGCTTTTCCGCAACTCGAGAATCTCCATGCAAATCTCCTGCAGCGAGAATTTTTAGACCCCTTTTTTGTTTATCCATTTTAGTAATATGTTAGAGAGTTATATAAAACTTCCCATAAACAAATCTTTTTAAACAATATTTAGCTGGGGTTTGTATGGCAGAACCTAAAATTACAGCGATTAAAAATTGGAGTCCGGATGTTGAAAAAACAATAACTCCAGTCTGGCAGAAGGCTGAAAGATATAATTTTAATCCTAAAACAAAGAAAAAAATTTATTCAGTTGATACTCCGCCGCCATACGTTAATTCACCAATTCACATGGGACATGCAATAACTTATTGTTTCATGGATTTTTTTGCTCGTTACAGAAGAATGAAGGGCTTTGAAGTTTTATTCCCGCTTGGGTTGGATAATAATGGTTTGCCAATTGAAATGGGCGCTGAAAAAAAATATAACGTTTCGCCCTTTATTGTCGGAAGAGAAAAATTCGTCGAATATTGCAGACAACTTTTAAATGAAGCTGGAACAGAATCTATTGATAGTTTTGCGAAGTTAGGAATTTCTTTTAGTTCATACAAAAGGGGAAATGAAATCGGAAGCATTTACGAAACAGATTCTCCGGAATATCGAGCATTAACGCAATCTACTTTTATTGATTTATATAAGAAGGGATTAATTTATGAGGACAACAGAATTAACAATTGGGATCCAAAACTCAGGACAACAATTGCTGACTCTGAAATTGATTACAAAGATATTCCGTCTACTTTTAATGATATAAAGTGGACAGTTAAAGAAACTGGAGAGGAAATCGTAATTGGCACAACTAGACCCGAATTAATTTGTTCATGCGGAATGGTTATTTTTAATCCAGAAGATAACAGATATAAAAAATTAGCAGGCAAAACTGCAGTTGCTCCTCTGTTCAATATTGAAGTTCCTATAAAAGCTCATCCTGTCGCCCAAATTGACAAAGGCACAGGTTTAGTTATGATGTGTTCTGCAGGAGATTTAACGGATATTCAATTTTTCAGAGAACAAAAAATCAAACCAATTATTTCTATCAATCAAGATGGAACAATGAATGAAAACGCAAAAGAATTTGTAGGGTTAAAAGTCAAAGATGCAAGACAAAAAATTATTGATGTATTAAAAGAAAAAGGTTTACTCGTAAAACAATCTCAAATTACTCATAGAACTCCTGTTTCAGAAAGGGGTGGGGCTGAAATTGAATTTATACAAATGCCTGAATTTTATTTGAAGCAACTAGATTTTAAAGATGAAATGAGAAAACTTGCAAAGCAAATTAATTTTTATCCAAAAACATCTAAGAAAATACTTGACGATTGGATTGATTCTGTTTCTATTGATTGGCCAATTTCCCGTAGAAGATATTATGCAACTCCCGTTCCCTTGTGGTTTAGTGAAGATAAAAAACTTGTCGCAATTCCAAAAGCAGGTAGCTATTGCCAGCCATGGAAAGAAGATGCTCCAAAAGATGCCGAAGTTTGGGAGAAGGGTAAATCAACTAGCAAAGAAGTTTCAGGTTTTAAGGATGTAAAATGGATAGGAGATGCAAGGGTTTTAGATACTTGGATGGATTCTTCTATTTCAGAATTATATATTTTAAAATACAAATCAAATGATGAATTTTTTAATAAAGCTTATCCCGCAACCTTGAGACCTCAGGGAAAAGAAATTGTTAGAACTTGGTTATATTATACAATTTTAAGAGGATATCTAGAAACTGGAAAAGTTTGCTTTAGGGATGCTTGGATACATCAACATATTTTGGATGAAAAGGGAAGAAAAATGTCAAAGTCACTTGGGAATGTTATTAATCCGCAGGATTTGTTAAAAGAATTTGGGGCAGAAGCTATGAGATTTTGGGCAGGAATTGAAGGAGATTTGTCTCGAGGAGATGTTCTTTGTTCTAAGGAAAAAATTAGAGCTGAATTAAAAACTTTAAACAAATTGCTCAATGTTTCAAAATTTATTTTACAATTTGAAAAACCAAAACTAAAACCACAAAAAATTAGCCAGATTGATCAACTATTTATTGATTGCATTGAAGATTTAACAGAAAGAGCAGACAATGCCTTTGATGCCTATGAATTTCAAGATATAATGAAAGAACTTAGGACTTTTATGTGGGAAAACTTTGCATCACATTATTTAGAAATTGTAAAAAACAGAGCCTATAATCAAGATAAGAATTATTCTCAGGAAGAATCTGACTCCGCCAGATATTCACTTTATTTTTTACTTGAAAGATTTTTACATTTAGTTTATCCAGTTATTCCTCAGATTAGCTCATTAATCGGAGATGATTTAGGATTAAATTTATTGGATGCAGAATTCCCAAAAGCAAAGATGGGAAAATCAGATTTGAGTTTAATTAAGCAAATAATGGATTTTAATAGTGATGTTTGGAAACAAAAGAAAGAAAAACAAATTTCATTAAATCAAGAAATTTCCGGCATTGAAGTTCCTAAAGAGCTGAAAGATTTTGAAAAAGAGCTAAAGATTTGTCATAAACTGAATTAAACTATATCTTCCAGTCTCTAAATATTTAAAAAGAAGGATATTTTTATTAAAGAATGAGCATTCCCGAAATACCAAACTGTCCGCCACAAGAAAAAATATTCTATAAAAATTCTAAACCATTAACAACGAGTCAATACTTCAAAGCAAGAGACGCTATGCTTGAGCATGGCCTACAACTTATTACCTTCGCAAAAGATAAGTATTGGGTAGTTCCGAAAGAAGCCGACTCCTCTTGCAGACTTCCAAACCCTGAAGATATTTACGCATTAATAGAACCAGATTACATTACGGTTGCTGATATGTGTCCCGAAGATCTAGACTTTGTGGGACAGGCCCGGAGAAAATCTTTGGCAGATGCACTTGTAGATATTTTAGAAGGCAAAAATAATCTTAAAGTTGAGTCTTTATAATAAAATTAATTTTTCAGATTGGGTTTCTATAATTATCATTATATTATTTATTTATTATTTTATGTTAAGAAACTTTTTTTTAAAATTTAGAAAATTTAAATGTTTAAGGTGTGGTCAATGCTGTAGATTAAGGGTAAGTCTATCGAAAGAAGATATAGAGAGGTTAAAGAAGTCAGGGCATAAAGATTTTATTGAAAATAAAAATTCATTAAAAAGAATAAACGGTTATTGTAAATTTTTAGAAATAAAAAATGGAAAAGCACGTTGCTCCGTATATAAATCTAGACCAGAAGTTTGTAGATGGTGGCCAGTGGCTAAATTTTTATGCGACGGAAGATGTAAAAGTTATGGAATTTAATTCTTAAAACCAACCATTTCCAATTTTTCTCATTTCTTCGTTAATAAAATAAGTTGGCTTTTTACCAGAATAACTTATAAATAATTTTTCCTTTGCTCTTGAAATAGCGACGTAAAATAATCTTTTTTCCTCTTCTTCTTTATCATATTCTTGCATTCCCATTTTCACAATTTCAATTACCGGATGGTCAGATGCCTTACAGGGAAAATTCTGTTCATTGCAACCAATTATGAAAACAATTTTTGCTTCCAGTCCTTTTATCGCATGGATTGTCGCAAGAGTAACATCACCATTATTGCTCTCAGTAGGTTTTTTCAGTTCATCTGTTTTTACAACATGTGGAATATTGACAATTTTTAATTTTCTTGAAAGTTCCATAAGTTGTCTATTTGTTCTAGCTAAGACAAATATCTCTTCTCCAAAAATTCCATTTTTAATATAATTAGAAATTTCTCTCAAAACAAAATCGTGCTCAGATATTTCCGAATCAAAGTCTAAAAGTTTTATCTCAGCTTCGCCAAAGCCGCACGCCTCCAGATCTGGCATTTTCATATCTTGTATTGAGTGATTCATAAAATTTACAATCTTATTAGCACTTCTATAATTCTTTGTAAGATTTACAATTTCACTTTCAGGATATTTTTCCTGAAACTTAAGAATATAATTCACATCGCTTCCTCTCCATCCAAAAATAGACTGTCTAGGATCGCCAACTGCAAATAATCTAATATTCGGACTTTTTGAAATTAAGATATCTAGCAACTCAATCTGCATAGCGTTAACATCCTGGTATTCATCAACTAAAATATTTTCAAATTCAGGAACAAAATTTTTAAATTTTCCAAATAAATTAATTGTATCTATAATTTGATCTGTATAATCCCTTAATCCTTGCATTCTCATCTGAAGCTCTAAATTTTGGCAAATTTGTGAGATCATTCTGGCGCTATCTTTATCTTTCTCATCATCAACATCATTCGAAAAATCATATAATTTTTCTTTTTTGGACTTAAAATATTCTATAACCGAAAAACAATCATTCATGAAAATATTTGCGAGTTGTCCAGGTTCCTTATTTCTTTTTTGGCTTTCGGAAAAATACTTATTTACTGCAGTTTCTAAATCAGTTCCCATATTAGATAAGGCAAAGTTCATCGCAAAAATTTTATCTTGGTATGTCATTACTCTTTTTGGAGAATCATAAAACAAATGCCCATATTTTTGCAAAATCTTTTCACTAAATGAATTAAATGTTTCAATTTGAACACCCTGAATTCCCAGCTTCTCTAACCTATGTTCCATCTCCTGACGAGCCTTTCGCGTAAAAGTTATCGCTAAAATTTTATTTGGATTTGCCGATTGGTATTTAACAAGAAACTCAATTCTTTTCACAAGTACAGTTGTTTTACCGCTACCAGCACCAGCGATACAAAGTATTTTTGATTTTTGAAGAATAATCGCTTTTTTCTGCTCGTCATTATATTTTGAAAGAAAAAAGTCAAGTTCTTTAAATAAAACTCTTTCGTCGTCGGTAATATTTGTCTTACATTCCAAGTTATTTACCAATTTCTTTTTTTGCAAACTCGGGCTAATTAATTCTTCATTTCCTTTTTGTGTAATTCCCAAAACTTGCGCAAATTTATTTCCAATCAAAGAGCTAGATTCAACCATCCCATTTACAATTAAATTATCTAACATAGCACGAACTTCTGATTCGGAATATTTTCTAAGCGCTCTAAAATTGTGCAATATGAAAAGTTCATTTTTCTTAATTGAAGGATTTTTCATATCTCCAAGTAGAAAATCAATGATTAATCCTTTTCCGACAGGAAATTGAATTTCATTTAGCGCTCTTAAAATATAAAGATAATCCATGTCTTTACTTGGGCCCAATTCACCAATCACTTCCTTTTTTTCCATTTCTTAGAAAACTTTTGAATGTTTTTAAGTATTGAGGTATCACAAGATTTAAATAATATGTAAATTATTAATCACTATGAAATCTGCAATGGAATCCCTAAAAGGAAAATAGGGATTAGCTATCGGAGTATATCTTACCTACTGCATTATTACAATGGGAATATCTTTTTCTCTAAGCGCCGCAGGGTTTGAGTTTATTAATTTTATTATATCACTGATAATTGGCGGGCCGTTCGCACTGGGGCTAGTATTTTTCTCATTGTCAATATTAAGAAATAAGAATCCTAAATTTGAACAATTATTTTCAGGATTTAATTATTTTTCAAAAGCTTTTGTAGCTAATCTACTCGTAATGATATTCACTTTCCTATGGATGTTGCTTTTAATAATACCAGGCATCATCAAATCTTTGGCATATTCTATGACATTTTACATAATTGCAGATAATAAAAATATTGAACCCAGTGAAGCCATTGACAAGAGTATAAATTTGATGGATGGTCACAAATGGGAATTGTTTGGTTTATGGTTGTGGTTTTGTTTACTAGGTATTTTATGTATCTTCACCATCGGAATTGGTTTTCTATGGCTTGCTCCGTATGTAGGGGTTAGACTTGCTAATTTTTATGAAAATATAAAATCTTCTAGAAGGGGCTAAGTATACTATGTTCATTCTATTAGAATAATAAATACAAATTTCTAAAACCTTTATAAATCCCGAATAACTTGGTATTTTAACACGAGTTCGTGTTGATAACTCAAATTGCGATAGGAAAATATCAACGAAAGTTGATGAATAAAATAACATGGAATAATGTATTTTGAGCAATTTGTACTATAGATTTGCAGAGCAAGTAAATAGGAAGGTTGTCAGCAAGGAAACTATGTGTCCTTACGATGGCATTTAGCGAAGCAGAAAAATATGAATTTGAAGAAACGGTAAAAGAACTAGCTGGCTATAGAGGAAGACACACTGAACTAATTAGCGTCTTAATTCCGGCAGACTATAACATTAACAACGTAGTTAGACAAATAGACACTGAAAAAGGTACGGCAGAAAACATCAAATCAAAAAACACAAGAAAAGCAGTTTTAGATTCACTTGAAAGAATTTCTAGACAATTAAAACTAATCGGTCAAAAACTTCCGAAAAACGGACTTGCGCTTTATGCTGGAAATGTTTCAGAAGTTGAAGGACAAGAAGATGTTAGAATTTGGTGCATAGAGCCCCCAAAAGAAATGAGAGTGAAAATTTATCGATGTGATCAAACTTTTGTCGTTGAGCCATTGCAGGAAATGCTTCAAACTGACGAGGTTTATGGCCTACTATTAATTGAAAGAAAAGAAGCAACAATTGGAATTCTTGAGGGAAAAGCAATAAAACTTTTGCAAACAATGTCGTCCGGAATTCCATCAAAGGTTAGAGCTGGTGGCCAGTCTGCAATGAGATATCATCATTTAGCCGAAGATGCTGCAAAAGAATTTTTCAGAAAAGTTGCGGATGAAATGAAGAAACAATTTTTTGAAAATAAAAAACTCAAGGGAATTTTAATCGGCGGACCAGTTCCTACAAAAGACGAGTTTTTAGCAACAGGAAATTTAACAACCCAGTTAAAAGATAAAGTTATTGCCGTAAAAGACATTGGCGATACCGAAATGCATGGACTTAAAATGCTTGTTCAGGCTTGTGAAGACGTTTTAGCAGAACAAGAAGTCACAAAACAAAAACAAATCTTAGATGAATTTTTTGCAGCACTAGGAAAAGAACCAGAAAAAGTTGCCTACGGAGAAGCAGAAGTTGAGGAAAGATTAAATCAAGGAGCAGTCGGAAAATTAATTTTATCCAAATCATTAGCAAGAGAAAAAATCAAACATTTCGAAGTACTTGCAAAAAAAACATCTGTAGAAATTCATATTGTTTCCAACGAAAGCCATGAGGGAGTTCAGTTTATGAACATCGGCGGCGTCGGAGGCCTTCTTCGTTTCGCTATGTCTTAAGAAGGCCGGAGACTGTAGGTGGCGAGCTGTTTGGCTTTTTGAACAAATTAAAATTGTAGAAAAATCAAGAAGAGCAGACATCGAGAAATTTTTAGATTTGCGATGAGCTAATACTTCAAAAAGCTTATAATAGCTATTTTCTTATCAATTTTATGCCAGAAGAACAGTTTGAACACATGAAAAAAGAGCCAGTTATTACGGAAGAAACTACCGGAGAGCTAGATAATCTTTTTGAAGAAAAGGAAAAGGAATCAGAAGAAAGAGTTGAGGCAGCACTTTTCATTTCTGGTAGGTTTCTAAACATTCAAGATTTAATTATGCTAACCGATATTAATCCAATTATGCTCAAAGAAATTCTTGCCAGACTTGAAAAAAAATATTCTAGAGGCGCATTAAGACTAGTTAATAGAAGCAGTTCTTGGAAAATGGATGTGGCTGAAAAATATTCTTATATGACCAATAAACTTGCCTCGGGAAGCGCCGAATTTACAAAGGCAGAACAAGAAACTCTCGCGGTGATTGCTTACAAACAACCGATAAAACAATCTGTCGTTATAAAAATAAGAGGAAATAAAGCCTACGAACATATTCATAAATTTATAGAACTCGGATTGGTTCAGGCAAAAAAAGTAGGGCACACAAATGATTTATTATTATCCGAAGAATTTTATGAATATTTTAGCGTGCAAAAAAAACAAATTGTGAAAGAAGATTCTGAAGAGTTAGAGGCCAAGGAAGGTCGTGTCGCCGAGAAAGAAAAAATAGAAGATGATTCTACGGAGGAATGATGGAATTTTTAACAATTATTTATTTCGTCTATATGTTTTTTTCTATTTATTTTTTATCTTTTTTCTTAATTTTGTATTTAAAAAATAGAAATATTTTATTTGGACATCCTATTGCAAAAAGAGAATATTCCGTAAGTGTTTTAATTCCATGTTACAACGAGGAGGATGCCATAGAAGGTACATTAGAATCAGTAATGAATTTAGACTATCCGGGGGTAAAAGAAGTAATAGCAATTAATGATGAAAGCAGGGACAGAACATTGGAAATATTAAAAAAATTGCAAAAAAAATATCCAATGTTGAAGATTCTAGATAAAAAAAATTCTGGTAAAGCAGACTCGCTAAATCAGGCAATAAAAATTGCGAAAGGTGAACTCATTGTAGTTGTTGATTCAGACTCTTTTCCAAAATCCGATGCCCTAACAAAAACCGTAGGATTTTTTGACGATCCAGAAGTTGGCGTTGCTACAATTCCAATTTTAGTGAGAAACACAAACACTCTTTTGGGCAGAATGCAGGCACTAGAATATGCAACCATTGCCTTCACCAGAAAACTTTTACAATCAATAAATGCAATTTATGTAACACCTGGCCCATTCGCTGTTTATAGAAAAAAAGCTCTTCTTGACGTTGGCGGTTTTGATTCAAAAAATATTACGGAAGACGTAGAAATCACCTGGCATTTAGCATCGAGAAATTGGAAAAGAATGATGACGCTAGACACCGAAGTAACAACCATCGCTCCAGAGAAATTAGGTGGCTGGTGGAAGCAAAGAAATCGGTGGGACGTAGGTGGTTTCCAGTGCATCGGAAAATATTCAAATCAAATGATTAAAAATCCCAGAAATATTATTGCCTATTTCATAGTACCATTTTTTACAATTTCCATTTTTCTAGGTTTTTTAGGAATGGCAGTTTTATTTTTTATACTAACCAGAGGACTCATTAGTAAATATATTTTCGCAAAATATTCCATACTAGCGCATACCGCCATTTTCAGTACAAACTCCTTTCTTTTTACGCCCTCTATTTTAACATATTTTGGGATCATTCTTTTTGTTGCAGGACTAATTTTCTCCGGAATGATATTGCTATTGATGGAAGTAGATCTGTTTAGGGGAAAAAGATTTGGCGAATTTTTATTCTATTTGGTGGCATATTTGATGCTTTACCCGCTTGTTTTGATTACCGCAACATTTAAATTTATAAGAAAAGACATGAGATGGTAATGGAAAAAAGATTAAGCGATAATCATGTGTTTTGGGAGGCACTTATAGTTGCACTTTTCATTTTCGCATTCGGTTTTCTCATCGGAGTATTTATAGAAAACTCCAGAAGCGCCGATATTGATTCCCTTTATTTTTCATCCGAAACCAACCTTCTTGATGTTCAGATGTTCGCAGGATTAATAGGAGCGGACAATATAAGTTGTGACTATAGAATTCAAAAGAATATTGAGTTTGCTGACTCAATCTATAGCGAAGCAGTAAAGCTTGATGAATATGAAACAGTAAGTAAGCTAACTGATGAATTGGTAGTACAGCACAAAAGATATGACCTATTAAGATTACAATTTTGGATTAACAGCATAAATCTTAAGAAATCTTGCGGAGGAGTTCATACGGTAGTTTATCTTTATAATTATTATAATAAATCTCTTCAGGATAAGCAAGAGCAGCAGGTTTTTTCAAGATTTTTAACTGAGTTGAAAGGAAGGAATGAAGAGAATGTTTTTTTAATACCGATAGCAAAAAATATAGAAATTTCAAGTCTTGATTTAATGCTGAGACCATATAATATCACAGAGGATGACACTGCAGCTATAATAATAGATGAAAAAGATGTTTATTCTGATGTGGAAAGCTTATATCAAATAAAATTTTAGCTAATACTTCACCACCACAATACTTAAAAAAAGAATTTTGCAGTTATCTTTATGGCAAAATGTGCAGTTTGTAATAAACAGGAAGAGCAAGTTCAATTATTTGACGGAGTTTACGACGGAAGAGTGTCTAAAATCTGTTTTCATTGTTCTCAAAGAGAAGGCATAGTTTTAATTAAAAAACCAACGCCAGAACAACTTGCTGAAGCGCAAAAAAGGCATTCTGTAAGAGAGTTAATGGAAAAAATTTCCTCTCCGCAGAAAAAAATTATGGTTAAGGATCAAATGATTGCGCATAAAAATCTTGCAAAATTAAAATTTCCAGGAATGAAGCAAGAACATGGAGATTTAGTTCAAAATTATGATTGGGTTTTAAAACAAGCCAGAAGACATGCAAAGTTTTCCACAGCACAAGTTTCTGAAAAAATAGGCTTTAAAAAAGAACAAATAGAGGCTTTAGAGTCTGGACAATTATTCTCTGGTTTTGAAAGAGTAGCCTACGCGCTTGAAAACTTATTCGATATAAAGATTTTAAAAAATAATGAAGTCTCTGCCAAGTTTGTGAAGCAAAACCCGAAAATTCAAGAAGAAAAAAAAGAAATAGGTAGCAAGCAGAGATCAATCATAGATTCGGTTCGTGCAACAATGCAAAGACACAATTTTTTAGTTAAAAACAAATCCCTTGACCAAATAGATAAAGAAATGGAGCGAGACGAAGAGACATCACATGAAGTTATAGATTTGGATGAATTAAGACAACAAAAAAAGCAAGAACGATCAGAAAAATCACAAAGACATCATGAGCTTTCTGAAGACATGGAATCTGGAAAATTTGATTTTTCTAGAAAAGAGAATTTGGATAAAATAAGAATCCAGGATTTGACTGAACTTAAAAAAATGAAACAAGAAAAGGAAAGACTTAGACAAGATTAAAAAATGATTAGAGAAGAAACTTTTTTAGAACTAAATTTTTTGAACAATGACTGACTAATTTTTTAAGAAATGAATAGAGAATCAGTTCAATCAATAGATACTCCAGAGGGATATTGGAGCGTCTTTAGAGAAAAATTTCTTAAGATGTATGGAGGAAGAGGCTTTGTTATCTTGGAAGATGAAAGGAATTTCGGAGCACAGTCAACCTATTATCCAACGATAGATTCTCTAAGGGCAGTTTATAAAAAATATTCTCAAAAAAATCCCACATCAATTGACGGAGTTATTGTGAAAGACCTTGAGAGAGAAATTGAAGAGTGGAAAATGGAAAGACGCAGAGTATAATTATCCTAAATATCTCAAAACACCAGGTCTAGGTTCATATATCATCCCATCTTCTAAAAGATGTTTTATTTCAGCGTTAATCAAGTCTGGAGAGGCTTCCGTGTCTAGGATTAATTGTTCCTTATCTATTCCACCCTTTGAGTCTGATGTTTTAATTTTTTCAAGAATTACGTCTCTAATCGGAGCATTTGAGGGAAGCGGGATATCTTTTCTTAAATTCTGAATCTCAAGTTTTCTAACTAGAAGCCATTTTGGATCAACTTTTTTTGTAATTTCCGGAGTAACGTAAAGTTCGCTATTATATTCTCTCATGACACCAATAATCTGTAAAGTATCTCCCTGTGTTATGTCCTTAAGGTTCGCAACATCATCACCAAATGCCTTTAATTTTAATTGTCCCGAAGCATCATCAACAGTAATGGAAGCATATTTTTTCTCCCCATCATTAAAATATTTATCAACCACATTCGCAATTACATTCACTCTAATAATTTTTTTATCTCCCAATTCAAGAAAAAGTAATCTTCCTTCGTTAACTATTGGTTTTGCTTTTAGAATGTCTCCAATCCTAAGCTTGTAAGCAATATTCCTCTTTCTCTGTTCTGAATCACCTATTTCTGGCATGCTCTAAGCAGATTTTTTAGTTTTATAAAGATTTATGTTGTAAAGTAATCTATCTTAGAGTATTCACCAAATAGAATTTTTATTTATTTCTTTTTTATCTGCGTCTTATCATTAAGTATTTTTACAAGTTCGCTTTCCCTAGTTTCATATCTTTTTGATTTTTGAACGGCATTATATAGCAAAAGAAATTCTCTAGCAAATTCTTCATCGTATTTTCTCAATTCGCCAAGAGTTCGAACATACAATGAATCCGTTTCTGTTTTTTTGTCCACAGGTTCTTCCAGAGAACGAACGAGTAATTTAGAAAGTTCCGTTGCAATTTCTCTTATTTCGTCAATATTTTTTTGTCTTCTAACTATTTTAATAATGTCTTCAAGCTCAGGATGGTTTTCATTAGTTTTTTTGATAGAATTATATCCATTCATATAATTATTATATTCTAACAAATTACAGACTCCTCTTGAAATTGGATTTGCCATTCGATCAGATAATGCGTCCGACTTTCCCCTATTATACCAAATTTCAGTCATCACTCAATATCTCCATCTTTTAAATTATATCCCAAAGTCTTTGCATATTTTTTATACTGCATCAGTTTTTCATTCAAAGATATTGCCCTTTCAGCAAACGGATATTTTAATCTACTTAAATCTCCTACACTATATGGGATTTCCATTCCATCATCTCTTTTTACAATAATTCTTCCACTTTCTCCATTAACATTATATGAAATAATATAGCCCTCTCTTCCCGTGCCGGTGATAACCATACATCCCTCTTGCTTGTTTTTTTGTCCACTAATAAATTCCTCTAAGCTTAGAAGTCTTGCTCTGACCGGTGACTCTTTTGAAACTTCTAGATGTTCGACTTTTTGTGCAGGCACAGGTATAACTTTTTCAGATTTTCCTAATTGCGATGAAGGAATATTCGCTTTGGCTGGTTCTTTTTTGCCAAACATAAAAACATAAGGATTGTTCCATTTTTAAGGATTTATGAGATAAATAAACAGAATAGATTCGCAGTATTAAACTATATACTAGAACATATATATTACAAAATATACTTTAGACTATATATTACATTCTTTGAACATAACCCTTTCGCGGTCTAAATAAATCTCCAGCTCTAACTAATTTATCCATCGCCTCTTCAATTTCATCTGGCTTAAGTTTTCCTTCTGACGCTTTCTCAACTTCTTCCATCGGAATTAATTTACCAAGTCTTACTTCCAACTGCTCAAGAATTTCTTTTAGTGTAAATATTTTATTTCTCTTTGATGCCGGATTACCACCAATTTTATCAATATCAAAACTTTTAGATTCTTCATCGTAACCAACTTGCATCATATAATATTTCATCAAATCAATTGCGCTCTGAGCATCTTCTTCAGTCACAAATTTTGCCAGTCTAGCCTTTGCAGTTGCCTCGGCTAATCTAACTAATGCCTCCAGCTGTCTTGCCGAAATTGGTATTGGTCTAGTTTCGCCACCACCAGCAATCGGCTGATTTCTTAATCCTACGTAAAATGTTTTGATTACTTTTATAGCCTCATCAGATAATGCAGGATGACATTTTTGTTTCGCATAAGAAATATATTTTCTAAGTAAATCTTTTTCTATAATATCTGTTCCACCATGTGATTTATGCTGATGTTCCTGCAACACGTGAGCCGCAATACTTTCATCTCTAATTCTGTTCGGGAGATCTCTTAGGATAAATAAAACGTCGAATCTGTTTAACAAAGAGGGAGCCAAATTAACCTGCTTAGCAATCATTTCATGTGGATCAAATCTACCAAATTTTGGATTCGCTGCTGCAAGAACTGAAGTCTGCGCCCTCAAAGTTGCCTGAACATTTGCTTTAGAAATTGTAACCGTCTGCTGCTCCATGGCTTCATGCATCGTCGATCTATCATTCTCATCCATTTTTTCTAACTCGTCAATACAAACTAAACCCTTATTAGACAAAACCATCGCTCCCGCTTCTAAAGCCCAACCTCTTAAAAATTCATCCTTAACCACAGTAGCTGTAAGACCAGCACCCGATGCAGATTTACCGGAAACATATCTTCCCTTTGGAGCAATGCCAGAAATAAATTTCAGCATAACGGATTTCGCTACACCCGGATCACCCACAAGTAAAATATGCATATCTCCTCTAGTCAATGTTCCATCGCTCTTTTTCTTTTGAACTCCACCGAATAATTGTAATGCCAAAGCTTGTTTAATTTCAGGATAACCCCAAACCGAAGGAGCAATACTTGCGACAAGTTTTTTATAAATATCCGGACTAGCAGCAAGTTCCTTTATTTCTTGCTCCTCATCTTCATTAATCTTAATATCTTCATAACTTTCTTCTAGGGGAATTACATTGTTCGCCTCAATCGCTAAATCAAAACGCGTTAAAATTCCACCAGTTTTTGCCGGCAAAGGAACTTCTTTCAAAACTCCAATAACTAAAACTTTACTACCAGGAGTTGTTCTCTCTTCCATTTTCGGATCTACTAAATCTTCCTTAAGAAAAACTTGCATTCGTTTCGGCTGTTCACCGCCAGAAAGCGCATCAGGAGATTCTTCAATAACAATTCTTTGGGCGTCAACCATTTCTTTGCTTAATTCCTTAAATCCACCACGTCTTCCACAAGAACATCTTGAAGGCTCTCTAAATTTTTCGTCAATCTGTAAAACGCTTAAAATAGTTCCACAAGCAGGACATTCAAAACGCGCATTTGTAACTCGCGGTCTAACCTCGGAAGCCTGTCTGACAATTCCCTCAATAGAAATCATCGTATTAAGGTTTTTTGCTCTAATATTTCTAATCTTTACGTCTTGCGTTTTTGATAAACTAATCAGTCTAACTCTAGCATTTGAAATTAAACCACCCTCATGTAAGGCTAGCTCTAAAACCTGTATAGCTTCATCTGGGGAAATAATTAATCTTTCCGCGAGTTCAGGTGACTGCTCAGAAAGTTCGTCAAAATTAACCTTAACAATTTTTTCAGAAGATTTCGCGCTTTCACCAAGTTGCTTTCTTTGAGTATTGAAGAAACTCTTTGCCTCATTGATTAAATCCTCTTGATTAACCTTTCCAGGAGCAGAAGGCATATTATCTGAATCATCTTCCGCTATCTCCTCATTTCCAAAGTCCTCTTCCATGATTCTTTATAACATTCCCTTCTTTTAAGCTTTTGTGGTTTTTGAGATATATATTCAGAAGATATTCCTTAGTATACAATTATTTAAATAACAAAATATAATTAATTTAATATGCGACAAACTCGGCCATCACAATATGAATTACAAAATCAATTCTATGAGTGGACACTTAAAGAAGCACGAAAAGCTGGTGTTGGTCAGGATGTTTTTTATTTTAGGCATATGAGAGAATATTATGCAAAATTTGATAATAGATGTGAATGTGGAGATAAAATTTCTCCATTTGAAGTTCGTTGTGCGGGTTGCATATTGGATGGATTAAAAAAAGCAAAAAACTTTAGTTAAACACAAACTCAGACTTTCCAACAATATCACCTTGGTCTGCGAATTTGTATATTCCTATGAATTTATTCTTACAGAATATTGCAAATTGTTCATCTGTGATTCTTTTTTTCTCCACCAGGTCTCTTGCAAACAAGGGTTTACCACTTTTCAAAGCGAATAAAGCAGCTTCCCTAACTTCATAGAATGGCATAACTTTCTTTATGGATTCCTCGGCTGGGATAATTATTTTTCTCAACTTTGTGAAATTTCCCTTTTCCGATTCTTGTACTGCCTTATCAAAGTCATATAGTTTTACACACTGACTTTCATTAAATATGCCAGCCTGAGTTCGTCTCAATTCAGCCATATGAGCTCCGCCAATCATTTCGCCCAAGTCCGAACATAGTTTTCTAATGTAGGTTCCGCCCTGAACTTCTGTAATAAATAAAAAATCTTTTTTACTTTCTGACTGCTCAACCAATTCAAATCTCATTATTTCTCTTTCTCTCAGCTGTCTTTTCACCCTAGATTTTTGCGGAGGAAGTTGCATTATTTTCCCCATAAAATTTTCATTAATAAGCTTCTGAAGTGTTTCCATATCTTGTTCTTTATGTGTATGCATAATTCCGACATAAGTTTTATCATGTCCTAAAAAAACTCCTGTTAACTTGCACGCTCTTCCAAGTGCGACTGGCAAAACACCCGTTACCATCGGATCTAGAGTTCCAAAATGGGAAGTTTTAGTTAAACCTAAGGTTTTTCTAACATAATCAGAAACACTGAAACTAGTCGGCCCAGTTGGCTTATCAATTACAATAACTCCAAAATTCAAAAGCTCCTTCATTAATTTCTCGGCCATAAAATATCTCAGATTAATCAATTTAAAAGCATGTGGGTTTCCATTAACTTTTTATATCTTCTAAAGCTCATTATTTTATGACATTAGATTTTCAAGAAGACTATTTAATTACAGAGCTTAAAAAACAAAAGCCGAAGAAAGTTCTAGTTCAACTACCGGAGGGAATTAAAACTAAAGCAATTGAGTTAAAAGAAAAAATCGAGAAACTTGGTATTGAAGTTGTTTTTTCAGGAGAAACTGTTTGGGGCGGCTGTTGTTTAGCTGTTGATGAGGCGAAAAACATTGGCGCCGATTTAATTGTGCATTTCGGACATTCGGAATATATAAAATCAAAAACTCCTGTTATTTACGTTGAGATGCAAGATAGACTTGATTTGTCATCAATATTAAATAAATCTCTTGATAAATTGAAGAAATTAAAAACTTTAGGACTGAGCTATTCTGTTCAACACAAAGACGATGCACAAAAAATAAAAAAATTCTATGAAGATAATAAAAAGAAAATTATTTTTAGTAAAAACAAGGGAAGAATAAGTTACGAAGGACAAATTATTGGTTGCGAATATTCTGGATTAAAAGAAATTCAAGATAAAGTTGAAGCATTTTTGATTGTGGGTAATAGATTTCATTCGCTTGGAGCTGCATTAGCTTTAAACAAGCCAGTTTATCTTTTGGATGTTTATAATGATGAAGTTTCTGAAATGGGCGAAGCAAAAAATAAAATTGTTCAGCAAAGATTCGCCGCAATTGAAAAAGCTAAAAAAGCACAAAACTTCGGAATTATTATTGAAGGAAAAATTGGACAGAAATTTGGAAATCAAGATGAACTTATTAAAAAATTAAAAAAAGCTGGCAAAAATCCTCTTTTAATTACAATGAATGAAATTTCACAAGATAAATTGACTAATTTTTACAACATGGATGCCTTTGTTGAACTTGCTTGTCCTAGAATTGCCATTGATGATTTTGCTATTTACAAAAAACCTCTGATAACTTTCAAAGAAGCTTTGGTTGTTATTGGTGAGAACTCCTGGGAAGAATTATTGGAAAAAGGTATGTTGTAATTAAAGTTTTATCTCTTTATCATTTTTCATAATACAATTATCCAATTCTTTTTCAGTTATTTTCTTTTCATTTTCTTGGAATGTTTTTGTAAATTTCACAAGTTCTTTTATTAGCATTTCTTTCATTTGCCCACTTAATATTTCTCCTTTTCTATATTTTTTCTCAACATCTTCAGCTTCTTTTTCAGATAAGAAAAATGATTTTAAATATTGGAAAGACATGTCTACATCAGGATTTCCGCCTAGTCTTTTATGCTCTTCAGCTGTGTCTCGTCCACCTGAAAATGCGCTGTTTACTTTTTTCTTTATTGTTTTTTCGTCATCTTTAAGATAAATTGCATTACCCCTTGATTTTGACATTTTTTCTCCATTTATTCCCGGGAAAAATTTTAAATGAACTGTAGCTGGTTTATTCATCTTCATTCTGTCTGCAATATCTCTGCAAATTCTAAAATGAGCATCTTCATCAGGTCCAATTGGAACAAGTACATTTTTTATTCCAAATCTTTCTTGCGGAAATAAAATATGAGCCGATTGTACAGCTGGATAAAAATGTAAACCAATGTTATTGTCTGGAGAATAACCATAGGTGGATTTTATTTCAGAATAATTTATTTTTTTAGATAATTTAAAAGCAAAATTGTAAATGTTTGTGTAAATTTGGTCAATAATAAAAAATGTTTTATATGGATCAAATCCGTAGGCAAGGAATTGTTTTGCTAATTCCTTTGAAAATGCAAGCGCTTGTTCTTGCGACTCAACCTTGCCAGCAACATAACTTTCGTCATCCGATATCGGCACAAAAACCGGAAGCCCGAATTTTTTTTGGAAATATAAATTTGTATCAAAAACAACCTTGTGCCCAAGATGCAATGTTCCCGAGGCATTTACGCCAGATACAATAGCACATTTTTCTCCCTTTTTCAATGCTAAAAGAAATTTATCAAAATCTCTATGTGAGTACAACAATCCTTTTTTTAGCGTGTATAAATCATCAAACCCTTCAATTTTAGGCATCCTGCTAGCTCCGAAATCTTTCACTAATTTTTCATTATCTTCCAGGATTGATTCTACCATAATATTTATAACAACAAATCCTTTATAATTCTTTTTAATCAAGAAATATTTTTCATTTCAGAATCATATTATTGATCAGTTGTCTTATCATACAAATCCTTAAAAGTTCAGGCATGCCATCTATTTCATGGAAGAATGGCATATTCCCCTGGTGGAAATTGGTGGAAGAAAATTAAAACTTTTTCAAGGAGCCATGGGTGTAGCAATTTCTGGAGCAAATCTTGCATCTGCAGTAGCCAACGAAGGTGGTTTGGGAATTATTGCTTCTGTCGGATTAAACGAATCAAAGAGATATCTAGGTCGATATGAAGAGTCCAGCGCGCAAGCTCTCCGAGACGAAATTGAACTTGCAAAAAGCAATATGAATGGCAACGGAGCACTCGGTGTAAATATTATGCGGCCACTAACAAACTATGAATCTCTAGTAAGAACCTCGATAGAATCGGGCATAAAATATATTATTTCTGGAGCCGCCCTACCACTCGATTTACCAAAATACATTGGCGATAATCGCGATGTCAATCTAATTCCAATCGCTTCTTCAGCTCAAGCCGCAAGTATTATAATGAAAAGATGGAAGACTAAATTTGATTATACTCCTGCCGCGATTATAATTGAGGGTCCAAAAGCTGGCGGACATCTTGGGTTTAAATTGGAAGAAATTTTCGATCCAAAATATTCTTTAGAAAATATTATTCCAGAAGTTGTTGAAGTAGTGCAGGGAATTCCTGTAATTGCAGCCGGAGGAATTTATTACGGAGGGGATATAAAAAAATTCTTACAACTCGGAGCATCCGGCGTTCAAATGGCAACGCGTTTTGTTCCAACGCATGAATGTGATGCAAACATTAAATTTAAACAAGCATATCTAAATTGTAAAAAGGAAGATATAATAATAATTCAAAGTCCCGTAGGTTTGCCAGGAAGAGCAATAAGGAATAAGTTTTTAGATGAAGTAAAAGCCGGCCAAAGACATCCAGTGGAGTGTCCTTATTTTTGTCTTCTTTCGTGTAAACAAAATGAATCACCCTACTGTATAGCTAAAGCACTAGTAGAAGCATCGCAAGGAAAATTCGATAATGGTTATGTTTTTGTAGGCGCAAATGCCTGGCGATGTAAAGAAGATGGAATTATTAGCGTCAAAAATATTTTTGAAAAATTGGACAAAGAATATATAGATGGGAAGATTAGTTCATAAATTTCTAAACCAAATAATTATTAAATAGCAGTTTCCTATAAAATAAGAGGTGTATATGGAAATAAAAGTTTTAGGTGCTGCAAAAGAGGTTACTGGTTCTTGTTATAGCCTATCAGCGGGCGATGATCAGCTTCTTGTTGATTGCGGAATGTTTCAGGGAAGTAAAGAAATGGAAAAATTAAACTATGAAAAGTTTAGTTTTAACCCGCGGAAATATAAAGCATTATTATTAACTCACGCGCACCTAGATCATTGCGGCAGAATTCCTCTTTTGGTTAAGTCCGGATTTAGAGGAAAAATTTATTCTACTGACGCTACAAAAGCCCTGGCATTTATTATTATGGCAGACTCTGCAAAAATTGCAGAAGAAGACACGAAGAACGAAAATAAAAGACGAGTAATGGAAAAACTTCCACCGAGAAATCCAATTTATACAATCGGCGATGTAAACGATGCAATGAAACTTTTTGTTACGGTTAGGTATGAAGAAGATGTCAGAATAACAAAAAATATTTCTGCAAAATATTATGACGCTGGACATATTTTAGGTTCATCATCAATTCAAGTTAGTATAAACGAGAATGGCAAAACTAGAATAGTAGTTTTCTCCGGAGATTTAGGACAAGATGGCTCCATTCTTGTAAAAAATACCGCACCCATATCTCAAGCCGATTATGTTTTCATGGAATCCACATACGGAGACCGATTGCACGACCCAATTGAGAAACGTAAAATGGATCTCATAAGAGTAATTAACGAAACCTACAAACGTGGAGGAAAAATTATGATTCCCTCCTTCGCCATTGAAAGAACTCAAGAATTACTTTATTATATCGGTCAATTTATGGAGGCCGGAATTATACCAAATATGCAGGTTTATTTAGATTCGCCAATGGCAATAAGGGCCACTGAAGTTTTCCAAAAATTTATGAAATATTTTAATGCTGAGGTTCAAGAAAGACTGAAAAAAATTGATAACGTTTTTGGTTTTCCAGAGCTAATTCTTGCCAGAAGCCGTGAAGAGTCAAAAGAAATTAATGGAGTTACAAAACCATGCATAATAATTGCTGGAAATGGAATGTGCTCTGCGGGAAGAATTAAGCACCACATAGCAAATAACATAGAAGATAAAAGAAATACATTATTATTTGTAGGTTTTCAGGTAGAGGGCACATTAGGTTATTGGATTAAAAAAGGTGAAAAGAAAATTCGTTTACTCGGCAGAGAAGTTGTTGCAAATGCAAGAATAGAATCCATCGAAGGATTTTCAGCCCATGCAGACAGGATTGGACTTTTGAAGTGGCTAAATAATTTTTCCACAAAACCAAAAAAAGTTTTTATAACTCACGGAGACGAAGATCAGCAAATTGCACTATCTAAATTTTTAGCAAAAGAAAAATTTGTAAGTTATGTACCAAGTTTGGGTGAAAGTTTAAAATTATAAAATTATTTTTTATTAAGTGGCCAAAGTTCTTCTCTTAATTCTGCATAACTAAGAGCTGCGCTTCCATCTTTCGAAAAGTTTCTCTTCAATAATTCTCTTATTTCAGATTTTCTAATTTTTCCAGAAATATAAGAATAAAAAAGTCTATCTCCAAGCCCATAACCTTGTGCATGAATCATTATATCTCGGATGTTATCTAAGCCATATCCCTCTCTTTTATTATCTTCATATAATTTGGCAATCTTTTCCTTTGAAAAATTTCCATAATCTGGTAAATTATGAAAAACGTTTTTTGTTGATGGATCTAATATCTTCGAGCCAAAAAATCCGAACATTTCAACCAAAGCACATAGAGCAAACCTATCTAATTTGATTTTATTACGAAAATTTATTTTTGCAATATTTAAATGAAAACAATGAGCAGCTTCCTCATGAAAATCTCTAGAATCATTCGAACCAATTACAATAACATTATGTTCTGGTAAATAAAAACTCTGTTGCGCATTTATACGTTTTCTAATGGATGATTGTTCGTTCTCGGCTAAATTTAAACCTTCTATCTGCCCACTTCTCCCTATCCATCTCACTTCTGGATAGCTAGGTAAATCAATGTTAAATTCTTCCTCTAGATCTTCGAGAGCTTCGTAAACTTTTTGCTCAACAAGCGCGGATTTTTTATCCCACCTCATAAAAAAACATAGTGAGTAGAGTTAATAAGTATTGTTGTGATAAATTTTCAAAGCCAATATGTCAGACAGCTAAATTATTAAACACTCAATGTTTGAAATAACTATAGTGATAGATATTTTTGTGTATACTTTTATAGGAGTTTTCCTAGTAAATCTTATTCCCGTGTTCGGACCACCAACCTGGATGGTTCTTTCCTACATAGGGCTATTTTATGAAATACCATCAATACCTCTTTTTGTTCTGACTGCGCTTTTGGCAGCAGTTTGTGGAAGATTTTTACTTATACTTTTCTCTAAGAATATAATACGAAATAATTTATTTCCAAATAAGTACAAAAAAAATATGGACTATTTGCGAAATCGTTTTGAGAATAAACCATACTGGATATCCTTAATATTTTTTATTGATGCAGTCACGCCGCTTCCTTCAGATCAACTTTTTATTGCCTACGGATTAACAGGACAGAAAGCCCGATATGCACTTATTCCATTTGCATTAGGAAGATCCTTTACATACACTTTCTGGGCGATTACATCGATAACTATTGCAAAACAAGCAACACTAAAAGCGCTCACAAACTTTTCATTTTTTAGCACCACATTCATCCTGATGGAAATTTTGCTTTGTTTTCTTTTATATTTTTATGTAAAGATTGACTGGCAATATCTAATTGTGAATCATCGTTTGAGATTAATTAATCACAATAAAAATTAGAACGCCCAAACCGGACGATTAGAGAAAGTATAACGCTCAACGTTATTTTGATAAATATAACAAGCTATACGACTATATAAACATTCACATCACTTGTCTAATATCTTTTTTAGATTATCTAAAAACTCCTTTGTGTCTGCAAAATAATTGGGGTAAGCTTTCCTTAAATCGTTTGACGCGTCAACGCCAACAAGAACCACATCATATTCTTTTTTCCCTTGGTTTCTTTTTTCAGCTTTGGCGTAGTCTTCTACAGCCTTTTCTTCTTGTCCATATTGATAACCAGTAATATTTAACTTTTCTTCAAGGATATTCAGTTCTAATAAAAAAAGTTTTAAATTTGGTGTCTCCTTAGATGCTCTTTCAAAAACCTGAACTGCCTTTGTCCAGCCATCCATAACTTTGATTACGTTTAATTCTTTCGCTATACGTTTAATTTCCAAATATAGCTCTTGCGGATCTGTAGGTGTATCGGGAATAAGAGGAGTGTTTTCCATAATAGCGAATGCAGAACTAACTAATTTGAAAAAATCCATCCATTCTTTTTTACCCTCATTAGACTTAATAGCCTGTCCTGTAAAAAAATCGGCAGTTTCTATAGCTGTAGCCCACAGATGCTGTAACTTTGATCTTATCTGTACTTCTACGAGCAACCCATTGTATTCCTTTTTTCCTTCCTTATCACTCTTATATCTATAAATCAAATGAATACTTCTATAGCCATCCTTCTTAGGGTAGGTTATATAGTCCTTCTCGTTTACTTTTTTATGTTTTAAGTCTCCACGGATGTACCCTTCTTTGTATAATTTTTGAGCCAGCTCTACATTTGATGTAACGACCCTACATCCTCCAATATCTTGCATTTGAGATAATTTCATAGTTGGCTCTTGACCACCATATTTTCTTCCAAGTTTTTTTAATATAGAAGGCAGTCTTTTTAGTCTTTGAACAGCCAATGAGTCCTTATCTATTTTTTCAGAAACATCTTTTAATCTTTTTTTAAATATATGCATAGGATATCGGTGAATTGCCCTCCAATTGTCCAAAATAGTTAAGGCTTTATCCAGCTCCTCGGAGGTGCTTTTTTCATCCAACAAGATATCTCCTGCCCAGTCTACTCTTGACTTACTATATCCTTTTGGCTTTGCCCATACCATAGAATATTGCGGATGAATAGATATTTAAATGTTGGTATTGCGCGGAAGTCTATCGAATATATAAATTATAAATATAATGGTTTTACTTTTTTTGCGCGGTTATTTATCTTTTTATTGTTTTTTTGCGCAGTTATGTTTTACCGGCACCCTTTGCTCGTGTAAGTTTTCTTTTCTTGTAGACAATATTTCTTTTTGAGTGTTTCTGAATTCTTCCCACATTCTTTTAACGTTAGGATGCATTTTGTGATTAGAAATATACTTGCTGCTTTTTTTAATATTACATTTTAATCTGTCGATACTTCTCATTTGCGCAACCTTATCAGAAGAAATCATACCTTTCTCTTTTTTTATTGAAGTAAGTGGAAAATCATATTTAATGAATTCTTTCCTGCTCATTGGTTTAAAGTCATAGCGAATAAATCTTTCTCTTAAATTTCGTATATATGAAACTCTACATTTGGAATTATGATCTATTCCCAATTCTTCGACGACTTTCTTAGGTATTTGTATAGTCAGAGTAAAGTATTCCTTCTCGTTTTTTATGTGCTTTTTTCTTGAAGGGATTACTGACTTATCCAAAACCCTTATCTTATCCATACTGGTAGATGCTTTGTTTGTTTAAATACCTTATTTTTCTGCGCAGAAAATTTTTATGAACAATGAGAAATTAAATAAATTATGAGCGTTAGAAAAAATGCAAACTGGGTGGATGTAATAATTAGCTTAATTAAATATGAGAAGAAGCCTCACGAGGAGGCTCCTTCGGATAAGATAGATGTTAAAACAAACACGGGCTCTTAAACCACGAGGCTTGTATTCCAAGTTTATAGAAAGACTTAGAGAAGCGGAGAAGTCTATTCCGCTTGGGTCTAAGAAAGATTATATTCCTTTTCCAGTTATATTTGAAAAAGTGTGTAGAAACTTTTCTCTCAAAAAAGACGATGCATTTGAAATTTTATTTATGCTGAGGGATTTCGGATTCATTGAAGTCGTTCCTTTTCACGGAATTAAATTGAAGTATGAGGTGAAAAATGTCTGATAAGATTTGGGGAGTAGATATCACTTCTGATTTGCCAATCTATGAAGACGAAATAGATGCCTTCTTAGAAAGAGAGAGACGAGCCTCAGGTAAGAAGAGAAAAAAGAAGAATAAACATAACTCTTCCAACTATAATATATATTATATTTTGTATTACATTTTTAATATAATTATACTAATTAAAGGAGTATCTTTTATTTAATCTTTTCTTTATGGTGTATCATCCAGACAAAATAGTTTTTAGAAAGAGCCTTTCTTTTAGATTAAAAAAAGAGCACTTCGAAGCATTGGACGAGTTATTAGAAAGACATCGAGATCAATATGACTCTTGGAGCCATATAGTGCGGTGTGCAATTATACATTTACTAAATTATGAGCGAGAGCAGGAGGAAAAACAAAATGCAAGAAATAAAAAATCTAAACATTTCGGAAAAGGACAAAATCTGTTTCGAGGAACTAAAAATTCCTAAGACTATTGCCGAGATTGCCGTAATCTTAGATACAACGTATAATTATGCGTTTACAAAGGTGAAAGTGTGGGAAGCGAGAGGCTGGGTAAAAAGAATTCAGTCTAAACGCGCTGTTAAATACTATCTTAATGGAGACGAACTTCAATAAGAATAAACCTGTCGAATAGATCTTTCCCAATGTAAGTAAGAAAAGGAAAGAAAAGGAAAGAAGCACAAAACAAAGTATAAAACGCTCACTCTGGACATTGTCAAAGTAGGCACGGGCTTCCATTTTGAAAAGTTGTCGCAATCGTATCTTGATGACACGATGATTTTTGGGAATTTTTTAAAATAAACAGCGTTTTATTAAGTATTAAAGAGCCTTATGTTTCGCGGAGTATATCTTACTGCTTAATAAAACATTTAAAAACTTGTAAATGTTAAAAAACAAATGAGTAAAACGCAAGTTCTTGCATTTATTTTAAGTATTCTTGGACTAATAATCCCAGTAGTAGGCTTAATATTCTCCGTTCCAGCGCTACTAATGAGCATTGCTCAACTAAAAAAGAATAAGAGCGGGATGATTGTCGCCACAAGAATTATTTCCATAGTTGCCATAATCGTTTCTGTGGTTGTCTTAATCTCATTTTATTTCTTCTTTTCTTATTTGCCAGAAAAACAATTCCAAGAAACTAAGGTATCTTTAATTCTTACTCCGGAGAGTAGCTCTGCAAATATGCCGTATGATTTAGATGTTCTAATGTCAAGGTTCGCTATGTCCTCTGGAAAAGTTGAAGGAGTGATTAAAGAGAACAAAATTCTACTAAACGTAAGTTTATCTGATTTTGATAGCCAAATATATAGATACCTTATCAATACTTCGTTCTTTGAAGCAAAAATTGGTAATGACGTTGTTTTTACGGGCGGAGAGGATATTACCTACGTGGGCACAACTGGTCAAGATGCAGGAATCTATTCCTGTGATCAATATAGTGAGGGCTATTCGTGTCAATTTAGATTTATAATCTATTTGTCTAATTCCGCGGCACAAAGGCAAGCTACGTTAACCTCTGACCTTTCTACGAATCCATCTTATGGCGGAAAATACTTAGATAAACCACTCGATTTATATGTTGATAATAATCTAGTTGATACGCTACAAATTGGCACAGATTTGAGAGGCAAGTTTGTTTCACAAATTCAAATTTCTGGTTCTGGAAATGGGCTAACAACCGAAGAGGCATACGAGAATGCAAAGATAAATATGAAAAAATTGCAGATCTCATTAAAATCAGGCAGACATCTTTCTTCTAACTATTTAGTTAATTAAGCACTAATCGAAACTCTCTCTTTATGGAGTTAGTGTTTTTATTAAGTATGTCGCATTTTGTGAATTTGGATTATATACTACTAGTCCTCCGGTGCTCACATTACAATTCATCTGTTTATTTCTTTGATTGTAGAAAGAACAACCTGGATAACTGCTATAGTCAGACCCTTGCATAAAATTATTGTAATCTTGCTCAGAAAGAACAAAATGAACCGTTATAGGTAAGGTGCTATTAAATTCAAGTCTAAGTTCGTTTGTCTTTGTTGTATCGGTAAATGGATAATATGCAACATATCCTGCTCGTAAAGTATCATTTGTTACTGCAGGTATAAGCGTTATTTTTTTAATTGGAGGAATATAATATTGAGAAGAAATAATATTTTGCGGAATAACTTTTGTGCTAATGACTGTACCCAAATCATCTAAACACTGACATTCCATATCTTGGGTATTTGGATTATAGATATAAGAGAATTTTGTGGCAGCAGGTATATCTTGACAATAGCTTTCGCAAAATGAATCCATATTACTTATCTGCTGTGGGGTAAAAATATCTTCTGCGGAAGATACATTCATAGACGCAATACTGAAAATTCCCCATATCAAACTCAATGCTATGAAAATAATTATGATTGAATTGACAATACCTAATTTTGTTTTCTTAAATGTATTGGCAACTCTTTCTGAAAAATTAAAATAAAGCAACCAAAATATCGCGACAATAACATTCCTACCATCACTACTATAAACATCACCAATTAAATAAGATGGCAAACCAAATGAAGAAATAACACTATAAATGCTGCTTGTTAATAAAAATAAATAAAATCCCTTCGCGAATCTTATAGCATTTTCAGACTCATTGAAAATACTTACTCCACAAAAAATACTCAAACCGATAACAAAGAGGTTGTATATTATAACCACTCCGCTATTATCTCCTGAAAATAAACTAAATAATATAAACACGGGAGAAATAACTGTTAAAACAAATGCAGCAAACCAAAGCCATCCTCCGACGCCAGATTTCTTTTCGTCTTTCTTGCTCTTTTCTTCTTTTTTATCTTCGGTTTTTGTAACAGATAATCTATCGCTTATTCGTTTGGGAGAATCTTTAATCTTGCTCCAACAGTCTTTACAAAAATAGCTATCATTATCTGAGAAAGAATCCCAAAGCGAAGTTTTTTTCTTGCACCTTGAACATAAAACCATAGTTTTCACTATATTAGTTACTATTTAAATTATTTGATATTATAAGCACCAGATTAAGAAACATTTTAATATCTTCTTATATACTAAATTTAATGGTTCATTGTGATGAATGCGGGAAGAAAATTGAAGGATTACCCTTTCATTGTAAATATTGCAAGGAGAATTTTTGTGATATTCACAGATTACCAGAAGACCACCATTGCACCGGAATTGATAGAAGCAATATTTTTTATAAATTAAAAAAAGAAAATATAGAAAGAACAGATTGGTCAGCAGACAATGAGGCAGAAAAAAATGTATTGCACAACAAAGAAAAACATTCTGGAAAGAAGAAGAATAGGTTTTCAGAAATTTTGGACAAAAATCTTGATTGGTTAAACGATCGTGAGCATCATTCATATGACTGGAAGGGAAGGGCAAATTATCTTCTAACTATTTTAGTCGTATTTGTTGTTTCTATAATTGCCTACAAGATATTTTATGATAATGCTATAAAATTGAATAGTTTTAATTTTTGGATAATCAATCTCGCAGGAGTTCTTCTTTTGATCTCTATTTTTTTTATAATTAAGTATGGATGGAAAATTATAACAGAAATCCCAAATGTAATCAAGAGGCAAAGGAATTGGTTAAGGTGGTTGATTATTATTCTAATTTTAATTGCTGTGTGGCAAGCATATGAGAATAGAGATACGCTATTCAATCCCATATTGGATTTTAAAGAAAAAACAAATTTTTCATATTTTAATCCTCTTGATATAAACTATACGAGTGCAGGAGAAAAAACAAAAGACGTCTCAGGAAGCTTGTTTGAGAATTTGAAAAATACGGTTACCGTTCCAGAAAGAGACTATGATCTCATCGAAACCCGAATTTTTGAATTGGTCAATGAGGAGAGAACAAGATATAATGCCAGACCATTAAAATTAAGCTCTAATCTTGACAGTCTTGCAAGAAAATGGAGTGAAAAGATGATTGCAGAAAACTTTTTTGAACATAGCGGATATAATGTTGGAGAAAATATTGGAGAGGTGCCAATACATTATAATGTTGTTGGCTGCGGATCTACCTACACAAATGAAGCTATGGCACAATGTTTTGTTACTGGATGGATAGAAAGTCCCGGGCATCATCAAAATATGATTGATAAGTCATATTCAGTTACGGGAGTAGGTATTGCTTGTGATATCTCGCAGTGTAGAGCAACTCAAATGTTTAGTTAAAACTTACGTATTGTCTTTATTTTCTTCTTAATTAACTCCAAAATTTCTGGATCTTGAAGAAGTTTATTCATTGTGTCATCCGCAACACTTTTCTGAGTTTCTGCTTCAACAATCTTATTCGCTTCTTCTTCATTTAAACTCATTCCACACTTCTTGCAAAATATACTGGTAGACTCGTTTACTTCCTTACATCTAATACAAACAATGTTTTTCAAAACATCTTTTGGCTTCTGCTTCTTAACTTCTAATCCATTTTCTGCAAGAATAACATTATCCGTCTCCCTTCCGTTCATATGAATGTAAACTCCGCACATCTTGGACGATTGAGCCCAACCGAGATATTGTTTCATACCTGCCTCAGGCATTACAGAAGCTAATTCAGTTGCTCTCGAATGCCTAAAAAGATGGTTGTATATTCGTTTAGTTATTCCTGCTCTTTTGGCACTATTCTTAATTATGGAACTAAGTCTCGAATAACTTAATATATGGTCTGACTGCGTGTTATACCAAAGCGACGCTTCTCTATCTGTATTCAACGGATGCTGGTTTATCCATTCTTTTAGATATGGCATTGACTTAACCAGAAGGACTTGTCTCATCCCCGTTTTACCTTCTGGAAACATTATTCTTGCGCCATAATCTTCAAAAGAAATATTTTTAATTTTTAGACTACCAACTTCTGAAATTCTTCCTCCACTTTCTGCAAGAACAGAAACAAAACATTTGTCTCTTGTTGTTTTACAAAACTGGATTATCTTCTTAATTTCTTCTGGGGTTAGAAGCTCTTCTGGGAGTTTAGATTTATTTTGTGCAATATTTATGTTAATCCACTTAACCCTTTCCGGAAGCGCATCGCCTCTTTCTGAGCCTTCAATAAATCGATAAAGTTTTCTAATCATTATCTTAATTCCTTTTTTTGTTTCTTCTGCAAAAGGTTCGGCATTTAACTCAGAAACAACACGCCTTAGATCTTCTTTTGTAGCCTCTTGAAAATCTTTCTTTAAATGTCTATCAAACCAAACAATATCAACTAAATATCTTCCAACTTTGGCATAACCAATATTTTCACTTAGTAAATAGTTCTTGAAAGAAATTGCTGTCTTTTTATTATTTTCAGAATAGAAATATGTTGGCTTACTTCTCTTGCTTGTTTCTTTTAGAACTTCTTCTGGATGTTCAATTCTAAAAACAATTCTTTCAAGTTGGTGTTTGTAGTTGTGTATGCTCATATCGACGATAAAATCGTCCCAGCTTATAAAGGACGACCGTCGAGCATATAACTTTTCCAGAACGCCCAAACCGGGAATCGCACCCGGGTCCTCGCCGCGACAGGGCGATGTACTGACTACTATACTATTTGGGCAGTTAGATAAAAAATCATAACAAAATTCCTTTTTAAAATTATCTTTTTGAATTATTACTCATATAGAACAGTTTCTGTAACAACCTTTCTTGGTGTTTTACTTGTCTTCTTTTCAGTCTTTTTTGTTTTTTTCAAAATCTTTTTTTCAACTTTTTTTGTAGCTTTAGCGACTTTTTTTTTAGAACCAACATCTGTTTTTTTTGCAGAAACAATTTTTTCCAGTTCAGCAATTTTTTCAAGTAACATTGCCTGATTCAAACTTAAATGTTGTATTTTGTCATGTAATTCGGAAACTGAGTCATTAACCATCAATAAATCTTTTTTAACATATCCAAAACTTACAGAAACGTTTTTTTCAAATTGTCCAACAGATTGTGCTTTCATATTTTTTCAAATCTCTCAAGCTTTATAAACCTTTTGATAGTAGTAACTCTAGAGTTAATACACATGATAAATATTTCAAAAAATAGACTAGCTGGAGAAAAAGATTTTAGGGCAAATATTGTTTTCGAGAGTAATTTGGAGATAAAAGCCAGAAATAATTTTTATACCTGTTCAGATCTAAAAACAGGAATGTTAATCTACAAGGACGATGAATATTTTTCCCTAGTAATGCCAGACGGAGAGGAAAGAAATCTTATGTGGAATCAAAGAGATTTTTGCGTAGCCAATCAGCAGGAAATAGACCAGTATATTGTTTCAGTAAGAGACGAAATATCTTCAGAAGTGTTTTCCGATTCTCTTTAATCAATTATATAAATATTTAAAAAGAAAATAAAGAAAGTATTATCATGGGAATAAATTATATGCGAATATGCACAGCTGGAACAGATCTGCAAGAGGCATTGCCAAAAATCTACAAAGGAAAACAGTATCGAGATGAAAAAACAAATGACGTTTATGAATTTATTTCATTTATTGATTACTGCAGTGGGCAAGTTCGTGCAAGAAATGTTACCAAAGACATAACAGAACTACTAACTTCTAAAGAATGGTTTTCTTTACATTCTATTCCAAAAGAAAGAAGAAAAAAACAGAAACAGTAACCCTTAAAATCCCCCTAGACTTCTAGATTTTATGAAAACTATATACGAACTTTTATCACCTGTAGGAAATTTTCCCATGCTTCATGCAGCTATAGACGCGGGAGCAGATGCGGTTTATCTAGGATTGGATGAATTCAATATGCGAGCAACAGCCAGAAATTTTTCAATAAAAGATTTAGATGAAGTAAAAAAAATCTGTAAAGAAAAAGCCCTGCGAGGGTCATCTCGGAAGATTAAAATCTATCTAACTTTAAACGTAATAATCTATCAAAACGAACTAAAAAAATTAGAACAGGCAATAAAGAAAGTAAAGAATAAGGTAGACGCCATAATCTGCTGGGACCTATCTGTAATCAATCTATGTAAAAAATATAAAATTCCCTTCCATGTTTCAACTCAAGCTTCCATCTCGAATTTAGAATCCGCAAAATTTTACGAAAAACTAGGAGCAAAGAAATTAGTTTTAGCAAGAGAATTATCTCTAAGGCAAATTAAAGAAATATCCAAAAAAATAAAAATTGGCATAGAGTGTTTTTGCCATGGGGCCTTATGCGTTTCAGAATCAGGAAGATGTTTTACATCCCAATTTTTACATTGTAAGTCAGCAAATAGAGGCGAATGCGCCCATCCCTGCAGAAGAGCCTACAAAATAACAGAAATAGGTTGTGAAGAAAACGAGTTAGTCTTAGAAAATAATAGAGTTATGTCTGCGAAAGATTTATGCACACTACCCTTTATAGAAAAAATGAAACAAGCAGGAATAACTTCATTTAAAATTGAAGGCAGAAATAGAAATCCAGAATATGTTTACACAGTTACAAAAGCTTATAGAAAAGCACTTGACAAGAAATTATCTCAAAAAGAAATTGAAGAATCGCTAGAAGAATTAAAAAAAGTTTACAATAGGGGACTGTCTTCAGGGTTTTATTTGAAAATGCCAACAGCAGACGACTTTTCTTCCTCTGAAAACGGCGAGCAAACAGAAAAGAAAGTATTCGTTGGGAAAGTTGAGAAATATTGGCCGAATATCCAGGTTGCAGAAGTTTACATTAATGGAGCCTCAATAAAAATTGGTGACGAGCTTTATGTTCAAGGTGACAAAACAGGAGTCAAAAGAACAAAAATAGAAAGTATGGAGATTGAAAAAGTAAAAATAGAAAAAGCCGATAAAAAACAAAGAGTTGGAATCAATTTCCCAGAATGTAAAACTGGCGATGATATTTATTTGATTACGAAGAAATAACTATTCATCTTCCATTACGGGCTATCCGTCTATAAAAACAGAAGGCAAACCAAGATTTCTGAAATAATTGCACATTGCTTGACACGCAAATTTTTCCGTAGAATAATGAGTTCCGCCAAGAACATTTATACCATTCGCTTCTTCGTAGACATGTGTTTTTTCAGAATGAGGATTTCTAGAGCTAATACCAGTTACTACGGTTTTGATGCCAGAATCGAATACTTGTTTTAAAATATCTTCCTCGTTTCCACCTCCAGCAAGAACAGCCACTTTATTTCCAGGAATTTTATCTTCACCATATTTGTATAGTTTCACCTTGTGTCCAACAGCTCCTTCGAAAATTTGTTTCAATTCACTAACTGTTCTGCAAGAAGTTTTTCCAATAACTCCAGCCAATGAACCATAATAAGGTACACACGGCTCTAGCTCAGTCATGTTTAATGATTTAGCCAAAGTTACGCCAGTTGAATATTCTCCGAAATTGTCCAACGGAACATGTAAATTATATATTGAGATTTTTTTATCTTTTAATTTTGCCAACAGTGTTCCGTCCATTTGCTGAAAAACATTCGGGGCTTTTCTTATGTCCCAAATACTCGGATGATGTACAAAAATCATAGAATTGCCTATACCATCAGCCAAAACCTTTTCTAAGACTTTATTTGAGGGGAAAACGGCACAATAAACTTTCGTAATTATTTCTGGAGCAAAATCACAAACCAAACCCATACTTCTTTTTTTAAAGTTATCACTAAGAAAACATTCTATTTCCTTCATGTGTGGCGCCCAGTCATCACTCAAGCCCGGCTTTATAAAATCTTTTTCAAGCCTAGCATATAATTTCTTTGCTTCCATATTATTCTAATAAATTGGTTATATAAAAAACTTTCTATCCAAAACTTTATAAATCTCAAATCCTTCATTGTTTTATATAAGATGGCATCAAAACTAGCACTTTCAATTTTAATAAGTATAATTTTAACGGCAATTTTAATTGCAACTGTAAATGTCGGAACAAGCCTTTTTATGAATGAACCAGATTATAATAATTATTGTAATATGACAAAATCTATACCGCTTGAAAGTGAAAATATTACATTGCAAATCTGTGAAGAAAATAATGGAACATGGGTTCCAAGCTCACCAAAAGGCTATTGTGATTTTTACACAAAATGTAGTCAGGTATATAACGATGCACAAAAACCCTATAACCAAAATAGATTTTACGTTTTCGCAGGATTAGGATTTATTCTATTATTAATTGGCTTATTCGCAAAAGAAAATCTAATTCAAATAACTGGTTTAGCAACAGGCGGAATTTTAGTCTTAGAAGGGATTGTAATGAATATTCAGAATAAGACAGTCGTGTTCTTCTCACTTATTGCGATATTAATAATCTTCGGAATTCTCGCTTGGAGAGTTATTAATAAAAAGAAGTAATTATTTTTAATTTATAAATTTTAAGAATTAATTTTTATCTAGCCCTGATTCGTGCAGTATCTTTTCGATCTCTGTCTTGTTCAAGCTCATTTCTTTTAATTTTTTCTGTTTCTTTTACAAAAAAATCATTATATCCATTATACTGACACTTCTCTGCGTCAATCATCTTAACCCATTTTGCTCTTACGTCCATGTATTTTTGCTAAATTTCACTAGAAGCCTAGTTAATTAACAAAAGCGTTACTACTATATAAACATATCGAAAATTATGTATAAAATAACCTCAACCCATTAAAACGGTAAAATTGTCTAGAATTCTTTTTTGGTCTTCTGGCGACAAATCTTTGTCAAGCATTGGATAAAAATCAGTATCTTCGAGTTTTATGTGAGTCTTTAATAGGATTTCAAATTTCTTAGCAGCTGTATTGTCTTCTTGCATTACCTTCACATACTCTCTAAGTTGTTCATGTTGTTCTAATATTATAGATAGCACTTTCAGATTTTTCTTGTCTTTGTAAAAAATAAAAATTGCCTTTTCCTCGGCATATGCATGTTTCTCCTGTAATTCTTTAAGTTGTTCATAAGAATTCTTTTTGCCTTTAGTAAAATCGTCAAGAAGTTTAAGCATTTTTCCATGCTCTTTCAGCATTCTTTGCGATATCAACTCTTTTGCCATAAAATATACAGTATTTACCATTATTTAAAGTTTGCTAAAAATAGGCGGTGCTAGGGCGCCGCGAGCCCTAGCACCAATCATCCCAGCCTAAGTTGGGATGAATATGAAGCTCAGTTGAGCATTGTGATAAAATTAAGCAAGAATTTGTATTATTAAAGGTTTGGAAAGCTACCTAATAAAACTCAAAACGATTGTTACAATTCCAATAAAGAAGCAGTAAAAACTAAACATCCAGAATTTATTAGCTATCAATATCTTTTCTAAAAGTTTTAAACAAAATAAACTCAAGACAAAACAGACTAAAAAAGGAATCAATACCAAGTAAGAAAAATTAGCAATTTGATTTATATCCAGTAAAACAGCACCAAGCGTCAATGGAATTAAAAGTAAAAATGAAAATTTAAATGCGTCATTGTTTTTTACGCCCATTATTTTTGCGGTCGAAATAGTCATCGCGCTTCTAGATATTCCAGGAAATAATGCCAATATTTGCGCAAATCCTATGGCAATCGAACTAGTTAAATTAATTTTAGAAATTTGTTTTGTTTCTTTTGTCATCAATAAAACGCTTCCTGTAAATATAAAAGCAACCCCCGTAAATAAAAGCGAATTAAATTGTGATTCAAAAATAGATTTTAAAAATAAGCCAGCAAGTCCAGCAGGAATAATACCAATTATCAAATAAATCAGATATTTTCTGTCTTCTTTTTTAAAATGAAGCAATCTCCAAATTTCTTTTCTTGTATAAATAATCACTGCAAAAAGAGATGCGAAATGTAATAATATTATGAATGCCAAATTTGGACTTCCGATTAAATTAGAAAAAAGAGATAAATGACCATCTGATGAAATTGGTAAAAATTCTGTCACAGATTGTATAATCGCAAGAAAAATTCCAACAAACATTTGATTTATCATGTTTTAATTATGGTTTTTAGGTATATAAATTTAATATCTTTCAAATACTAATAATCCTTTTTTATCCCAAATAAATAATGTGTCTCCAGCATCATTCCAAACGCAAGAAAAATTTTCGCTATAAATTCCATTAGGAATATTTATGAATTCATCATGAGTCGCATCGTCTTTCAAATAAATTTCCATCGCATCGCAGGAATTTTGTAAAACAAGTTTTTCTTTATTCGTGCACCTTTCCCCGTCCTCAATATATTTAAATTCCATAATAGAAATGCAGCCAAAGTTCGGAGATTTTTTCCAGAGTCCGATTTCCATATTCCTAGCTTCTTCTTCAGCTTTTCTCAGCCTGTCTGAATATTTATCGTCTTTATAAATAAAAACATGCGCAAGACCATTTTTCAAAATTTTTTCATTAAATAATTTACCCTCATTAAAAATATAACCCAAGTTTCTTCCGTACTTATCTTTCTCAACGCTTTCAATCAAAACGGTTTTATTTAAAAGTTGTCCAGTAAAACTCGCCGATTCATTTGAAAGAAAAGTTTTCTTTTCTGGTGTATTTATTCCCAAAAGACGATAATGCTGTCCATTCTGCCCAACAATTGTGTCGCCATCTATGACTCTCACAACTAGAACTTCCTCGCTAGTAGAAATAGTATTTCCAGTTGCTGAAAAATCTCGGATATAAATATAATAAAGACAGCCCGAGAGCAAAAATAGTAGAAATAAAATAAGACTGGATTTTCTCATGATAATTTGATATACTATATTCAACTTAATAAATGCTTTTAAGCGCAGGATTTTATGCTTTAATATGGCTAACCCAGTTTTAGAATCAACAGAATTTTTAACAATCAATCCACAATATGCTAAAATAAATAATGATAAAATAAAGCAGCAGGCTGAAATTTTCTCAAAAAAACAATTCTCAATTCCCTCTTGGCAAGAATGTTTTCCTGGAAAATCCTCTACACAAGCAGTTAATCTTTTCTGTTTAGCTAACACGACTAATTTTGCTTTTACTAATTTTGAAACAGGTGAAAAATATTTAGCAAAATGGCAAGGAAAAGATTGGACTGGCGCCTATGGAATGTATGCTTCAATCAACAAGGCACTAGAGAGAGGAGTTCCCTTTACATCACCACAATATTTAGCGCAAATGTCTTTATATGATGTTAATAAAATATTTTCAGAAGATTCGCAGATTCCTCTCGCGCAAGAAAGAAAAGAAGTTTTTAATGAAGTTGGGCAAATACTTTCAAAACAATACGGGAGTTTTTTAAAATTATTCCTAGATTCAAATCGAAGAGCATTTAATAATGGCAAGGGTTTTGTCGAGCGATTAGTTTCTGCCTTCCCATCTTTTAATGACTCAGCGGTTATCGACGGGAAAAAGGCAATCTTTAATAAAAGAGCCCAGCTAGCCGCAGCCGAAATTCAAGGCAGATTTTTAGCAGATGAGATGAATGCATTTGATGATATAGATCAGTTGACAGTCTTTGCTGATTATGTTTTGCCAAAAGGTTTACGAGCAGTAGGTATTTTAGAATATTCTCCAGATTTGGCCGCAAGAGTTGATGCTGGAAATTTAATTCAAAAAAATTCGCGAGAAGAATTAGAAATTCGTGCATCTTCGGTTCATGCATTTGACAGGCTTCTGAATAATGTTAACTCCCTAAAAAAAGACAAAATTAATGTCCTCCATTTAGATTACGCAATTTGGTCAGAATTTAGAAAAGCTCCAGGAAGACATCATTTAACAAAAACAATTTTCTATTAAAGCTAAAGAAAAGCTATTTTTATTTTAAGAAATTTTATGACTTTCTAGCTGACCATGTTCTAAAAGTGGGCTGCCAATTAACGGTCTCGCATATTCAACAAACGCCGGCATAATATCATTTCCATTTTCATTTATAAATTCTAGGGGCATCTTTCGTGGAGTTCTAGCAACTGACTCCAGGGATGTTAATGTGAGGTTGTATCCATATTTTTTTTCTTGATTTCTTAGTATTGCAATACTTCCTTCCAAATTTCCCGCTACTACTAGCCTAACAGCCTCAACACCGACTGCTGTGGCTTCTTCCCAATCCTGTTCGGAAATAGTTTCTAAATATGATCTTTGCATATATCCCAATGTGTCGGCTCTTATTCTTTTTGTAATTCCACTTTTTTCAATTAGATGTGTCAATTTTTCCGCAAGTAAAGTTGATCCGGCAAATTGAGGATTATTATGACTGTCAAGAGTTTTTCCATCCCATGCAAGCGGAAATCCTTTTTCGTCTTCTATCCCTTCAGATATTGCGACAACAGCTCGCCCATATTTTTTCATAGTAGATTCAATATCATCTAAAAAATTTTCTGTTCTAAATGGCTTTTCAGGAACATAAATCAAATGAGGAGCATCGCCTTCCCCTTGTCTTGCCAATGAAGAGGATGCTGTCAAAAATCCCGCACTTCTTCCCATAATAATATTTAATTTTACTCCCTTAAGGGAAAGATTATCATAATTATCTCCGACAAAAACGTTAGCCACATATCGTGCCGCACTTCCAAATCCAGGCGTATGATAGTTTACTCTCAAATCATTATCAACTGTTTTTGGAATATGAAAACAAGCTAAATCATAATTATGTCTTTTGGCTATTTCATTAACAGTCTTGGCATTATCCGCTGAGTCATTTCCACCGATGTAAAAAAAGAATCGTATATCTTTTTTTCTCAACGCATCAAAAACCGCTTCTTCAGAAATCTCCTTACCTATTTTTTTCCTCGAAGAATAAAGCGCCGCCCAAGGTGTTCTGGAAACGCGAGATAGTGTTGCGGAACTTTGAGAAAATAAATCTATAAAATCATTTTTAACTAAACCTTCCGGTCCATGAAGCGAGCCCCATAATTCAGTTATTTGTCCTTTGTTTTCTGAAGCTTCTCTAATTGCTCCGACTAAACTAGCATTTATAACTCTCGTTGGTCCGCCACTTTGCGCAATCACCGCACGTCCTTTCAGTCTAACCATTAAATTTGATTGTTTTAAAGGTATAAAAGATTAATCAATATAAAGTATATATTAAGGGCCATAAAAAAGCAACATTTAAAATAGCATTAACTTCGGCTAATTATGGACATTATTGGAATTCATCATGCGTCAGAAATGCTAGAACCATTAGATAAATATCTTAAAGAAAGTTATCCTCGCGGAATAGAATCAATGGCACTGGAGATACATTCAAGAGAGAAATTAAGTTCAAGTCAAGAGGGTTGCTTCTTTTCGAGACTGGGCAATCTTTGGCAAGACAGGGGAACAAAAATAATTCCTGCAGATATTTATCGGCTGCCCGAAAGAAATAATTTTGAATATTTAATTAATATCTTCCCAAGAAAATTTTTGACGGCCATGAGAATTATAGATAAGGGCATATTGAGAACACTTACGGAGAAAAAACCACAAGTTGTAGTTCTTGGCCAATATCACGCAGATTATCAAAAAAGAGTTTTTCCAAACGCCAGATATATTGCATTGTTACCAATAAATCCAGAAGAAAAACCCAAGACAGCAGATGAAATTGTTACACTGGACTGTTTTATAAAATATTCCGGAGACGGCATATAAATCTTTTATCAAATACTAAAAAGCAATTTTTTAATAAATTTATCTTTTGTTTCAGCTCTTTTTATTCTCAAAAATCTCCTAAAATAACTCTTTTTTATAGATGGTGATAATTCCCCAAACTCATCTAGTTTTTTATTTTCCACTAAAAGTTTTTTCATTTCTCTGGGCATTTTTGGATTTTTCGGAATGCCGGCATCATGCGGTTTTTTCAACAAACCTTCTTTATACATTTTAATTCCATGCGGACTCATTAAACCTTTTTTTAGAAGTTCTTTTCCGTAAGACAATGTGTTAATGCTCCACTTACTATTTTTATTTCTTTTTACATAAGTTGTAGCCCATCTATCTTCATCAATTCTTTGAGCGGTAGTGTCAATCCAACCAAAACATATAGCTGTTTTCATAGAGTCCATATGATGAATTATTGGTTTTCCTGTATGTTTTTTATCCTTAATTAAAAGAACCCTATTCTCCTTAAGATGATTTTTCTCTAGCCAGTTTCTCCAGTCATTCAAATCTTTAGCATAAAACTTTTCCATAAATTAAGAAAGAGAAAAGATTATTTAAATCTTCTATATACTAAAACCCAACAAACTATTTAAACTAAGAAACATATCCCCTTTTTATGGAAACAGACTATGTAGATAAACCTGTTATTAAGACAGTGGGTTTGATTGTAGAAGAAGCAAAAAGAAAGGGTGTTAGAAGCATATTGTTTGAGACACAAGATAAGTATACTAATGTTTTTTATGATGGAAAATTATCCGAAAGAATCTCTCGGAGACTTTATACTCCAATTACATCTAGGATAAAAATTCTTGCAGATATGCCACTAGCATCACAAGATCCAATTCAAGAAGGTCGTCTTAATCTCGATGAGAAGTTTGGTAATTGGGATGTCCCCTCAATGTATTCTGGTGACTGGAAAGCTTTAGAATTAAATAGAGTATAATTCGAAAATTTTCTTTTATCAAAACCTTTAAAAAGGTTCTTTTTTTCATACCATTACTCATAGATAGCACGCTATCGTGAACACCAATATGTCAAAGGTAAGAATAAAATTGCAAAGTGTAGATATTGAAAAACTTAATTTAGTAATTGAAAATATTAAAAGCATTGCATCAACTGCTGGCGTATTGATTTCTGGTCCTATTCCACTTCCAACAAAAAGATTAAAAGTCACAACTAGAAAATCTCCTTGTGGAAACGGAACAGCTACATTCGACAATTTCGAAATGAGAATTCATAAAAGAGTTATGGATTTACCAGGAAACGATAAAGTTCTTCATAACATTATGAGAATCCAAATTCCAAGAACAGTTTCTATCAAGATTGAAATGTTAGACTAAATCGTCCCATTCAAATATTCCAATCTTTTCTTTTCTTCAAATCTCTCAATAGCATACCTTAGCATAGTTCTTGGCATTTTCTTATAGTGTTTTTTCAAAAAATCTTCCTCAATTTTTAAATCTTTCTTGCCGACTTCTCTCAATGCCCAGCCAACCGCCTTGTGAATTAAATCATGTTTATCATTTAATAAAATCTCAGAAATTTTTAAGGTATCTTTAAAATCATTATTTCTAATAAACCAAAATGTAGAAATAATAGCAATTCGTTTTTTCCATAAATTACCAGATTTTGCAAACTCAAACAGAACCTTCCTGTCCTTATTAATTAAATATTTACCAACAACATTCGGCGCACTTAAATCAACCAAATCCCAATTATTGATATTATTGTAATTTCTCAAATACATATCGCACAAATCTTTTTTAATATATTCATTAGCTTTCTTTGTTCTCAAAACCATAATGATTAAAGCACACAATCTCTCTTCATGAATTTTAGACTTAAGTAGTTCCTGCAAATCATCTAAATTTAGATCAAAATATTTCTTAGCCAAAGTCCGAATCTCAGGCACACTCAATCCATAAAATACATCACCCTCTCCATACTCGCCTTTCCCAGTTTTAAAAAATCTTTTAGAATGCTCGGCCCTAATCGGCTCGAATTTTGACTTGATTTCTGAACGAAGTTCAGATGGGTTTACCATTTTTTCAAGGATGAGAACCCATGGGGGTTATAACCACGCCTGCGCTGGGAATCGAACCCAGGAGCCCCGGAGGGGCCGGGATTAGCAATCCCGTGCAATACCATTATGCGACGCAGGCACCTTACCTTATTACACTTGCGAAGCATACCCAGAAGGGAACATTATGCGACGCAGGCA
>CAYPFA010000004.1:0-78456 GCA_964410025.1 Candidatus Woesearchaeota archaeon
GACAACCAATAGTTACGGTTTGCGGTCATGTAGACCATGGAAAAACTTCGATTTTAGATAAACTTAGAGGGACTTCTATCCAGGAAGGCGAGGCTGGTGGAATTACTCAGAAGATTTCTTTTACTTTAATGCCAAAGGAAACTATTCTTGAGAGAGGAGGAGTTGTGCTTGAGAAATTTAAAATTCCGTTGGAGATTCCTGGATTTTTATTTATAGACACACCTGGGCATGCGGCATTTACAAATTTAAGAAAACGAGGAGGTTCGCTGGCTGATTTGGCTGTGCTTGTTATCGACGTAAATGAGGGAATTAAGCCACAGACGGCCGAGGTTTTGCAAATTCTTAGAGTAAATAAAACTCCGTTTATTATTGCATTGAATAAAATGGATAATATTTCTGGATGGAAAATGGCTGAGTCTAAGCTTTTTTTGGACGCAGAAAACAAGCAGGCTTCGAATGTTAAGGAAAATTTTCAAGAAAAACTTTATACTTTAATGGGTTCATTGAGTCATCATGGAATTGATGCGGAACTTTATAATAAGATTTCTGATTTTAGAAAACATGTGGCGATTGTGCCGTGTTCGGCTAGATCCGGAGAGGGAATTTCTGAAATTTTAGCAATGTTGGCTGCGTTGAGTCAGAAGTTCTTAACTGAGAAAATTTCAGTTCAGACCGAGGCTCGTGGAGTTGTTTTGGAAGTTAAAAAAGATAAGAGTTCAAATTATTTGGAAGCGATTTTATACGACGGTGAATTATCAAATACAGACGAAATTGCGATTCCCGGTTTTGAAAATGTTGTTGTTACGAAGATTAGAAATATTCAGGAAGCTTTGCCGTTAAATAAGGGTTTCAAAACTGTTGATAGGGTTACAGCTGCTGCAGGAATTAGAATGCAGGTTGTGATGAAGGACGATATTTTGCCTGGAATGCCGTTTAGGGTTGTGAAGGGTGCTGAAGATATTGAAAAAGTTAAGTTGGAATTCAAGAAAGAATTGTCTGAAGGAATTAGAACTGATGAAAGAGGAATTGTTGTTAAGGCTGAATCGCTTGGAAGCTTGGAGGCTTTGCTGGTTTTACTTAGACAGAAACAAATTGGTGTTGTGAAGGCTACAATTGGAAATATTACTAAGAAAGATTTGTATATTGCGGGTTCTTTGCCTGAGGCAGATAAGGTTATTTTAGGATTTAATTCTATTGTAGCAGAGGACGTGTCTGAAGTTGAGATGAAGGGTGTGAAGATATTTTCTAATGCTGTTGTTTACAAATTGATTGAGGATTTTGAAGAGTGGAGACAGAAAAAACAGATTGAAATTGAAAGAGCGAAGTTGGAAGAGTTGCCTGGCTTGGTTAAGATTTCTGTGCTTGATTTTTGTTTTAGGAATACTAATCCTGCGATTTTTGGGGTTAGGATTGAGTCTGGTGTTTTGAAAAAAGATATTGAATTGATAAATAATCAAGATAAAAAAATTGGTCGGGTAAAGAGTTTGCAGGATGATAAAACACCTGTTGATAAAGCTGAGAAAGGAAAGGAGCTTGCGATTTCAGTTCCTGGTTTGAATTTCGAGAGAGAAATTACGGTTGGGGAATTTTTATACAGTCAGTTGTCTGAATTTCAGTTTAGAAAGTTTAAGGAATATAAAGATCTGGTTAATTCAGAAGAAAAATCTATTTTGCAGGCAATTGCTTTGATAAAACGTAGAACAGATACGACCTGGGGGATATAAAATCTCCTATTTTTCTCCCCTGTTCACAAAAAGAAATACAAGATTCTAATTCGTTTGTGCAAGATTCAACTTCAAATATTTCTTAATTAATATTTTAGTAGTGTCCCCCCTCTTCTAAGAGAAAATATTTTTGAGAAGAAAAAGCTATAAACTAATTATTTTTGTAAATATAATGATAGAAGTTGAAGTTAGGGGCAGAATAAAAGATTTTGATAAAACTCTTGCAGAATTTAAAAGTAAAGCTAAATTTATTCAGGAAAAAGACAGGTGTTCATTAGTTTATCTTAGAAATACTTTCGATATTAATAGAGATGTTAGGGAGCTGAAGGATGATCCTGTTGACTTAAGAGTAAGGATTACAAACAAAAAATCTGAGATTGTAATGAAATATGGAAAATGGGGCGGAAGCGATAGGCGAAAAGAAATTTCTATTCCTATTGATTCTAAAAAGTTTGGAGACGCGGTTGATTTGCTGAAATGTCTTGATTGGTATAGTGGAGTTATAATGGCAACTAAAACATTTGTATTTGATTATAATGGAATAGAATTTGCTTTAGTTAAAAATAAAGATTATAATTATTTTGAGGCAGAAAAATTGGTTGAAGATTCTGCGGATAGTGTAAAAATTCAAAAGGAAATAAAAGAAGTTTGTAAAAGTCTTGGGCTTGAAGTTTTTGATGAAGAAGATTTTATAGATCAAATAAATAAAATTAATAATAATCCAGAGAATCAATTTGATTTCTCAAAGCAAGAGTTTAGTGATTTTAAGAAGAAATTTGAAGAATTCTTTTAATTTAGTTAGTAGTCCGTTGCCCCCTCATCTAAAAGACTGAAGACTGGACGAAAAGCTTTTAAAGTTGATTTTTGATGTATAATTATATACTCCCCAGTTTTGCTTCGGTAACGCTGGGTTTTATTTTTTTACGGAAAACACTGCAGATAGGGTGATGATTTTTATTGATGGCAGTAATTTTTATCATATTTTGAAGAATTTATTTGGTAATTCTAAAACTTTAATGAATTTTGATTTTGAAAAGTTTGTTCTTTCTTTGGTTGAAGGTAAAAAATTAATCAGAACATATTATTATTCTGCTCCATTAGATAGGAATAAAGATGAGGAAATTTATGCAAAGCAACAGAGATTTTTTGAAAAATTAAAGAAGCTTCCTAATTTCGAATTGGTTTTATGTAGAATGCAAAAATCTAAGGCAAATGGAAAAACAGGTTATAGTGTAAAAGAAGATGACATTCATATTGCAGTAGATATGGTAAAATTTGCCTATAATGATGCATTTGATACCGCTATTCTCATTTCTACTGATGGGGATTTTGTTCCTGCGATAGAAGCAGTAAAAGAAAAGGGTAAGAGAGTTGAAAATATCGGTTTTGAGAGAAAATTTTCTTGGCATCTAAAGTAGAAAAGTGATAAGTTTACTCAGGTTAGCAAAAGTGAGTTAGATAGATTTTTTGTATAGTTATCAGTTTAGGTCATCCCCCTCGTCTCATCTAAAAGACGAAAAAACTCCGTGTCTACAAATTAAATAAAGTCTACAAAAGTGTCTACAAACCAAATCACAACAATCCTTAAATATTCTAATGACTAAGATATTTTATGAATCCAATAGCTAAACATCCGATTGAAAGTGTGAAATATTTGGCTCGAATTGTTGGGCCGACAGTTGAATTTTATTCTTTGATGAGTCAATATAATTTAAGTGGAAATAAAGATCTCGTTGAGCCTATTGAAAAAGTTGGGGACGAAATGAAAGGCATAATCAGAAAACATTATGCAATTATCGCACCTGAAAGAATAGCCAGTATTGTCGGGGAATTAGAAAAAGAATTAGCATTATTAAAAAAATAGGGTTAATTCTAAATCGAAACTATTTTAAATAACATAATTGTTGAATAGATATGAATAAGCTTGCTAAGGTAATTAATCGAATTATGTTTTATGGGTTTTTTGTTATGGGAGTTATACTTTTGTTTTATGGCACTGGTAGAATAAGTAGTATGGTAATGGCTTTTGAATCTTTTATTGCGGCAGTTATTGCCGTCTGGATATTAAAGGTGAAAAATATAAATGAAAAATATTTGATTTATATTAATATTTTATTGTGGCTAAATTTATTGGGCGAAATAGTTTTTTATTATTCAGGAGCGCTTATTTACGATAAGGTTTTACATATTTTATCAGGAATTCTTTTATCCGCAGTATTGTATGATTATTACAAGAAAAATTCAGATTTTAACAAAGATATGATTTTTATTGCAGTTTTGGGTTTACTTGGTTTGTGGGAAATAGCAGAATTTTCCGTAGATAGTTTTCTTGGATTCCAGTCTCAGGGAGTAGTTCGGGGTGGTATTTTTATCCAGTCTCCTTTTTTAGATACAATGTATGACTTGATTTGGGGAGCAATAGGATCTTTATGCTATCTCTTCTTCAAGGAGGAAAAAATGGATATTACAATTAGACGAGATGTAAACAAGGTCAGAGAGTTTGCAAAAAACAAGGTAGCTAATGCTCCAAATTATTTTAGAAATTCTATAAGAGAAATGTTTGGATTTTAAAATTAAACCTTCGTCCAGTCAAATCCTACGCCCATGCCTTCTGCTTGGAAGGTTTGTTTTTGGAAAATGTCATTTATAGAGACTTTTTCTTTTGCACAGACAAATCCCTTAGAATTGTAGATGGTTTTTCGGACTTTTTTAAATTGTGCGATAGCCTCTTTCATGTCTGTTTTAGGGCCGATAATTTCTATTTCAGGTTTTTCTTTAATTGCTAGTAAAGCTTGAGATTCTTGTCCTTCTTTGTAGTCAAAGTGTTGATAAAGGACTTCTTGCTGTTTTCTTTTAAGTTCTGCAATTAAAAATCTCATGAACTTTTTCATTTTAGTTCCTGCAATATCCCCCTCTTGTCGGTCTGTCTTAATATCTAGTCTGTAAACTGAAAGATTTTCTTTTTTTGCCTTTTCCGTGAATTCATCTACGTGAAATTCTTTCTTTTTGAAAAATTCTTCAGATGGATTTTTTAGGAAAGCTTGTGAGACGGATAGGAATTTTTGGAAAATTTCGTTTGTTAATCCTGCGCAGACGTTTCTATATTTGTAGGTTGGATCAATTAGGATAATAGGAGATTGAAGTTTGCTTTGATTCAGCTCTCTCGTGATTTCGTTTTTGTTCTTGAATTGCTTTTCTGGGTCGATTATCTTGTCTGTTTGCGATTGTTTAAGGAATTTCATGAAAGAGCCGTAATAACAGATCAAAACTTCCAGGGCGTAACCTGAAAATCCGCCTATATAGCTTTCTGCACCGTAACATTCTTGTGCGTAGCAAAATGCTTTCGCTAGTTTGATTTCATCTGCGAGTTTTTTGTTCTTGGAAATCTTGTTTTTGATGTATTTTACATGGATTAGGGAGAAATCGGTCACATTTTCTGCGTCTTGTGGCTTCTTAAATTTCATTACTGGAATAAGTTCAAATGTTATACCGTCTGAATTCATTCTAATATAGTCTCGGGAGCCGTGAATTGTTTCAAATTTTAATTTTGTTTTTTTGACTAAAGATTCAAACTTGGATATTTTGTCTTTTTCAAGTGTTATGAATAGGTCAATGTCTTGATGTGGCTTCTTTATTATGGTCTGCTTAGCAAGGCTTCCACCGATTTCGGCTTTTAGTCCGGCTTTTTTTAGTCTTGAAATTATTTCTTTTGTTTTTTTCTGCAAATCCTTGATTTCCTTGTCAGAAAGCGAGATTTCCTGTAGAACATTTGATAGAATTTGATTTGTATTCATATAATAGTGATGTTTTCGGGATTTATAAAGTTGAGGAATAACATTTATAAACAAAATTAACATAAGATTTTCGATGAAAAAGAGTGGAATTTTAGTTGGTAAAAGAGCTCAGGTAACTATTTTTATAATTTTAGCAATTATTATTGTTGTGGGGATTGTTACGGTTTATTATTTAAGGACAAAACCTAATGTGGAAACTAGTCCGACAAAAGATCCGAAGGGGTATATTGAGCAATGTATTCAACAAAGTATTGATAAAACTCTGCCTCAAATTTTGGCGCAGGGAGGATTGATTAATCCCGATAGTCGTCCTGAAAATTCAGTTTTATATCAAAATAAATATGTTCCATTTTTATGTTATGCTGAAGAATTAGAAACCATATGCACGCAAAATACACCTTTATTGAAGGCAAAAATAGAAGAGCAGTTGCAAAAATCTAGCATTAATGATGTTGAAAATTGTTTTACTACACTACGTGGAGAATTTGGAGGATATGATTATACAGAGTCAGGGTTAGATTATTCTATAAATATTTCTCCAACCGAATTAAAGGTAACGGCAATAAATAATATTAAAATTTCTAGAGATGGAGATAGTCAGGAATTTAATTTATTTTCATATCAAGTTTCAAGTCCTATTTTTGATTTCGTTATTTTAACTAATAAAATATTAAATGAAGAAGTTGGTTGTAATTGTGGCAGTGATGCATGTAGAGCTGATGTTTTGGCGCTTTCTAAAGCTAACAAAGATTTTGAAATAACTCTTTTTGTTGGCGGAAATGACGTCGAGATTTATACAATTAAAGAAGTTTTAACAGGTCAAGAATTTAAATTTTCCGTGAGGAATTGTGTGAACTAAGATGACAAACAAAATATTCGCTTCGCTCATAGTTGTCAAGAAAATTAGATATTGCTATTCACTTCTTTTAAAAACACAACCTTGCGATTTTTCAAACCAATTAAATTTTAGTGAAAATATCGCAAGATGAAGAAAATATTTTTAATTTTGCTCGGATTATTTTTTATAAGTTCTGTTTATGCAGCAGGATGTTGTTTTGATAGATCTGTCGGAACTTGTTCTAAAAATACAGATCGAGATTCTTGCTCTAATGGCGATTTCTATGATGACGCGACTTGTAATTCAGTATCAGATTGTAATGCTGGTTGTTGTATTTTAGGAAATAATGTAGAATTTATTACTCCGCCAAGCTGTTATTTTAAGGCGCAGTCTATGGGTATAATTGAAAATTTCCAGGCGATTAGCGAGGATAAGTGTACAAAACTTCAATCAAAACAAAAAGAAGGAGCTTGTATTGTTACCGGAAGATATTCTGATAAAACTTGCAAATATACAGTTCAGGCAAGTTGTACTGTGGGGCAATTTTTTGAGGGAATTTTATGTTCTGACGCGTCTATAAAAAATAAATTTAATGTAACTTGTATAAAAACAAAAAATACTATGTGTTATAGCGAAGACGCATATTTTATTGATAGTTGTGGAAATCCAGATATTAAAAAGCAAGATTGTGATTATGATAAGGGAACAATTTGTTCAATGAATAAATCTAGCGCGACTTGCAAGAGCTTGGATTGCGTAGATGATAAGGGTGTTAATAGAAAAAATGGAGAAAGCTGGTGTTATTATGATAGTGCTAAGTTAGATTATTTTGGAATAGATGGGTCTACTCGAGATGAAAAATACGGGGCTTCTGAAAAATTTGAAAATTGGGTTGAGGAAAAGGTTGGTTCTAGATTTTATAGAAAATATTGTTTGAATGGAAATGTTGAGGTAGAATCTTGTTCTGATATGAGAAATGAAGTTTGTGATGTTGGTAAATGTGTAAAAAATCCGTGGCAAGATTGCCTGCTTGCCGGAAATGAAACAAAAGATTGTGATCCTAAATGGTGTAGTATTTTTGTAGGGCATCCAGGTTGTGGGATTATTAGGGTTGGTGAAACACTAGCTGGATATAATAATGGTGCGCCAGCAACTGTAGATACTCCTTTTTGCAAAGGACACGATAATAAGATAATAACAAACACAGCTACATTAAAAACAGACTGGGGATTTACAGATCAAACCATATCTGAATTTCGTCCTAAAATTAGAGAGGAGGCAATTGAATTTGCGGGAATGGCAACATGTTTCCCACAATACGCAGGCGGATTTATATATGAAAAGCAAATCGGAGATACTTCGGATTCAACTATGTGCTCGGCTGGAAACGTACAGGAAGTTGAAGCTGTTTTTGTTAGAAGTAAATATCCTGCAGAAGATGGTGGCGATAAACATTCAAAACAACTTGTAATTGGGCATTTTGATAATAAATCATGGGGTCTTGCGGGAGCATTTAATATGAATCCTGATTTCTGGTTTACACTAGAAAAAACTGGGTTCGCAGGATTAGTTTTGCATCTTGATACTGAATCATATTATATGTATGAAACAAAGAAGGATTTGGAGCCTTGGTTTGTGGAGTCTATGGAAAGAAGGTGTCATTATACTAGTGATTGTACTGGTCAGATTAATATTTTAGGGGCAGGTAGTTCTGGGGCTAATATTATTTCTGATCCTGCTCCAGGAGTTTCGGGTTCTGGATATGATGAAAGAACCACAATGACTAATAAAATTTCTTTACAATGTATGCCTTACGAGGCCCCAAGGGAAGGGAAGTGCGAAGAATGTCAGGAAGATGAAAAATATCCATGTACAGAATATAAATGTTTGAGTACCGGACAAAGTTGTGAATATATTGATAGTTTGGGCGTCGATAAATCTTATTGCATGAAATCAAGTGATTTGTCAGCTCCGAAAATATTATCTCATACGCAGGCTCCAAAGAGTCCAATAAAACCATTTTCTTCTGTGCAGTTTAATTTAACTACCGATGAGGATTCCTCTTGTAAGTTTAGTTTAGGAAGTGGTGGTTCTAAATTTGAAGACATGCCAAATAGTTTTGGAAATGATTGGGGTAAAAATCACTCACTAACATTAAATATTCCGGGAAAGGTTAAAGAAAATTTGACAGATGATGAGATTCAGTATGATTTCTTAAGTAGAGATGGAATATACAACATGTACGTAAGGTGTTCTGATCCGAAAGGAAATTGGAATTTAGAACCTTATTTGATAAAGTTTGAAGTTATGCAGACGCCTGACAGTGTTCCTCCAGCTATTATGTATTTGAATCCTAAGTCTGGAAGTCCAATTCAGTTTAATACAACAACTAAGTTAATTAAATTTAAAATAAACGAGCCCGCACAATGCAGGTGGGCTTTGAGCGATGCGAACTTTAGTGATATGAATAATTCTTTTGATTGTGATGAGAGCGTGTATAATAGAGGAGTTTTGAAGGGGTATGATTGTTCTGGAACCTTGAAAAACATAAGTGCTAATTTAACAAAATCGACTACATTTTATATAAGATGTAAAGATCAACCATGGCTTGAGGGTAATGAAACTCAATTTTATAAAAGAAATGTTAATGAAAAAAGTGTTGTTTATTCTTTGAAAAATTCTGCGAAATTAGAAATAATAGAAGTTGCTCCAAAAGGTAGTTTAACATTGGGACCTTCGGTTTCAAATTTTAGTTTGAATGTTAGAACTTCTGGTGGTGGAGAAAATGGAAAGGCTCAATGCAAATGGAAATTGGGTTATGGAAATAGTTTCTTTAGTTGGCAATTATTCTCTATTACAAATTCAACAACACACAAGCAAGTTTTGACAAATAAAACTGCCGGAGATTATAATATTTATACTGAATGTACGGATATTGCCGGCAATAAAGTCAATAGTAGTGATAATTTAATATTAAGAGTTGACACAGAATCACCGACGATTGGAAGAATTTTTAACAATAAAGGAAGTCTTGAGGTTTATACAAGTGAATCTTCTGTTTGTAAATTTACTAGTTCTAATGATTTATCGGGTTGTTCTTTTTCAATGCTTAGTGCTAATTTAACTCTGATGAATTCTAAAGATATGTTGAAGCATTCGGCAACTTGGACAAAGGGTAAAACATATTATATAAAATGTCAGGATTTATATGGAAATGCTAATTCAGTTTGTAATGTAATTGGAAAAGCGGTATAATTAATAATAAAATTTATTTTTTATCTTGTTTTTTTATGGGCATACTGGATTCAATATCAATCATATATTTTCCTTCTTCAAGTTTGAATACAATTGGTTTTCTATTTAATAGAGAGACTAAATCAATTTCAAATTTTCCTGGGCTGATTACTCTGACCGATTCTATGTCTAAAATAACTGGTTCGTCGTCGTCTTCAACTTTTAATATTTGTCTAACATCCGATTCTACTTTATCTTTTTCTTGTTGACTGAAGTCTTCAAGCGGTATGGATTGTTGGGCGAGAAGTTGTTTAACTTTTTCGTCCTTAATGTAGAAAAAAAATCTTCCAGAGCATTTTACGCAGCCATCTAGGATTTCTCTACTTCCGGCTTCAATAATTTTTCCGCAATGGACGCATTGGTGTGGCATGTGTATAAAAAACTGTTTGTATTAATAAATGTTGTTGTGATTAACTATAGGTTGATTGTCTATGGTGTTTTATAATATACATAATTTCTGTTATAAATGCTAGAATAACTATTAGGAGCAGTATTAGTGATTTTGTGGAGGAATTTTTTAGCAATTGCGTTGCTGTTTTAACTTTATTTGATTCTCCAGGAGTTGTATTTTTTAGCAATTCCTGTTCTGTTGTGGAATTTTCATAAATTTTATTTTCAGGCAATTCATTGTTTCCAGTATAATTTATTGAATTATTTTCTGCAGCTATTATTTCCGTGAAATTTGTACAATTTTCAATGAGAGAAAAATTTCCATTAAAGCAATTTTCTGGATAAGAGTTTAATATTTCCCTGGTTTTTTTACCTTCGGAATTACAAGAACTCCATTCTGAATAATTGAATGATGTGCAATTTAATATCGGCGTTGTGTAATTACATGAAATTGTTTTTTCTGCTAAATAATTCACTCCATTAGTGCAGTTATTTATTTTTGTAAATTTTACAATTTTTGTATTATTTGGCATACAGAGCAAGTAGCTTTTCGCCCAGTCAGATTCTTGACAAATTTTTGTATTTGATATGACATTTTGGTCTTGATGATAAACTCTTACATAATCTACATAGGTATAATCTGGCAACACTGCCTCGCTTACCGGTCCGGCCCAATCCTCCTGAACTCCATCGCTAAGTATAAGATATAACGGGACTTGACAAATCCCGGGACCGTTTGGGGTATTTTCATCTACTGTCCAAATTTTTTGCCCATCATAATAAAATTCATATTTTGTTGACGTCCATAATAATCCGAAAGTGTGAAATCCCTCTTCTATTTCCGGAAATATATTCTCGTTATAAATAGATTTATGATCTGCACCATAACCATCCCAATGAAACACATTGTAAATTGACCCTCCCAACTTTGGTTTTTCTGCTATATCTATTTCAACACCATCTCTGCCACCATTGCCGACTATAGATTGATTCTTGGAATCTAGCCAATACGTAAACCAGTGTCCCCTAGATTCTGCAAACTTAATTCTAGCTTCATAATATCCATATGTTAATTCCATTTTTCCACCCGTATTTGCCGAGCCGGTATAATACATGTTGTTCTCTTCGTATGCCTTTAAAACTAGATTTCCATCAGTTACCGATAATGCATTTTGAGTCATTAAATTGTTTGGTAATCTTTGCCAAGTCGGCGTTTTCCATTTAGATTGGTTTAATATCGTTCCATCAAACTCGTCATTCCATACAAGATAATATGGATTTCCATCAAATGTTTTTGTTTTATTTGGTTCGGAAATTATATGACCTGTAAATTTTGAAATACCTAAAGCAACTATAATGAATATTATTGTTATTAAAATTAAAATACTCTTTTTTTGCATATTATAGATTTGTTGTGTTTATATTTAAACTTACTTTTTTCTCATCATAAAATAAACTAAAGCTATTCCAAAGGTGCTTATTATGAATGTGAATCCGTCGAAAAATGGTAATTTTACAGAGACTGAGCAGGGATATTCGACAACTTGATTTACGCAAAGAGGATCATTTTTGGCTTTTAAAGTTCCGCTTGCAGTATAGGTAATTATCATTTTTCCTAAAGAGTCTCCGCAATGATCTTCGCTGGATGTTTGAGTCCATTCGCAGGTTCCAGTTGCCGGTGTTGTTGTACAAGTACCTTCTTGACTTATTTCAAAAATTGAATTACAGGTTTTGGTGCTTGCGTTCCATTTACAGCTGCAGCTTGTTGATGTGCATTTTGTACTGTCAACATCATTGCATTGTTCTGCTCTTGTGATGTTTATGGTTGATATCCAGTTTTTTGCTAAATTTAAATTGTCAGAAGTATAATTACAGCTTTTTTCGTCTGGCAAATCAGAGCAGTATTTTATTTCTCCTGTTGGTGGCACTATACAGGAACCATTTATGCAGGCAAATCCTACTGGGCAACAGGTTTTTCCGTAGGGAACGGTCATATTACATTTGCCAAAAATACTTTTGTCTGAAGAGTATATTGGTTCCTGTAGACTTGAACCCTGTGTTGTCCAATATGCTTGGCTGTTTGCAGAGTTACAAACCCATTCTGCCGTTGAGAAATAGGTGCTTGCTGATCCAATTGTTATAATACTGGAGTTATATGTGATATTTAATTGAATATTATAAATACTTGAATCAAGATAAAATTTAGAAAATGTTACGTTGCCAGGGTTCCATCTTCCAGATAAAATACCTGCTTCACCCAAATCTAAATCCCAATAAAGATGCGTGCCAGCTTCATACGTAATATCATTCGGCGCGTGGATATAAGAACAGTTTAATTTTCTATCGTCAGTTGTAAAATTTTTGTTTGCTATTATTCCGGTGGTGCAATTTGCTATAAAGCTTTTTGAAACATCAAATGAAACAATTGTGGAATTTCCGTAGACAGAGCCTCTTATTGGGCTGGAAATTATCGGGATAACGTTTATTCCTGGAGATAATATTATAATGGCTGCTTCGGATGAATCAGAATTTGTTCTTTTTGCCTCGCTTACAGTTAATTTTGTATAATATCTCCCAGATTGAGGATATGTATAGTTTGTGATACCCAGACTATTGTTGTACATTCTTTCTACAAAAGAATAATTTTCTGTTGTTCGAGTTTGCCCATTTCCGAAATCCCAGGTTATGTTTAATAAATCGTCTTCATCATAGGAACTTTGATTAAATGAAACTGCTGAAAGGTTTGACCATCTGGTTTCTCGGGTATAATCGTAGGTAGTTGATTCACTTGTTTCAATAGAAATCGGGTAGTTAATTTTTGAAACTGGTTTTGAGTTAGAAATTATATTGTCTGATGATAAGTATTCATCACCAGTTGAAGAGTAGCTTGATTCATTACTATAGGAATTATTGACAGACAAATTTGCAATGTAATTTCCAGATTCATTAACGAAAAAAGTATTTGTATAGAATTTAGATAGCTTTAGTGTTTTCAGCGTCCATCCTATTTTTTTGGTAAAAATTCCACTGGCAAATTTCGAAACAGAATAATTTATTGATTGATTTATTAAACCCAGTGATGATCCTGCGCTTGAATCAGTCGCTATTGAAATAATAACTGTGTCATTTAGTTGTGTGTTTGTTATAGTCTCACCCTTTAAATTTGCCCAATAAACATCTCCTATATCAGAACAGTTTTGTATTTTGTTTTGAGTGGTGTTTGTCTGATTTGCTAAATATATTGTTCCGCTACATTGGCTCCATATTGTTGCGCTGGGAGTTACGCATGTATAAGTTGTTGTTGAGCAGATTTGTCCTGAAGCGGTACAATTTGCTGTTGTGAGCCAATATTTACTGAGGTTTTGGCAACCATTCACAACATCAATAATGCATGTATAATTATTTTTTTGTATTTGTACTAAATTATTGGAGCATCTTTTCAATCCCGTTCTGTTGTCTGTGCAATTCCAATAGGTAGTATAACTACAATCTCCACCAAGAAGCTTATAAAAGAAAAATGTAGGACTACATGTTTTACCATCACATCTAGAACTGTAGGATGGTATTTGAGTGGTAAGATTACATGATTGTGTTCCTAATGGAGGAATTTGACTCATAGTACATGGAGCTGTTTGGCATCGTGAAGTATAATACATTTCCCCGGGTTGTGTTATTGAGCAGCTTGCAGCAGCTTGTGTAATTTCGAGATTCATTATAAAAATTCCTAAAAAAACTAATAGTAATATTGCAAATTTAGAAAGATTTTTTTGTTTCATCATCTTCTTTTAAGCATAAGCTCAATCTTTTTCGGATCTTTCTTCATTTCTTTAACAACAGAAGCTGGTCCAATAAGAGTTATGGAATCTTGTTCGCCGACGAGAACTCGCGCAATATTATGTCTTACTTTGTTGAATAAACTTTGGTCTTGTTCTCCCGAAAGAGTTGAAATTTCTACACCTTGAAAATCTTTTATATTTCCGATAAGAGTCATGGTAGTTTCAATAAGTTTTGTTTCTTCTTCGGGTTTTAATCTTCCTTGTAGAATAATAATTTTATTTTCTAAAATTAAACCAATAATTTTTTTAATTCTCCCGATACCATCCTCTTTTGCTATTTCAGAATAGGGCATGAAGTGAATGGTTAAATCACGAGCATCATGTTTCTCTTCTTTCTTCACCATCTTTATTTCTTAACTCCTTTTTTCTTTTTAAAGTTAGTGTTTGATGGATTTTTGTTTTTTATTTTTTGAACTATTAGGCCGATAATGGCGCCGATGATAAAATACGAGATAGATGAAACTATAATAATTTCAGAAAGCGTATTGCTAGACCAATATAATAAATCAGTTATTAAAAAAGCAGGAATAATTAATAATGAAACAGGACTATCATAAGAAGCATTTCCGCCAGAAATTAAAAAAAATATTAATATTAATACCAAGTTAATTCCAAATAAAATTATTCCACCATTAAGCCAAGTTTTCATTTTACCTTTTTAACTAATTTAAATAATTCGTCGTAAAAATTATCAATTCCGTCACCTGTTTTTGCAGATATCCCTATAACTTTGTAATCTGGAAAAGCTGCTTCTATTTTTTTAATATCAGATTTTTTTAAATCAACCTTATTTGCTACAACTAAAACTGGAATATCTCTTGCGGCTAGATTTCCGATGATGGTTATATTAACCTGAGAATAGGGATTTTCCGTCGAATCTAGAACAATTACTACGGCGTCCATGTCATCCAGCCACCTTATAGATTCAATAATTCCTTGAGTTGCTTCTTTTGCTCTTACTTGAGCATCTTTTTTGTTCATTCCAAATTCAATAAATTCCTCATAGTCAATTTTTGTTGCAATACCTGGAGTATCAATAAGTTTGAATTCAAGTTTTTTACCGTCTTTTTCAATCATAACTTTTTCTTTAAATTGAACATTTCTAGTTTCATGAGGAATTTTACTAACAGAACCAATGTCTTCGCCTAACCAATCTTGACAAATTTTATTTGCTAAGCTTGTTTTACCTGCATTTGGAGGACCGTAAAAACCAAGTTTGATTTCCCCTTTTTTCTTGAAGAATCTTGATAAAAACTTTTTCGTAAATTCCTTAAATCTTTCCATCACCATATTTTAACTTAAACTTGTTGATTTATTAACCTTTTGTTGCATTTGTTGTTCAAATAGCGTAGCAAATTATCTACGATAGACATTTGGTTGTCGGTTAAATTGTTTAGTTGAGAAGTTTTGTTGTGAACCAATTGGGGACGGAGCTGGAACATTTTGTGCTTTATCGGCTTTTCTTTTTTCCGAAATAGAGATAATTTTTTCTACCGGTATTATTTCAAACATTCCTGTATTTCTTCCTTCGGATTTTTTTATTGCGTAGGAAATTTGTTCGCCAGACCAACCACGAGAGTAAAGAATTTTTTCTATTTCTCTGTCTGATGTATTTTGAGAATGAGATTTATTGATAAACAAAATCAAATTAAATAAGGAGTCTCTTTGTTTAAATAAATAATTTTCGTATCTTATTTTATACCAAACCTGAAGAATCGTATAAATAATTAGCATAAAAATTAAAACTCCAATAATCCAAAGTGTCGTCGGTAATACTGGAAAACAATCGCCTTTACAATTGGTGTAATTTTCTCCAAGATTTTTTTCGCAAACTTTATTTTTATTGCAGGCTTCTATTTTTAAGTTTACAGGAAGCAAGCTTAATTTAGGAGATATAAAAATTATAGGACTAAGGGAACTATTCACAAAAAAACTAAATTTTAAATTTGCATTTTGGCCCAATTTTATTGCAGTTGCTTTGCCTTGAAGGTCTGTTGTTTGTAGTGTTGAGGGAATATTTAGATTGTTTTTATTTTCTTGGATAATTACATAGCTATCGTCGGAATATTTGGAAATTAAATCAAGAGAATATATGGTGATTAGTGGTTTTACGGAACCATCTTCAAAAGAAATTATTAATTCTTCTTGCTTAATTTGAGAATCAACATTTTTTTTCTGCCACTCTAAAATAGCTGGCTTATAATCGGCAAAGTCTGAAACATTTGAATCAATCATGGTTTCTACGAATGAAGGATCGATTAAATTATAATCATAAACAAGAGAGCCTGTTTTTATCTCAGAGATGACAACGTTGGTTGGGACAATTATTTTAGAAAGCGATTTGGCAATTTCTAAAAATTGATCGGAAGATATTGCTGATGCTTTTAAGATTTCTATATCGCTTAATTGCGATTTTAGTAATTCTATTTTAGCTGATGAGGAGATAAAATTATTATATAATGATGGTAGCGCGCCTACTTCCGATTCAAATTGGAAAAGCTTATCTTTTTTATCCAATATGGTTGAATTAAGATAACCTTCCGGAGAAATCGCGACGATATTAAATGATTTCACACTTGAATAGTTTCCAGAACCAAATTTTATTGTAAGGTTGTATTCAGAAATATTTCCATAGGCATGAGAAACAAATGGCTGCGTTGTGGTTGAAATTACCCCATCACCAAAATTCCATTCATAAATTGAAAGATTATTTTTTTCATCAACTTTCACATAGAAGGTTACATTGATTCCTGCCGGAGGACTCATTGGATAAACCGATTGGATTATTGGTGTTTTTCTTACGTTCACTGATTGATTAAATAATAGTGTTTTAATATTTTCATCCGAAAGTTCTATGACTACAGTAATTAGTCCTGTGTTATTTATTCTCCAATTCAAATTATTAAGCGTAATGTTTTCGTATAAATTCATTCTTGGATTTTCTTCAGATATCTCGAAAAATTTCGAAGAAACTACTTGTCCATCTTTGGATTCAAATAATATTCTTAGTTGTGAGAGTGTTGCTGCTACATTTTCTCCTGATATTTTTAAAGGAATTACACAGCCAGCGGAACAATTCATAGAATACATTTTTTGAAGATAATAATTCATGGATGTAATAACAGATTCTTTGTAATTTTCTGGCAAACTAATAATACCTTCGGAAGTTGCATATTTTGGAGTTTTTATATAAACAGAATAATCGTTTGAGAATCCAGATGCGAGTGTATTATAAAAGCCACAATTTTCTCCAGAGTTTTCTTTTTTTAGATTGTAATTTGCGTTTTCATTGATAGAGCTTACACAAACATAATATTTTCCAGCTGGTCTACTTTCGGTAAAATTAATTCTACAGGAAGAATCATCTGAATACACTGCGGAGGTTTCTGAAAAATTACAACTTGCTATATCGTTAAGATATTCATCTTTAAGCTTTAATACAATGTCTGATAATCCGGACCCAGATATATTTGCTCCAAGTAAATAAGATTTAGAACTTGTCAAAAATACTCTTTCACAATAAGGACTTGTTACAATCTTAACTTCCTGTGGAGTTACTGATTCATTAAAGCAGCCAATTGATGTATTTTTTGGATTAGAAAATGAATTAGAAGGTTTGTCATAGTCCCATTTGAAAATATCACCTATCTCCATTGAGAGGGGAATATTATCTTTTTCTGAAAAAGCTGAAGAGATAGATAGATTAAAATTTTTTATTGATACGCCTTCTCCATAAACTGCCAATCCTATTATTTTTTTATCTTTTGTGGTTTGAATTGTTTTTGTAATTTCTCCTTCGTTGGCTATGGTAAAAAGACTGCTACAGTTATTTGGTTCGCAGGATAGTGGCTTACCTAATTGTTTTAATAATTCCCTAAGAGAAACTTCACCTAGGTTAGAGATAATTTTTGCGTTGGTTGATGTATTTGCTAACTTAAGCGTAAAATTGCCAGCCAAGTTGTCTCCTACGGAATAATTTTTTTCCAAAGAAAGATTGAAAATTTCTGCCGAATAGGCATTGACAAAAGATAGACATAATAATGCAATTGCTATAATCAGCACTCTTTTTTTCATAAGGTGTTTAGTTTAAAGGGGTTTATAAAAATAGTGTTTTACGATAACGATTTAGGTATTTAGGCAAAATTTAAATAGCGGATTGTTATTTCAAGTGAATGAAAAAAAGCTTGGTGATAATTGTGGGATTATTTCTTTTAACTCTTATTTTAATATCATTGCAGATTTCAATCACTGGTGATGTAATTTCAACCGATGGTTCTGAACTAAAAACAGAGGTTTTCTATTCTTCTTCACATTTTTCTATAAAAGATGTTTTACATAAAGGTATTGAAGAGCCAGTGGTTTTACCCGTAGAAGAAGTTGTTTTAGATGAAACATCAGTTGTCGAGTCAACTAATACGACCGTTGCAAATAATACGACAATAGTTAAGCCAGTAATAAAAGTTCCTACGGGTCCAAAAAAGAAAATTGCATCTATTGAAGAAGAAATAACCATTGGTAGCACTAGTGGGATGAGTAGACCGAGCATCGCCGTTGACTCAAAAAATCAATCACATATTGTAACAAATAAAGATGACTCTAAGGGGATATATATTTATCACCAAATAAATGGGAAATGGAGCGAGTCTAAATTTGCAAGTCCTGGTGGAAATTATGATGCTGGTCGTATGTATATGCCACATATTGAGATAGATAGTAAAGATAGGGCTTGGATTTCTTGTAAGTTCGGGGCTAAAGAATGGGGAAGTATGCTTGGACAAGGATTATGGGTTGTGTCAAATGTTGCTAAAAATCCCTCCTCTCCGGCTTTTAGATGGATTAAGGAGTCCGAAACGCACAAGGGAAATGGCAATATTGGCTTGGATACTAATAGTCCCGACGAGGGAATTATGATGGGCTCACTAGGAAATTGGGCTAAATTCAAATTTGTTAATGGAAAAATTGAAAAAACTGATTCCGGAAATATGAATGCCGGATCTAGTGGAGAAAAGATCAGATTTGAAATAAGTCCTCGTTCAAAGCAATCTGGTGTTTGGCACACGGTTTTTAACGGATGGAGTCAGCAGGCAAGCAGTTATCAGAATTCTATTGGGGCTGCTAACGGAGATTCGCCCATTGTTTGGGCAAGTCACAGTACTTATCCAGAACAGGGTAGCGATTTTTCTCATCCTTCGATTGGAATTGATTTTAAAAAACCGCAAGTTGCTTACATTGCTTCTGGATTTTCTAACGACGTTTTCGTAAATATTTGGGATGGAAGCAAAATGTTATATTCTTCAAATAATCTTTTGACCGTCGATACTAATACGGCGCAGAATGGAAATGGCGAGCTTAGATATGCTCCTCAATGGGCTCCGGCTAAAGGTGGTGGAACATTTTTATGTTGGACTGGCGGTGGAAATAAAATACGATTGAGATATATAGACTCTAGTGGTTTTATGGGAGTGGTAAAAGAAATTGGCAGTGGTTCGAATTGTGCTATTGCAACAGATGACAATGGAAATATTCATATGACTTACGTTAATGGTGTGATGAAATATAGAAAGATTGTAACGAATTATTAATTCTTAGTAAGCTTTATAAATGATATTTTCAACAGATAAATATGGCATTCAAAGTAAATGTTTCGGACAAGGGAAAAGCAATTCATTTTGATACAGATAATGAAGAGTTAATCGGAATCACATTTGGAAGTGTTATCGACGGTAAAATGATTTCTACTGAACTTGAAGGATATGAGTTGGTTGTTAAAGGAAGTTCGGATAAAGCTGGCTTTCCTGGAATTCCTGCTGAAAAGGGTCCAACACTAAAGAGAGTAATGTTAAAAAAAGGAATTGGAATGAAAGATAATACTGAAGGATTAAGATTAAGAAAAACTGTTCGAGGAAACGAAATTTCTGCTGATACTGTTCAAATCAATACAATCGTTAAGAAAGAAGGCGCAAAGAAATTCGAATCTTTGATACCCGTAAAAGCTGAAGCAGCTAAAAAGTAATTCTGTATATTTAAACAAACAAATCCTTATAAAAGATAGAAGACTCTGATTTATATGAATTCGGACAGAGTGATTAATAATATTGAAATTCCGAGAACATATCACGATGTGGTTTCTAAATTAAACCTAATAAGAGATTTTTATTGCGAGAAAAATATTTTTCGTCCATGCCGAATGATATATTCTAAAAAAGCATTTGATGGTGTAAAAGGCGTTCCTGTTGGTTATCGTGCTGCATTAATGGAAACTGCGAGAGATAAAAAAATGGAACTTATTGAATTAATGGATATGCCTTTTATCCAAATGGAAAAGTTTGGTTCGCTTAGAGGCGATGATAAATTACCGATAGGATTTACTGGTGATGGTTGGCTGGGAAGAAATGCATACGCAAATTTTCAAGTTTATGATTTAGCGTTGGCAAGTGAAAATTTTAGAATTAAAAAATAATTATTCAAAAATACCTTTAACATAGAGTGTTTCAATTAGTGCCGTAACGTCATGATTTTCTTTTAAAACGATTTCTTTTACTTCGGCAGGTGTCCTAAAATTAGCTCTAAACTGTCCACCATAGAAATTTTTTCTGTCTTTAGCTGCACAGTATGTGTCGGCAAGAGCTACAATTCTTGCGAATTTCATATAATCATCAACTAACTTCGGAGTGGCGGATGTTGGAAAAATTAATTCGGGTAGGACTTCGGGATAACCTTTTATAAACCGATGATGATATAGCGCAGAGGTTGAAGAAAAATAGTGTTTTTCGTTGAATAGCATTTTGTGGCCGAGTGTTGTATGCTTTCTTATTAATACCATTTCTTCAGAAGTTGGGCATCTATCGGTTAGTCTTAAGAGTTCACCCGGAATTTCATCCGAAAGTTTTCCGGCGTCATGTAATTCCCCGCAATACATTGCTGTTCTTTTGGAATAATAGAGAGATCCTGCGATGTCCATGCTTTTCTCACAAACTCTAACAGAATGTCGTGCAGTTTCTTCGTCTTTTGCCTGAAATTTTTCTAAATATCCCATTAAATATTGAATCTCATTATTTGATTCTATGTTCTCTTTGGCTATTCTAAACAGCTTATCTCTAAGTGCAGGCATGGTTATCGGAATTTCGATAGAGCTCATAAAATTGTATGGTTTTGAGCCTTTTAAGGATTTACGGACTTTTTAACAACCAATTGGTAGTGAAAATATCATCAGAATTCTTAATGAAAATAGCACCACAAATGTTTAAGAAATCTAAAGATTATTGTTTTGTATGTTAAATGAAGATTTTTTTAATAAACTAAAAGAGCAAGTGCAGCAATATTTTGAACCGACTGGCGGACACGAAATAGAGCACACGGAAAGAGTGTACAGATTGGCTTTAACCATCGCCAAAACAGAGAAAAATGTTGATTTAGATATACTTAGAGCATCTGCCTTACTTCACGACATTGCAAGAAAGAAGCAGGAAGAGATGAATGATACAATTTGTCATGCAACAGAAGGCGGAAAGATGGCTAGAGAACTTTTAATTAAAACGGAATTTCCAAAAGAAAAAATTGGAGCTGTAAGCTATGCTATTGAATCACATAGATACTCGAAAGGGATTAAACCCACAACTATTGAAGCAGAAATTTTGCAAGATGCGGATAGGTTAGAGGCTCTCGGAGCGGTAGCTATCTCGAGAATATTTGCTTATAATGGAAAAAGAAATGTAAAAGTTCATGACCCTAAAATTCATCCGAAGGAAAAATATGAAGATTCCCAAAATACTACGGCCATAAATCACTTCTATGAAAAAATATTAAAGATAAAACCAGAAACATTTAATACGAAAAAGGGAAGAGAGTTGGCCAAGGAAAGATATGAATTTATCAAAGAATTTTTAGACAGATTTGTGAAAGAATGGGAAGGGAAAGAATAATCATCTTTAAAAAAGGAGATTTCTTAACTAAAATATGGCAGAAAAGGAAAAGATAGATACAGAAGATGTAACAAAACTTGAAACAATTAATGTTGGAACAGTTGGACATATTGACCACGGTAAAACAACTTTACTTTCAAAACTTTCTGGAAAATGGACTGATACACATTCTGAAGAATTAAAGAGAGGAATTACTATTAAGTTGGGTTATTCGGACGCTGTTGTTAAGATTGATAAGGATGGAAAATATACTACACAACAAGGCGTTGAAGGAAAACCGGTTAGATATATAACTTTTGTAGACGCTCCTGGACACGAAATGCTGATGGCTACAATGCTTTCTGGTGCTGCAATTATGGATGCTGCAATTTTAGTTGTGGCAGCGAATGAGGGAATCAAACCTCAAACGCAAGAACATTTGGTGGCGCTTCAAGCTAAAGGAATTAAGAATGTTATTATTGTTCAGAATAAAATTGATTTGGTTAGTAAGGAAGCTGCTTTTGAAAGTTATAAAAAAATTAAGGAATTTGTTAAGGGAACTATCGCAGAAAATTCTCCAATTATTCCGGTTTCGGCTCAGCAAAATATTAATTTAGATAAAATATTGGAAACACTTTGTAAACTTCCTATGCCGGACAGAAAACTCGACGCTAAACCAATATTTTTCATTGCGAGAAGTTTTGATATTAACCGACCTGGAACGGATTTGAAAGATTTGCATGGCGGAGTTTTGGGTGGTTCTTTGAAGCAAGGAAAGTTAAAAATTGGCGACGAAATTGAAATCAAGCCGGGTTATAGTTATAAAAAACAAAATCAATTTTACTATCAAACTGTTAAAACAAAAATAGTTTCTATGCAGAAAGGTGAACATAAAATTATTGAAGCAATTCCTGGTGGAAGTTTGGCAATTGAAACTGAATTGGATCCTTCTTTAACAAAAGCTGATGCGCTTTCTGGTTGTGTGGCTTCGCTTACGGGAAAACTGGAAGAAATTACAAGCAATATTAGGGTTAAGTTCAGTTTATTTAAGAAGGTTTTTGGAACGGAAACTCATGAGGCTGTTGGCGATATTAAACCTTCGGAAATGTTGATGCTTAGCATTAATACTTCCACGACTGTGGGGATGGTTAAAAAAATTAAGGGAAATGAAATGGAAATGAATTTGAAAATTCCGATTGTTCCATTGAAGGGCGACTCGTTGGGAATTGCAAGAAACATGAATAATCATTGGCGATTAATTGGTTTTGGTGAGATTATATAAATAAAAATTCTTAGATAAATAATTCCTCGAATAAAAAACATTTATAAAAGAGGGAGTATTAGTGTTTCTGAGAAGACATGATTGAATATTTTAAACCAACAAAAAGAACAGAATATTTTTTTATTTTAATTTTAATAATTGTTTTAATTTCTTCGCTTTTTAATTTTCCAGTGTCTTCGTTGATAAAACCTTCTGATATTGAAATTGCCTACAGAATTGGCTGGCCTAAAGTGTTTTTTGAACTAACCATGACTACTAATTCTGCGGTACCAAAACTAAAAGAACTGGGTTTTGATTTGGGATTTTATCTTGCAATAGCTTATTTGCTTGATGTGTTTATGGCTTTTATTATTGGAATTGCTACGATGCCGATTTCCACAAATCCCAGAAAAGAAGATAACGATGAAGAAGTTGCTATACTTAGTAGAGAAGATGCTTACGATAAGGCAAAAAAGGCTTATAATTATTATAAAAAACAAGGAATTGAAGAAACAAAAATTATTGCAATGTTCAAAGAACGTGGTTGGACTGAAGCATATATTAAAGAGATAATAAATGAATAATGAAATTTAAATATCGTAAGGCTGTTTTTGTTGTTTTGTATAAAACAGAAAAGGGTAAAGTTTTTTATCTCATACTACATAGAAAAAAACACTGGAAGGGGTTTGAATTTTGCAAAGGTGGAATTGAAGATGGAGAAACTGAAATTGACGCAGCTAAAAGAGAAACTTATGAAGAATCAGGTCTAAAGATTAAAAAAATATTTAATAATCATATTCACGGAAAATACAAATATCCTAGAAAATTCTCTGATAGAAGAGGATTTTTGGGACAAAAATATTCTGTTTATTCTGCTGAAGTTTTTCCGGGAAAGGTTAAAATTGATAAACATGAACATTCTGGATTTGAATGGCTGGAATACAAAGATGCTTTAGAAAAATTATCTAAAGAAGATCAGAAAAAAGTTTTAAGAAAAATTGTTAAGGGCGGTTTGAAATGAAAATTGGAATAATCGGGCCGAATAAAGTTTTTGATAAAAATTTAGACAAGGTAAAAAATTCTTTATATAGATTGGCTGGTGTTGTTGCTAAAAGCGGAAGAGAAATAGTTCTCACGCCAGATAAAAATTCCCTATTGGAATATTTTGGAACTTCATATAAATCATTTAAGGGTAAGAAGATTTGGCTAGTTATCCCAACGGAAGAAGAGAAATATAAGGATTTTTTAAATACAGAATTAGGGGAAGTAATTTCTTGTAAAGATTGGGATAGACAGGCTAATGAATTTAATCGACAAAGTGATATTTTTGTTTGTACTGGATATTCTTGGGGCGCAATGAAAGAAATGGCTTGTGCTCAGTATTTTAATAAGAAAAAAATTTATATTCTGAATGATTTTATAAAAGAAGAGTTGCCTAGGGAGTTAAATTTTTTAGTGGAATATGTTTCTATTGATGAATTAGCTGTTATATTGGGAAAATAGTTAAATCTAAAAAACATAAAAACTATCTCATTTTATGAAATTATTTTTATCTGGTGGCGGAAGTGGTATAAAAACTGAAGAGCTAGATAAACTTTTTGCTGATGCACTTGATAAAACTAAACCATTACTGTACATACCAATTGCAATGGACACAGAAAGACATTCATATCCTGATTGCCTGAAATGGTTAACGAATGCCTTCGATAAATTTGGTGTAAAAAAATATACAATGTGGGATGAGAAGAAAATTTATGAGAATAAAAAAGAAAATGTAAAAAACTTTTCCGGAATTTTTATCGGTGGTGGCAATACGCCTTATTTGTTGAAAATTTTAAAAGATAGTGGATTATACGGATTTATTGAAGAAGCTATTTCAAAAAATATTCCTATTTATGGCGGAAGTGCTGGGGCTATTATTTTTGCAAAAACAATTATTCCTTCTCTGAGTGCCGACGATAATTTTGTTGGATTAAAGGATTTTAGTTCATTTAATAGGGTGAATGATTATGAAATCTGGTGTCATTACGATTTTTCACTTGATAATCAAATTAGAGAGTATATGAAACAATATAAATTAAAAAAAGTTGTTGCGTTGGCTGAAGACTGTGGAATTATTATTCGGGATGAAAAAATGGTTATTATTGGAAAAAGTTCTGCATTTGTTTTTGATAAAGATAAAAAAGAAGAAATAAAGAATGGTTGTGAATTAAAATGAATATTACTATAACTGGTCCAAGGTCTGTTGGGAAAAGCACTATTTCTAAATTGGTTGCAAAAAAATTAAAATTAAAATATATTTCTTCGGATGAAATTGGAGAAAAAGCATTAAAGGGTCAAGGAGGATTAGATGGGACGATAAAATCTGGTAAAATAAATGGTTTTATCATTTCCAGGGGAGCTTATTCGCTGATAAAGGAAGTTTATTCTACAAAGAATAATTTTGTTTTTGATTTATCTGGCGGAAGCATAAGTACAAAAAAATTTGGAGATGCAAGTAAAGAGGTTCGAGAAATTGCAAAGAATAATAGTTATGTTATTGGGCTATTGCCTTCAAAAAATTTATTTGGCTCTATTTTTATGTTATTTCAAAGAGAACTTAAGAGAGAACATTTCAAGAGCATGAATAAACTTTTATTATTTAGAAAAGTTGTGAGAAATTATTTAAGATTTCCTTTTATATTTAAAAACTGGGCTGATGGAATTGTTTATACTAAAACAAAAAGTCCAGAGCAAATTTCTAATGAGATAATAGGGTTTGTGAAGAAATGATAGATCGTTCTAAGTTCCCATTTAGAAAAAATGGCGAGGGGTATTTGGTTTTTGGAGATAATATTATTTGTAGAAATACAGAGTATGGGTATATTGATTTTCCTGGTGGGGGAGTTGAGGGAGATGAAGCTTTTGAGGATGCGCTGAAGAGAGAGGCGTTTGAGGAAGCTGGTGTAATTTTTGATGGGGAGTTGAAAGAGGCTGGAGTTTTGAAAACAGTTTGGCCGGCTGATTGGGCGAAGAATGAGAAGCAGAAAAAAAGATTTGAGAAATATCAGGGTGATGAGATGCATTTCTTTATTGGTAAAGTCAAAGAATTAGTTGATCCAAAGGGCGATGGCGTTGAGGAAGGTTGGAATATTAATGATAGAATGATGCCGATTAAGAAGGCAATTGAAATTGTCGAAGGATATAAACCGTTTCCGGCCGAACTAAAAGAATATTATGAAATTAAATTAAAAATATTGAGGGGATTAAAATGATTAGAGTATTTTTGGTTAGACATGGGGAGTCTGAGGCAAACGCAAAGTTAATTCATCAAGGACAAAAAGTTGATACTAGTCTGACTCCCAAGGGAAGAGGGCAAGCTGAAAAAACAGCTGAAAGATTAGGCAGAGAAAAGATAGATGCTATTTATGCTTCTGATTTAAAAAGAACCAAAGAAACGGCTGAAATAATTTCAAAAAATCATAAAGTTAAGGTAATTTTAGATAAAAGATTGAGAGAATTTGATGCAGGCGATTTTATTAACGCATTTAATGGATGGGAAGAATTTGACAAATATAAAGCAGCTGAGGCTAAAAAAAGAGGAATAAAGGATTATGAAGTTACTATTCCTGGCGGAGAAAGTGAGTGGGATCATTTTTGCAGAATCGAAAGTATACTTAAGGAAATAATTGATTCTGGCCATAAAAATGTTGTAATTGTTGCGCATGGTGGGACCAATAGGGTATTTTTTTGGGTAATAAAACATTTGCAACACAGTGAAATTTACAACGTAGAACAACATAATTGTTGTGTTAATGAAATGGATTTTGATGATAAGAAATGGGCGGTTCATAAAATAAATTGTTTCAAGCATTTGGATAGTGGTGAGTTGGTTGAAATCATTGAGCCTTCAGAGAAAATTTTTAGTTTGGCTAGGGATGTTCAAGAAAAGATAAAAAAAGTTCTTCCTGGTGCCGAAACAAGGCTAATAGGCTCATTTGCAGTACCGATATGCGGCAGAAAGGAGATGGATATTTTGGTGGAAGTAGAAAATATTGAAGAAGCGCAGGATATTCTTGGGAAAGCCGGGTTTTCCAAAGGTCCAATTATACAGAGAGAGGCTTTTTTAAAATTAAGAGCGGACGGTATGATTTATGATATTCATATATTGGTTCATGGTGATAAAAAAATAAAAAGTTATGACAAGGTTATAAATACTCTAAAAGAAAACAAAAAGTTGAAAGAGAAATATGAGAAATTAAAACGGAGTTTGAATGGAAAAACGGCTATGGAATATAAAGAAGCTAAATCAAAATTTTTAAAAGAGAATGTTTTTGGAAATAAATAATTTTAAACCTAACAAGCTTTTCTTAATTCGTCTACTAAATCTAACTGCTCCCATGGAAAAATATTTCTACCAAAATGTCCATAGGATGCTGTTTTCTTGTAGATTGGTTTTTTTAGATCAAATGTTCTTATTATTTCTGCAGGTTTAAATGAAAAAACTTTTTTAATTGCATTTTCTATTTTGTCTTCGGGAATTTTATTTGTTCCGAAACAGTCTACTAGGATAGAAATTGGCTCTGCAATCCCTATCGCGTATGAAACTTGTATTTCACATCTATCTGCAAGTCCTGCTGCAACAATATTTTTTGCTACATATCTTGCCGCATAAGCCCCGCTTCTGTCTACTTTAGAAGGATCTTTCCCTGAAAAAGCACCGCCGCCGTGTCTACCCATGCCTCCATAACTATCTACAATTATTTTTCTTCCAGTTAGGCCAGAATCTCCTACGGGGCCACCAATTACAAATCTTCCCGTAGGATTTATATGAATAATCACCTTGTCATCTAATAGATTTCCGCAAACCGGTCTAATAACTTTTTCAACAAGATCTTTTCTTAGATATTCTAATTCCACATACGGCGCATGTTGCGAAGATAAAACAATCGTGTGTATTCTCTTGGGCTTTGAACTTTCATATTCAATTGTTACTTGGCTCTTTGCGTCTGGACCAAGATAGTCCAACTGTCCGGATTTTCTTAATTCTGCAAGTCTAATTAGAATTTTATGAGAAAGTACAATTGGCAGTGGCATAAATTCTTCTGTTTCGCTTGTTGCATAGCCAAACATTAAACCCTGATCTCCTGCACCTTGTTCTTTATTATCTTTAGAATCAACACCCATTGCTATGTCTGGAGATTGTTTTGAAATAGAAGTTATTACTCCGCAAGTTTCCGGATCAAAACCCCATTTCGAAGAATAGCCTACTCCTTTAATTGCATCTCTGACGACTTTTTGAATATCAATTTCTGCTTTTGTTGTTAGTTCTCCGCACACCATAATAAAACCTGTTTTTGTAATACATTCTAAAGCAACTCTGCTATTTTCATCTTTCTCTAAAAATGCGTCTAATAGCGAGTCGGAAACAATATCGCAAAGTTTATCTGGATGACCCTCTGCTACAGACTCCGACGTAAATAAAAAATTTTCTTTCATAATTAAAAATCACCAAAAGGCTTTATAATATTTATTGAATATAATATTCCTATAGGAATATTTAAAAATACTAGAAATTATGATAATTTATGATATTTCCAGAAATAATTAGCATTAAAATCAGAAGACAAAGATTGGGCATAAAACAAAATGAACTTGCAAAACTTGCAAACATTAGTCAATCACTGATCGCAAAAATAGAATCTGGAAAATTAAATCCTTCGTATGAAATAATGAAAAGATTGTTTACTCTTCTTGATTCATTTGAGCATAAAAATGAAAAAAAGTGTTCTCAGATAATGGTTGCTGTAATTTCTATAGAAAAAACCGAGAGCGTAAAACGGGCAATAGATATTATGAAAAAACATTCAATTTCCCAATTGCCTGTATTTTTTAAGAAACAAGTTGTGGGCAGTATTTCTGAGGCTAGTGTTTATGCAAAAATATTAGATGGCACTCCAAAAGATAGTTTGCTAAACTTGAGCGTAGAAGAAATTATGAGTGAGCCATTCCCAATAATAAATGCAGATTATCCTATTAGTGCTGCGATGCCATTATTAAAATCCAGCGAGGCTATATTAATCAGAGAGAAAAATAATATAGTTGGAATTATTACAAAGTCTAATTTATTTTAGCAAAAAGCCAATATATTTCCTGAAAAATTGACTAATTATGGACAAGCAAACAATTAAAAACCAACTTTGTGTTGGGGCAAAAGATGAATTCACTAAAAATTAGTTCTTTGGAAGAGTCGCCTAAGAATTTTAACGAAAAAATTTCTTACGAGAAGGATTTAAAGATAGTCGAGACTTTCGCAAAAGAGGATTTAGATATAATTGAAAAAATTAAAAATAAGAACTTTGAGCCGCGAGAAATTTTGGAACTTAAATTAAAATCTGAAGAAGCTGCAAAACAATCCGAAATAAAGGAATTAATTTCTTATCCATTGATAAAAAATAATCTTGCATATAATTTGCCACACCAGCAAGATGGCGCGTTAAAAATTTTACGTGATTTGGATGGCCGAGCGCTTTTAGCTGATGAAGTGGGTTTAGGAAAAACAATTACTGCTGGAATGGTTTTAAAAGAATGCATCGTTCGTGGATTTGTGAGAAGGGCGTTAATATTAACTCCGCCATCTCTGGTCAATCAGTGGAAAGACGAATTGCTGACAAAATTTGATTTAAATTTCAAGGAAATAAATAAGGAAAACGAATGGGAAAATGCAGAATTTGCCATTGCTTCCATTGACAAAGTTAAAAACTTCAATAATCAAACTAATCAATTTAAACATGGTGAGGCTCATGAAATTTACTGGGATATTATAATTATTGATGAAGCACATAGATTGAAAGATAAAACAACATTCAGATGGAAATTTGTAGATAAACTTCAAAAGAAAAGACTTTTACTTTTAACTGCCACACCTTTTCAAAATAATTTGATTGAATTATATAATCTTCTTTCTCTTTTGAGAAGGGGGCATCTTGGAACAATAAGTGAATTTCGTTCTAATTTCTTGATTAACGGAAATGAAAGACAACCGCTTAATCCTAGGGAATTAAAGAGAAAACTGTCAGAGGTCATGATTAGAAGGAGACGTGACGAGGCAAAGGGAATCCATTATATGAAAAGAATTCCCAAGATTCAATCAGTCGAATTAACTTCCGAAGAAAAGCATGCATACGAACAAGTGGTTGATATGCTACTGATGCATTATCTTGATTTTAATGGTGTGCCAATTAATACCGTGCTTGCTGCTCACTCAATTCTTCCGAAGATAACTAGCTCAACAATGTCTTCTATGGAGTTTTTGGAAAATTTGATAGCTAATTCTAAATATCATACAAGTACGGTTGAAATAGCTACAGATATTCTTAGGGATTTTAAGAGTCTGACTAAAGATAGTAAATTAGAAAAATTAATTGAGCTAATACAAGAAATAAATAAACGAGACAGGGGAACTAAAATTCTCATCTACACAAAACATCCAGCTACCTTGAAATATATTACAGACACACTAGGAAAACAAAATTTTGAAATTACTGAATTTAAGGGCGGTCTTACTCCTGATGAGAAAACTAAAAGGATAGCTGAATTTAAGGAGAAAACGCAAATCTTAGTTAGCACTGAAACTGGCTCTGAGGGTTTAAATCTTCAATTTTGCTCTAATATAATTAATTATGATTTACCGTGGAATCCGATGGCTGTTGAGCAAAGAATAGGACGTTTAGATAGAATTGGACAGAAAAAAGATATTTATGTTTATAATTTGGCAACCAAGGGGACAATGGAAGAACATGTTGTTGATTTGATTATAAATAAGATGTGTTGCATTGGTTTGATTATGGGCGAACTACCTATAATTCTTTTTAATATGGGTTTAGATTCTGCTGGAACTTCTGGCTCGAGTAAATTTGAAGAAAAACTTATGCATGCGTTTTTGGATTCTAAAAATAACTTAAGTAGATTTGCTAATGAAATAGACAAGGTTGGCAATGAAATAAATAAAGGAATTAAGGAGTATGAGCAAACAAAGAAGCGTACATCGGAGTTGTTTAATGAAAAATAAAATAACAAAACAAAATAAAATAATGGACACGTCAAAAGAATTTCTCTTAGAATTTTTTAAGGATTGCAATATTATCGACGATAAAGAAGTCTTAATAATAAACAATGTTTCTCCTGAATTTGAAAATTTTGTTGGCAAAAGGGCGCCATATAAATTTGTTTTTGATATTAATATGCATAATAAGTTTAAAGACTCTGAATTAATAATGCAGGGAAGTTATTTTTTGCTTGCAATTAAGGATTATCTTAGGGATAAGGGGCAAACTAGTTTACTTAAAATAAATATGGATCAAATTCCAAAAGAATTAAAAATAAAAAAAGGAAGTGCTAATTTTCTATATGAATTTTCTTTTTTATCTACATATCAATATCTTAATGAAAAAAAACAATCAATGTATAAAATAATTGTTAAAGATAAAGAATTGCTGGACATTGATATTTCAAAATTAAAAACTGCAAAGGGCAATAAAAACGACATTCCTATTATCGACGCTGGTGATGCCTATATAATCGCAAAAAAAAGTCTAGATGGAAAGGTAATTCAGGAAATCAAACCAATCAAATTGCTTCTAAGGGGAAAAATAGACAAGGAGCTTTTTAGAATAAGGGATCATTACCTAAAACAAATTAAAGAAAAAGATGAAGAGGTAGAAACTTGTGCAAATAAAATAAAAATGCTCCAGGGAAAATTGAGACACACTTCTTATGAAAGAGATATTAATATTTTAAAAAGATTAATTAGGGAATCTCAAGAAAGACTTGAAATGCTAAAAAAAAGAAGCTACAAAGAACGTCTTAAAACTGAGGAAAATTTTCATATCAATGACGAAGTAGAGAAGCATGTTTTATCAATAAAAAATGTTCTAATCAATCTGACTGTTTATTATTGGTAGAATTTAAATAATATGATTTGCTTTAAATAATATGGGCGGACCTGGTGATGGAAAAATTTTGATAGGGAGGGCTAATGTTTACATTCATGAAAAGGGAAAATCTGGCGCAAGCGTTACGCATCTAGATATTGAGCTTGATGAAATTAATGATGTAATAAAACCTGGAGAAAGCAGCTATGTTGGCAGTAAAGAGGGCGGGGTTTTTATTGGGCTAAAAAAGGAAATGATTGAACGAGCTGAAAAAATTATTAAAAAGAAATAAATTTGTCTAAAATCTTCTGACTTTTGAATCTTGGAATTTTACGACATCTTCTCGTTTTTCTATTCCCTGTTCTTTCATTATATTTAAAAGATTATTAAATAATTTGTTTGTTGCTTCAACATCTCCCATTGCCCTATGGGCAGACGCGTTTTCAATTTTAAAATACTGACACAGAGAAGAAAGTTTATGGCTTCTTAGTTGAGGAATTAATCTACGAGAAAGTTTCATGGTACAAATTTTCGGATTTATTATTTCTCTTTCAAGATGCATTTGGGCGTTATAATTTAGGAAGCCATAATCAAAACTTGCAGAATGGGCAATGAATGGATTTTCTCCGATAAATTTCATGAATTTCGGCATAACTTCTTCGATTACCGGTGAATCTTTAACCATAGAATTTGAAATTCCAGTGAGAGATGTTATGAAAGATGGAATACTGGTTTCTGGATTTATTAGTGTTTCAAATTTTTTAACGACCTGAAAGTTTTCTACTTTTAGCGCTGCAATTTCAGTTATCCTATGAGAATGTCTAGACAAACCAGTTGTTTCTATATCTAAAATTACATAACCTCTTTGCATGAAAATAGTTTGGGATAATGGATATAAAAGGATTTGGGCATCCCAATGTTTAAATAATTAAAATATGAAATATAGTTATGGTTATTAAAAGAAAAAGAGGCGCCGCTATTGTTGAAACAAAAAAGGGTGTCATGGTTGTTGCTTGGGAAAATAAAATTTTTATGCTTCCGGGTGGTGAAGCTAATTTCTTGGAACACAGGAGAGAGGCTGCAATAAGAGAACTTTTTGAAGAAACTGGATTAAAAGCACGAAGTGCAAAATATCTTTTTACTTATGTTGGCCCTATAAATAAAAATAAAGACGGAAAGTCTCAGCAAAATCACGCGAAAGCCTTCTTAATAGAAGCAAACGGTACTCCCAAGCCTTCTAATGAAGTAAAATATATTTCCTATTGGAAGCCTGGATCTAAATTGAAACTCATGGAAGGCGCGAAGACTGCTTTAAAAAAATATGTTGAGTGGAAAAAGGAAAACAATGAAATCTAAAATTAAATCTATGAAGAAAACAGAAAAACAATTAAATCTTATCTTCGAATTAGATAATGATGTAGTAAATAATATTGAAAAAATTTTTAAAAAGTTATATCCTGATTTTAAATTATCTGAATATCCTGGAAAATACAAAGGAAAAATACTTAATAATTTTTGGGAACTTCAAAAGACTGGCGAAGATTTTAATTTTTCTCTTAATGTTAAAAAAGATATTGTGAAATTTAATCTCAAAACTAATATTCCTGGTTTAATAAAAAAATTCTCAGTAGCTATGGAAGAATATACTGGTTTTTCTGAATTATCTCCAGTTATTAAGGCCAAAATGGAAAGAAGAAAGCAGTTTTTTTAAAAAATTAGACTTATAAATCCATAAATATTTATTGTCCTATGGAAATTGGTTTACCACAAGATTTGATGAACGATCGTGAATCAATTGAAGATGATTTTAGAAAAATTAAAGCGGATTATAACCCTGAAATAGATGCACTAATTCTTGAAGATAAATATTTTACGAGAAGAATAATTAAATTCATGAATGATGTTTTGAGTTATATGATTGAAAATTATGATGAAATTAACATTAAGGAATATCAGGATTTTTTAGGATTTTATCATCTTAATTTTACATATGATGAAGATATGAATTATTTAGATCAGGAACCGGTTGAAGAATTTTGTTTTAGTCTGAGGGATAATAGTTCTCAGGCTTCAATGTCGGACTTAAGGGAAATTAGAGATAAGTTTGAGAAAATATTGGAAATCAATTAAGAAAATTTCATTCTTTGAATGCATTCAGTTTCTCATTCTTTGGCATTTGTTTTATCCAATATTCTGCCTTACAGGCTTCGGATTTATCCTTACAGGGCTTTGTCGCAATTAGATGACTAAATCCTTTTCTGTTGACATATTTGCTTCCTTTACCAGATTGATGAGCCTTCATTCTTTTCTCTACATCATTTGTTGTTCCGGTATAATAACTTCCGTCTTGACATTCAAGAATATAAACGCACCAGATTTTTTCTTTTTCTTTCATCTCAATATCACCCCGACAATCCTTATAAATAAAGTGTTTCTGCCATAATCATGAGTCCTTGCAATTTAAAAATAATAAAAGCATTGGGAAACCCAGAAACACCAGCCACACCAGAAATAAAAAAATGTCTTGAGGATTATAAAAAAGCAGAAGATGTGCTAAATGAACTTTTTGGATTAGATAATTTTTGTTTTAATAAGTGTATTAGTACAAAGGTATCGTTGTATCCTTTGGTGCAAGAAGCTTTTTGGCAATTTCCAAGCATAGAAGGTTGCTGTACTAAAAATTATTCCAAATTAAGATTAAACATTCCAATTAGTAACGATATGAGGGAAAAATTTAAACAAATGCAAGGAGAAAGTCCTTATCGAGAAAAAGATGGTTGTCCATTTCATTGTGAAACAGGATGTCAAATGAAACAATTCAAAAGTCCGATATGTTTAGCTTATATTTGTCCAACATTTAAAAACTATTTAAAAGAAACATACGATATAGATTATTCTTTTTTAAAAATAAGAGATGGTTTTGAAAAAATTTTATTCGGCACATATGCCTCTGGAGAAGCAAAAATCTTTATAGCAGAAATACAAGCAATGATAGATGTAATTAAGAAAAAGCTACTTTATCTCCAGCTACAAACCCTTAAATAATCTCGTTCTTTTAATAAATTATGAAAAACTGGGTGAAATTAATAATTAGTATTTTAATTGTTTGGATAATTGGAGGACTCGGTTCTATTTTTACCGCGAGTTCTGTCAGCACATGGTTTTTAACGCTGAATAAACCAGTTTTTAATCCTCCCAGTTGGTTGTTTGGACCGGTTTGGATAATTTTGTATTTTATGATTGGTGTTTCTTTATTTTTGGTTTGGAAAAGCAATATTAAATTAAAATTTAAGAAAACTGCCTACTGGATTTTTGCTGTTCAGATTTTATTAAATGGTTTTTGGAGTTTTGCGTTTTTTGGAATGCAGAATCCTGGTTTGGCGTTTTTAGTAGTTGTTTTGCTATGGATTTCAATTATCATGAATATAATTTATTTTTATAGAATTTCTAAAACAGCAGGATATCTTTTAGTTCCTTATTTTCTTTGGGTTAGTTTTGCTTTCGTATTGAATTTTGCGATTTGGATTCTGAATGGGTAAACTTTTAAAGATAACAGAACATTTTTACTAATGAATCCATACGATTTATTTAAACCATATTCTCAAAAAATCAGAGGAGATCTGGAAAAATATTTAAGAGAATGTGATGAAGGTGGTGCAGATAACATGTTTTCTGGTTCTAAATATTTCTTTGTGATTAAATAAAAAGGATGGATGATCCCTGGCGTGACTTTTTTAAGAGTAAATTGAAGTCCGGTTCCGGATATTGGTTATATGGTGAATTCAGATTTTATGCTAGAAAGTAAACGGGCAGGGACATCAAAACATGAGCCTTATTGGTGCAGAAAAAGGAATTTATGATCCTAAGAAAGCGCTAAGAGGTCAAGTTTGGGCGATTAGCGGTTTAAGAATTGAATAAATAATTTTACTTTTTCTCTTCTTTCTTGTCATCTGTTTCGTCCTCAACATCCGGCACTCTTGCTAAATCCGTTACAGAATCTCCGTCTTGAAGTTTTATAATTCTGACGCCTTGAGTTGCTCTGCCCATAATTCTAATGTCTGTTACAGGTGTTCTAATAACGATTCCTTTGGCTGTAGAAACGATGATTGTGTCATCTTGAACAACAGATTGGGAAGTAATTATGTCGCCTGTTTTGTCCGAGACTGCTAAATTAATAACTCCCTTTCCGCCTCTTGACGTTAATCTATATTCTTCTATTTCACTTCTCTTACCGTAGCCGTTCTTGGATATTGTTAAGATAGAATATTTTTCTCTGTTTTCTGCTGGTAAAACTTCTGCTGAGACAACTTGGTCTTTACCATCAAGAGTTATACCAATTACTCCATAAGCGTTTCTTCCAGTGTGTCTGACATCGTCTGAATTAAATCGACAAGCTTGTCCATCCTTTGTTACAAGTAAAATTTCCTGATGTTCTTTAATTGGTTTTACAGCAACCAAGGTATCCGTTTTTCCTTCTAAGTCTATTGCCTTGATTCCGCCTTTTCTTGGATTGCTAAATTCTTCTAAAGAGATTTTCTTAACAGTTCCTTCTTTCGTAAACATCATTAAATAATCCTTAAATTCCTTTACAGAAATAATTGAAGTTACAAATTCTTCTTTTAGCTCAAGCATATTTACCAATGCTTTTCCCTTTCCATATTTTGCGATTTCTGGAACTTCATACGCTTTCAGCCAGTGAACTTTTCCTTTGTTTGTGAATAAAAGTAAATAGTCATGAGTTGAGCAAGCTAAAAGTTCTTTTACAAAATCGCCTGTTGCAAGTTCTGTTCCGATAACTCCCTTTCCGCCTCTATTTTGTTCTTTATACTGTTTCAAATCCATTCTTTTCACATAACCTTTATCAGTAATTGTTACGACAACTTCTTTTTTATCAATTAAATCTTTTTCTTCAAATTCGTCGCTGATATTGGACATAACGATTGTTCTTCTTTCATCTCCAAACTCCTTTTTCATTTCGTTTAATTCTCTCTTGATAATCTTTAGGATTTCTTTTTCATCTGATAATATTTTCTTTAACTTTTCAATGATTTCAAGAAGGTCTTTTTGCTCAGAAGTTAATTTCTCGTATTCAAGAGTTGTAATTTGATGCAACTTCATTTCCAAGATAGCATCAACCTGCTTATCAGTGAGACTGTATCTTTCCTTAAGTTGTTCAGCTGCTTCTGTTTTTCCACGAGCTGCTCTAATTAATTTTACAACTGCATCAATATTTTTTTGAGCAATTAAAAGTCCTTCAACAATATGTAATCTCTTTTCTGCTTTGTCTAAATCGAAGTCTGTTCTTTTTCTAATAACTCCTTGTCTGTGTTTTACGTAAACTTCAACAATTTGTTTAATGTTTAGCTGTCTTGGTTTGTCTTCTACAAGAGCAAGCATGTTTACATCAAAAGTTGTCTGTAAATCTGTGTAGCTCAATAATCTATTAAGTGAGAATTTTGGATCTGAACCTTTTCTTAATTCTATTACAATTCTAACTTTTCCCTTTGCGGATTCATCTCTAATGTCTGTTACATCGGGAAGTTTTTTGTCCTTTACTAAATTAGCAATAGATTCTACAAGTGTTGCTTTGTTAACTTGATAGGGAATTTCGGTAACAATAATTGACGGCTTGTTTCCATCTTCTATTTTTGTTCTACCTTTAATAATTAATTTTCCTTTACCTTCTGTATAAATTTGCTTAAGTTGGCCAGAAACATAACCACCCGTTGGAAAGTCTGGGGCTTTGATTATTTTTGCTAAATCTTCTACTGAAATTTCAGTGTTTTCGATGTAGGCCAATATGGTATCGCAAATATCATTTAAATTGTGGGTTGGAATATTTGTGGCCATACCGACGGCAATACCGGAAGCGCCATTTAATAAAAGATTTGGAAGTTTTGCTGGCATGACTTTTGGTTCTTCCATGGAATTATCGAAATTTGGAAGCATTCTAACTGTGTCTTTTTCAATATCAACTAAAATTTCTTCAGAAATCTTATTCATTCTTGCTTCAGTATATCTCATTGCAGCTGCTGGGTCTCCGTCCATCGAACCAAAATTACCCTGGCCTTCTACAAGTGGATATCTTAGTGAGAAATTTTGTGCCATTCTAACCATAGATTCGTAAACAGCGGAGTCGCCATGCGGGTGGTATTTACCAAGAACATCTCCCACAATTCTAGCGGATTTTTTTGTTTGTTTGTTATGTTGCAAACCCATTTCGTGCATTGCCCATAAAATTCTTCTGTGAACTGGTTTCAAACCATCTTCTGCCGACGGTAAAGCTCTAGAGACAATAACGGACATTGCGTAATTAATATAAGCCTGTCGCATTTCGTGGGAAATTTCTGCGTTAACTAATTCTTTAGCTTCAATATTTTGCTTCATCATTTCTCTTCTTTGAGAAAGTACTTCCTTGGTTTCTGCACTATCTTCTACTTTTGGTTCTTCGTTTTTTTCTTTTGCCATTAGTTATTTTCTCCTGATTTAGCCCATTTAGACATTAATAAAATTCCTATAACTGAAATTGCTGTTAGTATTACTGCTGTGATTGTTAATCCATAGTTTTGTATAAATTCAATTTTTGAAACAGCTTCGTTGATTACATCTTTCCATGATAATGCAATAATCAAACCGAATGCAGCAATAATTGCAGTTGAAACTTGTTTTTTAAATTCTAATTTTAAAACTGATGAATGATTTTTAATTTTTTCTGCTATTAGCATTTTCTTAACTTCTTTTCTTTCTTTATTGCTTAAATCATCTTCTTTTGCCATTATTTTTTAGCTCCTTTTTTATTTGAAATTATAATAGGAAAACTTTCTCCACCATGACCGCATCTTTCACATTCTATTCTCGGAAGTAGTCCAAAAAGATTTTTCAATTTATATATTGATTTTACATCTTTAGATTTACACTTAGGGCAAAAACCAACTTTAAGTGGTTTTACATCTGAACAACACAAGTCTTTTGATTTCATTATTTCCTCTTTTTATTTTGCTTATTTAATTTTGAATTTGCCTTATTTAATGCTTTCTGTCCCACTACCCATTGTGGAAATCCGGGTGCTCTAAAGCCACATTTTTTACATTGCATCATCGGTATTATTCCGAAAAGATTTTTTAGTGAAAAATAATAACACACGTCGGTAGATTTACAATTTGGGCAAAAATAAACTTTTGTTAGCTTTTCCTTCTCGCATCCACATGAACAATCACATTTTTCTGCCATTTTAATTATTACTCCTCGATTTTCTTATTAAACTATGAATTCCCCAACCGATTAAGAAACATATTATTGCTAGTGCCACATAGACTTGCACAAATCCAAAAATTTGTGGGCAAGTATCGAAACATATAAGTGGTGTTGATAAAAAAGCCACAGCGATTCCTATAATTAAACCGATCCAGCTTCCCCACATTTTGAAAGCATTATAGCCTACTCTAGTTTTGTTAATTTTCTTTGCCATTTTATGAATTTGCTTTTATTTTAGACGCAATTTTGTTTAATTCTTCTGTTGTTTTTTTATGACCTTGTTGTGTTGTAATTCCGCCTTCAAATCCTTCTGGAACAGGATATAGTTTTATGTGAGTGTGATTTACACCAAGACCTTCTGCAACCATAATAATTCTTTCTGCTCTCATGCCTTTGTCTAAATATTTTCCGAATTTTTTTGCAGATAACATTAATTGCTTGTAGGCAACTCTTGGCATATCAAAAACGTAGGAGTCATAATGTTGTTTTGTAATTACTAAAGCCTGACCTTCAACTGTTGGGAATTGATCCAAAATTAAAATATGCTCGTCATCTTCTCCAAGTTTTACAGCTGGAATTTCTCCACTTATAATTTTACAAAATATACAATCACTTGCTTCTTTTGTATTTTCTAATCCTTCTGTTTCGTTTAAATCGCGTCCCATTATAAGTCCAACTCCGCATTAGCTGCATTTTCTTCGATGAATTTTCTTCTTGGTTCTACGGCGTCGCCCATTAAAATTGAGAAAGTTTCGTCGGCTTCAACAGCATCTTCAACTGAAACCTGCTTAAGGATTCTTGTTTTTGGGTTCATAGTTGTGTCCCATAATTGCTCGTCGTTCATTTCTCCAAGACCTTTAAATCTAGAAACTTCTGGTTTTCCTGGCATGTCTTTAAGAGTTCTTTTTAATTCCTCATCGGTATAAACATAAACATCTTTCTGCCCTTTTCTAACTTTAAATAATGGGGCAACAGCGACGAAAATATGACCTGCTTCGATTAAATGAGGCACGTATCTAAAAAATAAAGTTAGCAGAAGTGTCTTAATGTGCTGGCCATCTACATCGGCATCAGTCATAATAATTACTTTTCCATATCTTAATTTTTCAATATCGAAATGATCTCCCACTGCCGTTCCCATAGCGGTTATTAAATTTGAAATTTCCTCAGAGCCAAGTGCTTTTGTAAGATTTGATTTTTCTACATTTAAAATTTTACCCTTAAGTGGGAGGATGGCTTGGAATTCTTTGTCTCTTGCTCCCTTAGCAGTACCACCAGCAGATTGACCCTCTACAATATATAATTCAGTTTCTTCTGATTTTTTAGATGAACAATCAGATAATTTTCCAGGAAGTCCGCCAGAACCTAAAGCACTTTTTCTTCTAACTAATTCTTTTGCTTTTTTTGCAGCTTCTCTTGCCCTTAATGCTTCGGATGCTTTTTTTGCAATTGTATTTGCAATATTTGGATTTTCTTCAAAAAATTCTCCCAATGCAGTTGTTGTGGCAGAATCAACTAAACCTTTTATTTCAGAGTTTCCAAGTTTTGTTTTTGTCTGTCCTTCAAATTGTGGCTCTTTAACTTTTACAGAAATTACTGCACACAAACCTTCACGAACATCATCACCCTCAAGTTTTTCATCTTTCTTTAAAATTCCTTTTTTTTCTGCATAATCATTAATTACTCTTGTTAAAGCTGTTTTGAAACCAGCGACATGAGTTCCGCCCTCAATTGTATTGATTGTATTTACAAAACTTTGAATATTATCATTGTAAGAATTATTATATTGTAGACCTACTTCAACTGCCAAATCTTCTATTTGTTTTTTAAAGTAAACTGGTTTTGAATGAAGAGTTTCTCTTGTTCTATTAAGCCATTTTACAAATTCTACAAGTCCGCCTTCATATTTGAAGTTTTCTTTTTTATCATTTCTTTCGTCTGAAAATTCAATCTCCAATCCAGCGTTTAAGAAAGCAATTTCTCTAAATCTTGTTGCAAGTGTTGAGAAATCAAAATTTGTTGTTGAAAAAATTGAATCATCCGGGTAGAAGGTTACTTTTGTTCCAGTTTCTTTTCCTTCATAACTTCCGATTACTTTTACTGCTTCTTCCGGAACTCCTATTTTGTAGGTTTGCATGTAAATTTTTCCACCTCTCTTTACTTCAACAATCATTTTTTTTGACAATGCTGCTACGACAGAAATACCTACTCCGTGTAAACCGCCCGAAACTGCGTAAGAACCCTTATCGAATTTACCGCCTGCGTGAAGTTTTGTAACAATGATTTCCATTGCAGATTTTTTATAAACTGGATGCATATCAACGGGAATTCCTCTTCCGTTGTCTATGGTAGTAACGGAGCCATCTTTATTTATGGAAACTATAATTTTTGTACAAATTCCAGCCATTGCTTCGTCGACAGAATTGTCAGCAATTTCATAAACAAGATGATGCAATCCTTCTCTGCCTGTACTTCCGATATACATTGCAGGTCTTTTTCTAACTCCTTCAAGTCCCTCTAGAACCTTAATATTTTCTGCAGAATACTCTTTTTTATTTTCTTCAGCCATGTTTTTCACCGATTTTTTACAATGTCAAAAATCCAATTCCCTTTATAAAGTTTGTGGGGAAAAAGTTTGCGCAATACTACGACGAGAAAGTGGATGGAGAAAGATTTAAATAAACATCTTCTTTTAATAAATTATGTTCTTCCAAAAGAAAAAAGATATGATTGACATACGAGATTTGCCAAGAAAAAATGCTGCATTTGATAAATCATTTGTTCCAAAAGATGGTCTTGGGTTCGTTGATTTAACAAAAAAAAGGATTTTACCTTCTGAATTAAGAAAACAAAAATTAGGAATACAACCAGCCTCTTCTCAGCCTGTGGCAAGTTCGAGTTCTTCATCTTCTGGTTTTAGTTTTTTCGATTCACCAACTCAAGTTGCTTCGCCATCCCTTTCATCTTCTTCATCTGGACCATCTTCTGAAACCGATGAAATGTTGAGAAAAATATCAATGCAGGTTTCCGATTTGGATTCTAAAATCTATAAGATGGAACAAAGAATTGAATTATTAGAAAGAAAGGCAGGAATAACTGATTCTAGTTCTTCTAATTCGGGATTTAGTTGGTAATAATAATTAACCCTTCATATTTTTTAATAATTCTACCCATCCTGGAAATATTTCTGCTGTGTTTTCCAGCGTCGGTTTAACCTTTCGTTGATCTAATTCTTGTTTTCTTTTTTGAAGTTGCTCAAAAATATCGTCATAATAATCCGCAGATGTCTGATAACCTCGGTACATATATTCGGAGAATGCCCTTCTGTCTGGACAGTTAGTATCATTATAAACTCCCCATCCTTCTGATTGCCACAACAGATATAAGTATCTCATGCAAAAAATTGAATTTCAGCTTTTATAAGACTTTTGAATAGGTTATATATTTTTATAGAAATTAATATGCTTTTCTTCTATAAAACTCTTCTAAGGATTTTTCCGAGACAGAATATTTAATTCTTTGAAAATCAACTTCGTTAATTGGATGGCAGTTTTGACATGGTCGGTAACCTTGGTCGACGGCATCTTCTAGTGTATGAAAGAAAACTCTATTCTCTTTTTTTATTCTCATTCCTGATTTGCAATCTAATCTCCCAAAAATTTTTCCAGGTTTCCATCCCGCATAAACGCCTGGCGTTTCACTTAAAACAGTTCTTCCTCCAACCTGAATTTTATAGGGTTTTGACATTTTATAAAAAATATATTAATGTTTATAAATAAATAGCGTCTTGAGAATATATGATTGAATTAAAGTTTGAAGAGACTGGAAAGACTACAATTGAAAAGTGTGTGAGATGCAGTCGTATTGCTACTGGAGATAATACTGAACAAAGAAGTTATGGAAATGTTTTATTAAATAAATATGGTAGCGCGGAAATAGTTTGCCAATGCGGTGAAAAATATGGCGTGCCGTACAGAGTAACTCCAAAAGCCGATGGTGAAATGATGATTAGGTTTGCAGATTATAATAAAACTTCTTTTCATAGGATGATTTAGATTTGAACAATTAAATTTATAATCTATGTTTTGGTGTTTGTTTTATGGCAGAAATTGAAAATTTAGATAAGAAGATTTTGGCTTATGCTTTGAGAAATGCAATTGAGCATGAAGGAAGGTGTCAGTCTGGTGCAGTTTTAGCCCCATTATTCCATGAGGGTTTAGAAAAATCTGAAGTAAAAAATGTAATGCCTCAAATTAATGATGCGGTGAAAAAAGTTAATTCTATGAAAACTGATGAACAAAGAGTTGAGCTTGGAGAATTGGAAGATTTTATTTCACATAGAAAAGAAAGACAGGGATTACCTGAGCTTGAAGATGTTCCGAGTACTGGAATTATTACAAGATTTTCTCCATCTTCTAGCGCCTCTGCTTTTCATATTGGACATATTTTAACGGGAATGCCGTCGTGCTTATACCTAAAAAAGTATGGTGGAAAATTCTATTTAAGAATTGAAGATACTAATCCTGAAAAGACTGTTTCTGAATGTTATGAATCTTTTCCAAAGGAAGCCGAATGGATTTTTGGAAATATAACTGAACACTATGCGCAATCGGATAGAATGCAGCAATATTATGATTTCGCTGAAGATTTAGTTAAGAGAGGATTTGCTTTTGTTTGCACATGTAAGAAAGTTGAGGATGGCGAAACAGAGTCTGCACACGCGGCCGAAGTCAGTCCAGCTGGCCAGAGTGTCAGCGCTGAGGAGCAGAAAATTCCAAAAATTAGAGAGCCGTGTAAATGTCGAGACAATTCGATAAAAGAAAATCAAGATAAATGGAAGAAGATGCTTGATAAAAAAGGATTTGATGAAGGTGAAGCAATTTTGAGATTTAAAACCGAATTAGGACTAAACAATCCTGCATTGATTGATTTCCCCCTTGCTAGAATCAATCTAACACCTCATCCCAGACAGGGAAAAAAATATAAAGTTTGGCCATTAATGAATCTCTGTGTTGCCCATGATGACATAACTCAGGGTTGCACGCACATTATCAGAGCTAAAGAACATAGGGACAATGCATTGAGACAAGAAATGATTTTCGATGCTTTGAATGTTAAAAAACCGCATAGCTACTTTTTGGGAAGATATAAATTTACGGACCTTGAGATTTCTAAAACCAAGATTACTGAAAGAATAAAGAATGGTGAATTTTCTGGATGGGACGACATAAGACTTCCGCTTGCTAGAAACTTCAAAAGAAGAGGATATCAGCCAGAAGCTTTCGCTAAAATGGTTGAGCAAAGGGGAATTAGTGAAGTTGATAAGGTTATTAGTCAGAAAGATTTATTTATGGTTTTGGATAATTTTAATAGAGAAATTATAAGGCCTATGTCAATTCCAATTGATGTTTCGGATGAAAAAACTAAGGAATTTAAAAATAAATATGTTTTATTGATGGACGATGCTAGTAGAAAGGATGTTTTTTCCGTTGAAAAGTTAAAAGATGAACAAATTTATTATTTACAGGGAATTGGGTTTGTGAAACTTAATGATAAGGAATTTTGGTTCTGCCACAGATAATTATTCTCTGTCAAAAGGTCTTGCGTTTGATTCTTTTGCTATTGCTTTTATTTTATCTAGATAGAAAATTGAAAATAACGGATAGTAACCACCCACATTTGAATATTTTCCTTGTTTGAGACTGCTTCTTATTGTGTCTAAAAAATTTGTGGGATTATATAAAACAAAATCTGGATTATCGAAGAAAAATTTGAAGTCTTGTTTTTTGAATGCAACTCCAGCGCTGCCAATTTCTCTTAATGTGTGACTGTCGCTAACATAAATGCCCGGTAAATCGTGTTCAAACGCGAATCTTCTTGCAAGAATATCATGAACCTTTAGAGAATGTTTATAGTTTGAATTTAGTATTTCTATGGCATCAAAATATCCTCTATGTTTTTCAATTGCACTGAGACTTAGTCCTTTACTAGCTCTGTCGCCAGCTGATGTAGCAATAATTAGTGCACCGCTTTCCTTAGCCGTTTTTAGTGTTTTTTCCGTAGATTCATACCGAGGAATTTTTCCTTTATAGCCAATTAGAACAACGTCATTAAGTTCTCCGTCTTGGGAAACTCTATTAAACATTTTAAGGGGATTTGTGGTAAAATGATTTTTATCCATTCTTTCGCCGTCTTCACAACGGCACTCTAAACCACGAACCATAAAAAGACGATTGGCTTTGTCATACATAACCCTCCTGCCTTCAAAAAAATTTGGTTCGGAGTGATTCGTTATGGCGACTATCTTATAACCTCTCGATGCTGCAGTTTGGGAAAGATTAAAAATTCCTGATGGCGATTCGGATAGCGCGTCGGTATGAGTATGTAAAGAGCATAAAAATTCATCTTCATCTATTTTTGGACTCAAATAGGTAAAAAGTGGGTTTTTCCAACTGGCAAAGTAATCTTGAATATCTGGTCCATATTTTCCTGATTTTTTAAGCTCAGTTAATTTCCGGTTTGCCTCATGCCAATCTCTGGGAAAGCGCATTAAATGGGAAGGTTTTTAGGGTTTTTAAATGAAGGGCAATTGTAAAGTATAAAGTCTAGTATATTAATGCTTAAAAAGCGAGTTTTTGTATGATTTTGATGGAAAATAAGACATTGCTTCCTGAAAAGGACGCTAAATATTTGACTGAAGCGATTAGGCAACAAATTGGTATTTATTCCTTAGGTGATCCAGATCAAACATTTGTTCCGAATTATAATAAAATAGCGAAAGTTTTGGCTCAAACCGAGGTTTCGCCTAATTCTTCTAAGATGCAATTTAAGATTTCTGAAGTTATTTATGAAAAAGCTGATGGTGAAAATATTAATTCCCAGCTTTTGAGGGCAGACGATGGACTTCAAAGTGATTTTAGACTTAGAAGAGTTTGCAAAAATGAACTTACAGACTATCAACCTAATGGGTTTAAAAGATGGCTTAATTTGCATGAAAAAAATTTATACCAGAAGTTTGCGGGTAAGGGTTTTGGATTAGGTCTTGATTCTGAAGTTGTTTGTAGATCTGCTAGAGATGAATTGGTTGAATTATTAGATGCAAGTAAGAACGCAGGATTTGATTATTTCGTCATGGGAGTTTGGGATCAGCAATTTGAAATTAGAAGAAAGTTTGGCGGTGGAGACATTCGAGTCTATAAACCACTATGTTTTTTTCCTGGTGTTGATATGGTAACTCTTGATACAGATGGAAAGAATCACCCGAGAGATATGTTGCAACAATTTGCGCTTGCATATCAAGAACCAAAAATGGAAGAAGTCAAGAATTTATTATTAAAAAAGAAAATAATTTAATCAATTCTGGCGTCTAGAACTCTTGAATCTGGACTGAATAATAACACATGATCGTCTTTGAATCTAATTCCTCTAGATATTTTCTGAATCAGCTCTCTTTTGGCCTTATCCATATAAAATTCCATGAATTTGCTTGGTTTTTCTTTCTTTAATATCTTCCAAAATAAACCCTGAATATTCGGATAGGGATATTTGGTCAATACGATTGAATTACATTCTTCTCCAGGGAAGTCGACTCCACGAGAACATTTTGTGGAAAAAAGCAAATCTATTTCACCGGTTTTGAAAGATTTTACAAGTCCCTTTTGTTCTTGAATTTGGAATAATTTTTCTTTTGAAATTAATTTTTTTAAATTAAATTCTTCAATTTCCAAATCTGTTGGTAAATCTGCAAAAGAAGAAACGTGAACTAATGTTGGCTTTTTTGATTTCTGCACACAAGCGTCTAAAGCCAACAAATAATCTTTTCTAGTAAACAATCCTGATTTAAAATTTTCATACTTGCAATTCATTTCAAGCCGAGTTTTAATTCTAGAAATGCTTCCGGGAGATTTTGTTTCTGCTTCAATTATTTTAAAATTTTCAAGACCAAATATGTCTCTCAAAACAGCGTCGGAATGCAACGTTCCGGACATTAAAACTGTTAATTCATTGTTGTCAATTAAATCTTTAAATCTTCTGCCAATATTTACCGAAACTAGATTTGCATAAACTGCCTCCCCTCTATTGTCTTCAAACAATCCTTGTTGATCTTGTTTTGGCTTCTCAAAAATTACATAGGTTTCATCAATCAAGTTTTCAAAACTTTTTACGGCCTCGAAAACAGAATTATAATAATTTCTGTCCTCATCTTCTGCCAAATAAGGATGCTCAATTATTTTGTTAAACAACTCTTTCATAGGACTTACATCGAGTTTTTCTATATTCTCATTATAAAAAGAAATTGTTTTATTTGTCAAAAGAATTAATTCTTTAATTGCATGTTTATCTTTATCATTTTCTGGAACGATTGTGGAAAGTGCAGTTATTAATCTATTCAAATTTATTTTCTTTTCATTTGCAAAACTATCTAAAAAATCATCGCATTCATCGATAACATCTAAATCTGTTTTTGGTTTTCTGCCCACTGCAACTTCAAGTAAATATTTTTGTGCATTAAAAATTAAAACGTCTGAATCAATATAATTGTGATATTGTTGGTAATAGCCACAGCCCTTTGCTCTTTCAAAAAATGCGTAATCTTTGTCTTTTATGCAAGGATATTTTCTTTTTCTTGCTTTTTGTAAAATTTTTGCGGAAGCATCGGCTGGCATTAACGGAGACCAATAGGGACAGGCGGCAGCTACCGAAACTCTTCTTACATCGGAAATAGACGAGAAATCTTCTTTTTTTACTTCTTTATTTTCCCCTATAAAACCTAAAATTCTTTGCATATTTTTTTCTCTTAATTCTATGGTGCAGGGAAGATATTCATAATCTGCTTTGTGTTCTCTCGAGTATGGACATACAAAATTCCCCCTTCCCTTAATCACAGAAATATGCAATTTTTTTCCGTCTTCTTTTAGAATATAATTTTTATCCGTGTAGTCGTTTTCATATTGATCTTGAAGACTTTTAATTGGAACAACTATTGAAGTTTTTTTGAAATGTTTTGCTAAATTTAGGGCAATCGCAGATTTCCCAGAACCGCAAACTCCTTTAATAAAAATTAAATTTGAACCGTTCTTGTGAGCTTCAAGAACTTCTTTTATTACGTCTTCTTGGGTTTTACCGTTGGAAAATTTCAAAGGATCTAATTTTTCTCCCCCAAAACTAAAAATGTTTGGATCATCTGGATTATTGTCTGCATTTGTTTTTTTGTATAAACTCCAAGAAGCTTTTTTTGACGGCTCTGGCGAAATTGGGGGAGCGCTCCTTATGCCTCCTGGTAAAATAATTCTTCCGTTTTCATCAAAATCAACCATCTTTTTTAAAATAAAACCTTTTGAAATCAAATCGAGAAATGAGTTTTTAAGTATTTAGATTGAATTAACTATTATATTTTTTAAAAAGGTCGTACATCAAGACAGCTTCTTGATCTATGTCATTGGTTTGAATTTTGGCAAGATAGTCTCCTAACATTTCTAATCCTTGTTCTCCGGTAAATATTCTTCTCGCAAGTCCGGCGAGTGGCGGATAAACTATTGGATTTGGTTCGTGAAGAGCAATTGGAATTCCTAAAGTGTATGCTGCACCCATGATTGCAATCGCCTCTTTATTTCTATTTCCTCTTTCGAATGAAACTGCCAATAAGTCGGCTTTTTCTAATTCTTCTATATCGAAAATCTTTGCATTAAAATATTTCTTGCCCGTAGAATTCCCCAAGAATGGTTGAAAAAAGAGTGGAGAAAAGTTTCCTGAGAATGCGATTCTTTTAACAGGGTTAGTCGCTGGCCTTTCTTGACTTTCTCTATTAGTTAGTTCAAAATCCCCATGAAGCAAAAATTCTATTCCTTCTTCATATTTAGAAAAAGCATTGGAGGAAAGCCAATTAATTATTGGATCTTTTTTTTCATTCTCGTCCACTAAAATAACTGGCTTAAGTTGTACTCTTGCAGAACCCAATTCCGCATAAGTCATTGTTGGTAAACTTTTTCCCATTGGTAATTTACAGAAAATTGCATTAGCTTTTTTGACTCCACCCATATCGTCCTCAACAAGTTTTGCTATTGCACCTTGTCTGTGATCTCTTGGGTCTAAAATTTTCCAGGCTGAAGAAACGTCTCTAATAAAATCATTTTGCCAGCCATAAAAACTTCCAGCCGGATAAACCGATTTATCTTTTTGCGAATAAGCTCTCATTTAATTTTTTACCTTGGAGAGTTTTTAAGTATTATTGTGATTTAGATATATTTTTTAAGTTGAAAATTATGTATTGATATGGTTGAATTTGAGATTGATTGGAAGGGAGAAAAATATACTCTTGAGTGGTTTGATGGTAAATATTCTGGCACTGAAAAACCAACTGGCTGTCAGGGATTTATATTTGATGATTCTGGGAAACTTTGTATTGTAAAAACTAAAAGTAATGACTACTGGCAATTACCTGGCGGAGGAGTTGAGGATTATGATAATACAATATTGGACACTTTTTTAAGAGAAATTGAAGAAGAAGTTGACTTGGATTTGAAAGGCATAAAAGAGTTGGGCTATGTGACTGGAATTAAAAAAACGGATTCTGGAAATAAAAAAACTATTCAGATAAAATATGTTGCGCTAGTTGCTAAGGTAAAAACCCAAACGATTGATGTAGCTGAAGGTAGCATAAATGAAAGATTATTTATAGAACCAAAAGATTTTAATAAATATTTTAACTGGGGAGAAAGCGGAGATTTTCAGATTAAAAAAGCGACTGAAGCTATGAAATAAAAAATTAATTATTCATTGTCTTTGCGACTAGGCCCTTTTCTGGATTTTCAGAAATAACACTCAAGTCGTAGCTAGTTCTTTGCATGATATCATAATACGAAGAATGACTTAATATTCTTTTGCCTGATTTTCTCAATGCATCTAATGCAGCACGGTATTGTTCAATTGTCCGTTTATTATATTGCATATTTTAATGAGAATTAGAAACTATTTAAATATTTAGATAATTATTATTAGCCTTTGTCGAATGGTGAATCGTCTTCAGCTATGCATGATAATGCCGAAAATAAACGTGGGGCGCTAAAACTTTCCACTCTTTTGTCTCTAATTTCTCTTCTCAAAGTATTAATTGTTAGATTGATAAAATCTCTCATAGCATCTTCTCCTACTGGATGTCGTTCTCCTTTTTTTGCATATTCGGCACACTCTTGAGAATACAATCTTGTTTCTCGTTCAACTAATGTTTGAACCTGTTCCTGACATCCTGCAGGAAATCCAATAAGATATCCTGGAAATGTGCTTTCTTCTAATCCTTTCATGATTATTGTTAGTCTAGAAGCTTTAAAAGTATTATTGTAATAAATTATAACTCTTTCTCAACATATATTCCTTCTTTATCGATTTTATATCCTAAATTTTTGTAATATTCTCTAACTCCAATACCTGAAATGACTCTGATTTTTTTATAGCCTGATTTTTTTGCGATTTTTTCTGCTTCGGCCATTAATTCTTTTCCTAGACCTTTGTGTTGTGATATTTCTCCTTTTTCTCCGAGGTTTAAAGCTGGGCCGTAAACATGAAGTTCTCTCACCATCACGGGTTCTGATTTCTTTTTTTCTAGTCTTAATCTTAATAATCCAAATAAAATTTCGTCTTTATTTATAAATTCCAAAAAGATTTCTTTTCCGCCTGAAGCTGAATAAGTTGTTGTTTTTATTTTTAATTTATGATTAATTTTTCTGTTATCTCTCATAGCAAACCCAACTTCTCTAAATCTTATTTCTTTAATTTTAATATTTTGTTTTCTGATTAGTTCTTCAATATCTTTTCTCAGATCAATTTTTAGCAAACCGCAAACTAAAAAACTTGGAGGAATTTCTCGCATAATTCTCATTGCCCTACAATATCTTGGAATTAGTTTTAGCATTTTAATTAAAACTTCTTGAGTTTGTTCCTTTGTGTATGGTTGGAATTTTTTATCATAGTACCAGCCTTCAAGAGCGCTTCCTTTCAAAACCTGACATGGATAAATTTTTATTTGATCTGGTTTAAATCTTGAATCTGAAAATAATTTTTTAAAGAGTTGAATATCTTTTTTAATTGAACTTCCTGGAAGGCCAGGCATTAGATGGTAGCCAATTTTAAAACCTGCTTTTTTCAATCGCTCGGTTGCGTCAATTACATCTTTTACCGTGTGACCTCGGTTAACTAATTTATAAATTTTATCGTCGATGATTTGAACTCCCATTTCAACTCGCGTTGTTCCCCAGTCAAGCATATCTTTAATGTGTTTTTCAGAACAAAAATCCGGACGAGTTTCAATACAAAGTGCGGTGCATCTATGTTGAGCGGTTTCATTTATTTTTTTTGCTTGCTCTAAATTTTTGGATTTTTTTCCGTTTAGTGCATCATAACAAGCTTTTACAAATTGGAATTGGAAATCTCGGTCATAGCTTAGAAAAGTTCCGCCCATAATAATTAGTTCTATTTTATCTGTTGGATGTTTCATCATTTCGAAGGCTTTTAGTCTAACTTCAACTTGTTTTGTTGGATCATATTGCAAGGCTGCTGCTCGCAAAACTGCCGGACTTTCTGGCGTGTAAGATTGAGGGGCATTTAAAGTTGGGCAAAAAATACAAGCGCCGTGAGGGCATTTTCTTGGAGGTAGCATAACTGCTAGTGGCGCAACTCCTGAAATTGTTTTAGTCGGCTTTCGCTGCTTGTCCGTTGAAATAAATTTTTTAACTGAGTAGTCCATAACACCTAGAAGAAAATTGTTTTTTTAAATGTATATTAATTATTTTTTAGTACGAATATAATGGGGCGCAAGTCTCAATGGGGGAATCACGTCAGAACGCTCTGGAATTTGTGGTCCCAATGCTTCTCTTGGATGATGATACCATTGTCCTTGGGAGTTAGCAAACTCATATCTTAATGCTCGTGATTTTTGATCCAAAAAAGATTCGCAAAAACGAATTTCATAATGATTGTCTACCTTTTTGGCAAATTTACAAACCGGCACACCATTAATAAAATAAAAAATATTTTTACATAAAAAGGTCTCTTTCGTGGGATGCTCATATGGGTGGCATTGCTCAAGTTTGACTTTTATTTCTAGATCTATTCTTTTATCATCTGCCGGGCACCCTTGAATTATTCTTGCTTTTGCCATTTTAAATTTACCACAGAACTCTTTTTTTAAATCTATTCTTTCTGCAAACTAATACTTATTTTTTATATTTAAAATAAACCTGATCACTTATTTTGTAATATATAACTGCTTCTTGATTATAATGCACGAGTGTTTCTTCTGCAATTTTTTCTATTTCTTTCCTTGTACAGAAAACTCTTACAGGAATCATTTTTTCTTGAAATAGTTTATTTTGTGGACTAATCCATTCTCCTTTTGCAGTTCTCAGAACGGTGAGTCCACCGGAAACAGACTTTGCTTTTTCGTCCCATATTCTATGGTGTTTTAGACTAAATTCTACACCTTTATTAGAACGTGTTGGAATAAGTACTTCCCAGAGTGTTTTTTCCATATAGGATATAGCCATTTGGAGTTTAAAAAGTAAATCTTTCCAAAAGCGAGACGATTAAATTATTATCGGTTCTATCATCAGACTTAAAAACCCTTTTTTCTCTATATATTTATGGAAAGAAAACATTTTGGAAACAAGGGCGACTATGAAAGAGGAGAGTTGCTTGAGGACGGAACGCCGAATCCTGATTTTCAGTTAAGAGTAAAGATGCCTAGAGGCAGAGAAGTAATGGGAATTATCACACAAAGAGTTGGAGCTGGAAGATTATTAATTTCTTGTATGGATGGGAAAACACGAAATTGTAGAGTTCCTGGAAGACTTAGAAGAGAGTTATGGCTGAGAGAAGGAGATGCTGTTATTGTTGAGCCTTGGGAATATGATGGAGATACTAAGGGAGATGTTTTGTATAAATATTCAAAGTCTGCGGTTGAAAAGTTAAAGAGAGATGGATTATTGAAAACAAGTGCGAATGAATTCTAGAGAAGATTTAAAAAGCTAAAAGTTATTAAAATAGTATGATTGGGTTAATATTGGGAATAATTTTAGTAGTGTTGGGTTTATTTTGTTTTATTAAGCCAGATAATTTTTTACTTCCTTATTCTAAATTTTATTATAATTCAAAAAATCCTGGGAAGATGAAAATTATTAAAGGAAAATATGGGACGCAACACATTAAGGAATTTGGAAAAACTAAAGGTATTTTAATTTATATGAGAATTTTCGGGTTTATTGCTTTTATTGTTGGAGCATTCTTTATCTTATCTTATTTCTAATTACCAGCAAACCAAAACCCTTAAAAGCCTATTTATTTCTAAATTTTTTATGGTCATATTAAGTAAATTGGAAGAATTAAAGATATTACGACAGACTTATTTAAAATATAATTTGGAATCGTGCGTTGATACTTTAAAAGGAATCTTTTACGTAATAGAAACTTGCAACACGAGACTTCTTGACTCTTATGTGCGGAGAATAATACCCTTTGTTGAACAATATAAGGGAATAAGGTTACTTGCAATAGAGGCTGGGGTCAATGTTTCAAGGTATGATGAAGAATTGGCTAATTGTAATCCACATATTGACCATGTTCCTTTTGACAATAAAGCAATCGGAAAAGTCGAAAGAATTTGATATCTTTAAAAACTCCTAATCTTTCATTATTTTATGAAAACTATACTTGTTGAACATCCGAAGAAAATCTCAGAGGCAGTTAGATTGCTAGAGAAGAAGATTAGAATTAGAATTTCACAGAATAAAAATAATGTAACAATTGACGGAAGTGAGATAAATGAGTTTTATGTTGAGAAAATTATTGAGGCAATTGACTTTGGATTTGAGCCTGAGGACGCTTTGTTGTTGCTGAAAGATGAGTTTAGATTAGAATATCTGAGTATCAAAGAGCATACGCACAGAAGCAATTTGGGAGAGGTTAGGGCGCGAATTATTGGAACTGAGGGAAAAGCTAAGGCTGCGATTGAAAACCTGACTGGGGCGATTATTGTTGTTCATGAGAATAAAGTTGGGCTTATTGCAGATGTTGATCACGTTCAGCAGACAATTCAGTCGATTATTTCGTTGGTTCAGGGTTCGAAGCATGGAAATGTTTTTGCTTATTTAGAAAAACAGAATGCTAATTTAAGACAATTGAAAAGTGGAGATTTGGGCTTGAGGGATCCAAAGAAGGATAATCTAGATTCTGATGAAGAAATTGTGGAAGATGAGGACGATTAAAATCTAAATCTAAACCTTTAAAAATCGCTTTTTCTGTGTTAATTTAGTCATGTCCCGATAGCTCAGCTTGGACGCAATATTTATAAACTTTAAATTATTAAATAAATTATGTATTTAAAAATAAAATCTAGGGAGTTAAAAAGCTTTATTTCTTTGGCTGTTTTAAGGGCAGGAAGCATAAGAAAATTATCTATCTTAATAAAAATTCCTAAAACAACAATTCATGATTATCAGCAAGAAAAAAGATTAATTACCGAAGAAAATTTATTAGTGCTTGAAAATTTTTTGAAAACTAAATTACATAGTGATTTTATTATCGACAAACTCTCTAATAATTTTAGACAATCTCTTGGGGGTGTTAATTGTGTGAAAAATCAACTATGCGCAGGCAAAATGGAGACACAACTTAAAAGTGCTAGAATGATTTTATCTAAATCTGGTAATGATTTAAAAAGTTGGCATAAAAAAATGAAAAAGAATAATCCTCTAGAATATTATACTATTCAATATAATCATTTTAAGAAGATAGGAGAATATAAATATTTTACAAAAAAAGGTGAGAAAGTTAGGAATATACTTGAAAAAGAGACTGCAGATTTCTTTTTTGATAAAAATATAGAATATCAATATGAACCTCTAATTAATGTTGGCAAACGTTATTTTTTCCCAGACTTTTTGATTAAAAATAATACTATTATAGAGTGCACTATGTGGCGAGGTTATGATAAGGCTATAAAGTTAGCTGAAAAGATAAATATTCTAAATAAAGAATACAAAGTGATAGTTTTAGTCCCAGAAAAATTAAGTAATTACTATCAAAGAATTAGTAAGAACCTGGTATTAAGTTATAAAGAACTTGAGAAAGTAATGTTTAAATAAGCTCGATTTTTTCAGATAATAGGTCTCCATAGCTCAGCTGGTAGAGCACGTGACTGTTAATCATGGGGTCAGAGGTTCGAGTCCTCTTGGAGACGTGGTATTTTTAGACTTGAACAGCTATCAATTAAAAAGTAAAATTGCTTGTTGAGTTCTAGAGGCGAACAAAATGCTCTCGAATAATTTTTGCGAAGCAACTATTGTTCGAAACTCACGAGAGTATTTTGCAAGAAGAGTTCCTCTTCGGGACGTGGTAATTCGTTATATTTTTATAGTCTCTAGAACTTTAACTGTTATGATAAAAGCGGTTTTGTTTGATATTGATAATACGTTAATTGATTTTATGAAAATGAAACGAGAATCTTGCGAGGCGGCAATTAACGCAATGATTGGTTCTGGATTAAAAATGGATAAAAAAGAAGCTTTGGCTATTCTTTACGAACTTTATGATAAACGGGGAATTGAATATCAATATATTTTTCAAGAATTTACTAAAAATATTGGTGGGAAAATTGACTATAGAACAATTGCTTATGGAATTATCGCATATAGAAAAGTAAAGGAAGGTTATCTTGTGCCGTATACTAACGTTATTCCGACGCTGATTGAGCTGAAGAAAAAATACAAGCTGGCTGTAATAACGGATGCGCCAGTTATGCAAGCGTGGATGAGATTGGTGGCAACGCAACTGGATAATTTTTTTGATTTTGTTGTTACAAAGGCTGACGCGAGAAAACAAAAAACACACACCGCCCCATTTAAGGCTGCATTGAGAAAACTCGACATAAAACCAGAAGAATCTGTAATGGTTGGCGATCGTATTTCTAGAGATGTGGAGACAGCAAAAAAGCTTGGAATAAAAACTATTTACGCTAGATATGGCGATCTTAATCCGGCTGAAAAAGGGAAAAGCGGAGCGAATGCTGAAATAGAGAATATTGACGAAGTTATAAAAATTGTTGAAAAAATGAGCTAGTTAGATTTTTATAGTCAAAACTCTTTTGTTATTTATGGTTGAAGGAAGTGATAAGTATAAGAAAGATTTTATTTTTTTAGGAGCTATGATAGTGTTCTTCATGTTTTCTTTTTTGGGTTATAATGGTTTTTTTTGTTTTCTTTCTAGTATTTTTTTAATATGTGAAATGGGATATATTTTGGTAAAACTATGTTAAAGAAAAAATTGATTGTGGTAATACTTGGTGCGAAAAGAATTAACCCTAGAGCACACTGGGCAAAAAAAGTTTTACTATTTCTATTCAATTTGCTGCATGTCACATCGTTTGCTGACTACAAGCAACAGTTAAATTGGAGAAAATATTTTAAATCAGATAATACGGAAGTTATTTATTTACACTGGGGAAGAGGTGTTGGCTTGCTCTCAAGAATTCTTGCTTTAAAAAAGTTAAAAAAAATAGTTCACCAATATAAAAATACTCACGAGATTACTTTGATTGGACACAGCCTTGGAGGAGATGTGGCTATGGAAGCTTGCAAGCAATTTGATGGCATTATTAAAAAAGTTATTCTTTTATTCTCGGCAAATGAATCAAAAAAATCTACTCTGAAAATGACAAAGATAATAAATATATATTCTCCCTACGATTTCTTTGTAAGGATGGCTATTATGATTCTCGCACCGATTGCTGGTGGACAAAAATTAATTGGAGAAAATATTGTGAATATTCCATTAGCACACTTTGAGCATGAAGAGGTTTTCTTGGATAAAAAAATTAAAGGTGGAAAATTCAGAGGGAAAACAATTTCCGAGCTGATAAATACATTAATATGAAAAAAGGAAAAGTCCTCTTAGCATTATCTGGAGGAGTTGACTCTAGTGTTGCCGCTATGCTTTTACAAAAACAAGGCTATGAAGTTATTGGTGCTTTTATGAAAAATTGGAGTGATACTAAAAATAAAATTACGGGTGAGTGTCAGTGGAAAGAAGAAAGAAGATATGCAGAAAAAGTTGCTGCACTTCTTGGAATTAAACTAATCACTCTTGATTTTGAAAGTCAGTATAAAAAACAGGTTGTTGATGAAATGTTTAAAAAATATAAAAAGGGTATTACGCCAAATCCAGACGTAGATTGTAACAGAAAAATAAAGTTTCCGTTGCTTGTTAAAGAGGCACAAAAAAGAGGAATAAAATTTGTTGCGACTGGACATTATGCTAGAAAGAAATTAAATCAAGATGACACATATTCGCTCCTTCGGGCTAAAGATGAAATGAAAGATCAATCATATTTTCTTTACACAATAAAACAAAATGAACTTAAAAATTGTTTATTTCCGATTGGTGATTATACAAAAACGGAAGTTAGAGAGATAGCAGAAAAAAATAAATTTCCTAATTTTAACAAGAAGGGTACTGTTGGAATCTGTTTTATTGGAAAAATTAATTTGAAAAGTTTTTTAGAAAAGAAAATTAAAAACAAAAAGGGAAAAATTATCGATCCAGACGGCAAAGTTGTTGGAGAACACGACGGTATTTATTATTACACGATTGGACAAAGAATTGGCCCGAGATTTGGATTAACTATTTCCCATGAATCAGAAAAGGGAAAAGATTATTCGCGATGGTATGTTGCCAAAAAAGATATTAAGAAAAATATTATTACTGTCGCTCCAGAGGAACATGAAATTCTTTTACGAAAAGAAATGATTGTTAAGGATTTTTATTTGATTGATGAAGACAAGAATAAATATAAGCGAAAGGCACATAGAGTCTTGGTGAGAATTAGACAGGTTGGAGAGTTGCTTCCTGCGAAGTTATTTTATGACAAAAATAAATTTAGAGTTGTTTTAGATAATGCTATTAGGGGAATTTCTGATGGTCAGGCGATTGTATTTTATTATGGTGAGAAAGTTCTGGGCGGCGGGGAAATAACGAGTTAACCCAATCTTTATAAATATCATAATCTTATAAAAAATATGCAACTAGGTGAAGCGATTAAGGAAAGAAAGAGTGTGAAGAAATTTACTGGTAAAGAAGTTGACTGGAAAAAAGTTATTCAGGCGATTGATTTGACACGTTTTGCACCGATGGCAGGTAATATGTTTTCTGTAAAATTTATAATTATTAGAGATAAAAATAAAATAAAAAAAATTGCTGATGCATGTCAACAACCTTTTATTAACGACGCTGGAATAATTTTAGTTGTTGTTTCGGATAAGGAAAAGGTTGATAAAATGTTTGATTATAATAAAAAAGGTTTTGCGCAACAGCAAGCTGGCGCTGCAATTCAAAACTTGTTATTATCTTTAACTGAAAAGAAAATTGATCATTGTTGGGTTGGTTTTTTTGACGATGATCTTGTGAGAGAAAGCGTAAAGGTTCCTAATAATCAACTTATTGAAACAGTTATTGCGCTTGGCATTGGTGCGAAAATAAGACAACCAAAAAAACCAAGACCTGAATTAGAAAATCTTGTTTTTTTTGAAAAATGGGGAAATAGTAGAATGGAACCAGATCAAGTCGTAAGACATGATTATGCTTGAAAATATTTATAATAAATAATTAATCCACAGAGTCTCGCGATTTGCATTTGTAATTTTTTAATTTTTGTACTGATGTAATTTTAATCAAAAGCGAATCGCTCGGAATTGAAAAACGTTTTTATATTCACATCTGTATTGATATCTTCCGAGCAGATAGCACAAAGCCACAGAGGAGAATTGAACTCCTGACCTATTGATTTTTCGTTTAAAAGAAAACGAAGTTTTACTATCGTGTTCTTTGGTTTCCAGGGAAACTTTCTTTTTAAGAAAGTAAGCCTATTACGAATCAATTGCTCTACCGACTGAGCTACTGTGGCACAAAATCAGGTAGAAAAATCATTTAATAAACCTTGTTGAAAAATCTAGCAATCAATAGTAATTAGAGGAACAAGTCTTTCATTATCACTAACGCCGCCATGCTTTCCAGAATGATATTTTTTAGGCTTAGTGTAATTAGCGAATCTATATCGAAGACTATAATCTTCTTTTGCAATTAAAACATAATCTCCAACTCTGTCAATCAATCTTTTGCTGGGCTCACCAAGTCCATAAAAATTATCTTTAATTAATTGCTCTCCCTTAAAACACCAACAATATTTTGATAATTTACTTTTTACAATTTCTTCAAATTCTTTCACCTTTCCAGGTCTAACAAAACAGTCCATAACTCGTGGCTCGCCAGCAGGTGCAATGGTAAAACATTCACTAAGTCCGTCAATATCGTTCAAGAAAATTTCTTTTTCTTTAGGAATATTTGTCAAACCATGATCGGCCACAACTATTAATTTTGTATTAGTTCCTTTGATTGCATTAGCCAAATTTTTTATTAGTTTGTCAAAATTAGAAAAAATAGTTCTAACTTTTTTACTATCTGTGCCTTCGTCATGCATCATACTATCTAGTTCAGGTAAGTACGCATGAATAAATCTTCTCCGAATAGATTTCTTTTTTACAAGTCTTGTTAATTTAGCAAACATATCTTTATTGTTTTTTGTAGAAATGACTTCAGCACCTTTTGCAACATAATTTGTAAACGGGCTGTCTGATATGAGCTTATCAAATAAAATAAAACATTTCCCATTAAAACCCTTATGAAAAGATTCGATATCCATAATTTTATCCATTTTAAAACCAGATTCAGTAAGTGATTTTCCACCACACATGGGAACAAAAGGCAAAATTGTAGTAATAGCGCCGACTTCCTTTAAGTTAATATCCCAAGCCGTAAGACCATGCTGCTGTGCAGGATATCCTACCGCAAAAGCCGTATTCGCACAAGCGGTCGTTGATAAAAATGTAGAATCCATGCACGATTTGATATTCTTCGATAAGAAAGAATCTCTCTGTTCCTTTAGATAATTATATCCTAGTCCGTCGACAACAATCAGCACAACATTTTTAAATTTTTTAATTTCGTCAGAACTCATTGCTCTTAATTCAGGATAACTATGTTTCTTTCCAAATCCGTGCGCGATAGAACTCATTAGGTTGACAATACTTCCGCCCTTATAATCTGGTAACCGAAAATCGTACATAATCAAATGAATAAAAATAAGTTTATAATAGTTTCTAATTAATCCCACTCTTCGGGATGTGTTTTTTGTCCTGTAGCTTTTCTATATGCGTAGTTTAAATCCCCGAATGGAACTCGAATTTTTCCGTCTACGTCTTTTGAAACAGTTATGCCCCTGAGATATTCATCCATTTTCTTGAGAACATCTTTAGGATATTTTGATTCTATTTCTTCGTTTGTTAAACCGCCGTAAAAATCCGACTTTGGAATAAAAATTCTGGAGGCAATAATCTCTGGTTCTGCACGAAGATAAAAGATAAGATTTTCTGGATTTTTTGATATTATTGTTTGACTTATTTCATCAGACCAATATCTGGACTCATACTGTTGATTAAATTGACCACCGGTTACATCGGTATAATTTGCTTTTGAAAAGTCTTCATCTTGTAAGAGGCTATTGAATTGTTTCCGTAATTTTGTATTTTGAGAATAGCTGTAGCGACCGGTGACTTTGTCAGGTTTGGGAAGCATAATTATTCTTTCAAATGCAAATAATGAAAATTCGTTTCCAGCCTTTATTTCTCTTGCGCAATCTTTAACGAGTTTTGTAAGTCCCATTAGAGACCGAATCCACCTTGCGGGCCGTCTCTCGGTGGTTTTAAATAAATTTCTGACACAAACGGTTTATCAATTTTTTCTGGCATTGGTAATAAATTCGTTGATGAATTAAATTTGTCTCCAAGTCTATCCGGATCTACTGGAGATAAAAAATTCGTTTCCATGTTTGGATAAAGTAAACTTAAATCTCGATAAAATAATTTTTTTGAAAAATCTTCTTGAGAGATAGACTGACCTTGATTAAAGTTTTGTTGTGCAGAAACAGGATTTTTAAAATTCAGACATCCCGCAGCAAATGGTAAAGCCAATGTAAGAGTAAGTGTTGCTAGGGGTTTATTTAACATGATAAATAAATTGCTTTAGAGTTTTTAAATATTTATGATATAAATATTATATAAATTTAGAAATAAATTCATCCGAGGAAATCCTCGGATAGTTTTTTAACCAAAAAGGTAAAAATATCCACAAGGGATCATTTTTTAATAAAAATTAAAAAAAAGTAAAAAGGGAGACAAAGTCTCCCGAAGTTTTGTTTAGCTATTACTATTAACTGTAATCGTCTAAGCCTAAATCATTAACCGAAGGTCCCCTTGAAGCTTGTTTGCTTTCATATTGGGATTTACCCAAGATGTAAGGTGACTTTACACCAGTCATAATTGTTATAACTCTAACTCTTCCCTGGAATTCTTTATTAATTCTTGCTCCGATAATTACCTGAGCGTCAGGAGAAAGATGTTCAGTAACAATTCTACCAATGTTGTCGAATTCTTCCAACTTCATGTCCGGTCCACAAGTTACGTGGATCAAAGCACCAGTTGCTCCTCTATAGTCGACATCTAATAATGGATGTGTTAATGCTTGTTGACAAGCAGTATCTACTCTCGAAGTAGAGTTGTCTTCACCGATACCAATAACTGCAACGTCTCCGCCTTTCATGATTGCGGATACATCAGCATAGTCTAGGTTAATCAATGATGGCAATGTTATTGTTTCAACGATACCTTTAATCATAGTAGATACAAGTTCATTCGCAACAGCGAAAGCTTGTTCCATTGGAAGTTGTCCAGCAATATCTACAAGTCTGTTGTTATCTAAAACGATAACAGTATCTGTAACTTCTCTTAATTCTTGAAGTCCAAATTCAGCCTTGTCAATTCTTGCCTTTTCAGCCTCGAATGGCATTGTAACTACAGCAATTACTACAGCTCCTGCTTCTTTAGCAAGTTGACCGATTACGGAAGCAGCGCCAGTTCCTGTACCACCGCCCATTCCAGCTAGAACGAAAACCATATCAGAACCCTGTACAGCTCTCTTCAAGTCGGAAATTGCTTCTTTAGCAGCTTCTCTTCCTCTTGCAGGATAACCACCACAACCAAGACCTCTTGTCAATTCCTTACCGATAAGGATTTTCTCGTCAGCCTTTGTAATGGATAAGTGTAAAGCATCAGTATTTGTTCCGTAAACAGTTGCACCGGAAATTCCTTTATTGAATAACCAGGTAGCCATATTACATCCACATCCACCAACACCAAAAACTTTAATATTTGCTTTACCAGCTTTAAGCTCGTCGAAATTTATACTATTTTTGTCAGCATTTTGTATTGCTTCTTTTGCAAAATCTAAAGCCATTTTTTCTCTTTTTTTAAACCTCCTTTCAGTGAGCCTCTTTCTTTAAAAAATAAAGACCCTCGGGAGAAAGAAACATTATCGACGAATTTTACTTCGTGCAATTCGTTTCTTCACGTGAGCCTCTTTCTTTCGAAAAAGTTAATAATTTCATACTTCTTGTCTTTAAAAATACTTTCGTTTTGTAGAATATAGATTTTTTGAAAAAAATTTGGAGTTTTTTGGGAAAAAATTTGAGAATAAAAAATATTTTTGTATTAAAATTATTCTACGCCACTAACTTCTGCTTCTGCATCTTCTCTCGTGTAGGCTGGATGATCGTGAAGTGCTTGCTTAATAAGAGATTCTCTTAATTTATATACTGAAGGTAATGTATTAATTATCTGATCATTTTGAGTCTGTGTAATTTCTGTTGGAATATTCGTCATTGTCGATTTTTTTATTGGGGAAATTATTTGAATCATTGTTTCTCTTTGTCCTTCTCTAAAATTTGGTGTTTCTTTCGGCTGTTGAAAATATTTTTCTGGTAAATTTTTTACTATATGCCAATATGATCCGGCTAACGCATTTATTTCTGCATCGATGTGATTGTCATATGCACCACGAGAAATATCCTTAAATGATGTTCCGCTAAATAGCTTGTAATTCCTCTCCACAATAATATCTCCCGAACTCTCTCCTCTTCCAAAATCCCAAGAAATACATAAATCAACAGCATCGCCTTTCATTTTATCTGCTTCATGCAGTGCGCTTGTAATAAAATTTTCTAGCGTCATCTTAACATACTCATGAAATGAAACTATTTAAACTTTTTGTTTTTGTTGTATCTACGCAATGATAACAAATCGAAAGATTTATAAAGGTTGTTTTTGTAAATAAATTATGGTAAATACATTAACAAAAATATTATTATCTGGATTAGTCGCTACTGCAGCAATCACAGGCGTGGAATATGCATCTACAAAACCAATTGTGCTTAAAAATGTACAATACACAGGATATAAAAATGAAACATCTGATGGTTCTCAAAATGCAGTTTTTAAAACTGAATCTGGAAAGACTTTTTTAACCGACAGAGATCCTAAATTTGATTGCAATAAGGCATACAAACAAATGAAACTTGGTCAAAATACTGGCGTTTATAATGTAGCTGGTTATCATGGATTTTTCGCTGGAAACGTTGCTACAAACATTTCTTTAGCAAGATAAGAATAACTAAAATCTTAAAAACCCCCTTTTCTATAGTTTTTTATGAAGATACTTTCATTACATTGCGATTATATTAAGTTTAAACCGCTTAAGCCTGCAATTAAAGGACTTGAATTAGCTAAGGACGAGGAAAAGCAAGTTGAAGTTAAAGATCCGCTTGTAATTCTGACTGCAATAGAAAAATCTGACGAAGAAAATAAAAATATTGTTTCTGATTATATTAAAAATATTTTAGACCTAAAAGAAAAGATTGGTAAGATTGAAAGAATTGTTTTGTATCCTTATGCTCATTTATCTTCTTCACTTTCTGCACCTGATTTTGCAAAACAAGTTATGATTGATGCTGAGAAAGAATTGAATGCTAAAAAGATTGAAGTTTTTAGAGCACCTTTTGGATTTTACAAGGAATTTGAATTGAAATGCAAAGGACATCCGTTGTCTGAATTGTCTAGAAGCATTGGAAGTACTGCACAAACTGTTGAGGTCAAAAGTAATGTTGTGAAGAAAGAAGAAGAATATGACCCTAAAAAGTTGCTTTCACAGATTTCTAAATCAAAACTTAACACTTCAAAGTTAAAGGATAATGACCATAGAATTATTGCAAAGAACTTAGATCTATTTTCATTCTCTGAAGTTGCACCAGGCATGGTGTTTTGGCATAATAATGGTTTGATTATTTATAATCAGTTATGCGAATATTGGAGAGAACAGCATAGAAAAGCAGGCTATCAAGAAATTTCAACTCCACAAATATTGGATAAAAAACTTTGGCAAATATCTGGGCATTGGGAAAAATACAAAGAAAATATTTTCTTAACAGAATATGAAGACAGAAGCTTTGCAGTTAAGCCAATGAATTGCCCGGGCGGATTATTAGTTTATAAAAATTCTCAAAAATCATATAAAGATTTGCCGATTAGAGCTGGAGAGTTAGGAATCGTACATAGACAAGAACTTTCTGGGGTTTTGGCAGGATTATTTAGGGTTATAAAATTCACACAAGATGATGCCCATATCTTTTGTACAGAAGAAATGCTTGAAGATGAAATTGGAAAAATCATGGAATTAATTAATATATTTTATAAAAAATTTAACCTTGAGTTTGATCACGTGGAGCTTTCTACAAGACCAGAAAAAAGAATTGGTGAAGATAAAATATGGGATTTAGCAGAAAGTACTCTTGAAAATGTTTTGAAACATAAAAAAATGAAATATAAGATTAATGCAGGAGATGGCGCATTTTATGGACCAAAAATTGATTTCCATGTCAAAGATTCACTTGGAAGAACTTGGCAAACAAGCACTATACAACTTGATTTTGCGATGCCTGAAAGATTTGAACTAGAATATATTGATAAAGATAACACAAAGAAAAGACCAGTAATGTTACATAGAGTTATTTATGGCTCCCTGGAAAGATTTATCGGAGTACTTTTAGAACATGTAAACGGCAATCTTCCAACATGGCTTTCGCCTATTCAGGTTAGAGTAATTTCTTTTACAGATAGAAACAAAGAAGCTGCACAAAAAATCGTTGATGAAATGAAAGAAGTTGGAATTAGAGTTGATGCTGATTTGGATTCAAATACTGTAAATGATAAAGTTAGAAAAGCTGCTGAAATGAAAATACCTTATTTAATTACAATTGGAGACAAGGAAGAAGAAAAAGGAACTTTGGCTGTTAAGAAACGTGGAGAAGATAAGCCTAAATTCGGTGTTGATAAAAAGAAATTTATTTCTGAGTTGTTAGAGGAAATTAGTGAAAGAAAATAATTACAAAACAAAAATTTATAAACGATGAATCTATGAATTCTGTATGGTATTTAGAATAGGCGCATATCAAGGAAGCAATTCTGCTAGCTTGGCTAATACCAATGCAATGTAAATATTTACATTGTTATTATTCTATAAATTTTTTGGAAAAATAACATGAAATTAATAACCCCGAGACTAATTCTGCGCGATTGGCAAGTTTCTGATAAAAAAGACTTAATTGAAAATATAAATGATATTGAGGTATCTAAGTGGCTAATTATTGTTCCGCATCCATATACTGAGAGTAGCGCTGATTTGTGGATAAACCATTGTGGAGAACAGAAAGGAAAACAAATTTTAGAAAAAACATCGCATAGTTTTGCAATCCAACTTAAAGACGGCAGCACGATTGGTGGAATTAATATTGATTACGTAGACCATGTACAGGGAAGAGGAATGATTGGATATTGGCTTGGAATAAAATATCATAAACAAGGTTATGGCAGCGAAGCTCTTGGGAAAATTATTGATTTTGCGTTTAATGTTTTAAAATTAAGGAGATTGGAAGCGGGAGTTTTAGTTGGAAACACGTCGTCTGGAAAACTGCTAGAAAAATTTGGATTTAAAAAAGAAGGAATAAAAAGAAAAGCTTGTATCTACAAAGCAGATGGAAAGATTAAAGATGAATACATTTATGGACTTCTTAGTGAAGAATATGGGGGTGAAAAATGATATCTAGAAAAATAATTGCTATCGGTGGCGGAGAAATTGGTAGACCGATAGACTCTAAAGATCCATCAAAGGGAAATTATCCTATAGAAACAAGATTAATTGATGAAGAAATAATTAGACTAACTGGCAAGACTCACCCAAAAGCTCTTTTACTGCCCACTGCATCTGGAGACAGTCCCGGATATTATGAAACATTTGAAAAATATTATGGAAAAATTCTCGGCTGTCAAACAGAGGCTCTTTTGTTAAAAAGAGAAAAGCATAGTTATGAAGAAATTAAAAAAACAATTATGGATTCTGATATAATTTATGTCGGTGGCGGGAATACTTTAACGATGCTAAAACGATGGCGAAAATTAGGCGTAGATAAAATCTTAGCTGAAGCTTATGAAAAAGGTAAGGTTTTGTGTGGAGTTAGCGCTGGAAGTATTTGCTGGTTTGACTATGGTCAAAGTGATAGTTGGAGAACTAAAAAGAATCCTAATGCGCCATTTATAAAAGTTCGTGGTTTAGGATTGATTTCTGCCCTACACGCGCCTCATTTTATGAGAGAGCCACAAAGACATTCAGATTTGAAGCAAATAATGAAAAGGACCGCTGGCGTAGGCGTAGCACTGGAAGATTTTTGTGCGTTGGAAGTAATTGATGATCGGTATAGAATAATTAGCTCAAAGCCTGCAGCAATGGCTTACAAGTGCTTCTGGAAAGCTGGAAAATATTATCAAGAACCGATTGCTAAATTAAAAGAATTTTCTGACTTGTCAGAGTTGGTTAAAAAATGAAAGACGAAATAAAAAATGAAAAAGTATTTAGTGCGGGGGTTTTTGTACTAGTTTTTAATAAAGATTTTTCTAAACTTTTTCTTTTAAAAAGAAACGAAGAGAAAAGAAAAAAATGGGGTTATGACTGGGGAAATCCTGGCGGAGTTTTAGAAATTGGCGAATACTCTATAGATGGAGCGATAAGAGAGACATGGGAAGAAACCGGATTAAAGCTTGATAAAAATAAAATAAAGCTCTTAGAAATTTTAGAGAATCCTAATTGGAGTGCTAAACACCATAGCTTTCAATTTGTTTATGGAATTGCGATTGACGAGAGCGAGAAAGCTACAATAAACGACGAGTCTGACGAGTTCGGCTGGTTTGATGTAAATAATCTTCCGGATAAAATGATTGACAAGAAAGAAGCTATTTTGAAATGGCTGGAAGTATTGAAGAATAAATAACAACTATCCTTAAAAAGCCTGATTCAATTAGATTTTTATGTCAAAGTCATCGCAGTTGCTTGAAAGACTAAAGAGCAAACCAGGTTATAATAAATTTATTGATGCGAATCCCGATGCATTTCTTTATGCTATGTTCTGCATAGTTTCTGCTAATGAAAAAGAGGGTGATAAGATTCAATTTGATTTTTATATCCCAAAAGAAAAAAAGATTTCCTATTCTGAATATCCATTTGATGAAATTAAGGTTCAAAATCAAACTACGGAATTTGTTCCGAAGCCAATAAATATTGAAAATTTTAAAATTGACGTCGAGGATTTGTGGAATGTTGTGGAAAAAATTCAAAATGAGCAAAATGATAAATGTATTATAAATAAAATTATTGCTATTTTCAAAGAAGATTGCTTAGATTTAACTTGCATGTCTGCAAATCTTGATATTTTAAAAATGAAAGTTAATCATCTTACGGGTGAATTTATTTCTTATAAAAAAGAAAACTTGACTAATTTTGTACAGGTTAGAAAAGGCGAGAAAAAATAATTATTCTAATAATAAATATCTTATAAAAAATATTACATCTAAATTAAAAAGTTCGTTTATCTTCTAAAACTATTTCTATTTTCACCGGAACTACTTCTTCTGTCACCATCGTCTCTGCTTCTTGGTCTAAAGCCATCTCTTCCGCCATCTCTAGTTCTTCCTCTGAATCCGTCACCAGAGCTTTCTCCTTCTCTGCTTCTAAAACTTGATCTTGGTCTGCTACCAAAAGATGAACTTGATCTACTGAAACCACCACGACTAGCACCATCACTTCTTCCTCTAAATCCTCCACCACCTCTGCTTCCAAATCCTCCTCTGCTTTTCTGAACTGCCATTTCTGCTCTTTCAAATGTTGGTGTTTCTAATCTTTGTAATTCTGGATGTTGTCTGTTAATTCTTGAAAAGTTTTCATAATCTCTTGTTCCTAAAATTGTTACAGCTTTACCGTCTGCGCCAGCTCTTGCTGTTCTTCCGATTCTATGAACATAGGCGTCTGCCTCTATTGAGGAATCATAATTGTAAACATGAGAAACTCCTTTAATATCTAAACCTCTTGCAGCTACGTCTGTACAAACCAAAACGTGAATATTTTTATCTTGGAATCTTTCTAATGTATCGCTTCTTTTGTTTTGAGAATGTCCGCCGTGAATTGCCATAGCTTTTATTCCGTTTAATTTTAAATTGTCTGCGACGAAATCTGTATTTCTTTTTGTATTACAGAAAACCATTACTAAATCGGATGGATCGTTTTTTAATAAATAAACTAAGAGGGAAAATTTTTCTCCGTCTGGAACATCATAAAATTGTTGAACTAATTTTTTTGGGTCAACGTTTGATTCTGCTGAAACCTTTTCTGGATTTTTCATAAATTCTCTTGCTAGTCTAGAAATATCTTGATTGATTGTTGCCGAGAAAAGCATTGTCTGCCTGTCTGGAGCACATTTAGAAATAATTCTCTTAACGTCATAAACGAAACCCATATCTAGCATTCTGTCCGCTTCGTCTAAAACCAAAGTTTTTATTCTGTCTAATTTTAAAGTTCCTTGTTTTAAATGATCTAAAATTCTTCCTGGTGTTCCGACAACAACTTCAGAATTTGAAATTGCTCTTACTTGAGGCCCATAGGAAACTCCGCCGAAAACTGCGCAAAATCTTAAATCCTTGTGTGTTGAGAATAATTCTAAACTTTCCATAACCTGTTGAGCCAACTCTCTTGTTGGTGTTAAAATTAAAGCCTGAACCCCTTGCATTGGAACTGTGTTTTGAATAACTGCTGAGCCGAATGCTAAAGTTTTTCCAGAACCTGTCGATGCTCCGCCGATAACGTCTTTTCCTTGTAAAACTAAAGGTATCGCTTTTTCCTGGATTTCTGTTGGTTTTTCGAACTTCATGTCCTTAAGAACCTTTAGAATATCCTCGCCTAATCCGAGTTTTCTGAAATTTTCCATTTTTATTCAAGAAGAGTGTCTCTTTCTGATAATTTAAAGAATTTCTTTGGGTTTATAAAGCTACCTACTAGTTAGGAGTTAATCTATTAATTTAATTCGTATTCCTAAAAATCCATATTTTTCTATTTCTTCTTTTGGATAATTCCAGGGAGCTTCCATTAATTGCTCCTTTGTTTTAAAACGCGGTCCCATAATTAAATAGGAGTACTCTCAACAAATTTTTTTATAGTTTTATATTTGTGCAATTCTAAAACCTTAACTTTGATTTTTTCAGTACAATCTGGCCTTCTTGAAAATTCTATTATATCTCTGACTTTTATTTTTTGACGCTTATCATCATTAAGTCTTAATTCAATTAGTTTCTTCCTAGAAGCTATTTCCTCAAATGGAAGTGCGTCTAGTCACATTTCATGTATCCTAAAGAGGATATTAAAAGTAGAATTAAATACCTTTCCAAACTATTTTAAACCTCTTTCTCTTCTATATTTTATGGAAACTTCACAAGCACACGCGAAAGTCCCGGAGTCAGCCAAAGGCAGAAGCTCTACTGATCAGGAAAAAGTTTGGGATGAGATTGCGAAACATTGGAATGATTTTAGAGAAGTTCCTAGCCCGAGTGTTGTTGGGTTTTTGAAAGACAAGAAAGGCCGAGTATTGGATTTAGGCTGTGGAAGCGGAAGAAATTTTAGTGCGATGGGTAAAGACGTGAAATTATATGCTGTTGATTTTTCTAAAGAGATGCTAGACTATTCTGCTAAGAAAGCTGTTAAGATGAAGCTATCTGCCGTTTTTGAAAAAGCCGAAACTGACAAGTTGCCGTTTGAAGATGATTTTTTTGATGCAACTATTTGCGCTGCTGTTTTACACTGTATTGAAACAAAAAAGAAAAGACAAAAAACAATTAAGGAAATTTATAGAACTTTAAAGCCTGGTTGCGAGGCATTTATTTCTGTCTGGGGAAGGAATTCTCCTAGATTGAAGAATAAGCCGAAAGAATGCTATGTTAGCTGGACAGTAAAAAACGACAAGGAGTTTAGAAAAGGCGAACAAGAAATTAAGCAAGAAAGATATACTTATATTTATGATTTGGAAGAATTAAAGAAGGAAGTTGAAGATGCTGGATTTAAAATTGAGAAGATTTGGGAAGAGAGAAATGTGAATGTGATTGTACGGAAATAAACCTATAACCTTAAAAACAAAACTTAATTCTATCAGTTATGTTAGTTAAACTTCATAAGGGCGCTCGACATGTTTTGGCTGTTTGCGATACAGAGTTATTTGGAAAGAAGTATTTTGATGACGATGGGATTAGGCAAATTGATCTGACTGGGAGTTTTTTTAAAGGTGAAGAAAAAGATGAAAAAGAAATTGGAGAAATAATGGCTGATTTTAAAAGAGAAGACGCTTCGTTTAATATTGTTGGAGAAAAATCTTGCACTATTGCATTAAAAAAAGGAATTATTGCAAAAGAAGGAATTTTAAAAATTGCTGGAATTCCAATTGCACTAAGTTTGTTGTGATTATTGATTAGCAGCATTAATTCTTTCTCTTAATATTGATTCCTGTCTCTCTCGTTTTTGATGCTCATATTCAACTATTTTAGGAATTTCTTTTAATGGAAAAATGTCCACTTTATGTATATATCCATAATCACGATAAAGCTGATCCACTACAAGTAAACCATGAGTTAGCTTATCAATAATTATTCTTCTTATGGCTTCATCATCTCTTCTTTTTTCTTCATATTCTAGTGTCTTCATAGCGTATTCAAAAAGCCAGGCCTTATACTTATCTTTATCAATAGAAATTTTTCGTGATGTTAATTCATTAAGTAAATTATCAATTGATTTGTCTTTCATTTCTTAGGATGATTTTTTGAATGAAGTTTTAATTTCATAAAATTCCCAGAAATAATATGTTTAAATTCTTTTGCATTATTAAAAAGAAACAATCCTCCTAAAAAATTAAAGGAGGAATAATAAAAACCCGCAAGGGGTCCCTGAGTCAGCCACTAGCAGAAGCTCGAAATGCTAGCAGATTAGTTTATTTTGTAGCTTACAGAAACTTGTGCAGTTATTGTTTGCTCGCTTGGTTGTATAGATGTTGCTGATTTTGCCATTGCTACATTTTCAGTTGCACTAGCTCCTACAGCATAATCGTAAACTCTCCAAGGATTATAGTTGAAGCTCGAATCAGTCATAGAAACAAGTTTTCCTAAACTCTTTCCTTGTCCAGAAACCATTGCTTCAGCCTTAAGCTTAGCATCTTCTGATGCCAGTTTTATTGCATTAGCTTTGTATTGATTCTCAAGTTCTTGGCTTAATTCAAAATTTATATAACTCAGAGTTGCGCCGGCATTTATTCCTGCGTCGATGGCTTTTCCAATCTGATCAGTTTGAACAGTTGACATTTTTACAACAATCGATTGAACAGCTTTCCATCCTTTCGATGTTTGTTTTCCGTAACTCCAATCAAAATCTTCATAGATTTGATAGTTTTGTGTTTGAATATCTTTTCTTTCAAACCCTTGTTTTACCAAAGCTGTGATTACCGCATCTGTAACTTCAGAATTGGCTGCATGTGCTGTTTTAGAATCGTTTCCTTTTGTCTCGACGTTAAAATACAAACCAACTTTATCTGGGGCTGCAGAAATTTCTGCCATACCATCTGCTGTTATAATATTCGTTTGAGCATTCGGTGATAGCTGAAATGCTGTGTAAACACCGATTAGCGCAAGCAAAATTAAAGTTCCTGCAACAATTAATGTTATGTTTATTGATTTTTCCATTATTTAACCTCCTGTTTGGATTTAGTTGAAATCATTTTGAGTTCTTTTTCTTTACAAAAGAAAAATTTCTTTAAACCAAAAGAAACACTCTTGTCAAAAATTGCTTCGCTCATTTTGAAAATCTCCTCTCATAAATATAACTAAATATGAAAAATAAAATTATACCGGACCAAATTCCAATTAAAAACCATTCCCAGCCAGCAAGTCCGGAGGAAGTAGGAATTAGTTGAGTTACGCCTGCGGGAGCCAAATCGGAAGCAATTGATTTTGTCATTAATGCTGGTGCGGACTCTTGAACTAAATTTGTTGCTATGTCTTGAGAGGCACCAATTTCTATAAATTTTTTAACTCCAAATGATAATGCTCCTCCAAAAATCAGCAACGGCAAAAGTAGAACTTTCGATGAAAATTTTCGTGGAGAAATAATTATTTGCCTATTGGAAACTTTATAGGATGGCATTTTTTTGCCTTTTGTAGACCACCAATGACTTGATGATTCTATTAAACTTGCCTTGATTAATTTCTTTATATTATAATCAACGGTATTAAGAGAAATTTTTAGTTTTTGAGAAATCTCGGTTTCTGTATATTCTTTTTCAGCTAAAAGATTTAAAATTTTTTTACAAGTTTCATTTCCTAAAACTTCTATAATATTTTTTGAGTTTTCATCATTCAAAGAAATATTGATTGTTGTTTCTTCCATATTTTATCTAGAAGAAACTTATTTATAAATGCCTCGATAGCTCCAAGTGAGATTGGAGCGATGAATAGTTTTCGCCTCTTAAAAAATTTCTTGTTAATGTGTCTTGGTAGAAATATTCTGCATTTTTTCTAAACATGGAAGCAAGATTTTTTCTATCTATATATCTCTGAAAACTCTCATTAGCTGAAAAATGGTGCCAATCTTCTACCATCGCATTGTTTGTGTTCAGAACTAATGATTCTCTTACCTTGCCAGGCAGAACGGATTTTAATTCATCTATATTAGGCAATCTCTGATTTGAGGGATTTAGCCAGGCGCTAAAGTAGTAATCTAGAGTTTTTGCTCCCTCCAAGTCTATTTCTTTAACCGGAAGTCCTGAGAGCTTGCTAGTTCTTTTTAGTATATTTCTGTTTTTTAGATATTTTATCATAGAAGAAATTTATGTAAGAGATTTATAAAAGTTTGTTAAAAATTCTCTTTTAAATCCTTATATTCACTTTAAAATAGCTATGACTATTTTCTAGTTGGACAGTATATAAACAGAATTGGTGTGAGAAATATATCTTGATTTTAGTTGTCTATATTTAAAGAAAAGCGTATAAGATATTTTAAAGGAGGTGTAAACGATTCGCTTTCGAGAGATAATTGCGAAGCAATAAAAATTTTCGCAAAAGGATTTTACGAATGCAAATCGTGAGAAAAAATGGAAATGTTCATAGACAGAAAATACGACGATTTAAAGTCTGATGGCAGAACTCGGGTTTCAGATGAATCCATGAGAAGAATTGCAGGACTCTATCCGGAAGCTGTTTGGCATAGAGAAAGTGAAGATTCCTGGAGAATTGTTGTGGAATGAAGCAACATTTATTTTTTTATTTTTTTTAGATTTTAATTTTTCCTTTAACCGCAGGTTTCGTAAAATTAAAACAACAATTAATAAAAATTTAGATTTTAATTTTTCCTTCTTGCCAGTCTCTCAAAATCAGACGAGCTGCTCGGTCTTCGTCAACAACTCCGCCCTTTATTAGAAGTTTTTTTGTCTCACCAATGTGTTGAATTAAAGCGTCTGGATTTCCCTCAGCCTTAAAACCATAGTGTCTATCAAAAGCCTCTGGGTATTCCGAAAGGATTCTGCCCACAACAAATTCTGGATTCTTTACCTTACTATAATCTCTTGCGTTAAGTTTCGCGTGCTGGCTAATAAATTCCATTTTTTGATGAGAATATTCTGCATTAGGAATTACTCCCGGAGTATCAAGAATAACAATGTCAGTACTAAATTTAATTTTTTGAATTCCCTTTGTAAAACCAGCCTCTCTTCCAACTCCTGCTGAAGATTTACCAGTTAGAACGTTTATCATGGAAGATTTACCTGTATTCGGATAGCCAATAATTCCAACCTGAACTCTTTTCATTCCCTCTGCTGGAAGTCTAACTTTCTTTGCTGCGATTTTAATTTTTTCTCTTAGGTTTCCTACACCCACTCTCTTCAGGGATGAAACAAAAACATAGGGATAAAGTCCGAGTGTTTTAATCTCTTCTTTTTTTGATTCAATATCGACTAGATCACATTTATTAAGAACATAAATTATTTTTTTATCCTGCATTTTAATTGCTTCTTCAAGTTCCATATTTCTAGTTTCGGTTAAAAATCTTGCGTCTAAAACTTCTAGGATTATATCTGAAATTTTAACGATTTCGTCAACTATGGCTGGGTATTTTCTTCTTTGCTTCTCTATGTGTGCTATATTTCCAGTCTTTCTTGATGAAAACGAATATCGTACTCTCATAAATATAAAAGTCGTTGGGGGTTATTAAAGATAACGAAAGACAATAATGCTTAAAATGGTATAATCTCTGTAAATTTATGGGAATTATATATGTAAAAAAATGTCTAGGAAAAGATGAGCAAGAAATCAATATTTATAAATTTAGAACCATGAAACCCCAGGCAGACAGGGAATTTGGAGCTCTTGTGAGCTCCGGTGCGCGGTTTGATAGCTATGGGAAGATGATTGATGATCCTAGAATTCCTAATGGGCTTCATCGGTTTATGAGACAGCACTGGATTGATGAACTTCCGCAACTATATAATTTGGCCAGAGGTGACATCAAGCTCGTTGGAATACGGCCGATGATACGAAAAGAGTGGGAGAGGAATTACTCTCGTGAACTAATGATTAGGGCACTAAAACAAAAACCAGGATTGTTTGGAATTCAGTATGCTTTTGAAAAAACTGATAATTTTCCAGATAAAGTTAAATGTATGGAAAAATATCTGGATGACTTTGGTAAAAATCCCGCACAATGCGATACTGAATATTTGGGAATAATTCTGAAAAATATAATTTTAAATGGTAATAGGAGTAGTTAGCGAAATCCTTAAACAGAGTTGATGTGTATTATTTTAAAGAGTTCTGTGATAGTAAAAAATGACACAAATGAAAAATCATCAAGCATTTATTGGTTATGTTGTTGGAAGATGCGAGCGAGATGTTTTTTCTTATTTGGGAAATTCTGAAAGAACACCTAAACCCACAGCACTAAATGTTAAATCCGTTGCTAGGGAGCTTGTTTTGGGAAAAGAGATTTATGATGATATGTTTGGCTTTAATCCGACTAGAACGGGGGAGCCTGACTATAGGCAACTTATTGAAAGCTTAAGGGAAATTGATTTAGTAGAATGCGAAGAAAACGAAACAGAATTGAAAATGCTCGTAGGAGAATTGGGAATTAAAATGCATAGTATTGATGACGCTCTTAAGAAAGATGTAGATTATACGGCTTTTAGACATAGAGAGAGTTCCTAACTAAGCAATATAAATTATTTTAAAGGCTGATTTTTAGCTATAAACATGGATTGGGATTATGATTCGATGAAAGTTGCTACGGCGTATACTCGGACAGCATTAGCTCTTAAGGATTTTGATAGAAAGTTTGGTCATACCACTCTAAGCCCTTCCGCTAGAACTGTTAGTTTTTACGATCTTTCACATCAATCTTCTTGTGACGCTCATAGGTTCATTAATATTTGGAGCATGAGGCTTGGAACTTCTAGTATGGGGGGAGACACATTAAGTTTTAATCAACTCTATGATGTGGGCTCTTTATTTAAAATCCCTTATGGCAAGACACTTATAGATATCGCCGAACAAGAAACAAGAGACAGGTCTGTTTCAGATAATTGCAGAGTTATGATAAACAATTTACCTCTAGATGTTGCTAAAAAAATACAAAATGACCCAGAACGAATTTCCGCAGGGAAAGCTGTAAAAACAATTGTAAATTATACTTTCATGCAAATATTCCCAAAAATTGGAAATGATGAAATCAGAGATTTTTTAGTACCGATTCATGGGTTAGTTGTATATGGCAGAAATGTACATCCTGCTAATTTGGGAGATGCTGATTCTTGTTTTAGAAAATTCTTATGTTGTTTGGAAGAAGTTTATAATGCCGATGGAAAAATGAATCTCGCAGATAGAGAAAAATTAATTTTATCAGCTAGGGTACTTGGTAATGCTATGAGGTCCAATAAGGGATATTTGCAAACAGATATGTTACCCACTGATTTGCAAAAGTTTCAGACTACTTAATCAAATCCAGTATCTAAATTATTTTAAACCCTAAAAATCTATTAAAAAAATGAAAGAGGAATATTGTGATTTTATAGAAGAGAATGGATTGTCACCATTTAACAATCTTAAGACTGCCTTAAGTTTTTCTGCAAATTCTATTTACAAAACGAAAGATGGAAAGTCTGTTCATAATAAAGTTTTATCGCAAATTTCTTCTAATTTTAATTTCGCTGACACATCAAATTTATGGTCTTGCTTGGGATTTACTTCTGACATTAATGAAATAAAAAAAAGACAGGATTTTTTTAAAACTCTTGATTTCGTTGATACAAAATTTTTCTCAGAAATAAAAAAACCAAGACCCATTTGGTCACCGAAATATGAGGTTGTTATTGTTACCGAAGATGAAGAAACTTTTGTCAGACTAAATGAGCTTGGATGCGAAGTAAAGTTTCTTTCTTCTGATATGGATTTAGCCGAACTGGACAAATACGATATTGTACAGGTAGTTGATTGCGACGAATTTAGTCGTGCTTTGGAAAGTTTGCCGCAGTCGGTTTTTATTGAGAGAATTGAAGATGTTTATTTGGAAAGATATTTGGAGATTTTATCTGGGTGGAAAGAAAATATTTTGATTTTAGATAAAAACTTAACTTCTGGAAATATAAAAGAAATTGTTTCTGAACTACTTCCGTTGTTTGGATTTTTCGGCGAAACAGCTTCTAAAATTATAAAAAGAGAAGAGGTTGATAAAATTCTTGAAGAAATAAATGAAAAGATTGGCGTAAAAATAAAAGACATGACTATTTCTGGTGGTTCTCTAATGAAAATGCTAGGAGAGGGAAAGTTGCCTGAAGAGTTTCAAAAAATTATTAATGAAGCTATTGAAGGAAGTAAAATTCCTAAATATGTTTTTAATATTGCAATTCCGGTTTCTGTTGATGAGAAAGAACTTGATAGTTTAATTAAAAGACAAAGTTCAAATGAATTTAGTGATTTGGCTGAAGAAATAAAATCTAAATCGGAGATATTAAAATCGATTCCTAAAAAACTTCAGACAATTTCTAATCTACTGATTGTTACGGATTTTCTGAGCGGAGTTTATGAATATATGAAAACAGCGTCTAGTTTTCCTGAAATATCTGAAGAAGTTTATATGGAAAATTCTAAAAATTATTTTCTTGAAAATCCGCAACCAATTAATTTTTACTTAACAAATCAAAGCAGATGCTCAATTTTGACTGGTGCAAATTCGGGTGGAAAAACCACTTTGCTTGAACATTTTATTCAGTTGATTAGTTTATTTCAACTTGGATTACCTGTAAACGGAAAGTTTAGAAGTCCACTTTTTTCCGAAATTTATTATTTTGCGAAGAATAAGGGCGCTGCGAACAAGGGAGCTTTTGAAAATTTACTTACTCAAATGTCTGAAATTAAACCTGGAAAACAAACGTTGATTTTGGCTGATGAAATTGAATCTGTGACTGAGCCGGGTGTTGCTGGAAAAATTATTGCATCAACTGCTGAATATTTTTTAAATAAAAATTGCTTTTTAGTTATTGCAACTCATTTGGGTTATGAAATAAAAGAAGTTTTGCCAATTGGCGCTCGTATAGATGGAATTGAGGCGAAAGGGCTGGATAAGGATTTTAATTTAATCGTAGATCACAATCCAGTTATTGGAAGACTTGCAAATTCAACTCCAGAATTAATTGTTGAAAAAATGGCGAGTTTGTATCAGTTGGAATATTTTAAGCATCTGAACGAGAGAATGAAGAGACGATAGGTGTTCAACAAAGCTTTTTAAATGTTTAATAGTTGGAATATTTAACGTATTGCCTGCGTCGCATAATGTTCCCTTCTGGGTATGCTTCGCAAGTGTAATAAGGTA
>CAYPFA010000005.1:0-26085 GCA_964410025.1 Candidatus Woesearchaeota archaeon
GGAAGAAATCAGAAAGGTAACCGGCTGGAAATGGCCCTGGAGTAAAAAGAGATAAATTTTTAAACTCTGATTCTTATAAAATTTTATGCAACTAACACAAATGAATTTAGTTCTAGTACTAGTGTTAGTGTTGACTCTCTTATAATAGGGTCATAATAAATAATAATTTTTTTAAAATGGCTCTAACATATTCTATAAATAATTTGTATTCTGAAAGGAGGTTTTTGTAATTGAAAATGAAAATTTTATCCTATAAGGCAAAACGTTCACACACGAATAATTATGAAGGTCAGCTTGAAATAGTTACAAGTGGAAAGCCATATACTGCGTGTTTTCATGCAGGAAATTTCTGTATTCATGATGGATTATTCTTTAATTCGTACAGCATTCCGTTTTCAAGCGAAGAGGAATTTAAAGAATTGCGTTTTTATCTTTCCCCAAACGGAACACCAGTTACTCCAGTAGAATTGGGAGAACTAGAAATCGCGATGCGGGAAGCGATAATTGAGAAAGTATAAAACCTTAAAAACATCAAATTAATACAAATGTAAGATGGTTGAACAAATAGATTTCAAAGCAATAGAAGAGAAATGGCAATCTAAGTGGGAAAAGGAAAAAGTTTTCCAAGTTGATGAGAGCTCAAAAAAACCAAAATATTATGTTCTAGAAATGTTCCCATATCCATCTGCTTCCGGATTACATATGGGGCACGCACTAAATTATTCAATCGGAGATGTTTTTGCAAGATTTAAAAGAATGAGCGGTTTTAAGGTTCTTTATCCTATGGGCTTCGATGCAATGGGTTTGCCAGCAGAAAATGCAGCCATTAAAGCCGGAGAGCATCCTAAGCCATTTACAGAGAATGCAATTAAGAATTATATCCGTCAAATGAAAGAGTTGGGCCTGAGTTATGATTGGTCAAAAACCATATCGACTCTCGATCCAGAATATTATAAATGGAACCAATATTTTTTCTTGAAATTTTTGGAAGCAGGATTAATTTATAGAAAGAAAGCAGCAGTAAACTGGTGTCCTAAATGCAATACTGTTTTGGCAAATGAACAGGTCCAAGGCGGAAAATGTTGGAGACACGAAGATACAGACGCGGAAATTAAACACCTAGAAGAGTGGTATATGAAAACAACCAAGTATGCTGACGAACTTTTAGAAGGATTAAAAGATTTGAAATGGCCAGACAAAATTAAATCTATGCAAAAGAACTGGATTGGAAAATCTCATGGAACAGAAATAGATTTTGAAATCAATGGAAATAAATGGCCAATTTTCACAACTCGCCCAGATACAATTTTCGGAGTTACATTTATGGTTGTCTCAGCCCAACACCAAAAATTAATGGAACTAGTTATGAAAGAACAAAAAATCACAGTTGAAAAATTTCTTAAAAAATTAAAATCAGTTTCTGAAAAAGAAATGGCAGATATGGAAAAAGAAGGAATTTTTACGGGAAGCTACGCAATCAATCCTGCAAACGGAGATAAAGTTCCAGTTTATGCAGGAAATTTTGTCGTCGCAGAATATGGTGCGGGAATGGTTATGGCAGTTCCAGCTCACGACCAAAGGGATTTTGAATTCGCAAAGAAATATAATATTAAAATAAAAGAAGTAATTAAAGGCAGCTTAACAGAAGACAGAGCATATACTGGCGGCGGAGAACTAATCAATTCAAAAGAATTTAACGGAATTTTAAATGAAGAAGCAAAAAAGAAAATTACAGACTGGCTTATTTCTAAAAAGGTTGCAAGAACAGTCGTCAACTATAAGTTAAGAGACTGGGGATTTTCAAGACAAAGATACTGGGGAACACCAATTCCAATTATAAATTGCGATAAATGCGGTCTAGTTCCTGTTCCAGAAAAAGATTTGCCAGTAGTCTTACCCGAAAAAGTAGAATTTGGAAAAGGAAATCCTCTCGAAACAAATAAGGAATGGGTAAAAGCAAAATGTCCAAAATGCAGCGGAAATGGAAGGAGAGAAACAGAAACAATGGATACATTCTTTGATTCTTCATGGTATTTCTTAAGATATCCAGACAATCATAATAGTAAGAAACCCTTCGATTCAAAAATAATAAAGGAATGGTTGCCTGTTGATCAATACATCGGTGGAGCAGAACACGCTTGCATGCATTTAATCTATTCGAGATTTTTTGTAAAGGTACTTAGAGATTTGGGCTTCTTGGAAATTGACGAACCATTTATTTCGTTATTTAACCAAGGAATGTTGCATGGACCAGACGGCGAGAAAATGTCAAAATCAAAAGGAAATATTGTAAACCCTGACGAAGTTTCAAAAAACTATGGAATGGATACTGCGCGATTTTTTCTATTGTCTTTAGCCTCTCCGGATAAACCTAGGGACTGGAGTGAAGACGGAATAAAAGGAAGTCTAAGATTTGTAAGAAAGATATTTGATTTTTATAGCAATATAAAAATTGGAAAGTCCTCCGAAGAAATTAATTCAAAATTAAACCAAACAATAAAAGATGCAACTAGCGGTATAGAAACTTTTGAATACCGAGATGGGCTTATTAAGGCTCGAGAATTTTTTAATTTAATGTATGATCAAAAAGAGGTTTCTAAGGAAGTTTTAGAGACTTTTTTAAAAATATTACATCCTTTTTGTCCACACATCACCGAAGAGCTTTGGGAAAAATTGGGAAACAAGGGATTTATTTCTTTAGCTGAATGGCCAAAAGCGAAAGAGATGCCGAAAGAGAAAGTGAAGAAAGAAGATTTAAATGAAAAGTTTTCTGAATATGCAAAACAAATTATTTCAAAACTAGAATCTGAAGGTAAAAAAGCATCTAAGGTGTATTTGTATATAATGCCCTTTGAAAAATCTCAAGTAGATGAAAAGATTTTATCTAAAAAAATAGGTAAAGAAATAAAGATTTTTACGGTAGACGATGCAAACAAATATGATCCAGAAAACAAGTCAAAGAAGGCAAGGCCAGGAATGCCTGGTTTGTTTGTAGAATAATAACATATTTAAACCAAGAAATTGTCATTATCTCATAAGATGGGATTACTAAGTTTATTAAAAAAAGAGCAGCCTCAAGATTTGTGTGCTATGTCAAAAAAGGAGAAAAAATATTTTCTAGCCAATGATTTAATTGAAAGAATGATTCGTATTGAGCAAAAACTATCTGGTTCCTTCGGCGGAGGATTTGTTCCATACTATCAAACAGAATATTTCAAAAGTCTTACAGATTTTGAAAAAAGTAGATTTAAGAAATATCTATCAGAAAAAGAAAAAAGAACAAAGTGGAGATTTTTACCCTGGGTTTTTTTAGCCGGTGGAGGATTTGTTCTAGGTTCAAGAATAACAGGAAATGTTGTTGGCGCATCCGGAGATATTTCTCCAATGAATTTAATTTTAATCGGAGTGTTGATTGCTTTTGCACTTATTTACTTAGCAATACTTGTTGCTAAAAAACATCGTTGGGAAAAACTAGATAAGCACTTTTCGGTTGTTGAGAGAATAATTTCTAAAAGAAGAATAAGAAGAGATTAGTATGAAACTCTGTTGCTTGGCCTCAGGAAGTTCTGGTAATTGTTTTTATGTAGAAAATAATGATAAGGCAGTTCTTATTGACGCCGGAATTTCAGCAAAACAAACTCTTGAAAGATTAGAGAATATGCAAATAAATTCACAAAAAATTAAAGGAATTTTTATTTCTCACGAGCATGCAGATCACACGAAGGGGGCCGACGTTCTAGCCAGAACACTTAATGTTCCAATCTTTGCAACCAAAGGCACAATTAAGAATTCTACTTTATGCACAGATGAAAAACTAATTCAAACAATAAAAGCAGCAGAATCAATTAATCTCGCAGGCCTAGAAATAGAGTCAATTTCAAAATCTCACGACGCCGAAGAACCAATTTCCTTTATAATAAGAAATAAAAAAACTCTTTCGATTCTAACGGACTTTGGTTATTCGTGTAAAAATATTTCTTCTGCAATAAACGAATCCGACTTCTTAGTTATGGAAGCAAATCATGATCTTCAGATGCTAGAAAACGGACCATATCCATATCATCTCAAGAAAAGAATTTTATCTGACAAGGGGCATATTTCAAACCTACACGCAGCCATATCAGTTTTAGAAAATTCAAGAAATCATCTCAAGGGAATAGCTCTTGCCCATTTAAGTAGTACCAATAATACTGAGAAGTTAGCGCATTCAACTTTCAAAAATCTCCTAAAGGAAAGAAAGGATCTTTCTCCAAAAATAACAATTTCTTCACAAGACGAACCATCAGAATTATTTAAAATAATTTAATTATTCCACAATAGCTTTTATTCTTCTGATTCCTGCAGCAGAACTTTCTTCTTTTAAAATTTTAAACTTTCCAAGTTCAGAAGTATTTTTTACATGAGGTCCTGTGCAAATTTCTTTTGAAATACATCCTTTTTTGTGTGATTTATCTACGACAGTATAAACAGAAACAATTTCAGGATATTTTTTTCCGAATTCGCCTTGCGCGCCCTCTTTCATCGCCTTCTCAGCATTCATCTCTTCTTTTTTAATTTCCAATTTTTTCTTTATTTTATCATTAACCCAATCTTCAATTTTTTTAATTTCTTCTTCCGTAAGTTTTCTAGGAAAATTGAAATCAAATCTTGCCCTCTCAGCATTTATGTTAGAACCCTTTTGCTTTATACTTTCATCTTTCAAAATTTCTCTCAATGCCTCGTTTAATAAATGTGTCGCGGTGTGTAGTTTTGTTGTTGCTTCCGAATTATCTGCCAAACCCGACTTAAAAGTGCCAGCAGAAGCTGTTCTGGAGAGTTCTTGGTGCAAACTGCATTCCTGTTCAAATCCCTTTTCGTCCACTTCAATACCTTTTTCCTTAGCCAATTCACTAGTCATTTCTATTGGGAAGCCAAAACTTTGGTAAAGTAAAAATGCCTCCTTGCAATCTATTTTTTTATCCTTAGCAACCATTTTTTCAAATTCTTTTATCCCTTCCTCGAGTGTCAGGTTAAATCGCGTTTCTTCCCTTTCGATTTCATCTAAAATAGAATTTTCATTAAATTTCAAATTTTCATAATCATCATAAATATCAAAAACCCTTCTGCAGACTTTTCTAGAAAATTCCCTCAATCCCAAAAGTCTCCCATATCTAACAGCTCTTCTAATCAATCTTCTTAAAACATATCCTCTTTCAGAATTTGAAGGCACAACTCCGTCGGAAACGATAAAAACTGCAGCTTTCAAATGGTCTGCAACAATTCTAAATGCCTTTTCATTTCCATTATAACTTTTGCCAGATAACTTTTCAATTTCTTTTATTATTGGCAAAAAACAATCAGACAAATAATTATCTTCAAGTCCATTTAAGACGGAGATAGTTCTTTCAACTCCTCCACCAAAGTCTATATTTCTTTGTTCAGCAGGAATATATTTTCCCTTATCGTTTTTTATAAATTCCATTAAAACATCATTTCCGATTTCAACCCATCTTTTGTCCGAGGGGTCAAAAACTTTTGGCGCAGCGACATTATTTGGTTTCCAGAAGAATTGTTCAGTACATGGCCCACAGGGTCCAGTTTTTCCAGCAGGTCCCCACCAATTATCTTCTTTCGGTAAAAAAGCAATTCTATCTTTTGATATCCCCAGCTTTCTCCAAACCTCAGCAGATTCTTCATCTTTGGCTGCAGTTTCATCACCTGCAAAACAAGTTACAGCATATCTTTCAGTAGGAATTTTTAAGATTTTATTATGGAAGTCAAAAGTTAATTTTATAGCACCATCTTTAAAATAATCTCCCAAACTCCAATTCCCCATCATTTCGAAAAAAGTGTGGTGGCACGAATCTCCAACTCCATCGATATCTCCCGTTCTTATACATTTTTGAATATCAACTAATCTTTTCCCAAGGGGATGTTTTTCTCCAAGTAGAAATGGAACAAGTGGATGCATTCCAGCTGTTGTAAAAAGTACAGTCGGATCATTTTCAGGAACCAAACTAGAAGAAGGAATTTCTTTATGATCCTTGCTCTTAAAAAATTCAATATACTTTTTTATAAGTTCTTTACGCGTTATCATAAAATGTAGAGAATTATAGGATTTTTAAAACTAATCATCCGATCAGTTATATCCCAAACTATTGAGCTTTGCCTGAATCGCCCTAAGCTCTTGATCTAATCCTGAAGAATGAACTTCGTGCGTAGCCGTTGTCATAGTTACCTGTTTTTCGAAACTAATTTTTTGAGTGACCGTGGTTCTCTTTATTTCCAAGACATTTTTTACAACGGGTAAATCCCTGTTTAAACCATTAAAATTAACATGACATTCGGCAAGTTGTTTTCTTAGCTCTAGAATCATCTCTCTTTTTTGTTCTTTTAATTTTCTTAAATTTTCCAAATGCCCGACGCAGTCAATTACCCTTAGCCTTACTTTTAATAATTTTATTTTATTATCTTTGTATTTATCATAAGATATGGGAAGATAAATAGGATTCTTTCTCGCTTCAATTTTCTCAGAACTTTCTTTTTTCTTTTTCATTTCATCACCTATAATTTATTAAAAATATCCGAATCAACTTGTGCCAAGTAGTCTCTTATTCCCTTTATATCGTCTTTACATGAAGCTAATTCCTCATCTTCTTTAGCTTTTGTTTCTGAAATCTTGTCAAACATTCGATCCATTTCCTTTAATCTTTTACTAATAGATTGCAAGTTATCCTTTGCATCATTAAATTTGTCAAGTCTGACGAAGAAAGGCTCTTTGCTTTTTTCAGAAATATTTGATGTCTCTTGCATTGATGCAGGGAAACTGACCACACTAGTTATCGGTTGCGAAGGAATCATTGGCATGCTCGGAGCAGTAGGAATTTCTTCAACAAGTTTTTCTTGTTTATTGAACATATTTAACCAAGCCATAAGTATAACAGATAAAAATTACTTTTAAAGGTTTATTGTAACTATTAAGTTTAAACACCAAGACTTTTCAGCTGTTCTTGAATTTTTAATAAGTCTTCTGCCAAATCATCTCTTTGTCCTATTTTAAAATCTTCTTTAATTTTATTCTCCTTTTTTTGTTTTGGCTTTTTTTGAATTTCAATCGGCAAACTTTTTGTAAACATTTCCAACTTACTGCATAGAATTTTGAAATTATTTTCAATATATGTTTTTAATTTCTTTTTCCTTTGCCTAATCTCCGTTAATTTTTGAACTCTTTTTTGAACATTAATCAATTCAATCTTTAATTTAAGAATTTCAGATTTGTTAGCGATGTATTCTCTCTCGTTAAACATTAAATAAATTTCTTTTTCAACCATCTCAGATTTTATTAAATATTTTAGAATCAATATCACCTATCTTTTCTTTTATCTTTTCAACATCTTCATTTAGGGCTCTCATTTCCTCGTCTTCTTCTTTTTTAGCATAATTAAGATTCTTTAATAAACTACTAATTCTTTCAATGCAATCTTGAGTTTCTTCTAAGTCTTTTTGTGCAGAATTAATTTTTTCAATTTTTACAAATATTGCAGAATCTGTTTTTATATCCTTAGACTTATCTTTTATCGAAGGCTCCATTGGTGGTTCTTGTATACGCAATGATTCAACTTGTTTTAGAGTAGGTATGCTAATTTCAGGAATTCGCATTTTAGGTTCATTAATTACTATTTTTTCTTCCGGAATTTCCGGGAGGCTCTCGGGAGTCCCGCCATCACCCATTTTCTCAGAAGAGTCTTCAATTGCGGATTTTATAACTTCTCTATTTGATAAATCCCTACTATCTCCACCATTCGGCATAGGCAAGTTCGTAGTAGATCCTTTAAAGCTAAAATTTAACTCAGCCAAGTTAGGTGCAGCAGGAATTTCAGGAAGATCATCTCTTTTTTTAAACAAACCCATATTACAACGAGAATAAATTCTTTTTTATAGGTTTATATTAACTTATAAGTTACTACACGATAAATCGAAAGGTATTTAATAGCTACCCTTTATAAATGATAATGCAAATAAACTTACTCAAATCTCTCGTCGAAGAAATGGCCGGTTCGAGTTTGATTGTTGATATTCTATTCGATAAAAGAGATGTAAACGAGTTCCTTATAGCGAAAAAGATGAATCTGACCATAAATCAGGTTAGAAATATACTTTACAAGCTTTCTGCAGAGGGATTAGTATCTTTTACTAGAAAAAAAGACAAAAAGAAAGGATGGTATATTTATTTCTGGACATTAAATTCTGAAAAATGCCTTCTTAGAATAGAGAGAGAACTTATTAGGAAAATGGAAGATCTTAAGCAACTTCTAAGAGATAGGGAAACAAAAAGATATTATACGTGTAAGGGCTGTAGTATAGAATTAACCGAAGAAAAGGCTCTTGAGCACGACTTTTCCTGTGAAGAATGTGCTGAGGTTTATACTCTAGTAGACAATACAAATGCGCTGAGAGACATAAAGGGGAAAATAACTAAAAAGGAAAATGAAATCAGAGACATCAAGGAAGAACTTTCACTTATACAAGAATCTAAAAATAAAAAGAAATCATCAGATGCAAAAAAAGAAGAAAAGGAAAGGCAAAAAGCAAAAGAAAAAAAATCTAAAGAAAGAAAAAAAGCAAAAGCTAAGTTGACGACGCCGGTAAAAACTAAACCAAAGAATAAAAAATAATGCAAAAGGGGTTTACATCCAGTTATACAGGAATAATAGTAATAATTAATGTTGTTGTTTTTATTGTAGCTCTTTTCTTAAGTTATAATAATCCAAATTTTATAAAATATCTTGCGCTTCAGCCGTCAGAAATTCTTCACGGAAAATCACTTTGGACTTTTGCCACAAGTATGTTTATGCATGCAGGTTTAGGACATTTATTTGCAAACATGGTTTCATTAATCTTTATTGGCGGAGTAGTAGAAAAGATTCTAGGCAAAAAAAGATTTTTGGGCCTTTACTTAATCGGAGGTTTTGTTGCTTCACTATTTTTTATTATACTAGCAGGATTTTTTGGATCAACTGAGTTAGGCGCGAGATTATTCGGCAGCCCGACATCTTTTGCAGTCGGAGCATCTGGTGCAATTTTCGCACTTGGTGGTTTACTTGCAGTCATTACACCAAGGTTACGAGTTCTTGCATTTTTTGTTATACCGATGCCAATGTGGTTTGCGATGGTAATTTTTACATTCGTGATTTGGCTTTTATCAGCTTCACTTTCTCTTCCAATCGGGAATACGGCTCATTTAGGTGGGTTGCTTGTGGGTGTTGTTTATGGATTTTATCTAAAGAAAAGATATCCAAAAAAGACCGCAATGATTGCAAAATATTTCGGAGGATAAATGAAAAAACAAAATCCAAAAAATAATTTAAGAAGTCATTTTCTAGATTCGATAAGTTTTATTAAATCATCAAGAAGATATATTTATTTTGCAGCATCGCTATTTGCCTTATTTTTTATCATCGGTTTATTTTTTTCTCCATCATTAGAAATTGAGTCTCAGATTCTTAAGATGATTCAAGAAATAATGTCGCAATTTCAAGGGCTATCTCTTGTTCAAACAATCTGGGCAATTTTTTACAATAACTCACTAGTCAGCCTTATTTCAATTTTATTCGGACTTTTATTTGGAGTTTTTCCAATTGTTGCTTCCGTTTCTAATGGTTATATAGTTGGCTACGTAGCAAGCAAGGCAATCTCTCAGCAGGGAGTTTTTATTTTATGGAGACTTTTGCCTCACGGAATTTTCGAATTGCCAGCAGTTTTAATTTCCATGGGCATAGGGACAAGACTAGGATTAAGTATAACATCAAAAGAGCGTACTTCGGATATTTTTAAGAGCTCCATGAAAACATTTATTTTAATTATTATACCACTTCTTTTAATTGCTGCAACAATAGAAGGGTTTTTGGTTTTCTTCTTTAAATAAACAAACTTTATAAAAACAAATAACCTAAACAATATATGGAGAATCAATCAACACATCCGCAAAAAAGAGTAGGAAGTATTATAATTCTTTCATTTTTTCTTGTATTTTTTTTCTCCTACTTTTATTTTTTTATAACAGATAATGCTATGTCTGGAAAAGTAATTTCAAACGAAAAACAAATCACATTCAATCTTTCTTCAGCTGATTTTATTAAGCAAGGATTTTCGGAACTAGATATTAAAAAAATAACAAACTTCTTTATTATATTGGGAACAATATTTATTTTTATAGTTATTCTCTCGATAGCATCAAGATATTTACACGGAAGAGTTTCTTCCGAAAATAAGAGGATAAATAATTATTCTGCTTTTAGATCTTCAAACTAAAACTCAAATAACTTTTTCTGTTTTCCATAATTGGCTAAAATCCATGAAATCTCTGAAAACTTTTTAACTGGCATTTTGATTCTAGTATCAATTTGCTTTAATGCCTCTTCAATAGAAACAGCCTTCTCCGGATTCTTCAAAAATGCTTTTCTCATTAGCTCTCTTAAAATACCCACCCCTAAAGGAGCATAATAATCTTCAGAAACTTCTCTAAAAATAACAATCGTCGCCTGTTTCTTTATTCTCTCTAGATATTCAGCAACAGCCAAACGATTAGCATAATATGCACCAGTAACACTTGAAGCATAATCTTTTCTTCCGTAAAATCCCTCAAAATCTTTCCAAAATCCCATTTTTTCATTCATTAAATTATTTTTACTTTTATCCGCGACGTTCGGGACTTCAGCTTCAATCACTTCAAATTTAAATTCCCCAGGTAGAAGTAGAATCTCATAATGATTTCCATTATATTCATCTGAAAAAACTAAAATTTCGTTTATTTCTTTGTAATTTTTAACTTTTTTCAACAAGTCCTTACTAATCATATCATCAACAGCAGTAATTCCCCAACGAGTCGGAACTAATTTTCTTTGAGTCTTCACTCCAAGCAACCCAGCAGAAAGTAATTTTTGCATCTGACTTATTTTTATTTTTGAATTATACAACTCTTTCAATGCATCCGTAGATTTCACATCATAATCAGAAGTCAAATAATCAACTTTTTTCTCAACAAACGGATTTTCTTCTAGCAAAACCCTCTCAATCGGAGCAGGATTTGCCATTATTGTTGAAATTCTCGATGAACTATACTGTAAAGTCGGAACTCTTTTCAAAAAAAACTCAGTTGAAACAGGTTTTGAAGAAAGCGCTAATTCTTGCGTAACATTATTCAAACTTTTATTCAGCTTAACATTTGTAACTTGTCTTCCATAAATCATTTGTCCACGATAAGCCAAAATATCCTCAATGCTCAAATTTTTCTCAACCCACTCTTCAGGCGAAGCCATAACAGTCGTATCTCCCTTCATATCTGGAGCTAAAATCCCAGAAAAAACATTAGGGTAATTAACTCTTCCAACAAAAATTTCAGGAGGAGTGCTCCCAGAAAAATGTAATTTAACTTTCGGAAAATTATCTCTAATTTTACTCAAAATCACTTCTGCTTTATCTTTACGAATAAAATCGCCTACCACGAAAAAGGAAAGTGGCGAGAGTTTATATGGATTTATATAAATAAAAACATTTATTAAGGGGGGGGGGCGTAGGAAAAAAATGGCGAAAGGTGACAGTACGAAAAGAGGTTATATGACTTTAAAGGAAGTTAGGAACCATCTTGGGAAAATTGATACTAAGGATGACGCCACAGAGGCAATAATCTATCTAGGTAGAATTTTACAGAAAAAAAACTTACTTTCTCCTAAAACAAAAAATAGCATATACGAATTGCTTGGAGAATCTTATGAAACGGTTTCCAGATTTAATCATTTGGGAGAGTCTGGCGAGCAGTATAACCTTCGAGAAGCGGAAAAATATTTTTTCTTGGCAGGCAAGCCAGAGAGGGCAAAAGATCTATATGAGGAGCGTTTAAAATACGGTAAGAAATTGGCAGAAGATGATACTAATGAGTATCGCGATCGTAGTGCCGGAAGAGATATAGTGGCTTTCGCTACGGAAAGACTTAAGCAAGTTTCAGCCAAGAAAAGACTTTCGGGGGCTGGCAGTTTAGAAACATCCGTAGCAGCTCCAGTCGTCGCAGTCCTTGCCATCGGTGCATCTATTTTTTTTCTTAATTCATCTCTAGCAGGAAACGCAATCGCGAATTTATCAAATCAAACTTCTTCTATTCTAGGAACTTGTTTACTCGCACTCGGTTGCATCTCTGGTTTATTCTATTTAAAATCTAAAAAGAAAAAATAATTAGACAACTTTATAAATCCCCGACTTCTTAACAAATTATGGCAGACACATCAGTTCCAATGGGTTTCGGAGGCGGTTTAACTCGTTTCAAAGAAGAATATAATTCAAAATTAAAATTCAGTCCATCAGTAGTTGTTCTTATGATAATTGCAGTAATTATTTTCAGAATCGCTATAAAATATATCTTATAATGTTCGGCAATATTAATCCCAAGCAAATGCAAGGAATGATGAAAAAAATGGGCATCGCCCAAACAGAAATAAGAGCAAAGCGAGTTATTATCGAATGCGAAGACAAAAATATAATTCTTGAAAACCCCTCTGTTCTTAGAATTTCCATGCAGGGACAAGTCTCCTATCAAATTTCTGGTCCGGAAACCGAAGAATCAACAGAATCTTTTAGTGAAGATGATATAAAAATGGTTATGGAAAAAACAGGAAAATCAAAAGAAGAAGTAACTGAGGCTCTTGAAAAGAACGAAGGTGATATAGCAGAAACAATAATGCAGCTTAAATGACGAACTCACCAAAATCCTGGCAATTTAATATCGAAGAATCAAAAAATTTTCTAGCAAAAGCCGAACGTCTCGCCCATTTTTCCATAGAAATTTTAAATGAAAATCGTTCCATCGTAAAAGTTCTTTCCGAATTACACAAGTCCGTAATTCATCTAATTAAAGCATTTTTAGACCTAGAAGTTAAGAACGGGAAAATAAAAATTTCCGACAATCCCAAAAAAGATATAATGTTATTTTTTGACAAAGTAGCGGACAAATATTTAGAAAAAAATCAAACAAAAACACTATTTTTAATTTTAACACTCGTAAAAAAACACAATGATGCTCATCTAGAATTTGTAAAAAACGAAAAATTTGTGATTTTTTCAGAAAAAGATTGCAAGGTTATAACAAAACAAAATCTAAAAAACCTCATTCTAGCAACAAAAGAAGCAATCTCTAAATTTCCCATAAAACATAAGATATAAATACTAGATATACCAACAGAATCTATTAACTGTCTTTAGGGAGAACTATGATAACTGAAATTTTAAAAGAAAAAACCAGCGCAGATCACTTACTTTATGTAAGCATGAAATACACAAAAACTTGCGATGTAATTCTGAATTTAGTAGCTCGTTGGAAAAGTATGATGGAAATGTGTTTTGATGCAATGATTCAGAAGTCTTTTGATGAGGGAAATATAAAGCAGATGCCAACTTCCCCGAAGCAAAAAATTGAATTTATGAAATTATATTTTAAAAAATTAAAAGCGGTTCAAGAATCCGTTCCTGTTTATATTTTCTTTAAACGAGTTCCAGACCTACAAAAAACACGAGAGGGCGAATTTAGAAAAAATGTTAACCTGAAAGTTATAGAACCAGGGAAGACAACTGAGATAAATTTAGAAAAGCTGAAAGAGTATTCTGAGATACTCGAAAGATTTATAAGTGAAGTTAAGCATTTTCTGTCTGACTAAGATGGGCAGAGTTATCGCAATTATCTCGGGTAAAGGTGGGGTAGGTAAAACTACAACTGCAATTAACTTGGGAGCAGCTTTAAATAAATTAAATCAAGAAGTCATAGTTGTCGACGTAAATTTAAACACTCCTAATATTGGTATTCATCTTGGCGCACCAATTGTTCCCGTAACCCTTAATCATGTTCTAAAAGGCAAAGCAAACATTGAGGACGCAATCTACGAACACTCATCCGGAACTAAAATTGTTCCATCTTCTCTTTCTGTTAAAGAAATAACCAATTTTAATACAAAAAAGATTCCCATTATAGTGAAAAAATTAAAAGAAATGGCTGATTTTGTTATACTTGATTCCGCAGCAGGATTTTCAGAAGAAGCCATGGCAACCCTTGAAGCCGGAGAGGAAATTTTAGTTGTAACAAATCCCGAAATGCCTTCCGTAACTGATGCACTTAAGGCAATAAAAGTTGCTAAAGAAATGGGCAAAGAAATTAAAGGAATTGTCGTAACTCGACATAGAAATGAAAATTATGAAATGTCTCTTGCTTCCATTAAGGCTATGCTTGAATCACCAATTATTGGAGTTATCCCAGAAGATTCCGCTGTTAAAAAAGCCTTAAACAAAAGAGACGCAGTTGTTCACACTCATCCCAAAAGCCATGCAGCAAGAAAATATACTGATATTGCAATAAAAATTATAGGTCCGAGCGCTGAAAAATTCAGAAAAGAAGAGGGTGTTATAGACAAACTTTTATCTTTCATACGAGCCGAGGAGTAGGGTTTTTGTCAAATATAAATAGGTTTATAAAATCTTTTTAAGTTAACTTTTTATGGGTGATATATTTGCAAGTTTCCTTTCGGTATCTAATAATTTTCTTTCTACGGTTCCTCAAAATGAATTTTTACTTATAGAAATCGGAATGATTATTATTCTCTGCGCAATTCTTGCATCTTTTTCCCGACTAATTAAACAGCCGCCATTATTCGCATATGTTCTTGCAGGTTTTTTGATCGGACCAGCCCTATTTGGATTTGTAAAAGATGTGGGAATAATTTCCTCCCTTTCTGAAATTGGCGTCGCCTTTCTAGTTTTTCTAGCTGGATTAGAAATTTCTCTAAAGAAGCTCAAACAGGTGAACGTGGCAAAAATTTCTCTTGTAGCATTTCTCCAGGTAGCAATAGTTTTCTTTTTGACGTTATTTTTAGTTAAATATATTAATTTAGATTTTATGCAAGGAATTTACGTCGGAATAATAATTTCTTTCAGTTCGACAATGATAGTTTTGAAAATATTGTCCGACAAGGGCGAATTGATTACAGTTCATGGAAGAATAATTATTGCGATTCTACTTATTCAAGATTTAATAGCAGTTTTGGCAATTACAATTCTTAATTCAGACAATATCTCTATTTTATCTATTGTTCCTTCGCTGATCAGGATTGCAGTTATGGTAGTTGTGGCAGTTGTTTCACAGAAATTATTTTTTAACTATATTTTTAAGAGGGCAGCTGCCTCAAAACACTCAAAAGAACTATTAGTTTTATTTTCTTTAGCGGTCTTATTTGTATTTATAATTCTTTCTTTAATTTTTAAACTTTCAATAGCGATCGGCGCATTTATTGCCGGAGTTTCTTTAGCAAATTTATCCTACAAGACTGAACTTGAAGCCAGAATAAAACCACTAAGAGACTTTTTTTCCATAATGTTTTTTGTAGCGCTAGGAATGCAGATTACAATTCTGGGCATGAGAGAAGAAATAGGACTTTTCATATTTTTGATTGTTAGTGCAATTCTAATTAAGCCATTAGTGACTTTTGTGCTTTTGAGAGTTTTTGGCTATACTCAAAAAACAAGTTTCCTTGCCGGATTCGGACTGGGACAACTTTCAGAATTCTCAATTATACTAGCTGTCTTAGGGTTTGCGACCGGAATATTAACTCAGCCAATGCTTTCAGTAATTATAATAGCGACCATACTTTCCATGTCGTTAACGGTGTTCTTTTTAGATAAGGAAAATTCAATCTATCATGTTTTTAGAAATCCAATTGCCTGGCTAGATTTTATTCCAGTCAGAGAACATTTTGGCTATATGGACAAATCTCAAAAAACAATTTTACTCGTTGGTTGTGATCGAATGGGAAAAATTATTTTAAAAGATTTGGTGCAAGAAAATAAAAATAAAGTATTGGTTTTGGATTTCAATCCAGAAATAATTTCTATCCTTAAGGAAAAGAAAATTTCCTGCCTGTATGGAGACATCGAGAGCCCAGATATTTTAGAATCAATAGACGTGACAAAACTCGAAAGAGTAATTAGTACTGTGCCAGATTTGGTTGATAGTTTAGCATTATTAAAGACCATAAGACAAGAAAATAAAACAGCTAAGGTAATTTTAACTGCACAAAACAATGAGGAAGCACTTGAACTTTATAATGATGGTGCAGATTATGTAATGCTCCCAAGGTTTTCGGCTGGAGAAATTGTGGCAAGTATTTTGAAAAAAGACAATGCATCCCTAGAGGCAATAAGAAAAAATCAAATTGAGAGAATTAGAAAAGCAAGTAGCTTATTTTAATAATCGCCAAACTTAAAAAGACCCAATTCCTAGTCAAACTATGGAAGATAAGATAATAGAATCACTTTCGCCAATAGAGAGAAAAGTTCTACCAAATATTCAAGGAAACGCAAATTTAGACGATATTTCTAAGAAATCTGACACTGACAACACCACAACACTTAGGGCTTTAGAGTTTCTTAAAAACAAAGGCATCGTAGAAATCAGTTCACAAGAAAAACAACTAGCAGTTGCGGGAATAAACGGAATTTTCTATCAAAAAAAAGGCCTACCAGAAAGAAGATTGCTCGAAGCGCTTTTAGATAAAAAATCAATTCCACTGGGGGAAATTAAAAATGTTTGTGATTTAAATGAAAACGAGGCAAAAGTTTCGGTAGGTGTTTTGAAAAAGAAAGCACTCGCAGACATAAAAGAAGGCAGGGTTATTTTAACCGCAACGGAATCAGAGGTAAAAAAAGAAAATCTTGAAGAAAAGTTCCTGAAAAAATTACCAGTAGAATTAAGCTCTTTGGAGCCAGAGGAAAAATTCGCACTAGATTCCCTAAAAAATAGGAAAGATATTGTTGAGATTAAAACCGAAAAGATTATTACAGTTTTTTTAACAGATTTTGGTAAAAAACTTTCTAAAGAAGATATCAGCGAAGACATGATTGAGCAACTAACTCCAAAAATAATATCATCCGAAGGATGGAAGGGCAAGAAATTCCGTAGATACGACATAGTTTCTCCTGTCCCAAGAATTTATGGAGGTAAAAAACATTTTGTAAATCAAGCAATTGATTATGGAAAAAGAATCTGGTTAGATTTAGGATTTAAAGAAATGACGGGCCCAATAGCAGACAGTTCTTTCTGGATTTTTGATGCACTATTTACCGCTCAAGATCATCCTGTAAGAGAAATGCAAGATACTTTTTTTATTAAAGGAATCAAGGCAAAACTTCCAGATAAAAAATTAGTTGAAGAAACGCAAAAGGCACATGAGCAAGGGGTTGGCGGAAGCAAGGGGTGGAATTACAAATGGAAATCCGAAATTTCTCAAAAGGTAGTTCTAAGAACCCACACAACAGGTCTTTCTGCGCACACGCTTGCAAATCTAAAGAAAGAAGATTTACCTGTAAAATTTTTTGCATTAGGAAGAGTATTTAGAAACGAAACAGTTGATTGGAAACATGGATTTGAATTTCATCAAACAGAGGGAATTGTCGTAGATGAAAATGCAAATTTTAGAAATCTTTTGGGTTACTTAAAAGAATTTTATAAGAAAATGGGTTTTGAGAAAGTTAAGTTTGTTCCAAGTTTTTTTCCATATACAGAACCAAGTGTAGAAATACAAGCATGGCACCCAGAAAGAAAAGAGTGGCTTGAATTAGGTGGTGCAGGAATATTTAGACCAGAATTAACAATTCCATTACTTGGAAAAGCAATTCCGGTTCTAGCTTGGGGCCAAGGATTTGACAGAGTAATTATGGATGCCTACAAAATAAAGGATTTTAGAGAATTTTATTCAAACGATATTAAAGCGCTGAGGGAAAAGCCTCTCTGGAGCAAATAATAATATGGCAACAATAACAATTTCACGAAAAGAATTCGACAAAAACATAAAATTATCTGGAGATATATCAGAAAAGCTAATGAACGCAGGAATTGCAGTTGATTCAATTAATGATAAAGAAGTAGTTTTGGATATTACAGCAAATAGGCCAGATTTACTCTCAACCCAAGGAGTTTTTAGATATTTGAAGGCATATTACGGAAAGGAAACAGGCCTAAAAAAATATCAAATAAATAAGCCAGAAAAGAATTTTAAAGTTATAATCGACAAATCCCTAAAAGATGTCAGACCATTTACGGCTTGTGCAATTATTAAGGGTTTGAAATTTGACGACGAGAAAATAAAGCAAATAGTAGATTTGCAAGAAAAACTTCATACAACAGTTGGAAGAAATAGAAAAAAATTGGCAATAGGAATTTATCCACTTGAAAAAATAACTTTACCAATAAAATTTGAAGCAAGAAAACCACAAGACATAAGATTTATTCCACTAGAATTCCCAAGAGAGCTTTCCGGAATACAAATTTTATCTCAGCATCCGGCCGGAAGAGATTATGCCCATTTGTTAGAGGGGAAAGAAAAATTCCCAGTTTTTGTAGACGCAAATAATAAAGTTTTATCAATGCCACCGATAATAAATTCTCATGAAACTGGAAAAGTTGGTTTTGATACAACAGATGTTTTTATAGAATGTTCCGGATTTGATTTTCAAATATTACAAAAAGTTTTGAATATAATTGTAACAACTATGATTGATTTGGGCGGAAAAGCCTACGCTATGGAATTGGACTATGGGAAAAAGATAATTACTCCTGATTTAGAACCTGAAAAAATGAAAATATCCCTAGATAATGCAAACAAATTAATTGGCCTAAATTTAACAGAAAAAGATTTGCAAACTTTGCTTCCGAGAATGGGTTATGATTATTCGAAAGGAATAGTTTCAATCCCAGCCTATAGGGTAGATATTTTACACGAAGTAGATATTATCGAGGATATTGCGGTTGCCTATGGTTATGAAAATTTAGTTCCAGAAATTCCGAAAGTAGCAACAATAGGTGAGGAATCTCAACTTTCTAAATTAAAAAATAGAATTGTAAATGCTTTAGTCGGAGTGGGATTGCTTGAAACCTCTTCATTTCATTTGATTAAGCCAGAAGAGACTTCCGAAGTTAAAGCTGCAGATTTATTAGAGTTGGAAAATTCAAAATCCGAATATAAATTTTTAAGATATAATTTATTAGTTCCGTTGCTAAGAATTATCTCTCAAAATTCTGATGTTCCTTATCCGCAAAAAATATTTGAGTTGGGAACAATTTTTGAAAAAGATAAAGAGAATAAATCCGAAACAGGAATTTTAGAAAAAGAAAGACTTTCGATAGCGCTAGTAGATGAAAAGATTAATTTTACAGAAATAAAGCAGGTTCTAGATTATCTATTTAGAATGTTGGGCAAAGAATATAAGCTAGAAGAAACAGAAGCAAGCGAATTTATAATAGGTCGAACTGGCAAAATTATCGTCGATAAAAAGCAAATAGGTATAATTGGCGAAGTTGCACCACGAGTTCTTAAAAACTGGAATATCAATATGCCAGTAGTTGCGCTGGAAATGGATTTAGAAGGATTGATGTAATCATCCAAAATAACTTCTCTCTTTATCAACAGCACTTTTCTCAAATTCTTTTTCAAAAATTTCCACCAAAGCGTAAATTTGTTTTTTGATTTTTTGCCAATCGCTAAAAGTTTTTTTAATAAATTCTATTTCTGTTTTTTCGCTATACATTGTATCCATTTTTATCAATTTTATTTGCATTCTAGCAAGTTCCTTATAGATTTCTTTTATTTCTTTTTTATCACTCTCTTTCAAATTTTTCAAAAAACTAAAGACAAACATGGGTGGCGAAGATGGATTTAGCAATGTTTCAAAAAAATGTAAATAGCCAGCAATCTTTTCAGCAATAACTCTTCTAACGCCTCTAATAAAAATTCCACCTTCTTTTTCTGCAAGTTTTCCTATATCAAAATCCTCTTGCATTTTTTCAAAACTAGGCAAGCCATACTTCTTTTCTACCACTTCATATTCTTCAACAAATTTCTCAAAATCCTTTTCTTCCATTAGAGAACAACCATTGTAAATTTATTTATTATTTGTTCGCTGTAAAACTGTTCAGATATTCGTTTTATCATTAGAGAACAACCATTGTAAATTTATTTATTATTTGTTCGCTGTAAAACTGTTCAGATATTCGTTTTATCATTAGAGAACAACCATTGTAAATTTATTTATTATTTGTTCGCTTTGCACTATTGTTTTATTGGTGTTGTTTATCATAAAATATTTCAATTAAGAGAATTTATAAAACTTGAGGTTTGTATTTTTATATGAAGCGCTGCGGTAGCTCAGTTGGTAGAGCGTTACCTTGGTAAGGTAAAGGTCCCGAGTTCGACTCTCGGCCGTGGCTTCAGACACGCGAAGCAAAAATCTTTGCGAGAGGTGAGCGAGGGTAGAGTTCGACTCTCGGCCGTGGCTTATATAAATTTTTAACATCACCAAGAGGCGCGACGGAAGTGAGTTCGATCCTCACCCGTGGCTTTTTAAAGCAAGTCGAAAATTCTATTTATATATCGGATATTGAATGATCTTCAGGTTCGACTCCGAGCGATTCGCTTTTGTCTTGGAAGTTTGTAAATTGAAAATTGCAAATGCAAATCGCGAGAGGCAGTGGCTTTTAGTTACACAAAATTTTTATACAGCATAGGTAGGTTAAATAGGTCAAATCCTCTCCCGTGGCTTCAGGAGAACGAATTAATAACTTCCTGAGGGATAATTCTTAGTGGCTAACTATCTTCTCTAGACTACAAATCTTTATAAATAAAAAAATAAGTCCAATTTCATGGATAATGCGAAAAGAGGGATAGATGTAATTTCTGGCGTCAATGAGGCGCTTAAGTTTAAAAAAGAAAATCCTAGAGCATCAGAAGAAAAAATAATGAATCACATAATGGTTTTTTTACGAGATAAGCAATTTAGAGAAACAAGACTTGATGTTATTGTTGGTGTTGCACATGCGCTTAAAATTGTTGAAAAAGAAAATTTGAAAGATAGAGAAGTAATCGACAGAGTAGTTAGGGAATTGGATTCTATTTTACCAAAAGAAGAGTAAGTTTTTTATATTATACGAAAATATTTTGATTTAGCGTTTAAGAATTTTTTATATGAATATAATTATCTAAATTTATTTATCCAAATATTCTAGACCAGAATCCTCGTTTTTCAGGAATAACAACAGGCGCTTCTCTTGTTTCTACTCTTTCCATTTTTGGCATCTCCTGTTTTGCAGAAGGAGTTCGTGCCTCAACGATTTTTATAGCTTTCTCAATTTCTATTCTAGAATGTTTTTGAGTAATTAATGCCCAACGCAAGTCCTCTATTTTATATCCCTTTTTTAGATTTCTTTCAAGATAGCTTACCAACGACGCAACAACTGTTTCTTCCTTTGCCATAAAGAAATAAACATTCTCAAGTTTAAAAACATTATTACTTTGCAACATACACTTTAAATTGTAAACATTTAAAAATAAAAGAGATCTGTATTCCGTATGGTTAAATTAAAAGGAAGTGAAACAGAAAAAAATCTTTTGAAATCATTCGCTGGCGAGAGCCAGGCAAGAAATAGATATACATATTTTGCCTCCGTTGCAAAAAAAGAAGGACTTGAGCAAATTGCCGGAATTTTTGAAGAAACAGCTGAAAATGAAAAAGAGCATGCAAAAGTTTTCTTTAAATATTTAAACGAATGTGGCGGTGAGGCTCTAGAAATTACCGCATCTTATCCATCGGGAAAAATTGGAACAACAAAAGAAAATCTTTTAGAAGCGGCAAATGGGGAAAAATTAGAATGGGGAAAAATCTATCCTGAATTTGAGAAAATTGCAAAAAAAGAAGGATTCGCAGAAATAGCAAAATCATTTAAGGAGATTGGTGAGGTTGAAGAACATCATGAGGCAAGATACAGATCGCTATTAGAAAATTTAGAAAAAGGAAAAGTTTTCAAAAAAGGCGAAGTTGTAAAATGGAAATGTAGAAATTGTGGTTATGTTCACGAAGGCACAGAGGCTCCTCAAAGCTGTCCAGCCTGCAAACATCCCCAAGCCTATTATGAAATTCTAAGTGAGAATTATTAAAGTAATTATAAAAAAACGAGAGTGCAAAAATATATTTATTTAGCTTAAATCTCTCGAAAAATATTTCTATTTTACGATTATGAAAAACGTGGTTCAAACTTTTTAATAAAGTTAAAATAATCCACGAAAAATCTTTTGACTGCAATTTCTTTCGAAAAAGTAGTATACTTTTTATTGAATATTATCCTTCTTTTCTTTATAGTAACCCATGAAAGGGCGCGTAAGGCGACTAAAAATAGATGCCCTATTTGCCCCTTCTGGGAAAAAAGAGGTGATAAATATTATAGTAAATACCACTATTTAAATCTTTCGGTTTTGTTGTAATTACTAAGTGACAAATAGGGTAAAGGAGAGATTATAACAAATCTTTATTAACTCCTCGGCAATATAATTTTCATGGAAGAAGGTGTGAAGAATATAGATAATTCTGCGAAGAGTAAAATAGGCGAGAGTCAGTTTTACACCCTAATTACTAGTCAAGAAGTTAGCTGGCAGGCAATTATTTATGATTTAATTAGAACGGAACAGCTAGATCCATGGGATATTGATATAGGAGTTTTAGCAGATAAATACGTTTTAGTTATCCAGCAAATGGAGGATGCGAATTTTAGTGTTTCCTCGAAAGTTCTGTATGCCTGTGCCATATTACTAAGATTGAAGTCTGAAATTCTTTCCAATAGATATATGCAAGAAATTAATGATGCAATTTATGGAAAACAAGACGAGAAAAGATATTTACTAGAAAGAATAACTTTAGACGACGATGAAATTCCAATTTTGGTTCCAAAAACACCAATGCCACGTTTCAAAAAAGTAACCTTGCAAGAATTAATGGGCGCATTACATAAAGCAATTGAGACGGAAAACAGAAGAATTAGAAAAGAAATAAAAGTTAGACAGGCCGAGAAATCAGCATTAGTTGTTTTACCAAACGCAAATAGAATTCCGCTTAAAGATAGAATATCTGCCGTGCATGATAAAATTAAAGGCCATATTTCTACCCATCAAGAACTTCAGCATATGACATTTTCCGAGCTAGCACCTTCAAGAGAAGAAAAACTTGCTTCTTTTTTACCCGTATTACATCTTTCAAACAATAGTCAAATTTATCTAAGACAGCCAAAAAAATTCGAAGAAGTTTACATGAGACTCGAGCAATTAAAAGAAGAAATTGAAGAAATAAAAAAAGAGTTAGGTGAAGCACTTGTAGAATCAGACGAGGAAGTAGTAGAAGAACTCGAAGAAGAGCTGGGAGAAGCCGAGGAATTTGAAAAAGAATTGGAAAAGAAAATTATAGAAAAAAAAGTTAAAGAAATTGATAAAGAGTTAGAAAGCCCAGAAGAATAATTAGCACTTAATATAAAAAAATCTATCTTTCGGAGGGTATTGAAAACATTCAATCTCGTCGTAATTTCTCATATAATCATTATATACATATTTTATACTTGGTTTTTCTTGGTAATATCTATCTGAATAATAATTATTGTTTATGTAATCTAAATTGTATTCCGATCTATAATTTCTAACAATTTTTTCTTCTTGATATTTATCAGAAGTTCTATAGCTATATCCCCACCTATAATCGTAAAGTGGATATCTGTCTTCGTTTTCCCATTCGTTAAGATTATATGATCCAGAATCTCGTGTAATCACAACAACTCTTTCGTTGTTTCTTATTTCAGAATTATCATAATAGCTATAAGAAGAAACATTGCTGAATAGAATTCCAAAGAGTAATAAAATTCCAAATGCAAATTTTAGTTGATTTTTCATAATAAAGCAGGTTAATTTCAGTTTATAAAAACTTTCATCAAAGTTCGTCTCATCTGTGTAGTAATTTTGTAGGTGGACGAGAGGTCCGTGTTCCCCTCGTCCTGTCATCTCTACAAAAAAGATGACTATGATTACAATTAAAAAATAAAAGAGATTTTAAAGTTATTGAACTATTTTTTACCTTTAATTTGTACCAACTTAGCTATTCCTTCTGGCGTAACCCATATACAATCTTTCTTTCCAGAATTCATATTAACATAATGCTGATCAATAACCAAGTGCTCAAAAATAAGACTTTTAGCAGTTGCAGCACAAACATTTAATTGCTCAGCGGCTTTTGCCACAGTTGTTCCCTTAGTATAAATTATAATTCTATTCCCGTCTTCAGGACTATATGTTTTATCTTCACTTTTAGGAATTATTCCACTCTTTAAAATTTGATATATTCTAGTGGACATATATTTAGGATCTACTTCTGCAACCCTTGCCAATTCCGGTACAGTCATCCTAGCCCCAGCTATCATCATTTTATTTTCAACCGGTTGCGGAGTTGCTACAGAGTCTCCCAAAAATCTTTCATATTCTTGAATGTCAGAATCTAAGTTGATCATTTCTCTTCCATATTCAGTAATTCTTTCAAGGGTAGATTCGTTAGGTCTAACAGCATATTTTTGTGTGGCTTCCAACCAAACAGACGACTGCGTATTTTTTGTTTGTTTAAGTTTTGAAACCCTATCACGCATAGCACTTTTTATTTCGCCAATATATCCTTTTATTTCGCTGCAAAGTTTATTATCCTTTTGCGATTCAGCAAGTGCTAGTGCGCCATTTTGATCTCGAAGTACCTGCTCCAAATTTTTTAATCCCGCATGCACAACAACGTTAGAGCTAACAGTTCGCGATCGGTATGAATCTCTTAAGAACGCGACAGCATCAGAAATAACTTCCTCTTTATCTGGTGAAGCGACAAGTGGATAAAGATGTTCTTTAATTGCATTAATATTTGTAATTAAAAGTTTGGACAAATCAATAGGATGTTTATTTCCTTTGAAAACCTTATCGCAGACTTCTGCCTTTATACCATTACCGGGATTTTGTGAACTATAATTAATTGTAAAACTTTCATTTCCAGGATCATATCTGCAAACATTTAACATACAACCATCGGTAGAGTCAGCAAGTCGAATTAGGTTTGTAAAAGGGTTTCCTTCCTTTAAAAGTCCAGTTAGAAAAAATATTGGTGCAGCAGTTAGATTTCTAACGCCACGATCGCCAGTTATAATGGTTACTCCTTTTCTTTTTCCAGAAAGGGTTTCTGTTAAAGCGGCGGCAACAATTCCTCTATCGGCAGATTTTCCCATTGCAAATCCAGCAGCACCATCGATAGATTCCACAAGCGCATATGCATGTTGATATAATACGGAATCGGCTGGCTTATATCTCGGTAATTCTAAAAAAGCTTTTTTCATATTTACTACAGATTGAAGATAGGGAGGTATGGCTTTCTCCAGATCGTCTCTGATCTTGCCATCAGCCAACTCAGCATGCTGAGCAAGTTTTTCTTCTAATGAGTCAAGTTCAATCGCAACATCTTGATGCAAGAATAGTCTATCTCTATTTTTTCTAATTTTCTCAGCAAAATTTCTTTGAAAATCAATATTGTGTTTAATTGCTAAAGCATCTCGTTGGTCATAGGGAACTTCTTTAAAGTAATCATCCAGAGTGGATCCGATAATTATATTTGTATCTGGAAAACCAATTGATCCAGTTCGAGCTATGTCATCTATCCAGCTACTTCCAATTTGAAGAATCTGCTTTGAGTCAGCCTTAAGAAGATATCCCCAAGAAGTTCTTGTGTCTTTTTCCATTGTTTTGCAAATAAAATACAGCTTTTAAATCTTTCGAATTGTAACTACTATTAAATAACTATAATAATGACTTCATGAAAAATTTCAAGTAAATTAAGGGAAGAATTTATGTTTACGTTATTTGAATATTTAATTTCATAGAAAGAATTTTATTAATGAATATCGTGTGTGACAGTAGATGGTTTTATTTAGATTTCCTTTTAACTTTCTTAAACTTTGTCCTAAAAACATTGAATAATATCACCAGAATCAATATTCCTATTCTAATATATATTGACACTGGAAGGTAAATTGCAACGACAAGAATTATTACGCCCGTTACCGCATGAAATAATAGGTTTTTCCAGTCTTTAATATAATCATGAATTGCTATAGCTATTTTTTTCATATTTATTTTAATAAATTATATATATAAATATTTAGTATATAAAGAGAATACGCTCCCACCG
>CAYPFA010000006.1:0-21727 GCA_964410025.1 Candidatus Woesearchaeota archaeon
CTCCATTTCTAGCAGTTCCATTATTTCTTCCCATGTAATCTTGAACTAAAGTTCCTGTCGCATTTGTATCATCCATTCTCCACCAAGAAACTAGAGAATTATCTAAATTAGTAACGATGCTTGCACTTGGAGAATCTGGTGTTGAAATATTAAATAGGACGCTTGTAGAATTATAATATGCTCCGTTTGATGGTGATGAAAGTATATAAGAAACTCCGCCAGCTAAAACTAAAATACTTAGAAAAAATAGCGACGCTAAAACTAATTTAATAAAATTATTTTTATTTATTTTATTTTTCATTTTTTCTTTCTCCTTTTTATATTCCAATATGGGCTCTTGCATTTTGGACATACTATCGGCAAATGGGTTGAATTTTCTCGAGAAATCCATTTATGTTCGCATCTCTCGCATAAGAATCCGCTGATATTTATCACACTCATCTATTTTTATTACTAAACATTGGTATTTAAACATTGTTATATGTTCTTTTGTAATACCTCTTTAATATATATTCATTGATATATTACTATTAGTAATATATTTTGTGAAAGAATAATGTTTTTAAAGTAGCCAATCATGATTAGTTTAGGGTGATTGATTAGCTAAGAGCTGGATTGGAATTGCCTCAGAATTCTGGAAAAATAATATGCCAACTGATTTGAGAACTCGAAAACTTGCAAAATTGCTTGTGAACTATTCTGTATTTGTAAAACCAAATGAGAATGTAATTATTTCTGGAAGTAGCGAGGCGGAAGATTTGGTTGCTGCAATTTATAAGGAAGTTATTTTAGCTGGTGGACATCCTATTTTAAGATTCTCACCTGTTGGATTAAATTATTTCTTCTATAAGTATGCGAACAAAAACCAAATAGAAAAATATCCTGATATTTACGAGGATATGATAAACAAGTCACATAAATTAATCGGAGTTGGTTCTGAATCAAATACAAAAGAACTTTCAAATTGCGATTCGCGAAAAATAACTGCGCGGGCGAAAGTTACAAAAAAGATTTCTGATCTGGTTTGTAATAACAAGCCAAAGATGAATCGAGTTTCTACCTCTTATCCTACAAATGCGTTGGCTCAGGATGCGGAAATGTCATTGACAGAATATGAGGATTTTTTTTACAAAGCATGTTTTGCTGATTGGAAAACCCTTTCTAAAAAAATGCACAAGATTAATTCTCATTTTAAGGAAAATTCAAAAGTGCATTTAATTGGAGAAGGAATTGATTTGAAAATGCAGGTTCATGGAAAATTGTCCACAGTTTGCGACGGAAAAGAAAACATGCCTGATGGAGAGATTTGTATGGCTCCGGTTAGAGAAAGTTTGAATGGTTGGGTGAAATTCGATTATCCTGCTGTTAGAAATGGAAAGGAAGTTACGGATGTTTATTTAAAATTTGAAAACGGAAAGGTAATTGAATCGAAAGCAAGCAAAAATGAAGATTTTTTGAAAGCAATGTTGACAACAGATGAAAATGCTTCGTATGTTGGTGAATTAGGGATCGGGTGTAATCCAAATGTTACTGTTTTTACAAAGGACCTCTTGTTCGACGAGAAAATTGGCGGAACAATTCATCTGGCTTTGGGTAGCGCATATAAGGAAAACGGCGGCGGAAATGATTCGGCAATTCATTGGGATATCGTAAAAGACATGCACAAGGCAAAAATAATTGTTGACGGGAAAATTATACAAGAAAAGGGCGAATGGAAAATATAAAAACCCAAAAATTATTATATTTGTATGAAGAGGTTGTTTAAATTTAGGTATCCGAAAATTGCTTTATGGATTATTTTTATTATTGCAGCGTATTTTATTTTTTCAAATCCTGCTGTAAAAGATTGGATAAATGGTGCCGGCCCAAGTAATTATTTATATGTCTTCTTATTTGGAGCACTTTTCACGTTTGGTTTTACTACTCCTTTCTCCATAGGTTTTTTCGTTGATTATAGTCCTCAGAATCTTTTAGTCAGTGTATTAATTGGCGGACTTGGAGCGTTGCTCTTTGACCTGGCAATTTTTAAGTTTATTAGATTCTCCTTTATGGATGAATTTAACAGACTAAAAAATGGGAAAAAAATTAGTCGGCTTTCAAATTTATTTCAATCCAGCCTTCCCCATAAAATGAAAATTTATTTAACCTATGTTTTTGCAGGAATAGTTATCGCTTCTCCATTGCCAGATGAACTCGGAATTGCTATGCTCTCCGGACTAACGAAAATAAGAACAATACCTTTAATGATTTTGAGTTTTGTATTTAACAGTTTGGGAATTTTAATTATGATGTTGATATGATAAGTTTTAAAAGGAAATTATCTCTCGTAATCTATGAGCTCCTTTAGTCTAAAACACTGAGGTGAGCCTAAAGAAATAACAAAGAAGTAGAGCTCCTTTAGTCTAGAGGCCAAGGACTCCACCCTCTCAAGCAGGAAGATTTAGTCGTTGAGACAATACTCTTCAGCCCTCTTGGGCAACTGTATTCCCTACGAGAATCACAAGATTTTCTAAGGTGATGCGGGGAACGGTGGAAACCCGGGTTCGAATCCCGGAGGGAGCGTATAGTATTTTGTGATTATTTTGCAGAAACCTATTAATTTTCTCCTAAATCTTTAAAAAGGATTAATTAATAAATCAAAAATGGGCATTAAGCATTATCAGCAGGCGAAAGGTTATTGTGGAATATCCGACGTGAGAATGGTCTTCTACCAATTTGGATTTGACGTTCCAAGAAAGGAATTAGTTAAAAGATTAAAGCCTAGTTATAGGAGTGGTTGTGATATTATTAAAAAAAGACACACGCTCGAGACAATTATTTCTGCACCACGATTTAGAACTCTTACTAAATTAAACTCAAGCGTTGATGAAATGGGTGTTTATACTGATGCTGGAATTCCGGTTATACCTTACGTTTGGGAATGGGAAAATCAGGGAACAGAAAAAAATCCAGATTACATAAAAACTGGTCACTTCATTGTCGTTCATAAGGTTGATGATAAAATTCATATTGCAAATTCTGCTTGTGAAAAAAATAGCTGCTTAACGCGGCAAGGATTTGAAAACAAATGGTACGATATTAAAACGCCAAATGAAAAAAAGGAAATTCTTGTTCTTGCCCCCGAGTATAAATTTTTGGAACTTCCAAAAAAATTCTGGCCAAGCGAAATGAAAAGATAAAATTTATATTTAGGCTATTTTTTAAACTCCAAATAATTAGTATACTTATGGCAAAATTGGACGTGAAATTATTTATACAGACAGAAGGATTTTGCGGGCCCTCTTCAACTAGGATGATTTTGAATTTTTATGGATTAAAAAAATCAGAAAAAGAAATTGCAAAGTTGATTGGAGCGACTAGAAAAAATGGTTGCACTCCTGAGCAAATTTTAATAGGAGTAGAAAAGTTGGGATTTAATTCTTATTATAAAAAAAATTCTAACGTTAATGAATTAAAGGACTTATTGGACAAAAATATTCCTGTGATAATTTATTGGACAAAAAATAAAGAGGGCCATTATTCTGTTGTTTGTGGAATTGAAAATGATAAAATTCTTGTGGCAGATCCTAGAATGAAAAAGAAAATTTTTCTAGGATCAAAAGACTTTTTAGAAAGGTGGAAAGATCTAGATAGCAAGGATAAAAAAGAAATTATTGTGATTCTACGGAATTAAATGCTTTTTCAATATCTTGAATTGTTTCTGCCTTACCAATTTCTTCTCTTAATTTTTTTGCATTTTCTTTTGATTTTGTAAAATTCATAGCTTGAAGTTTTATTTGCCGGAAATAAAGATTATATTTTTTCGCAAGTTTTAAATAATCTTTAAACTGAAAATTCTTTCTCTTGTGCTGTTCGCAATTTTGCGCTTCGCTGTCTATCATGGTCGACTGGCGTCTCCCAATCGATTCATTAACTCCTTGCTTTTCTTTCCCCAATATATCTTTTATTTCACTAAAGATATTCGGATTACCGATCGCTTCCCTTCCAATCATAATAAAATCAAAATGCTTGAGTAATTCATGCGCGTTTTTTGCCGTTACGTTTCCAGAATAAATTATGGGAAGGCTTGTCTCTCTTTTGACTTTTAATGCAAATTCCATGTCTGGATCACCGGAATAACCTTGCTTTTGCGTTCTTGGATGAATTGTTATCGCATCTACGTATTTTTCAGCCATCTTAATTATTTTTTCTGCGTTTTCTGATTTTCTGATTTTTATAGTGATTGGTTTTTTTGTAGATTCTCTCATTTCTTTTAAAATTTTTTCTATGGAGTCAATGTCGTTATGCATAAAACTTCCAAATCCCATTTTGGCTGCCAGTGTTGATGGGCAACCGAGATTAAAATCAAATAGCGGGACTTTTTTCTCATATTTTTTTATAAACTCTTTTATGCCTTTTGTTTTAATGCAAAAAATTTGGAGCGCGGGACTATCGTCTAGAACCAATTCTTGTTTTGAAAGGGGATTTATCATTCCGTTAAAATTTAATCCAGAACCTGCCTTTTTACAAAGTAATCTAAAAGCAATGTCATTAGGTTCTAGCATGGGAGCTAGAAAGACTCTGTTTCGAGGTTTAAAACTTCCTATTTTGTCATGCATCATAAAAATAAAAGGTAACTGAAGTTTAAAAATCCAACTCACATAACATTTTTATGGAATTATTTACAGAAAAACAACTCATGGGTGGAAGTTTTAAAATTGGAATTTTTGACGTAGATGAAAAAATATTTAATGACATGGTGGAGGAAATTTATGCCGAAGGATTAAGATTACAAAAAATATTTAATTTTTATGATAAAAATAGTGAACTGGCTGTTTTAAATAAAAAAAGAGCGATGACTATTTCTAGTGAACTACTAGAGGTAATAACTATTGCATTAAAATATTGCGAATTATCTGACGGTAAATATGATATTTCGCTTGGCAATAATTTTTTAGAAAGAAAATCCGGCAAAGAAATCTCCAAAATAGAATGTGACTATAGGAATATTGTTATTAGTGGGGGGAAAGTCTTATTGAACCATGAAGATGTAATGATTGATCTTGGAAGTATTGCTAAGGGTTTTATTGTTGATAAACTGATTGAATATATGAAGGAAAAATTTGGTATTGAGAATGGTTGGATTGATGCAAGGGGAGACATGGGATTTTTTGGTGATGCAATACATAGACTAGAAATACAACATCCGCGAAAGGCTGGAGAAATTATTGACACGATTGAAATAACCAATAAGGCGGTCGCAACATCTGGTGATTATAATCAATATTGTGAAAATTATAATAAAAGCCATATTATTGGTAAAAGAAATTTTATTTCTGCAACGGTTATTGCTGATAACTTAACTATCGCAGATGTTATTGCCACTTGTAGTATTGTTTGCGACGATAAAAAAATTAAATCAATTATAAAATTCGGTAATTCTAAAGCCATATTGTTTAATGAAAAACTTGATAAAAAGGTTTATAATTAGTTTTTGGTAATATATTATATGAAAAATATAGGAATAGCTATCACATATTTACTTGGATTTTTACCAATTTTAATTTGGGCTGGCGTTAGACAGGGAACCCCCATGTTTTCTGATTTTGCAACGACAACACATAGCCTTGGGCAGATAAGTGGATTGGTTGGAATGAGCCTTTTATGTTTAAGTTTAGTTTTAGCTACTAGGTGGAAGTTTGTGGAATTTCTTTTTGATGGATGTGGAAATACCTTGAGATTTCATCATAGCATTGGTATAATTTCTTTTGTATTGGTTTTATTTCATCCGATTTTATTGGTGGTAAAATTTATTTATATAAATCCCATTCTTGGTCTCAAGTATCTTTTACCTAGCAGTACATGGTCAGTTAATTACGGAATAATTTCGATAATCTTACTTATTGCATTAATTATATTATCTGTGCTCGCAAAAATGGAATATAACAATTGGAAGTTCTCGCATAAATTTATGGCCGTGGTTTTTATATTTGCCTGTCTACATAGTTTTTTGGTTACAACGGATATTACATTTTATCCTGCACTTAGAAATTATATGATTGCCATTGCGATAATTGGTGGAGTTTCAATTTTTTATACTGGCTTTTGGAAAACACTTATAGTAAATAAATTATTATGTAAAAACAATGAACAGTAAAATTGTCGTTGGCATTGCCTTAATTATTGCTATTTTATTTGCCACATATCTACTTGCTGCAAGTTTATTTCAGTTGGCAAATTCTAGTGGAGAAAATATTTTAAACAATGCAATTACAAAAAAAGAAAATAATTCTAGCGATATTCAACTAGTTGTGGTGCCAGTAAAAGAACCTACCGTTACTACTCCAACACCTTATGTGCCGCCGGTTTCCACAATACCCAAAAGACCGAGAGCTTCTTAGAAACTATTTAATTAAAGTTTTATTATTACATAATTCTTTTACTTGTGTTAAATTTCCCTGAGCATTGACTTTAAGCTGCGCAATATTATTACACTTTATTGGGATTTGATCCATTTTCTCGACTGCAATTTTAATAAGAGGGTTTTTGCAGGCCGATGTTACTTCGCTTTCTATTTTATCTATTCTTGTCTCAATGGAAGAAATTTTTGAACAATCACCACTAGCCAGAAGCTGAACCTCTGAAGTTATTTGAGGAGTTTCTTGTTGAACAAGTTTCAAAAGACTTACTGCTTGATAGGCAGTTATTCCTGCAATGGTGATAATTATTAAAATAATTATTAAAATTGTTAAAAATATTTTTCCTATTAGTGCTCTTTTTTCCATGTTAAATTTCATATTCGTAAACTTTATCATAAGGTATATAAATTTCACAGGCTTGTTTTGTGGATAAATTTTCCATTATTTTTCTAAATAGTCTGATGGAATTTCCATGTGCAGAAATAGCGACGCTGTAATTGGTTTCTTTCATTAATTTTTTCAAATCAACAATAAAAACTTTTACTCTTTTTTCCACATCTTTAAAGGATTCTCCTTTTGGGGGTCTTATGTCCCAACTTCTGTGCCATAAATCATATTTATGAACGCCGAATTTCTGAACAACCTGCAGATGAGTTTGGCCATTCAAGTCTCCATAGTTTCTTTCTTTCATTCGATCATCTTCAAGAATTTCTTTGCATTCTGGATGGAATCTCAAAACTTCTTTTAGTGTGTCTTTGGAACGAGAAAGGGATGTTTGAAAAGCCATGTGGAATTTTTCTTTTTTTAATCTTTCAGCGACGATTTTTGCATCATCTGTTCCGGTTTTAGTTAATTTAGAATCGGAAAATCCTGTAAATTTACTGTCACGATTGTACTCTGTTTGGCCGTGCCTGAATAAAAAAATCTTCATCACCATAAATTATCTAGTTAGAGTAGGTATAAAAACATTTTTATATGAGTAATCCTTTTGACTTTTATGATAGTTTGGATAATAATTACTGCTACTGTGTTAATGTTCATAGTTACTTCTTTTATAAAATTGGAACACGATTTTAAAGCGATAAAGGCTACTGTTATAATAGTTATAATTCTAATAATTGGTGGTTCAGTAATTGGTTGGTATAAATATTCCGCTGTGGATTTAAGTAGCCCTAAAGCCGTTATAAACTCCGTATACGTGTATTTTAGTTGGGTTGGACAGGCTGGATTAAGCTTGTTTGATTTCAGTAAGGGTGCTGTTAGCACAGTAGGAAATACAATCAAATCTAATCAAACGATAAAAAGCAGCGACGGAAGAAGATAGCTAGGATTTTATTTTTACTCCAACATCTAGCTTTCCAATTCCACATTCTCTTATTATACTGCCTTCAATATTAACTTGTTTACAGATTGAAACGAAGGTGCCGTATTCCTCTGTGTTTTCTTGGCCAGAATCATATATTTCATAATAGGTGCAGTTTGCCTGGGGGCATCTTATTTCTTCTCCTCCGGGTCTTGGGAAAATTTTTCGCACTTTTATGGAAGTAACTGGCCAAAAATTTTCATAGGAGGATGAAATTAGAGAGACGGCATAAAGTTTATCCTCATCAAGACAAAGAGATTCGGAGGAGCCGCAATTAAATTCTGGCATGTCTGCGATGGGTTTTATAGACGATAAAGCTGAACTTCTTTGAAGATCTTGGAAGGATTGTTTTATACCTCTTGTTTGAATTGAGAGCACAAATAATCCTGCAACTGCGAAGAAAACGAAAACAAAAAGAATCATGAAGGCCATTTGTTGAATTCGCATGTCCGCTTTTTTAGTTACCATAAATCACACTCCGAAGCGTAGCTACCAAATTCTTGTTTTGCATCCTTAAGTATTTTTGCCGCCGAGGAAAGTGTTCGTAAATCTTCTATCTGTCCATTTTTTGTTATACCGGAAAAATATTCCATGTCTAGTTTCATTTGAGTGTTACATCCTCGGGCGTTCATTAAATCTGCCTTGGCCGAAAGAATATCAGCTATCTTGGACGTTCTAAACATTAGTCTTTGAAAATTACAATCATAAATTTCTTTAGAGGAAAATAAGGCTGCAAATAATAAGTTTCCTTCGTAGGTCATGGTTTCGCCATTTTTTCTAACGGTTCCGGAATCGTATTTTGAATCACAAGAAGTTTCATCATTGCAAGTTCCGCTAATAACAATGTCACAATTTCCAAATTCGAAACAAACGGTAATGGCTTCGTCAAAGCAGGTGTTATTTTCGTCGGTTTCTACTCCAATAAAATTCTGTTCTGTGGGTTTTACCGATAGGGAAAGGATGGATTTTGCAAGTTCTGCGGGTGGGTGCATGAAACAATAATTTTTTGAAGTTATAAAAAGTAAATCAGCAACTTTATATGGGAACTCAAAAGATTTTGACATTACTCTAAATGATTTGCCTTCTTCGAAATCTGAATAGATATATTTATTATTTATTCTAACTGGGATTGTTGAGTCGAGCCACTTATCTCCAGTTCCAACTTCTGATTGAACAGCAATGCTATTGTAGCCAAAATCGTTGTAAAAAGAACAGGTGTTTTCTATTCTTGTATTTTTAGGAAATGTTATTAGACTGGTTTTTGTTGGCGCGAATCCTCCCTGAAGAGGATTTGTGATTATGTCGAACTCTTTAGCTACTTCAGCTGCAGACTGGACTTGAGCGGAGTTTCCGGCTTTGACGGCGCCATAAATTGCTAAAAGTAAAATTGCCGAGCCGGCGATGATTGCAAATAATAATGCAAAATTAAAGTCACCTCGTTTATTTTTCATTTGATTGTAACAGCCTTGCTATAGTAATCTTTTTTTAATCTCAGTGTTGCTTTATCGTCGACGATTTCTATGCAATGTGGATTTTCTAAAGAAGTGGTATTGTCTAAATCTATGTGCTTTAATTTTTTCGTTTCCATATTACAGGATTTTCCTGGTGGCAGTAAAAATGTATTTAGATCTAATCCTTTGTAAATCATTAGCTGGTCATACACATCAGAACTGCCTTTAATTTCTCTGGATAAATTTCCGAAACAAATCATGGTAAGTCCTGGAAAACTTATTTCGACATTTTTTTCCGACGAGGAAGATTGATAAACTTGGTCAATTTCTTTTTGGAGCTGGTCGTAGGATAAACCAATATTTGAGCAGGTGCTTAGGTTAAGAAAATATTTTATTCCGTAAACTCCCACCATAATGAAAACAATTATTAGTAAAATTGCAAAAATCCATGTGAATGGAAGATCCATTGTTCCTTGACCTCTCTTTGATCTCATAAAATATAGACGAAAGTTTAGTTTAAAAGTTTATTGATGAGATTACAAAAAGTTTGCTGTTGGTCTTACTATCATCGAACAATCGGTTGGTTCGGTTCGGAATTCATCTCGACATTTTATGTAATAGGTTTTGTCTGTCATCCACTGAGTTACATGAACTGGTTGATTAGTGTAGGGCATTTCTGTTCCTTCAACAAATAAATAATCACAGTTGTCGTTGGTGAAAACACATTCGGAACTTCTTTGGGTTTCAACTTTTAGTAAATCATCTTTCTGGTAGACTCTCGTAATTATTGGCGCATTGGTGTCAATGTCAACTTTAAAGGAAGTTGTATTTTCTACTAAATTTCCGCCTGAATCGACGCATCTTACGTAATAAGTATAATCGCCTTCAAGTAAATCTAATCTTTGTGTGTGTATGCCGTCGCCTTTGTTTGTGTCGAAGAATTGAACAAAACTTCCTTCATCGCCCGTTGCTGAATAGTAACAGTAGGCTTGATTGCTATCACAACCATAGGTAGTTTGTGCGTATAATTCGACAGCTGTTGGACGGACTGCGCCATAAACCGTTTCGTTTGGTTGGATGGTATTTAATTTTAATTTATTGCTTCCTCTTAAGCTAAATACATAATCTTCTCTGTTCGGATTTCTTTTTGTATCGTTTCCTAGTGCTGGCTGATCTTTACATTTTACGTAAAAGTTTGTTCCGTCTCGTGCAACGCCAGTTAGCGACGATGAACAGGTATAAACCTGAAGTGCATTTATTTCTCTTATGGAATTTAGGCAAGTCATATTATTTTGCATCTGGTTGAAATCTTGATTAGCTGTAAAACTCCATTTACATTCTGATGGTTCGTTTGTGTAGAAGTCAACGGTTGCGTTGTCTGAGTCGGCTGAAATACATCCGTTGTTTAAAATTGATGTTCCTTCTATTACAGGAGCTGTGGTGTCGGGTGAAGGATCGACGCATAATTTTAATTCGTAATCTGCTTCGTTAATATTTCCTACTGCATCCTTACATCTAATAAAGAAAGAAAGTTCTTTGCCGTTTGCTAATTCTAAAGAGGAATTTTTTATGTCTACTGTTGATGGTAAACTTAATGACTCGGTGTGATTATAGGAGTAGAGACTATCTCCGCCGAAATAGGCAGACATGGCGTCGTAGCTTCCCTTTGGCTCGACGTCAATTCGACATTGAGATGGTTCATTTGTTGTGATTCCAAATTCTAGTGGAGTGAAAGGTTTTATACAACCGGTATTTGTGGCATTACTTGTTATTTTAAAACCTGCTCCTGGTGGCATGTCTTTTACGTCGGAGTAGGAGAAACTTGGAGTAAGAGCTGTATAGTCGGGTTTGATTGTTGGAGGTGAAGCGTCTCTTCTATTTGCATCGACACACATTTCTCGTGTTGTTCCGATGTTCTGAAGTTCGCAGGATTGTCCTAGAGATTTACATCTATATTCGGAACAGGGTAAACCAGTTTTGTCGTTACATAATTCACAATCGGATCCGCCGTTGGGAGCTTGCCATGGTAAACAGGAGAATGTGACTGCTTCTCTGCTTTCTTTTTCTTTTTTATGCATGCTATTATACATCAACCACGCTGTTGCTAAGCCTAATCCCACGGAAAAACCTGGAGACGAAATAAATCTAGCTGTTTGTCCTTGACCGCCAAATCCAAAGAGACTCTTGCTTCCTATTGCCCCTTTCTCACTTGCTATCCAACTTGAACCATATGTTGTTCCACCTCTTCCTAAAAATGAGTATGCTAACTTTCCAGCCATAATTCCGGACATTGCTGCGATGGAAATTGCGTTTGTTTCGTCTTTATCTACTCCTAAAACTGGAGCGAGAGTTTGGACTGCGCCTAGTGCTATTAAAGACCATTGGAAACCATCCACTATTTGTCCCGTCGCAAAAGAAGTATCCTTTCCGAAAATTTTAGAGTCATATGTGCCTCGATCAACGACTTTACCATCGCTACCATATCTTGCTCCTGTTGGCGCAATCCATAATTTAGAAGCGGAATCATAAGTTGAACCAGCTGGGACGCCCTTTGAAAAAACACCCGCAGTTGATGCTCCCAAGATTGAAGTTGCTTGCTCTGATGTTACTGAAACGCCTCCAACGATGTAAGGTTTATCTTTTGCGTCAACTCCAGAATTTAGACCGACAGTGAACGATCCACCTTTTTCGACAAGAGTACTTGTTCCGCTCTTAATAACGTCATTTGCAATATAATTTCCAGAATAAACACCTGCTGGTAATTGAGCTGCGATTGGGTTACCTCCGATTGTGATCCCTACTGGACCAGGAATTTGGGAGGCTGCTAGAGCAACTGCTTTCGCATCTAGATTTATTGGTGGAACAGATGCTGGGACCGCTATAGCCTCTTGAAGTTTTTCCATATTATTTGAATACCATCCCTCTCCATTGGAAGCTGCTGATAAATAGGTATATTCAACTCCATTCACCAGTTTAGTATCTCCTCTTCTTGCTGCTATTTGCGCATCATCACCGGGGAAAACAATTGGCCCTTCTGTTTCTACTGGTGCTTTTTTTTCTGGCTCTACTTCTTTATTTATTATCTTGATTTCTTCGTTGGTTGCAACTGGAGCATTAACATAAGTAACCTTAGCCCGAATAGGAACACTGTTTAATGGTTCTCCCCTAGCCGTTTCCCACTTTTTGCTTGATTCTACATACACGTACACATTCCCACTATAGCTAAAAGAATCTCCTTCTGAAAATGTTTTGCCCCAAGTGGTCGGATTCCATGATATTGCACTCACCGTCTTCACTTCGCTTCCGATTAAAAATGCAAAGGCGAAAGTTGAAATTACTAACATTAAAACGAAAGACAACGATGAGATTGCGCGTTTATTCATTTTTAACCCCTGTTCTATTTTTTAGAACGAATGTTCTAATTTCTTGAACGAATTCTTTTGCTTTTATTAATATTTCGCTTGCTTCTTTTTCTGAAATCTCTTCCATGTCTTTATATAAAAAATTATTTCTCTTTATCCTTATTTTATCAAAAAAATCAACCATATCCTCATCCAGCTTACATTCTCTTAAAAATTCAAATGTATTTTTGTGATGCTCTTTTCCTATTGCCCTGAATCCCAGATTAGACATTAAATTTATAGAAGCCCTTAAAACTGCCTGATATGAAATAGACATTACCCAATCCAAATTCTTTAGTTTTAAATTATCTTCTGCTGATTTTATGTCTTCGTCTACTTTTGCAAAGTCTCTTTCGTCTCTTTCTATTTTTTCTATTTTTTTATTATTCAACAAGTTTTCGAAATTCATTTTCATCTCCCATTAACATCATTATCTTCTTTTTAGCAATATCTCTTATTAGTCCTGACCTTTTCTTTTCTAAAAAAGTTTTTCGTGTCCACACAATAGGATTAATTGCCCTATTTGTTTGTTTTTCTGGCTCTTTTAATTTTTTATATACATCATCCAAACTCAAGTTTCCAATTATCAGCAAGTCTATATCGCTCTCATTTTTAAAATTCCCATTTGCAAAACTTCCAAATATTAATGCAAAATCTATTTTTTCCTTCCCAAGAGATTGTTTTATGGGTATATATAAAAAGTCTGTTTTAACAAAAATATTTTTTAAATCATTTGAAATATTGTTATTTTCGTTTAAAACAATCTTACCTGATTTTTTTTCTAAAATTCCTATATCTATTAAATTATCTGTTTCCTTTTTTACTGCGCTTGGAGAGATTTTTAAAATTGTAGAAACTTCTCTTATATGACTTTCATTTTTTTTGAAAAAGAAAAACTCTATTATCTTAATTCTATTTTTAGATGTAAACAATTTTTGAAGAATCATTTGAACCATCCTGTGAAAAAAGATTTAATTTTGTCGACGATTTTTGGCTGAGCTGCGGAAAGTTTTCCTTGGGTTTGAATGGCAAATCCAGTTAAAGAACTATTTTTATTTTCTTGTACTGCGGAAAAAACTTTTTCGCTAATAACCTGCCCGATTGTTTTAGATTCTTTTACTTGAGAAACTATTGTTTTTACGAAAATTTCATTACCATTTTTATCAACCATAATATCTCCTTCTTTAAGTTCTGAAACTTTAATCAGTTTTAATTCAGTTGCTGAGATTAGACTAAAAGACATAATTAGCATTAGTAAAAATACAGCTGGGAATAATTTTTTGTTTGTCATTTTACATAGACATAGTCATCTTGATTTAACTGATATTTATCATTAATAATATAATCTATTTTTATTGCTTCGCCTGTGCCAGTGCCAAGTCCTCGTGCAATTAAACCCAAATCACTTTGCGTGAAAAAGTAGGATTGATTATCATATTTCCATTCATATCCGTCGTCTGTGAAAGCTCTGTTGAAATTATAGTCTGCACCGCAATCGCCCATGGCAGAACAAATCGCGTTTGCTTTAGTGCCCCAATCAGGATTTACTTTTAGAGTTCCTTTGCTTTTATCATCCCAAACTAAACAGTCTGTTCTCTGAACCTCTGCTCCGGAAGAATTATACATTTTATAGGTTTTAGTTGATGAGCCAAGTGCTCCTGTAATAACTTGAGATCCTTTATACTCTTCTGTCATTTTAATTGTGACTTCACATGTTGCTGTTGCTTGAGAACAAACTGAGCCTGCATCGCCCGATGTCCAGAATTGAAGCCCTGGTGGAACCATTGGAACACAAAGTCCAGAATCATTTTCCGTTCTATTAGTTCTAAGTTTATTATCTAATTGATTTTCTGCCCATTGTTGAGTGTAACCAGAACCTACAATGTGACTTACTGCGCTACCAGTAACTTGACTCACTGTGCTCGCTATGCCGCTTACTGCTGCAAGTGTGTTTGTATTTGATGTTGAACTTATTGGTGGTGAGGCAGAGGTTGTACTAAAGGCTTGAGAGGTGGATGCAGAGCCTGATGCTTTAGAAACGCTAAAGTTAATTCCGTCAACTTTTGCAATCCAAATACAATCTCTTGCGTCGGTATTTTCACAAGTATCTTTTTTTGTTTGTTGAGTACAGTCTTGCCATTTATTTACTCTACATGCAGAAACTGAATATTCTCCTTGAGAAGTTTGAATTCCCGAATGTATACAAATTTGATTTCTAAAATCTTCACAGGCTTCAACTTTTACAGACCCATCAACACAAATTTCTCTATATTGTCTGCTGCCCGCAGTGTCTCGTCCTTCTCCTGTTTTCTCGTCGTAAACACACCAGGATTCACCATTCATTCTTTTATTTCCGTCTCGATCAGTACACATTGTTGTTTTACAAAAATAATTTCCTGCGATGGGTTTGCCTATTCCTAGAAGTCCGTTCCATGGAGAACATCTCGAGCCGGCAAGATAATCACAATTTCCACAGGTTTTACTTTCACCAGTTTCTGCACAAATAGCGTCTGGATTTGCAACTCTTCCATCATTCCAAGATTTATCTTTATCGGATGAAAAAACATTTTCTCTTTGTCCTTCGGAATCCAGCCAGTAAACTTTTCCTTGATAACAACTAGTGGAAACCTGACGAGCATTTACCGTTCCAAGTTCTTCAGCAGAACATAAAACGTCTTTGAAAAATAATTTTCCAGAAGTTTGATCTAAAGGAGTAATGTTTATGGAAAGGGTGGAAGTTGATCCGCCACATTCTTTTCTTGTTTGAAATTTACAGGTTTTAACTCCTTGATCATAAGATACACAGGCTCCTTCGTCTTGAGCGTTGGCAATTTCGATGCAGGCAGTTTCCGACCCTACTTGAGATCTGAAATCGATTGTTATTCCATAAAAAGAAGAAAGACTTTTACAACGAGTCATGGTAACAAATGCTGCCTGGTCTGACATAATACAACAACCCAATGAACATTGGGCTAATTCGTTGGCTTTTTTTTCGCTCCAAGTTCCGTTGTTAGATTGACAAACTTCCTGAGGAACATTTTCTAAACACATTCCTTCTTTTGAATCATAGCATGTTCCAAGTTTACAAAAAGCGGTGGAGTCACATGAGGTGGGAACTATTCTAAAAGCGCTTTGTGTTAAAGGATTTACTGACGTATCACATTGTGTTTGTTGAGTGTTAATACAAATTCCACCTTGTATTGTTTTTTCACAACAGACCGAATCGGAGGAAAGAGTTGAGAGTGCAAATACACTAAGTGAGGATAAAATCATTCCAAATAAAAATAAAAATGCAAATCTTTTTTTTATCATTGGTAAACTCCGTAGCCAGGCGGCCAAGCATAACTTCTTGATGCAAATCTGTATTTAATATCTTTTTTATCCGTGAGTATATAGATTTTGAAACCCTCATCTCTTCTTATTTTTTCTGCCGTAAGATCAGGATAGTAAAACATAAAGCTGGAAACTTCGGAATCTCCGTAGGATGTTTCAAACTGAAGAATGGAATTTGCAATGGTTAGGATTGTATAAATTTCTGATGGATAGTTAATTTCTATTTTATCTCCGATCTGAGCAGAAGATTCGCCGTTTGAAACTGTGGTGCCGGAATTTACTGAAATTTTTACTGAGCCAGGAACGATTTCAAGTTTTTGATTTATTACGCCTTCATTTACATTATAGCCTTTGGATTTTAAATCTTCAAGAGAGGCAGAATAACATTTATCGACGATAGGCTTCATAATTTTCGCCAAATTTTCTTCAAAAGTTTGTTTTAGAAAGGGCTGCTGAACGACGCAAGGTTTATGATATTCATCGGTGTAACAAAGAATTGTTATGTTTTCGTCTAAATACATTTTTGTAAAAGCAGAATTTACAACTCCTGCGGTTAAACTTAGTTGATTAATTTTTGTTGATAACTCTTTTGTTATGCAACTATCAATGTAAAGAGAGGCTCCGGTTTGAGTAAAAAAAGTTGGCTTAAGATAAAGGAAAAAAAACAAGATCATACCGACGATTAACATGGCAATAATGATGAATATAGTTACCTGACCTCTTTTATTTTTTTCACCCATATTAATTTTATATTGTTGTAGTTTATAAATAATGCGATTATCCGAGAATTTTAAAAATTCCCGAGCATCCTGCTGACGGCAAATTGCCTTTTTTGTCAATGCATTTAACTCCGTAAATTCCTCCAGTTTCTTTAGTTAGTTGAAGAGCATGGACTTGAGAAAAATCTCCGGAAGAATAAAAATCAAAATCGCATTCATCTGTGGAATTCATTAGCTTGTAGGCGCATTTTGCTGGCTCGTCCGTATTAATTAATAAATTTGTTCCGGATTTTATTACTCTTGAAATAATTGGAGGCAGACTATCTAGGTAGACGGAAAGATTCATGGATTGGTTCGCCTGATTTCCAGCTATGTCTTCACATTTCATATTTATTGTATAGTTTCCTGTTCCTAAAGTGCTGAAAGTTTGTTTGTGCGTTGTTTTTCCAGTTTCTAAAAATGTAGTATATTGATCTCCAAATCCTACCACACTGTAAAAACAGATGGATTCTCCGCTGTTTATACAACCAGAAGTTTTTATTTCTAAATTAACTGCTGAATTGTTTATTTCTAAAAGCGTTCCTGATATTGGTTTTGTGGATGTTATTTCTAAACCTTGTTTGCAAATATTAAAATTTAATTGTTTGCTTGGAGAGTTTTCGCCGTTTCTTGTGTAAATTCCGTTTTCAACTAGTCCCGGTTGGTCTTTACATTTAATAAATAATTTTGTTGTGTCGGTTAAATTTTCTATTTTTGCGAAACAAGGCCAGGTTCCATAATAGCCAGATGCTTTGCTGGTTTGGCAAGTCATATTATTTTGCATGCTTGAGAAATAGGGTTCGTCATACTCTACTGAATATCTACATTCGGCTGGTTCGTCTAGTGTGATTGCTAAATTTGTGGAATTTATTCCCTGTTTCAAATAAGCATTGTCTTGCGGGTAGGTGCTCAAAATTTGTGCTAACGTTAAATCTGGACCCTCGGCCATTTTAACTTGAACTGTAAATTCTGCTTCGTTTACCTGTCCTGCAAAATTTTTGCATCTTATATAATATTCATTTTCTCCAGATTTTATTGGAAGAGTTGTGTCGGAGTTTGGTCCGTCTATAAATGCAACATGTGGAGACAGAGTTATTTGATGACTGGAACCTTCAGCCTTATTTGTTTCTTGATTAACAAAAGATAACATAGTGTAGGACATTTCTTCGTAAGATTTTTTGTGCTCGGTATCAATTTTACAAGTTGCTTGTTTGTCGGTTGTAATTCCGAAAGTGAGAGGTTTCCATGCTTCAACTTCTGCTTTTGTTTTGCCTTGTATTTCAAAACCTTGATCTTTTACACTAAAATATTTATTTCCTTCGGATAAAATTTTCTCCTCGGGTTTTATGATTGCTTGCCAAATGTCTGACAAAGAGGCACAATAGCCCGGATCTCCATTTTCATTAAAATAATGACAGTTGCTTCCAAGTGATTTACATCTGTACTCTGAGCAAGGTCGAACATCAGAATTACAAACATTACATTCTCCTGTTTTTGGCGGTTGCCAAGCATTACAAGAAAATTGCATTATGTAATATTCTTTTTCTTCGTATGTTTCAATAAATGTTTGGTAAATAATATAGAGAACCGCAATTGCAATTCCAACTATTCCAAAAACTGCTGACCAAGATAAACTTCCTGCCGCAGCACCACCAGCTGATCCACCTACCGCACCTCCGCCACCAGCTGTAACTCCGACAGTTGTTGTGCCTGTGGCAGTAGTTCCGGTTACTGTTGCACCAAATGCTGCACCTACGACAGAACCAGCACTCATTGTTCCGGGTGCTGCTGCGGCTATTGCGATATTCGCCCCCATAGTTCCCAAAAGTCCGCCAATAGATGACATGAGCAAAATAAATTGTTGTTGTTTCCCTGGACTCCAATCTTGATTTTTAGCAATTAGTGCTCCGAGTTGAGAACCGATTATTGCCCCAACTATTGCTCCTCCAATTCTCCAACCGGCATTTCTCCAAGCAGTGGAACCTTGTGAGGTTTGAAGTGCTGTTCCTGGTTCGCCAACTTCAGACATTTCTACTCCCGATCCAGAATAAGGAACATCTTTTGCAACTAAATCTCCATTTTTGTAAATATTTATTGTGGCTTCTCCTGCACTTTGTTCTAGAGCGTTATGGCTAAATTCATAAGCCGTTGTTCCTCCTCCGAGCTTAAATGCACCGAGTCCTGCCATGGTCCCTAGTCCGCTTAATGTATTTAGATTTTGTTGGAATTTTTCTAAATCTTTTTGTCCTGTATCAAAAGATTTTGCAAGTATTGAGAGACTTAATGCTCCCGTATTGTCTCCTGTGGATTGAGAATTCCCAGTTCCGGCAGCCTCTGCTGAAAGTCCGGATTTTCCATAGTTTTGTAAATCGCTTAAAGATTTTATGGATTTTATTTTTGTGGGAAGAGAGTTTAGATAGTCTTTAGAAATATTATATCCTGCGACTGTGTACTTTTCTTCAATATCTCCTTTTCTACTTATTTTGACTCTAGTGATTGTTACTCCAGAATCTTGTGAATTAATTTGCCCGGCTATATTTGAAGAAACACCACAGGTTCCGATTGATCTACATCGCTCATTCAAAGCAGCTAGTAAATTCGGTAAATCTTTTCCTCTCACTTCTGCTTCATGATTGCCTGCATCAAAATTGCATTCCCAATTTCTTGAATCATCGTCCCAACTTTCGCATCCTCCGCCAAGGGTACAATCTCTGTGCTTTTCAGACATACAAAAAAAGTTTCCAAGAGAGCAAACTGCTCCTGCTTCTGCTGCATCTCCACCATAATTAGAACTAGAAGCAGTACCGGATGTGCCTGTTATTGGATTTGAAGTAGTTGTCCAAAACTGAAATCCGGGTGTAAATCTCGGAACGCAATGTGCTAGAACTTTATTTTGATCTTTTCCTTGGTCTCCTATTGAACCTTGTTCTGAATTATCTGCGTCTTCTTTAAACCCTGAAAAAAAAGTTCCATCGCTACGTTTTAGTTTTTCTTGTCCGAAATAATCATTGAACATCATGCATTGAGGATTTCTATTACATTCTTTTGCAACTTCTTGATAACTTTCTTTTTCATTTGCGTTTAAACAGCTTCTCCAATCGTTGACTAAACATTTTGCCTGAGTTCTTTTTGCTCCGGTATCTGTATTTTGTGCACAAATTTCTTGATTAAAATCTGCACAGCCCTCAATTGAAATTTCTCCTTCTATACAAGAGGCAACAAATTGTCTTGAGCCGACTGGGGCGATTTTATTCGGGTTTGTATCGTAGACGCACCAAGATTCTCCGTGTTTTTTATCGCCACAATTTAAATTTTTACAAGTATTAGTTCCTAGTTGGGGTTTTACGTCTCCAGTTTTGTATACAGAACAAACGCTGCCGGTTGAATAGTCACAATTTCCACAGGTTGAACTTTGAGTCGAACAGGATTTATCAGGAGAAATAAATTTTTCCCAATAAGTTTGATTTTTTGCTTTTGTTGCGTCGTAAATATTTGCTCTATTGCCGCAAGAGTCAATGAAATAAACTTCATCTTTTCCATCGATACAGGAGGTTTTTTCCGTTATATCACAGCTGGTGTTTAGTTCTTTTGATGTACATAAATAGCCTTGCTTGAATTCTCCGGAACATTTTCCTTTGGTTGTAAAAGTGCAACTTTTTTCGCTGGAGAAATCCGTTGAAGCTGTTAAACAGGCTCCTTCTTCGGATAAACCGGTATAGGAAGAGCAGGATCCGATGGAATCTAGTGGTTTGAATATTTTTTCTATGCCATATTTTTGTGACATTAGCGTGCATTCTCTTGTGGTAGACATGGATGCTCCGTCGCCTAAAATACAACAACCAATTTGGCATTGTTCTATGTTACAATTTGCATCACTCGACCAGTTGCCACCGGAAATTTCACATTTTTCTTTTGGCGCATTTAGAGAACAAACTCCTGCGTTGGAATTATAACAACAACCAGTTTGACATTGCTGAACTTCTTTGCAACTTGTTCCGACCAAATCAGTTTTGCAACTTTTTGAATCCAATAAATTCATTTCTTGACATATCGAACCAGTTTGCGATTCTAGACAGCAGCCCGAGGGATATTGATCACTGGCGGAAACTTCTTTAATATTTGTCTCGGCAACTAAAAAGGAAAATGCAAATAATGATAGAATCATCATGAACATTTCAAAGATTGATATTATCTTTTGTTTTCTCATATTCCGGCTGGCATAATACAGGTTCTAACTGCAAATTTAATTTGTTTATCTGAAATTCTATCTGTTAGCGTATAAATTTTTGTTTGATCTGAAGTTCTGAATCTTGTAATTTTAACTGGATTCTCAAATCTTTGCCAGTTAATTAAATCAAATTCACAAAGAGATGATTCGTAGTTTACAATTGTTTGCGCGGTTTTTATTAAATCAAAAAGTCCGGATGAATAGGAAACTTGCATTGGTGCAATTTCGGTGGATATTTCATCCTTTCTAAGAACAATAGAATTATTTGTTGAGGCAAAAATTTCACCTTTTCTTATAGCGATTGATGTTCCGGATTTTTCTCTCGTGACGGAATAGCCGCTTGATTCAAGATCATCTGTAAGTTGAATGAAACAATTTTCCGCATCTCGTGAAACTTTATTTTCCATTAGTGTTTGAATAGAATTTAGAAAGGCTGGCTCCTGGGGAGTACAGGAAGTGTAAAATTCTGCAGTTGTACATAAATAGGGAACTTTTTCTTTATTATATAAAATAAAATTATCTTCTATTTTTGTGAAACCATTTGATTGCAATATTAGAGTTTCTGATTCTTTGATAGAATTTTTTATACACTGATCCATGAAGGCCTGGGGATTTTTTGATGCACTTGGAGTAAATTTAATTTTATCTCCGAAAAAGAAAAACATTATTCCTGCAACTATTATAATGGATAAAATAATAAATAGAGTAACTTGAGCTCGCTTATTCATTTTTTACTCCACGGCCATTTCCAGCCGGTTACCTTTCTGATTTCTTCCTGAGCTTCTTTGAAAACCA